>NZ_CP187419.1:6704937-7339916 GCF_049819085.1 Anatilimnocola aquadivae
GCATCGGCGGCCAGTGCCAGAAACGAAGGTACATGCTCCAGCGAACTGGCCGAAATCAGATCGCTGGTTTCTGCCGACGGCATCGCCTTCCACAATCGCCACGAGGTAAGCGCCGCCGTGAAGATGATGGAGTGCGTTAGCAACTGTGCGGCGAGCGTGCTGGTCACCAGTTCCAATCGCCAAGCCGAGAAGCCAAGCAAGACGAGAAAACAAGTGACGGCGATGGGGCCGCCCGATTGACCGCCGCTGAGCAAGTTTGCCCATTTCACTTCGTGCAGACCGCGCAAAATGGCAGTAGCCACCATTTGCCACGCGAGCGCTACAATTGCCGCGGCGATTGTTATCGCCAGCAGCGCACTTCCGGGCAATTGGAACGAGCGAAACCCGTCCCACCAGAAGTACAGCATCACCACGCCCGTGATGCTGAAGGTGGTGCAGATCAGAAGCTGAGCACAGCGCGCTACCAACGGGCGAATCGAAGCATTGCGGCCGTGAGCGTACCGCTCGGCGACCAGGCGAATCATCGTCTCGGGCAAACCGAACGAGGCGAACATCGCTGTGAGGCCGATCAGGTTGATGATCAGCAGCGCTTCGCCGCAGACTTGATCGGTAAACAGCTTCGGCAGGATGAAGGCGAGCGCAGCGGAGGCGGCGACACTCCAGCCTCGAGCGATGACCACCCAAAGTGCTGAACTGGACAGATTGTTGATCGGTGTTGCCGCGCCGTCACCTTGCGCGGGCATCGCCGCGAGATCGGAAGACGGAAGTTGAGAGATCGCGGCCATCAAGCACTCAGAGGAAGAACCCAGTACGTCCATCGCGCAGATAAGCGTCTACTTGGTTCCAGAATTTGCGGAGCATTCCAGTATAGTCCTCGACCTTCAACTCGATAGTTGAAGGTTTCATCTCACCCTCGGCAGAGGCTGGTTTGCGGCTATTCCTCCTCATAATCGATAATGCCCGCAGGACTGGCACGGTGCGCCGGGCGTGGTAGTTTGATGCCGAGTCGGTTCCTCCCCCTCTCTCACGAGATGAACGCCCATGCGCCACCCATTGCTGTTATTACTTTGCCTGGTTGCAGTTGGTCATGCACACAACCTGCAGGCGGCGGATCCCGTCGTCGAGCCAACCAAACAAGACTTGTTTGCTGCCGGCAAAGGTGGCTACGAACTTTATCGTATTCCCGGCATCATCCGCACCGGTCGCGGCACTCTGATCGCCTACTGCGAAGCACGCAAGAGTGCCAAGGGAGACTGGGGGCATATTGATTTCATGATGCGGCGCAGCAGCGACGACGGCCACACCTGGGCCAACATGCAGAAAATGATCCAGCTCGAAGGGAAGTTTGAACGCAATCCGGCTGCAGTCGCGCAAAAGTTGGGGAAGGAAGGAGAGATCACACTCAACAATCCGATTCTGTTTAGCGATCCTCGTCCTGACGTTGTCCACTTCTTGTATTGCGTCGAATACAACCGCCTCTTCTACGTTCGCAGCGAAGACGACGGCCGCACGTTCAGCAAGCCATTGGAGCTAACAAATGCTCTTGCCAAGCTGGAGCCAAAGTACGACTGGCAAGCAGTCGCAGTCGGCCCAGGGCACGGCCTGCGACTTGAGAACGGTCGGTTGATCGCGCCGGTTTGGCTCTCGACCGGCAAGGGCGGTCATGCTCATCGGCCTTCGATCATCACCACCATCTATAGTGACGACGACGGAAAGTCCTGGAACATGGGCGACATCATCGCCAACGAAACGAATCCGCTCGTGAACCCGAACGAATCGATTTTGCTGCAACTTGCCGACGGGCGCGTGGTGATCAACAGCCGGAGCGAATCGCCTGAGCATCGCCGCGCGGTTGCCATCAGCCCGAACGGAGCGACCGGTTGGAGCGAGCCGAAGTTTCACGAGCAGTTGCTTGAGCCGATCTGTATGGCCAACCTGGTGCGCTGGACAACTACGAAACACAGCGACAAAAACCGCATCGTCTTCTCAAATCCGCATAACTTGGATCGAGCCAACGCCAAGCCAGGCCAAGGTCGAGATCGCAAGAATCTGTCGATCAAACTCAGCTATGACGAAGGCGAAACCTGGCCCATCGACAAGGTGCTAGAAGCTGGCCCCAGTGGTTACAGTGACCTGGCGATCGCTAGCGATGGCTCGCTGCTGTGCTTCTACGAACGGACCACTGCGGACGAAGGCGCGAATAAGAAATCGCCCAAGTTGACCCTCGCACGCGTCAGCTTGCCTTGGCTGACCGATGGCAAAGACAAGCTGGTGAACAAGAACTAACACCCATCCCACGACGGGACCTACTCCGCGTCTTTTTGTTCCAGCAATTGCGTCAAGTGTTCGCATAGTTCATCGGCTGTGTGAACGCGTCCCGTAGGCAGAGCAAAGTCCTGGGTGCGCGGATCGGATGCCAGTGCCTTCGATAGCTTGGCGACTTGCTCTTTCGTCTGTAGTTGCTTGAGCTTGGCGGGGCCATCTTTGGCGCTGACGATTTTTTCGAGCCAGACGCGACCATCGAACGACCAGGAAAGCCGTTCCATGCGGTCATACACCGTGGGATCGCCGGCCACCTTCTTCATGAAGGTTCTGCCTTGTGGCGTCTTCAGCAGTTTGACGAGGGGCGAACTATCGCCGAGCAGATCTTCGTAGAGTGCTTCGCGATCGCTGGGCATCTCAAAGCCCTTGTCCTCGAGTTCCTCACAAACATCGTCGACATCGCCCCGGGAGAGTAGAAAGCCTGGTGCGTAGTAGGGATTGCGTCCCAACTTGGCGTGGACCGTCGCTTTGAGCTCTTGTGGCGTAAGCTTCTTGGCCGTAGCCGATTTGTTTGGAGCTTTCGACGGCGTCTGCGCTAGAGCTTCCACTGGCAGCGATGCAGCGGCCCAACAAGCAAGTGACAAGGCAATCAAGTAGCAGCAGATTCGTTTGGTACAGCTTATGAACATCGAACAGAGTCCCTGCAAAACCTAGAGACGGGATAACCAGCACACGGAGCGATGACAGTGGGTTTTCGACCCCAGCGAGCTTGAGAAAATCTAGCTTGCACTTTGCAGATTTTTCACCATTGGTCGGTTTTCGACCTAGATTTCCTCATAGAACGCCTGCAGACCCGTAGTTGCGTTCCTCATCTGGTTTTTGCTGCCCGACTGCGTGCTACGTGCACGGGCCGTGATTCCGCGGCAGTCCTTTGCAGGGAGATCGATCTATGACAGGTTCGCCAATGTTTCGTCGTTCCCGGGCAGCAGTTCATGGTCGCCGCGGCAAGATCGTGGTGATGACTGCGTTTCTTCTGACCACCATGATGGCCATGGTCGCCTTCTCGGTCGACGTCGGCTATATGGCCGTCACGCGAACCGAAATTCAGATCTGCACCGATGCTGCCGCACTCGCCGGTGCTGCGGGGCTCGTCGATGGCCCAGCTGCTGCGGTCGCTCAGGCAACCGAATATCTCGGCAAGAATAAAGTCGGTGGTCAAACGCTGGGGCCATCCAACGCAACTATTGTTACCGGAAGTTGGAATGCCAACACCTTTACCCCTGGTGGCAATACCCCCAACGCAATCAAGATCAACACGGCACTCAGCAACACTCCGCTCTTCTTTGGCAAGGCGCTGAACAAGAACAAATTCAATACGAGTGCGCAGTCGATTGCCACCTATCAGCCTCGCGACATCGCTCTGGTTCTCGACTACTCCGGTTCGATGGCGTACGACAGCCAGTTCCGCAACATGAACCTGATTGGCAAGTCGGCCATCGAAGCAAACCTATTGCAGATTTGGCAAGAACTTGGTTCGCCGACTTACGGCACGCTTCCGTTCACCCCAGTGGCCTATGGCGACCGAAACACAACGACCACGAGTGTGAAAAGCAAGTTTGGCTTGACTAATGTCGCCTATCCCTATCCTGATGGATCGTGGAACGAGTATATCGACTACGTACAAGACAACAGCTATATCAATTCCGCTGGCTACCGCTGCAAGTACGGTCTCATGACTTGGGTTCACTTCCAGATGGAGAAGTTTGGCTCGGCCGCCGACTCGCCTGGCTGGCATGTCACCAGTCAGCAGCCACTCACCGCGCTGAAGGGTGCGGTTGACGAGTTCTTAGGCTTTCTCTCTGAGAACAGTACGGACGATCGAGTCGCCTTCGCACTCTACACTTCGGCAAACAATACAGCTCTGTTGGAACAAGGGCTGACGAAGACCTATACTTTGATTTCGTCGAAAGTGCAGGGGCGTCAGGCCGGGCACTATGTGGGCAGCACCAACATTTCGGCCGGTATGACTAAAGGCCGGTTGGAACTGCAGAACAACGCCCGCGTAGGTGTGTCTAAACTGCTAATTCTGATGACTGATGGCGAAGCGAACCTGCCCACAGGTAACACTTCGACTGACAAGCAAAAAGTTCGCGATGAAGCCTACTTGTGTGCCAATGCAGGCATTCCGGTTGTCACCATCACCGTAGGGGCTGGCGCCGATACCGCGCTCATGCAAGAAGTCGCAACGATCACCAACGGAGCTTGCTTCATCGTCCCTGGTGGCCAGCCGATTTCGGCAGTCCAAGAACAGCTGGAGCAGGTCTTTTCTCAAGTGGCCGCCGATCGCCCGCTGAAGCTGGTGCAGTAGGAAGTTCTGAGTTCTCAGTTCCGAGTTCTGAGACTCGCAGCACGTTTCTGAACTAATCCTGATTCATCCCGGCCCTTGCGTCTAAGTGATGCAAGGGCTTCTGCTTTTGAAACCCAGGTCTTTCCTGTCTCAAAACCCAGAACTCCGAACTTGTTTCTTCCGACTCGCCATGCGACACTAAGTCCGTCAGGGGCGTCTCTTCTGGAACAAGAGGTGGGTAATGGCAGCTCGAAGCGAGCGCAGCAGCGCGCGTGGGACGGGCAGGCTCTTCTTTTTCATCGCGGCCGGCTTGTTAGCTGCGGCAGGACTCGCGTCCGCCCAGCAACCCGCGAATGAACAGCAAATTCAAGATCATCTGGCAGCAGGCGAGTTTGGTCCTGCGAAAGCAGCGGCGAATCAGCTTGGCGATGCGCGCGTGCGCGATCGCTTGCTCGGCGATATTGCCGCCGCTCAGGCTAATGCGGGGGCAAAACTCGGTTCACTGGAAACAGCTGCCGATATCACTTCCGATCTGACTCGCAGCGGCGTGCTGCAGCAAGTTCGCAAAGCGTCTGGCTCGAAATGGCTCGGTCGCGGAGGCGGCGTGCAAGCCGACTTCGATCCCCTAATTGAACTCATCACTTCGACCATCGAGCCCGATAGCTGGCAAGATGTCGGCGGACCGGGATCGGTCAGCGGCTTCGATGGCGGCGTGCGCGTCGATGCCCTTGGTCTGCTGCGGCGAATGCCACCGCGCACCGATGTGGCTCTGGAAGGCGTACGCAACGCGGCCCAGCAGATGGCCTCGTCTCACAACCCTCGCAAGAAGTCGGTCCTGCGCAAGATTTCGCTCAATCGGCTCGAACGTGAATTGCAACTGTTACAAGCGGCTGAAAAGTCGCCGGACGAAGCGATGCAGTTGTTGGCTGGTTTGCAGCGAATCAAGTATCTGCTCGTTTATCCCGATACGGGCGACATTGTGATTGCCGGTCCCGCCGACGATTGGCGACAAAACAACGAAGGACGTTGGGTTGACGTTGAGAAGAATCGTCCGGTTGTGCAACTCGACGATTTGGTTGTCACCTTTCGCAATGCCTTTAGTGCCGAGCCCAAGTTTGGCTGTTCGATTAATCCCACCAAGACGGGCCTTGCTGAAGCTCAAGCGGTGAACGATCGCTGGGCAGCGAAGGGGGGCATGAAACCTTCGCAGCGGGCGACCTTTTTGGAAGAACTGCGGGCCGGTCTCGGCCAGCAAGACATCGTTGTGTATGGTCTCGATCCGCAAACTCGCGCCGCGCGGGTGCTCGTCGAAGCCGATTACCGCATGAAACTTGTGGGAATGGGCCTGGAAGAGGGTACGCTCGGTGTCACCAGTTATCTCAATTCACTCGACCCCAAGCGACACGACCTGAACAACCTGAGCGTTCTCCGTTGGTGGTTCACGCTCAACTACGATGCTCTGCGCGCGACCGAAGCCCGCGATGCGTTTGAGCTCAAAGGTCCGGGGGTAAAGGTGCAAAGCGAGAATGAAATGCTCAGCGAGCAAGGCGATCGCATTCACACCGGCCGCAGCAGCGAAGTGAATTCGCAGTTTGCGGACAGCTTTACCAAGCACTTCGAGATTCTGGCCGCGAAGTATCCCGTGTATGCCGAACTGCGGAACATCTTCGATCTGGCCCTCGTGGCCGCTGTCGTCCGCAGCCACGAGTTGCCAGAGAAGGTCAACTGGCATCTCACGCACTTTGGCCCTGATGGCACTTACGAGACGCAGCTCGATTTCGCACCGACCAAGGTCGATTCGGTGATCAACCACCGCATCATCGAGGGAAAGAGCCTCGTCGCTGGTGTGAGTGGCGGGGTCACCGTCGATGCTCGCTCGCTTGCGGCCCCGACTGCCGTAAAGAATGACGAATACGGCCTGCTGAAGGGTGAGCGCTCGGCCAGCACGCCCAAGGAACTTCCCCGCCGCCATTGGTGGTGGGATTAGGCGATTGCTGAGATCATGGCGATGACACGGGTAGTGTTCTGCCCGTGTCGTTCTGGCACCAGGACAACTACGCTCGTTTGCGTTGCTTGCTGCGCAGCTTGAAGGCGATGTCGGCGCGGTTCACGCTGCACTGCGGATGTTCTCCGGCGCGTGAGTAGGAAACCTTGCCGCAGATGGGGCAAACGCGCGGGCTGATGGAGGCAAAGACGGGAGTCGGCTTCTTTTCGCTCATGACTGGCTTTCTTCGGCAGGGCGGCTAACTGGCTGATTCAGAATGAGTTCGCGCAACACCGATTCCACGGGCACCGGCTAGCGGACCACGTCGAACCATACCTACTTCCAACTGCGCACGACGAAACGCAAGTGCGTTCGGTGAAGCAGCTGCTGTGCATCCGTGCAACTTCAGATCACTGACGCCACAGATTGAGAAAGGTGTGGCAAAAAGACAGCTGCCAATCAGGCAGCAAGGCTCGACCTTCAGGGGGAATTCCCGGGTCCCACTCGTTTGGAATAAAGAGTTCCGACGCCCTTCAGTATGATTGGCCAGCGGAAAAACGCAAGCTGGCACGCGTTTGCCGCCATTTTGTCGCTGGCTTATTCTCGAATTCGGAGCAATAGCCAGGAGTTTTTCCCTAGGCCGCGCGCGGCGATTCTTCTATAACGAAGGAAGTCGGTCTGACGACGCAAGCGCACGCGCACGAGTTTGTAATTGGTTCGCCGCCCTTCTTTCGCCTCTCCCACTTGGCGGACCACCACGCTGGTCTCTTTCTCTCGACCCAGAAAGTTCACAGGGGTCGCGTTTCAATTACGACAGGGTTCTTTAGTGGCAACGCGCTTGTACGTCGGAAATCTCAGTTACAACATGACCAACGAGTCTCTCGAACAACTCTTCACGGAGTTCGGTTCGGTGAAGAGCGCCCAAGTGGTGCAAGATCGAGACACGGGTCGCAGCAAGGGTTTTGGCTTTGTCGAGATGGGTGACACCAACTCGGCCACTGCAGCCATCACCGCTCTCAACCTGAAAGAGGTTGATGGTCGCGCCCTCACCGTCAACGAAGCACGCCCTCGCGAAGAGCGTAGCTTTGGTGGTGGCGGTGGCGGCGGTCGCAGTGGCGGCGGCGGATATGGTGGTGGTGGTGGCGGCAGCCGCGGTGGTAGCGGTGGTGGATACGGCGGTGGTGGTGGAGGTGGCGGTGGCGGTCGTCGCTACTAAGCGCTGACTCACCCGCGGCAGTAGCCGCCAGATCGTTTCCGTCTTACCATGTTTGTAGAGACCTTTCGCGACGCAGTGGGCTGATCCCCTCTGCGTCGCGTTTCATTCCACTTGGAGATCGTCCTGATGCCCCAGAAACGCCGTGCCCCCCAGCCCAATAAGCGTCAAGTTGCTCGTGCCCCGCAAGCCGAAGTGCGCCGCAGCATGCTCGCCAGTCCAGTCCTGACCGAACGGGCTGAGCCCATCGTTTACGGCAAGGCGTTCATTGTGGCCGAAGATGCCAGCAAGAATACCTTCATCTTCAAGCAAGGTGCCTGGGTGCCTCACGAAAGCATCGCCGAAATTCGTAAGACTTGCCTGGTTAAAGAATTGCCGCAACGGCTGAACAACATGATCCGCTACGAAGTACGGGCCCCCGAGTAACTCGCGGCTCGCAAGCAACAAACTCCTCTCAAGACGATTGTGGACTGGCAATTTGGGAGTGCGTGATGAGTTTCTTTCAACGGCTGAGCAACTGGTTCAGCCAAAGTGGCCGCGAAGACAACCTGTTACAGCAAGCAGTCGACTTGGCTAAAGAAAAGCGGCCTGCCGACGCGATTGCCATTTACAACGACCTGCTCCGCTCCAACTCGGCGACGAGCACGGTCCGTGCCCGCGCCCTCTTCAATCGAGCGCTGGCTTACTCCTCGCTCAAAGACGACGAGCGTGCCGTCGCCGATCTGCAATCGGTCATCTCGTCGAACGACGCCCCCGAAAACGTCCGCACCGCCGCCCGCACGCAACTCGTGCGGTTGAAAAACCGGGCGTAAAGCGCCGCTTAGCGCACCATTGCTTCGCGAGCCCAAATTCGGTGCTGCTTGGCTGCTTCCAGGAAGTCGGCGACCTTTGTGCCCTGGATGTTGACGAGGCCTTCGTCGGCTGCCGGGTCAATGTTGCCGGCATCGAACAGCGGCAGCGCTTCCTGGGTGTAGCCGATGATTTTGAGATGCGCGAATGCCATCCGCAGCCAATCGACGGCCGCCGCCATCTTCAGCAATTCGGCCGCACCTTCTGCGCTGGGGGCTAGGACGACAGCATCGAACACGGCTGAGGGGGCACCGGCAAGAAAGTGATCGGCTGGACGTTCGGCACCGTCGCTATCTGTAAATCCACCGGCCTTGGGTGCGACGATTTCGACCGTGGCTTCTTCGGCTTTGGCCTTCTTCACCAATGCGTCGATCAGCTTGGCATCGCTGCCGTTGGTGACTAGCAGACCAATCTTGCGGCCTGCGATCGTCAGCGGTGCATCGGCGTATTGGCTGAGGGCCGGCGAGGGCTCCAGGCTGGTGTTCACAGGCACGCGAGGCTGGATCTTATCGGCCTGGCCTTCCATGCCGAGTTTCTCGGCCACCATCTCTGCCAGGCCGGTATCGATGTTCTGCAAATGTCCGAGCATGCGGCGGCGAATCTTCAACTCCGCGCACTTGCCCAGTTCAAAAGCAAAGCCACCGGCAACGTGGCGTTGTTCCGGCTCCGTCAGCGAGCGGTAAAACAGATTTGCCTGCGAGTAGTGATCGGCGAAACTCTCTGGCCGCTGACGAATCTTCGTTCCTTCCGTCGGTACGGGAACCGACTGAAAGCCAGCGGAACCCGCTTCGCGAGGTGCGTTCGGATCGAGCGAATTGGGTTCGTAAGTGATGCGAGACGGATCGACGCGCATCCGCATATGGCCGTCTCGTTGCAAGTTCTGCCAAGGCATCTTCGGCGCGTTGATGGGAATCTCGTGGAAGTTGGTGCTGCCGAGCCGTGAGAGCTGCGTATCGAGATATGAGAAGAGCCGGCCATTGAGCAGCGGGTCTTCACTGAAATCGATGCCCGGAACGAGGTTGGCTGGGCAAAAGGCCACTTGCTCGGTCTCGGCGAAGAAATTGTCCGGCATGCGATTGAGAATCATCTTGCCGATGGGTCTCAGCGGCACAATCTCTTCAGGGATGATCTTCGTCGCATCGAGAATGTCGAAATCGAGTTTGTCGGCCTCTTCTTCATCGACCGCCTGCACCGACAGTTCGTACTCCGGAAAATCGCCGGCCTGAATCGCGTTCCACAAGTCGCGACGATGAAAGTCCGGATCGCAGCCCGAGATTACCACTGCCTCGTCCCAGATGAGCGAAACGGTTCCCAGTTTCGGCCGCCAGTGGAACTTTACCAGCTTGGATTTGCCCTCGCTGTTGACCATGCGAAATGTATTGACGCCGAAGCCTTGCATCATGCGGTACGAGCGGGGAATGGCTCGATCGGACATGACCCACATCAGCATGTGCATCGACTCGGGCGTGAGGGTGACAAAATCCCAGAAGGTATCGTGGGCCGACTGAGCCTGCGGAAAGCCGCGATCCGGCTCCGGTTTGACCGCATGAATCAGGTCGGGGAATTTGATCGCATCTTGGATAAAGAAGACCGGGATGTTATTGCCAACGAGGTCGTAATTCCCCTCCTGTGTGTAAAACTTCGTCGCAAAACCTCGGGCATCGCGGGCCGTGTCGAACGAGCCTTCGCTACCGGCGACGGTCGAAAACCGAACAAACACGGGCGTCTTAGCGTTCGTGTCGTTCAGAAAGCCTGCTTTGGTGAGATCGGCGTTTCCTTCGTAGGCCTGAAAGAAGCCATGGGCCGCATAGCCACGCGCATGAACGACCCGCTCGGGAATCCGTTCGTGATCGAAATGCGTGATCTTCTCGCGCAGGTGAAAGTCTTCGAGCAGAACCGGTCCGCGCGGGCCCGCCTTCAACGAGTTCTGATCGTCGCCGACGGCCAAACCATGATTCGTAGTCAGCGTGGTCTCGGGCGAAGCAGCTACCTGGTGCAGTTCGCCACCAGTCCCCACATTTTCTTCCACGGTTTGGTTTTCTTCCGGGGATCGATCCGATCGTTTAGAACTGGACTTTGCTTTGGCCATGACACGATGCCTTTGCTGGACAGGATGCACAGAGGGGGAACTCAACTGAGTTCCGCGCAGCGATGCAATCCCTGTGCCTCACTGCGACCGCAGCAAACGCCCAAGAAAACCTCGCCATCCGCTGCCCCTGTGATCACCGCGGTATCACGCTGGTTGAGGAAAGAGCAGGCAGGAGGCGAGGGTGTCACAACTTAGCGATGCGCTCAACTATTTATTCGCGTAGTGCTTCAGCAGGCCGCAGGTGGGGCAGCGGAAGGCGACGATGGGAAGCAGCGATTCGGAGTCGAGCTTCAGGTTGCCGAGAAAGGTCTTGGCGGTGGCAGCGCCGGGGTGCCAATGGCTGCGAATGATCTGCGCGTAGTGGTCGGGAACGAAGCCCGATTCCATCTCGACATGGCAATCGGGGCAGGTTTGTTTCGTGGCCATGATTCCATCCCTTGTGCGTTAGCCGTATGGGCGACCAGCTATCTGGTGATTGTACTTCTCCAGACGCGCCAAGGGATTGGAGTCATGATTTCAATGCTCGGCTGACGCGTTCGTCGACCGGCGAGCAATGGTTCGCCAACCATGCTTGGCGAGTCGCCAAACACCAAACAAGATCAGCGAAGCGGCGGCAACATACATTGACTGACGAAGCAGTTGGCTTTGCGCGAGGGTGAGCGTGAGGCCGGAGCCGAGCGCGAAGTAAGTCGCCACGCACAGCGGGCACTTGGGGATGCAAAGCCAACCGAGCAGACCACAGACGGTGAGCGCTCCGCCGGAGACGGAGCGCTGCGTGAACTTGGTTGATGCGATCGCCGCCGATGTCGCGGAGCAAGCACAACCGCCGCGCGAGCCCGAATCGTCACACTCCGACTCGGGCTGTGCGGGCTGGAGCATCGCCAGGGAAGATGCACGGGGCATTACGGCGCTCCGATCTTCACTGCGGCGGGTTCCATCCACGGATCGATAAAGCCCGGCACGCCGTAGCGGTCGTGATGCCGGACCCAAGCCATCCCTTCGACACCCGCTTCGTTGCGGCCGGTGGGAGTCAGATCGATCAGGTTGTAGACATTCAGCAAGTGATCGAGGCCACGGGCGTACATGGAGTACGTGTGATGAATGGCTCCCTGTTCGTCTCGCACAAACACGCTCAAGCCGGGCAGGTCGGTGAGTGGAAACGGCGGACCTTCGTAGTTGTAGATGGCGAGTCCGCTCGTATGGTCTGCGGGCGAGAAGTAGACGCCGAAATCGCGATCGAAGCTCGTTCCTCCGGAAGAAACCCAGCGAAAGCCCCAGCCCATGCGGTCGCGAAAGGCCTGCAACTTGTCGACAGGTGCGCGGGAGACGACCGCCATCGAAATATCGCGCTGCTGCAGATGCACAATGGCGGGATCGAAGTGGTCGGCAACCAGCGAACATGACTTGCAACCTTGCGACCACTCGGGCGCGAACATGAAATGATAGATCAGCAGTTGGCTGCGGCCATCAAACAGCTCCGCCAGCGTCACGGGGCCATCGGCACCGTCGAACACATACTTCTCGTCGACCTTGACCCACGGTAGCTCGCGACGATGGCGAGCCAACTCGTCCTTCCGCCGCGTCAGTTCTTTTTCTTCGTGCAACAGGCGTTTGCGATCTTCCAGCCATTGCTGGCGAGTTACGACTTTCTGGTTTGCGGACATGGGATGGCTCCTAGGGTAAGGGGAAGTTTGAAGTTCGTAGTTAAAAATGCGCGCGAAGTGTCCCTGCGAGCGCGAGAGCGATCGTTGATTTTTGGATATTGGTTAGCGGAAGAAGCTACTTCGCCTGAGCTTTCGCTTCAGCGAGTCTCTGCACGATGGCGAGCATGTGGGCCCAGCCTTCGTTGACCCCGTCGCGATGCTCGGCGGGGATCTCGCCGAAGCCGCGATGCAGCAGGTGGAGGCGAGTGCCGGTTCCCTCGGCAGTCAAACGATATTGCAGGTGATTGACGCCTGGATACGACATGAAGAGCGGGCCGGAAATCTCGATCAAGGCGGGGGGCTTGATAACTTGCACGTGCCCCCAGAAGTGGCCGCCGTGGCCACCGAAGTTATGTTTGCCGAGATCGCGGTACCAGCGACCGCCTGGCCAAGGTTCCAGAACCATCGGCATCGCCTTGCCACCGACGACTTCGTTCTCGGGGCCGAGTTGCTCGAGCAACGACTCGAACGCGATCTCCAGAGGCGCTGCGATGAAGATGTCTTTTTCCACGCGCAGGTTTTGAATCGCTTCGCTGATAACTTTGGCGACCATGGCAAGGGTTCCTGATGTACGTAATGAATGGTGGCGAAATCAGTTCTTGGCGGCACGTTCCGCTGCTTTGCGTTCGGCTCGCTCTTTCACGCGGTCAAGCTGATGCGACCAGAACTGCTCGAACGGTTGGACCCAGTCGTGCACGGGCTTGAGCTCCGCGGGATTCAGTGTGTAAAGACGGTTCTTGCCGTCTTTCTGCACCGATACGAGCCCCACTTCCTTCAGCACGCTTAGGTGCTTGGAGACCGCCGGCTGAGCCAGGTCCATGGCCTCAACCAATTCCCCTACAGACCGGGGAGTACCACTCGCCAGCAGGCGAATGATCTCTCGCCGCCTCGGCTCGGCAACGGCATTGAACACATCCGAGGTAGTAGCTGCTCGTGACATGCTGAAATCATATTCCGATATGGGAATATGTCAAGAGCGGATTCTCGAAGACCTGCAAACTAATCCACGCGTCGATACACGCCGAAGTTCTGCGCCGCGAGATCTCGCAGAAAGACATCGAAGGTGCCACCTTGCGCGCCGACACCAATTCCCAGCGCGTTGATGGTCGCGCGGCGAACGCGATTTTGCCGGCCGATGATCGTGAGGATCTGTCGCGGGTCGTCGATCTTGCCGCCGTTCGGCGCGCCGTCGGTGAGGAAGTAGATGGCATCGCAATCTTGCGCGAGGCCACTCACCAGTGCATCGTAAGAAGCAGTACGCGCGGTGGCAGTACCGCTGTAAATAAAGTCCGAGGCCTCTTGCTTGGCCGCGGGGGAGACTGGGACCAGTTCCCGTTTCCAAGGAACGACGGCGGAGTTGAAAGCCACGATGTTAAACCGCACCCCATCCGGCAAGTTGTTGACGGCTGTGTTCAATTCCCGCTTGGCGGCATCCAGCTTGCCTCCGCGCATGCTGCCCGAGTAATCGATGATGAACACGATCTTTGTGCCGTAGAGCGGCAGGCCGTAGTAAGCGGGAACATTGGCCGGAGATGCTGCTTTCGCAAATAGGCCCACCTCAGGCTTCTTCTCTGCGGGAAAGACAAACTTCGCTTCGTTCTCTTGCCACCAGGTGGCCCACTCGTGACGCTCTTCGGGCTTGAGGCCGCTGACCTGCAGCAACCGTCTTTCGATATCGGCCCGCGTCTCACCTTCGGCCAGCGCGTGATATTCGACGAGTTTGGCGATGGCGGCTTTCTCGTCGAACTTGCAGAACGCCTGCACCAGGGCCCGCTTGAGACCCGCATGCGAGGAAGCGGCTGGCAACTCTGCCATTCGTTGCAGCGATTGAAAGCTGGCTGCATCGGCGGCCTCTCCTAGTTGATCGATGACGAGTGCCAACAGAAGGATTCCGGCCGGCGATTTCTCGGCCTGTTCCACAACCCGCTCGGCGAGCTTTTGCACCGCTGGGTCATCTCCTTCCAGCAAGACGAGCGTGCGCACGGCTGTGGTGGGTTCTACCTTGTCGAGCTTCAGTTCCCGCAGAATATCGGCGAGGAACGTACGCCCCACTTCTTCCGAATTGCGAAACGTGCGGACCACATCGAAGCAACCGCGACGAACATCGGGGAAGCGCGTGATGGACCCCTGCAGCAGCAGTGTGCTCGCTGCTTCGGGAGTGGGAAACTCGCGAAACTTGTTCACCGCTGCCGCGCGAATGTCTATGTTACCCGACCGCAGATCTTGCAGCAATTTCGATTTCGCCGCCGTAAATGCAGCGCCAACTTCATCGGTCCAAGCCGGCTTCGCTGTGAAAGCGAGAGCGAGTCCGCAAGCAGCAACGAGGAGCAACAATCGTTTCATCGAGAGCGCCTTGCGCGAGAATCAAGGAGAGGCTGGATTGCTCACTTATTGTCAATCGCGCGAGACTCGGCGTCAAACGTGGAGAGCTGGGAACTAGGAACTGGGATCTAGGGGGAAGAAGTGAGTTTGACTCAGTTCCGAGCGATCATCAGATCGTGCACCAACTGTCGCTGCATTTCGTCACGGCGATTGGGTTCGGGCATGCGGAGGATAGCCGCGGGATGCCACGTGGCGAGTGCTTGGTCGGCAAAGTGACTGCGGATGCGCTGGCCGCGACCGGTGGTGAGGCGGAAGTCGCGGCCGAACAGTGCCTGCGCGCTGGTGCTTCCCAGGCAGACGATGGTGGCTGGCTTCAGTAGCGAAAGCTCCGCTTCGAGCCACGGCAGGCACGCTGCGACTTCGCGCGAATCGGGCTTTTGGTGCAGGCGGCGTTTGCCACGCGGCGTGAACTTAAAGTGCTTCACGACGTTGGTCAGATAAACCTGCTCGCGCGGCAATCCCGCTTGGTGCAGCGCATCGTCGAGCAGTTGTCCGGCGGGGCCGACAAACGGCAGGCCTGCCAAATCTTCGTTGTCGGCAGGCTGTTCTCCAATCAGCACGATGCGGGCATTGCTGGGACCATTTCCAAAGACCGTTTGCGTCGCGTGGCAATGCAAATCGCAGGCAGTGCACTTGCCGGCGGCTGAGGCGAGTGAGGTCAGGTCGAAGGATGCGGGGATGAACTGCGCAGCGGAGGAGGCGGGGCCTTCGCGCGTGTCGATCATCGTGTCGACGCGAGCCGCGGCTCGTTGCAGTAATTCGGGAATCAGCTTGGACTCGGGCAGGGTAGGCCAATGGCGCACCGGCATCTCTTTTTTCATCTGCGCCACATTCACCCGCGCCGGATTGAAGATGTTGGCATAGTATGTCTGCCAGAGTTCTTCCAGCGCGTCTTGTTGCGGTGCTTCACTGGCGGGAACGCCGTCGCCAAACGAGAGCGACTGCTGATCCCAATGGGCCGATTCGTCGGGCGTCAGAATCGACCAGGTCATGGTGGAAAAGCGACGCGCGAAGAAAGGGGTCGCTAAGCGCACGATGCGATGATCGGGGCGATGCCAGGCAACGAACACTTCCTCGCCGGAGACTTCGATTTTGCGAAACCGCACGAAGGCATGCATCTTGTGAATGTCGCGCTTGATCGCCTTGTTCATTTGCGTCAGCTGGTAGATGTCTCCGTCGGTCGTCACCTGCAGCAAGTGCCGCTCGCCATGCGTCAGTCGCCAGAGCGTGCGATAGAGAATCTCCCATCGCTGCGGTTCGCGATGCGCCGCGACGTGTTTGGCGAGCGTGAGAAACTCGGGTGGAACACGAGCGGCCGGCGAAGGCGCCGTTGGTGAAAGCAACTCACTGGGCAAGTTGTCGGCGCCGAAGAGTGAACGCTGTTCCTGGTGATGTTGATCCCAATGGATATCGGCGGGTGGAACCTCGGCGGCAAGTAATGCGCGCGCTGCGGTTCGCCAGTCTTCAAAATGTTGGACGGAAATGGAGTGCATCGGGAATGAGCCGGAAGCGTCAGCGCCCGGAGAGTATTTAGAGAAGCTTCTAGCAATTCCAACGGCGAGATCTCCGGGCGCTCACGCTTCCGGCTCAGCATGCCCTTACACCTCGCCCGTGAGCGCAGAGGTGGCGACATCGAACAGGGTGAGTTGGGTTTGCCGAGGTTGCAGGCGGCGTGATAGGTCGAGCTTATCGAGGTCGGCGAGTCCCGGGTTGTGATCGGCCGTGAGTACGAACGCCTTCGTGCGGTTCCAGGCGACGCGCAGTTTCTTCATGTCTTCGGTGCGCAGGTTTTGGTAGCGACGAATTTGCAAAATGCGATCGACGTTACGCACGCCCAGTCCCGGGACGCGCAATAACTGTTCGCGACTCGCTCGATTCACATCGACGGGAAAGTAGGGACGGTTGGCCAGGGCCCAGGCCAGCTTGGGGTCGATCTCGAGCGACAGGTTTCGTTCGGGGCCGACGACCAACTCGTCCGTTTCAAAACCGTACCAGCGAAGGAGCCAATCGGCCTGATAGAGCCGATGCTCGCGGACCAGCGGCGGAGACTTGCCCGGCAAGCGGGCGTCGGCATGTGGGATCGGGCTGTAGGCCGAGTAATAGACGCGGCGCAGGGAGTGATTCCGGTAAAGTTCGGTCGCCGTTCTCAACACATCGACATCGCGCGAGTCCGTGGCACCGACGATCATCTGCGTGCTCTGCCCGGCGGGTGCGAACGGGGCCGCTTTGAAGCCCGCCTTCTTTTCGGCTTGCGTTTCGTCGATCTTCTCGGCGATGCCGTGCATGGCACCGGTAATCTGCTCGCGCTTCTTTTCCGGAGCCAGTTGAAGCAAGTCGCCGGAAGTTGGCAGTTCGATATTCACGCTCAAGCGATCGGCCCAGCGACCAGCCTCCTCCAGCAAGCCGGCCGCCGCGTTGGGAATCGTCTTCAAATGGATGTAGCCGCCGAAGTACTGTTCGGTGCGCAGGGTTTTGGCTACGGAGATCAACTGCTCCATGGTGTAATCGCAGTTTTGGATAATTCCGCTGCTGAGAAAGAGCCCTTCGATGTAGTTTCGCTTGTAGAACTCCATCGTCAGCGACACCACTTCGTCGACGGTGAACCGCGCCCGCGGGGTATCGCTGGAAACGCGATTCACGCAGTACTGGCAGTCGTAGATGCAGTAATTCGTCAGCAGAATTTTGAGCAGCGACACACAGCGACCGTCCGGCGTATAGCTGTGGCAGATCCCCATGCCTTCCGTGCTGCCGATCTTGCTCCCCGCGCGAGTCTGCTTACTGCCGCTGCTCGCGCACGAGGCATCGTACTTGGCCGCATCAGCCAGAATCGCCAGTTTCGCGCGGACTTCCATGTGAGATCGCTGCTCAGTCGAGTTAGGTGACGATTGTCCACTAACAGTGTAGCGGCGAGGCAAGGGCTGGGAACTGGAGGCGGGAGGCGGGAGGCGGGAGGCGGGAGGCGGGAGGCGGGAGGCGGGAGGCGGGGGAAATTGCAACACTTGGTGTCCGGAGGTCAAGTAGCAATGACCGGGGATTTAGTGGGACAACGTAGCATTGGCTGTTGTAAGAGTGGACTTGTCTGAATTGCCAACACTACAATCTGGCCAAGCTTTGTCGTTCCTCTCCTGTCATCTCGATGCAACGGCGAACATGGCTAAGAAATCCGACTCCGCTGCTGAGCAACTGGCCACTTGGCTCAAGAAGCATCTGGCGAAAGTTCCTCCCAAGATTAATCTCTTGGGCATCGAGTGGAACGACCTGACGTTTACGGAGAAGCATCGTCGCGCAGGCCAGGGTCCAATGGTTCGCTTCTCGGTCATGGGCTTTCAGCACGATCCGAGTGAACCGTTCGACCCTGTAGATGAAAACCATCTGGACGAACTTTCGGAGCCCGCGTGGGAACCGCTCGACGACTGCCACCTACCGAAGTCCATTGTCGATGAGTTCGATCCCTACAAGCTGGTAGGCGACTTGCTGAACGCAAAGCCGGCGATTCATCCCGCGTTAGCCAAGCTTCCCGTGGCGTACGGCGAGCACGAAGGGGACGTGAAGGTATATCGACCCCGCGTGAAGAAAGTGGGGGCGAAGAAGGAACCAACCGAGGCTCCCATCTTCTTTTACGAGCTGCATGTGGAGGGACGCGGTAACTTCATTGGGACGTACGAGCTAGGCGACTTCGACGAGTCTGCCATCGTGGACCACGTCCGGATGCCCGGTCGCCTGGGTAAGGACGTCAAGCTGATGATGTCGAGCCGACCGGGCAAGCATGATTTTCTGCACTTTTATCGCGGTTGGATCGTGTGCTCGGAACGGGCCAAGAAGCTGTTTCAGTCCTACACGAAAAAGGTCCAGGTCTTTCCCGCTCCCCTGTGGTACAAAGACGCGCCGGTGCCCGGCTACTACGTCGTAAACCTGTACGAGAAGCTGAATTGCCTCCGCGACGAGGATGTTATCCCGGCGGACGATCCTAACGAACCGGGTGACTTCCACCCGGGCCGGGGCTATCAAATCCGCCGCTCGGTCGTGAAAGACAAAGGTGTCTTTCGCATCAACTACGAGCATTTTCGCCTGGTTGTCTCGCAAGCGTTCCGCGACGAAGTCGACCAACAAAAGATCACCGGCCTCGGTTGGCTGAAAAGGAAGTCGGTGCCGTAGGTTGAATTGTCGGCGATGAGCCCTGCCCGTTCTTTTCGCGCAGCGCAAATTGGGTAGCGATCTTCACGGGAAACGAACTCCAACGGAGTTTCTGCAAACTGCACCACCTGTGGGGTTGATGGACAGTGTTTTGACAAGCGAAAATGCAATTTCACGCATGACCTTGAGTTGCCAATTGGCAAACTTCGTAAATTTCTACGAGATCTTCGTCAGGAATGTTGGATCCGCGGCAAACTTGCTGATGAACAAGGTAAAGTCCGGCATGTCGATATGGAGGTTAGTGTATGAAACAGCTAAGACCGTTGATCGCTGCGGCAGTTGCAATTTTGCTTTCGGTCGCGACCGCGAATGCGTCAATCATTGCTTACGACAATGACGCAAATGCTGCGCCTCTGCAGAACTATGGGGGATCTTTAGGGCTGGATTTTGACGTTAATCAGACAATTGCTGTCACCTCTCTTGGGGCATTCTTCGGAAATAACATAAACAACCTGGAATCGATCAATGGCGGGGGAGTGACTGTTGGCATCTATGACCGCAACACCGAGTTGCTCGTAGGTTCTTCGGTGTTGATTAACTCAAGTACTTACACCCACATCGTTAATGGGAATGCGTTCCTCGCGCTGAATAGTCCGCTGGTTCTTGGTCCAGGCAACTACAGTGTCGTTGCTTTCAGTGACCCCAACTATAATTCTATGGGATCCGCTAATCTTTTTAGCACTATGAACGATGGAGGTGGTGTGATCTCCTTTGTCGGCACCGGTCGCTACGATCCCGTTGCTGGCATCTATCCCGAGATCATTGATGCTGGTCCTGCTAATCGCTACGCCGCCGGAACATTTGAGTTTGCCCCAGTTCCAGAGCCCACGACGATGGCGATTTGGGGAATAGGTGCGGCAGGTTGTGCACTGCTAGGCTATCGCCGTCGCAAACAACCTGTCTAGCGCCGAAACGATCCCAATAGCAGTTGTAAACTTTCTCGCGGTCCCTTGAAATTACCCTTTCTTTCGGGGACTGACGCAGTGAGTAAGGTGCGGTCGAATTGTTGTTCGTCAGATTAGTAGCAGGGTTGTCGGGCTCATCTACAGTTGCCTGTCCCAGCCTTTTCCTGCCCCACTCGCCCAATGTTCTCTGTCGCGACTTCTACTCGCGAGATTCTAGAACAAGACCTGCCGATGCACCTATCGTGGCAGGTGACTGCTCATGCATGCCAGCGACATCTACGCGCGTGAGTCGTCGCAGAACCTCATGATGCCGAAAACCCTGCTGAGTCGTTTCGCTGAAAACGAAATGAACTCCAATGAAGTTCCAGCAGGCTGCAACACGTAGCGTTGGTGGCAAGTGTTTTTGACCATGCCCCCAAGTACCCTGCGCGACTTGCGACTGGGCGCTAAAACTTCTTCGAGGTTGAAGGTCGTTGGGGCCAGCGAACCCTTAGTGCCCAGTCAAAATCCAGCCGCGGAAATCTCTTGCATTCAATAGTGAACAAGCGTACACTTACCGAGGTGTCAAGGAGTTACTTGTTACGTATTCTGGAGAACGGCTATGAATGAAGTGAAGGTGTGCGAAATTCGTGGAGAAGTGACTGTCGAAAATGGCGCGCAGGTGCCGGCGGTTGGAGTGCCTGGTGAAGTGGTTGCCGGCGTCGCCACACAGGCAGGGGGCATTCACAAACCCCAGGGGTTTGTGAACAGTGAGGTGGTGTTTTCCTCGGAAAATACTGCAAGTGGTGTTCACAAACCGGGTGAGATTGTTAACGAGTTTCAGTTGGACGACTTGTCGGACCAGATCGCTAAGCCCACGACAATCAGCACTGTGAGTTCGAGCGAAGCCGAGGCAATTGAGTGCGAATATGAGGTAATAGAGGAACGAAAACTGGCAGTGCCCAAACCGGTGCGGCTGGGACTGGGCGGTCGTCCGCGAATTCTGAATGATGACCTCGTTGGCAAGTTGTTTATGCTGGTCTCTGTTGGATTTTCACGACGTCAGGCAGCCGTGTACTTGGGAATCTCGCCGTCGGCCATCACGAACCGAACGAGATATTGTCAATAGTTGTGGATGGTGGAATTGAATTAGGCGGCGGCTTGGTCGAGGGGTAGGCCGTCTTGGAAGACGACTCCGCGGATGACATCGGGGAGGAGTTGAGCGCCGTTGAGTAGTCGCCAGCCGCGCGCGGCGCTTTCAGCGAGCTTGAACATCATGGTCAGCGAGGCGATGCGACTGCCGTTGCCTTTGGTGCGACGATGCCGCAGGCGAATGGTGGCGAACGTCGACTCGATTGGGTTCGTAGTTCGCAGGTGCCGCCAATGCTCCGCAGGAAAGTCGTAGAACGTGAGCAGCACGTCGCGGTCCTTGGCCAGGCATTCCGTGGCCTGTGGATATTTGGCTTGATAGTCGGCCACGAAGGCGTCGAACGCTTTGCCGGCCGCTTCGCGCGTGTCGGCCATCCAGATTTGATGCAGCATGTCTTTCGCTTTCGGTTGCTTGTTCTTCGGTAGCTTATCGAGAACATTGGCAGTCTTGTGTACCCAGCAGCGTTGCACTTTCGTGGCGGGAAAGATCTCGGCGAGCGCTTTCCAGAAGCCGAGGGCACCATCGCCAATCGCTAACTTGGGCGCCACGGCCAGGCCGCGGCGCTGCACATCGAGCAGCAGTTCTCGCCACGATTGAGCGCTCTCGCGATGGCCGTCCGTCATGGCGATCAGCTCTTTTTTGCCGTCTTTGGTGGCTCCCATCAGCACCAGAATGCACTGCCGATCCTCTTCCAGACGAATGTTCGTGTGAATGCCATCGGCCCAGACGTAGACGTATTCCTTCCCCGTGAGGGAACGCGCGGACCACTCGCGATACTCCTGTTCCCAAACGCTCTTCAGCCGCGTGACGGTCGTTGCCGAGAGCCCCGGACACTCCGGCCCGACGATCGCCGCGAGCGCGTCGTGGAAGTCGCCCGTGCTGATCCCCTTGAGGTACAGATACGGAATCAACTCCTCAATGCTCTTGGTCTTCCGCAGATACGGCGGCAGCAGCTTCGAGTGAAATCGTTCGCCGTCGCCAGCCTCGCGCCGATCATGCACGCGTGGCTGCTCGATGGCCACTTCGCCCACCCCCGTGACGATCTTCCGCTCCGGCAAGTGCCCATTCCGAACGACCTGACGACGGCCCCGCTCATCAGTCACGTGTGCGTGCTGGTCGATCCATTCCGCAACCTCGGCTTCAATGGCCTGCGCGAGCATCTGCTGTGCTCCTTGCCGAAGAATCTCGTGCAGCGATTCCCGAGACCCTGGCAACGCAATCGTCGATCCGTTAACTTCCTGCATGGTGGTGTGCTCCTTGGTGAAAAAGGTTCTTTTGCAAAACACTTTCTCGCCAAGCACACCGCCTCTTTCAATCACTCAACGTCCACGACTTTCGGTTATATCTCATCACGAACATGGCGAACCGTCAGCCCGAGTTTGCCGAGGAACTTCGACGGGCCGAAGAAATGAATGTGCTGCAAACCGAAATGACATTGATGGCGGCCGCACGTAAGAATTGGCGGGCTGCGGCGTGGTACCTGCAATTCAAGGCGAAGAATCCACCGCCCATGACGGAAGAGGAAAAAGAAGAGCGGCACCAGGAGCAATTGGCCGATCAGCGTCGCAGCGCCGAACTGACGGCAGACTGGGTCGCGGGAACGAATCGAGCATTTGCTCGGCGAAACAGTCCCGAGCAAGTTGTGGTGCGTACCAAACGGCGCGTGAAATAGACGCGATGCCGGTTGCCGGTAGCATTCGCACGCGTGGATGGTTCGAGCCACGCGTGCTGGACAGTGAATTTGCCGCGCGGAACAATCAGGCGTATTCACACAATCTTTTGCCAGGCTTTGTCGAATCGACCACTCCACCAGCGACAACCAATTAGCAGAAAGCAATTGTCGGAAATGTGTCTTCCCAACGAAGACACATTCTGTACACTTGTACACACTCGTCTGCCAGCCTGAACTGCTCGCGGTGAGCAACCGGTTGGCTCCCCTTCGGAGGTTTGCTGATGAACGTCAAGAATTGGTTGGTGGTGGCACTGGTAGCTGGAGTTTCGCTGACGGCAGTGAGCGGAATTTCACTCGCGCAGGAGAAGAAGGAACAGCCTCAACTGCCGGCTGAACTGAAGCTGCCGCCCGGTTGGACGCTGGAGGACATGCAAAAGTGCATGGCTGCCGGCACTCCGGGCAAGATGCAAGCGCACCTGGCGAAGGGTGTGGGAACATGGAACGGCAAGACCACGATGTGGATGTTTCCCGAGGCACCTGCCATGAAGGCCGACTGCGTATCGACCGTCAGCCCGATCATGGACGGGCGGTTTATCAAGGTGGAGATGAAAGGCGAATTTCCCGGCATGGGGCCGTATAGCGGTCTCGGCACTTACGGCTACGACAACGTGGGTGAGAAGTTCGTGTCGACTTGGATCGACAATCACAGCACGGGGATCATGAACGGCGAAGGGGACATTTCGGCAGACGGCAAAACCTTGACCTGGAAGTACAAATACAACTGCCCGCTCACGCAAAAGCCAACCGCCATGCGGGAAGTGGAGACGATTACGGGTGCCAATACCAAGACCCTGGAATCGTTCATGACCGATCCCAAGAGTGGCAAAGAGTTCCGCATGATGCTGATCGAACTCACGAAGACGGGTGATAAATAGCCACCCTTGATTCATGCCGGGAATTGCCAGTCACTCCCTTGCGACCAGGGAGTGGCTGGGCTTCTAATCAGGCAGCGGATAGAGGCACTTTTTTGGTTCGGGTGAGGAGACGGTCGTTCGATGTCGCAAGCTCGTTGGCAGGGCGTTTTTCCAGCGGTTACTACGCAGTTTCATAAGGACTTGTCGCTCGATCTGGCGGGAACCAGTCGGCACATCGAAGCGCTGATTGCTTCAGGCATCAGCGGCCTGATTGTGGGTGGCTCGCTGGGCGAGAATCAAACGCTGGAGCCTGCGGAGAAGCGGGCGCTGGTTGCGGAGTCTGTAAAAGTGGCCGCCGGGCGCATTCCGGTCATGAGCGGCGTCGCCGAAACCAGCACCGCTGCTGCCTGCCAGTACGTGAAGGATTGCGAACGACTCGGAGCCGCGGGGTTCATGGTAATGCCGGCCATGGTTTACAAAGCCGACACCGCCGAGGCGATGAATCACTTTCGCAAAGTGGCAGCAGCGACGAGCCTGCCGTGGATGCTCTACAACAACCCGGTGGGTTACCCGGTCGATATCACGCCCGCTCACTTCGCACAGTTGGCCGACATCCCGAATCTGGTGGCCTTGAAAGAGAGTTCGGCGAATACGCGGCGGATCACCGAGCTGCGAATTGAGGTTGGCGATCGCTACCAGATATTTGTGGGTGTCGATGACCTGGCGCTAGAGTCGGCGATTCTGGGCATCGATGGTTGGGTTGCCGGTTCGGGCATTGCCTTCCCGACTGAGAATCAATACTTCTGGGAACTGACCCGCGCTCAGAAGTGGGATAAAGCCCGCACGCTCTATCGCTGGTTCTATCCGCTGCTCAAGCTCGATACGCATGTAAAGTTTGTGCAGTACATCAAGCTGGCCGTGCAAGAAACGGGACTTGGCAGCGAGTGGGTGCGCGAGCCTCGGCTCGGTTTGACCGGTGAAGAGCGCGAGCGGGTGCTGGCGATCATTCGTCACGGGATCGCCAATCGGCCGAAGTTGAAGGGCCTGTAATGCACCGGATTCAGGTCATTGATTCCCACACCGGCGGCGAGCCCACGCGCGTCGTGATTGCCGGCGGACCGGATCTTGGTCGCGGTAGCTTGGTGGAACGGCGCGAGCGGTTTCGCACGGAGTTCGATCACTACCGCAGCGGGATCATTTGCGAACCTCGGGGCAGCGATGTCATTGTCGGCGCACTGCTGTGCGAGCCCGTTGACCCAACCTGCGCAGCGGGCGTGATCTTTTTCAACAACGTCGGCTGCTTGGGGATGTGCGGGCACGGCGCCATCGGCCTGGGTGTTACGCTCGGGCATCTCGGCCGCATTCAGGCGGGCTCGCATCGACTGGAAACGCCGGTGGGTCCGATCTCGTTTGACTATGACGGCCGCAACCGAGTCTCGCTCGAGAATGTCCCCAGCTATCGGCTGGCCGCGAATGTTCCGGTGAACGTCTCTGGCCTGGGAGAGATTCGCGGCGATGTTGCCTGGGGCGGCAACTGGTTTTTTCTGGTCCGCGATTGGAACAGCCCCATCGACTTGGCGAACTCGAGTGCGCTGCTCGACGCAACCCTGCGGATCAAGGCCGCACTGCGAACGCAGGGCGTCACGGGCTCTGCCGGGCAGACCATCGACCACATCGAACTGTTTGGACCGCCCAGCGATGCCAAGAATCACAGTCGGAACTTCGTGCTGTGCCCCGGCAACGCTTACGACCGCTCGCCGTGCGGCACCGGGACCAGCGCGAAGATCGCCTGCCTTGCGGCCGATGGCAAACTTCAGCCTGGAGAGATCTGGCGGCAAGAAGGAATTCTGGGAAGCGTGTTCGAGGGTTCGTACCGGCAGCATGAGGGGAGCATCTTGCCACGCATCAGTGGCGAGGCGTTCCTCACCAGCGAATCGACGCTGCTGCTGGATGACGCCGATCCCTTCGGCTGGGGTCTTCGTTCATGAGCAACCAGGAACGCGTCGTGGTGGTCGGCGGTGGAGTCATCGGTGCCGCTTGTGCGTATTACCTGCACCAGGCTGGTCGCAATGTGACGCTCATCGATCAAGGAGCCTTCGGCAAAGGTTGCTCGCACGGCAACTGCGGCTACGTTTGCCCGAGTCACGTGCTTCCGCTCGCCACTCCCGGCGCGCTGTGGAACACGATGAAGACGTTGCTAGCGCGTAACTCGCCGCTGAAGGTTCGCTGGCGACTCGATCCTGCAATGTGGCGTTGGTTCTGGCAGTTCGCCCGCAAGTGCAACCAGCGCGACATGCTGCAAGCAGGCCATGCCATTCAAGCGTTGCTCGGATCGTCGCGCACGCTGTACGACGACTTGTTTCACTCGACGCTCGCTGAAGTGGAGTGGGAACCGCTCGGACTGCTGTTCGTGTTTCTTAGTCAGCACGGCATGGAACACTATGCGGCCACCGACACTCTACTGCGGAATGAGTTCGGCATTGGGGCGAAGCGGCTGGATGGTCAGGCGCTGCTGGATCTGGAACCGTCGCTGAAGCTAGGCATTGCCGGTGCGTGGCATTATGAGTCCGATGGTCACCTGCGTCCCGATAAACTGATGCTCGCGTGGCGACATGCGCTCGAGCGCGACGGAGTGGAGATTCGCGAGCAATGCGAACTGCGCGATCTGACAGTAGATCGTCGGCTGGCGAAGCAGCTAGTCACCAGTCAGGGCGAGATCGCCGCGGATCAAATCGTGATTGCGACCGGTGCTTGGACACCTCAACTGAATCGCTTGCTGCGGCGGCCCATTCCCATTCAGCCCGGCAAAGGATATTCGCTCACCATGGGTCGCCCCGCGATTTGTCCGAAGTACTCGATGCTCTTCGAGGAGCATCGAGTCGCTGTGACACCGCTGGCGAGCACCTATCGCATTGGCTCGACGATGGAGTTTGCCGGGTACGATAGCAGTTTGAATCCTGCCCGCGTACAACTTCTTAAGGCGGGGGCCGAGGTTTATCTGCGCGAGCCTCACAACGAACCGGTGCTCGAGACCTGGGCAGGTTGGCGGCCAATGACGCCCGACAGCTTGCCGTTTCTCGGGTTGGTCCCGGCGCTGGACAATGTCTATCTGGCGGCCGGCCACGGAATGCTCGGCGTATCGATGTCGCCGGGCACGGGCAAATTGCTGGCGGAGTTGGTCACCGGTGCGACGCCGCACATTGACCCTCAGCCTTATGCGGTGGGAAGACCGCTGTAGCGGCATTGCGACTTGAGAAATTCCGAGCAAGTTTCTTGGCGAGATGTCGAACGAGGCTCTCTGGCTTCGACCAAGTTGCAGGGCGCCTTGTCGTCTCCGAGCAGAAATAGGAACCATCGCCATGGCGAAAACAAAGGTTGCATCGAAATTGAAGTCGCCTGCCAAAGTGAAGATCAAAGCGACGACCGTGGACGAGTATCTCGCCAGTGTTAGCCCGGATCAGCGCGTTGCCCTGGAGAAGTTGCGGCGAGCGATTCGTGCGGCGGCACCGCAAGCCGAGGAATGCATCAGCTATGGCGTACCGGCGTTCAAACAGAGCGGCATGCTCGCTAGCTTTGGCGCCACAGCGAAGCACTGTGCTCTGTATGTGATGAGTTCGTCGGTCCTCGCTGGCTTTGAAGACGAACTAGTTGGCTACGATACCAGCACCGGGACGATTCGCTTTCCAGCCAACAAGCCGTTGCCCGCGACGCTGGTCAAGAAGATTGTGAAGGCCCGGTTGGCGGCGAATGTTGCGAGCAAGAGCGCGAAGGAGAAATGATGAGCGAGCCATCGAAAGCGTTAGGCATCCTGCGCAGCTTTGGTGCGGTGCTAGCCGCGATCGTTTTCATCGTGTTTACGTCGACGTTCATGGACATGGTGATGCACGGCTTCGGCGTGTTTCCAAAAACCATCGGTATGAATCACTGGCAGTCGTCCATCGCATTCTCGTACCGGATCGTGATTGGCGTTATCGGAAGTTACCTCGCCGCGACACTGGCCCGTGATGGACGAATGCTGCATGCCTTGATTCCGGGAATCATCGGCACGGTTGTCTGCACGATTGGTGCCGCGTTCACATTGGGACAAGAGCAAGTGTTCGGACCGGCTTGGTACCCCATCGCTCTCGCAGTTACAGCGCTGCCCTGCGCGTGGTTAGGTGGCATGATCCAACGAGTCACTTCCGCACCTGGATTTCCGCCGCAAGCTCATTGACTATGCCCGCCAAAAAACTATCGCCAAAGCGATCCCCTGCTAAGAAAGAAGTCGCTGTTCCTGCGGTCGACGATATAATTGCCACGCTAAAGAAAATGGCGAGCACGAAAGTTCGCGATGGCATGGCCCGCTATGCAATTCCCAGCGACAACGCTTTCGGCGTCACGGTCGGCGCAATGAGGCAGCTAGCAAAGAAGCTGGGGCACCATCACGAACTGTCGCTCGGCCTGTGGGAGACGGGCTGGTACGAAGCGCGAATGCTGGCGACGTTTGTCGGCGAGCCGGAGAAAATCACCTCGGCGCAGATGGACCGCTGGTGTCGCGACTTCGATAGTTGGGCCATCTGCGACACTGCCTGCTTCGCACTCTTTGATCGCTCACCGCTCGCTTGGAAAAAAGTGGATCAGTGGGCCAGCAGGCGGGAAGAGTTCATCAAACGCGCCGCGTTTGCGTTGCTCGCCAGCCTGACCGTTCACGACAAGCGGGCCGAGGACGACAAGTTTGCAGGTGGTCTGGAACTGATCGAGCAGGCCGCCAACGATGAGCGGAACTTTGTGAAGAAGGCCGTCAACTGGGCGCTGCGATCCATTGGCAAACGAAGCCCGACCCTTCATACCCTGAGCATCGTGGTGGCTGAGAAGCTTGCCTCGTCGTCCGATGCTACGCCGCGTTGGATTGGCAAAGACGCCCTGCGCGAGCTCAACAGCGCCTCCGTCAAACGCCGGCTGAGCCAACGTGCTGCAAAGAAACGACTATCGACATAACGAAAACGGCCCGAGGCACCGCAGTGCATCGAGCCGTTTGTTGTTCAGTCGGGATGATAGCAGCAAGCTGGTTCATTCGACACGAAGGTCTACACGTACTCTTTGCCAATCGCTTCCCAAGCTTGCGGATTGATACACCATTTAGCGATTCGGTCGACGATACCTTGTACCGAAACAGCAATTCCCTCGGCAGGTACACCGTTCCGATCGACCGGACGATGCCAATTCTCCGTTTCTTGAAGGACAATCTGACCGTCGCGTTGTAGGGATAGCATTACGTGGAAACCCACGTTCACAGAGCCTCGAAGGCTACTCGCTCCCAGAGTGAAAACAAACGGATTCACACCGTCCGGCGGTTCTCTGAAGGAAGTCGTCCCTTTCGCGCTAGGGCGATGAATGTGAACATTCATGCGCACAGAAAAACCACAATGTGGTCGACCCGCCGCCTCAATCCAAAATTCGAAAACCTGCCCACCAGGATGATTCGCCGTTGTGAGCAGTTGTTCTGAGCCGGTACCGAAGTCGCCATTCTTGCGATTCCGAATCTGACATTGAGGCAACTCCGCCTGCAGGCGCTGAACAAAGTTCCAGACGGCCTCTCTAGTAAGGTCAGCAAACGTAACTGCGACAGGATACGCAGAATCGATAACCCGCTGATCTTCTTCTCGACGCAGTGCATCGATCGCAGCTGCCTGAGCTAATCCCGACAGGATTCCCTCTCCGTTGATAGTCGATGAATTTGCCAAAACTGGATTCTTTGCTGGGAAGTATTGGGCGAGTAGATTTAACAGCCCATCGCCTCCTTTCGGCGAAAGTTCTTCGGAACTGCATTGGGCGGCGATGGCTCGCAGTTTTTGCGTCGTCCTAGTTGGCAGCCTAGGATCGAAACGCACGAAGCGCCAGTCTACCGGCCGTTGCCAATAGTGCTTGGCCGGCCGCTCTGCCTGAAGCATCCAGAGCATGACCTGCGATAGCTCGAAGATGTCGAACCAAGGAGAAACTGTTTCCTGCCGCCACTGCATACGGCTGGGACTGTACCTAGCGTTACCGACCGTTTGATCAAGTGGTGTGATCCGCGGCTCATCGACTTCGTGCGCAACTCCAAAATCAATCAGCACAGGGCGCATCGCTCTCTCTTCAGCCAGCACGATCACGTTTTGCGGTTTTATGTCCCGGTGGATGATCCCACGAGCATGGCATTCAGCTAATCCGCTTGAGATTGCGCCCAGAAGCTCAATTGCTTCGGAAACGGCCTGTTCCGGCTGCTCACCCAACTCTTCACGCCGCCGCTCCCAATACAGGTTGAATGGCTCGCCTAGCCGACTAACATACCAACAGTCATCCGATGTCGTGCAGTCGAGTAACTCCATTACATTCGGATGGCGTAGCTTCGCGAGAATTTTTAGTTCGCGATGGAATCGCTCAACGAGCACTGGCCCCACACCCTGGGGTAAGCATCGGAAGACGCCTCTCGCACCATCGGAGCGCTCTATGACCAGTGTTCCAGAGTGACCGCCCTGCGGTACTGTGAGTGAAGCCTCTCGCCAATTCGGCAGATTGAGAGAATCAAACAAGATACGAGCGGCGACGGAACGCCTTTCGCGTGTGTCTGCCATGGGCTGGCTCCGGCCGATCACATCCTATTTTGCCCAATTCTGGCGAATAGGAACGACCAATCGATGCCGGCCTGGGCCTCACTGGTTTCTTTCAATTCCCAGTAACACTCGCCCCGATGGGAAAGTGCCGATATGGCAAAGTCGGGATGATAGGATTTGAACCTACGACTTCTTGGTCCCAAACCAAGCGCTCTAGCCAGGCTGAGCTACATCCCGAACGTGAGTGAGTAGTTTATCGGCAAATGGACTTTCGGACAATGCTAGGATGCCGGCCAATCGCCGCGGCACCCGCGATTTCGCTAGCTGAGCCCTAAGCGGCCCGTTTGACCCGGGGTGCAGTGTCGCTGAAGATTTCACGCAGGCGGTCGAAATCTTCGGAATCGGTGAAGTGGATCACGACGGTTCCGCGACCTTTGGCCGACTGCTTGATCTCGACTTTCGTCCCCAGGGCGATCCGCAGTTCCTGCTCCAGAGACGCGATTTGGTCGTTCTTGGTTCGCTTCTTTTTCGGCGAAGCGGCTGAACTTGCAGGCTGGCCCTCTTCGTCGGCCAAATGCTCATTCACCATCCGCTCGACTTCCCGCACGCTCAGTTGCTCGTCGGCGATGCGATGGGCCAGGGCGATTTGCTCGTCGTCGTCGCCCAGCGGCAACAGCGCACGAGCATGGCCAGCAGAGATCCCGCCGGTACGCAGGCTTTCGAGCACCTGGTGCGGCAGTTCCAGCAGCCGCATCAAATTGGCGATGGTGCTGCGATCGATGCTCAGCCGCTTGGCTAGTTCGTCTTGCGTGCAGCGGTGCTCGTCGAGGTACCGCTTGAACGAGAGCGCCTTTTCGATCGGGTTCAGATCCTTCCGCTGCAAATTCTCGACAATGGCCAGTTCTGCAACCAGGCGATCGTCAGCTTCGCGAACGCGGGCGGGAATCGACTTCCAACCGGCGCGAATGGCGGCCCGCAGGCGGCGCTCGCCCGAGATGAGTTGATAGCGACCGGCAATGCGACGGACCAGAATCGGCTGCAGCAAGTCGTGCTGCTTCAGGCTCTCGGCCAGCGAAGCGATTTCCTCTTCGTTGAATTCGCGACGAGGCTGGAACGGATTGTCCTGGATGTCTTCAACGGCCAGTTGCAGCAAACCCATGTCGCCCGTGCTAGCAAGTTCGGCCTCTTTGCTCAGTACGCTGTCGTCAAACAAGCGTGGTTCGCTGCGGAGCGGCAGTGCGATCGGTTCCGCAGGTGAACCAGAATCTTGTTCATCAAGGGGCGAGCCCAGGAGCGCCGCCAGTCCGCGGCCAAGTCGTCGGTCTTTACTCATGAGCCATTACCTCCAAGCAGAGTTCAATGTAAGCCCGGGCGCCGCGCGAACGAGGAGCGTAGTCCATCACGGCCTGGCCATGACTGGGCGCCTCGGCGACGGCGACATCGCGGGGGATGACTGTATCAAAAACCACCTCGCCGAAGAAATCCCGAACTTCGGCGTCGACCTCGCGGGTCAATTCGAGCGACGTGTCGTACATGGTGAGCAAGATGCCGCCGAACTCGAGTCGGCCGGGATGCTTCTTCATCACCGCGCGAATGACGTTGATCATTTGCGTCAGCCCCTCCATGGCGAAGTACTCGCACTGGATGGGAATTAGCACTTCGGTCGATGCCGCCAGCGCAGTTTGTGTCAGGCCACCGAGTGACGGTGGAGAATCGATGAGCACGAAGTCGTAGCCTGCGAGCTCACCTGCGAGGTGCAGACGAACGGCCTCGGCCTGACTGTCGTTGCTCTTGGCCAAGGCGTCGACGTCTTGAAACGACCGACTTCCTGGCAACAGCGAGAGACCTTCGTAAGGAGTTGGCAGCACGGAGTCACACAGCGGCGCTCGCTGTACCAAGGAATGTCGAGCGGTCGGCTGTTGGCCGAGACCAGAGGTGGCGTTGCACTGTGGGTCGAGGTCAATCAGCAGGGTGCGTTTGCCGGCGCGTGCGAACCCGGCAGCCAGGTTAATGGCTGTGGTCGTCTTGCCGACGCCGCCCTTCTGATTGGCCACGCACAGAATCCTTCCCACCGGTTCCCTCCGCTGGAGTTCCGGCTTAAGCCGGCTTCCTTGCCGCAGCTGCAGTTCAGCCGGCTAAAGCCGGAACTCCAGCCCGGTTCCGCGGCGGATGATAGAGGCTAGCGGCAACTGAGGGAAGATCGTTTGCTCGCAACGCAGAAGTGAAGCCAGGCAGAATCCGGACTTCGGGCTGTTTCACGTGAAACGGCAAGCTCAACGCAGCCGGGCAGGTTTCACGTGAAACAAGGCCTACTGTGGAGGGCCGCTTGAGAGCACGTGGAGCGCGAAATCCCAAGCGACATGAAGAGCGGTGCGGACCGAGTCGCCAATTGATTCACCTCTAGAAAGACCAATCGCGAAGCCAACTACGAAAGCAATCAATCCCAGAACCGCTATGAGGCCAAAGGCAGACAACAGCCAGAACCACAGTTTGTCGTTCATGGGTGCAGGTCAACCTTCTATTTGAACTCTCGGCACCTCACCCCAACCCTCTCCGCGGAGTACTACGGCGAGGGAGTTCTCAGGGCAGGTCATGACTCGGCAGCTTTTGCTGCCCTACTCCCCAGATCCTAGCTCCCAGTTCCCAGATCCCAACTCCAGCCTTACTCCAACGGATGCACCACCATGCCGCCGAGCAACTTGGGATAGAAGTAGGTGCTTTTGGCAGGCATCCGTTCGCCGTGTTCGCTGATGAGGCGAACATGGTCGACGGTGGCCGGCATGACGAGGGCAGCCAATTCAAAGCGACCGCCGGTTCCCATCTGCCCCGTGGCGTCGCGACCTGCCTTGTCGCCACTCTTCAGGTTCTCGATCACTTCCTGAACCGAGTGCACGTACATCGGCTTCGGCAGTGAAGTGAGGCCGAGCAGGTCTTCCATCACCAGGCGATGCAAGATCGAAACGCCCAGTCCTTGCCAATCGCTGCTGTGCTCCGAAGCGAGCTTGGCCAGCTTTTGCGAACCTTCTTCCGTGGCGAGAGCCAGTGTCCAGGTGTCATCCTGAGCGGTGTAAAAGGCGAGCTTGTTCTGCAGGCCACCAGCAGCGATCTCTTGCCACAGGCTGTTGGCCAGATCCGCGCCAACACCAACGGGGCGCGTGATGAACGAGCCTTGCAGCTTGCCGGCGAGTTCCGTGGAGGTCATCGGCGTGACGCCGCGGAACAAGCGGTGCGTGGGCAGAACCAGCAGGCCTGGGTCGTTCATGCTCACGCACTGCGTGAGCACAAAGTTCGCGGGGTGATTGGCATCGAGCGGACCAGCGGCGGCCAGTTCGTCGCGATAGTTGCAAGCCGTCTCATAGCGATGGTGACCATCGGCGATGAACATCGGCTTGGCTTCCATGATGCTAGCGACCTTGCCAATCGTGTTCACCTCGGTCACCGGCCACAGGCGATGCACCACGCCCAAGTGATCGGTGGCGGTAAGCGGCGTCTGTCCCGCGACCGATTCTTCCAACAGGTTCTGCGCTTCGTTGGCTGGGTCGGGGTAGAGCCCAAAAATCTGGCTCAGGTTTGCTTTGCAGGCTTTGGTCAGCAACAGGCGATCGGCCTTCGGACCCGAGTGGGTCTCTTCGTGCGGATAGATCTTCCCCTGGCCAAAGCGTTCGAGCCGTACTCGCGTCATGAAGCCGCGGCGGGTGAAGGTCTGCCCAGCAGCTTCAAAGGTCTGGTGATACACGTACAAGGCTGGATCGGGGTCGAGTTGCATCACCCCTTCGTTCCGCCAATTGCGCAGGAACTTCGCTGCCCGGCTGTACTTGTTCGAATGCTCGTTGTCGCCCGGTTCGTCCCGGTTCAGTTCCAGACGAATGAAGTTGGCCGGGTGCTTCTTATAAAGCTCGTCTTGAAACTCGGGCGAGATCACATCGTAGGGCGGGGTCACCACATCGCTCAGCGAGCCCACATGGCCCAGGTCGTATCGGAGTCCGCGAAAGGCTTGAATCGTTGGCATGAAGACGTCGCTCGGCTCGTTGAAATGGCCCGGTTGAAATTCAGATTAAGGGCGGAGACCTTTGGCACGGAGGTTGCGAAAGCTTGCCCAGCTTTACAACCTACGCGAAGCGGAGACCCGACCTGAAGCGGGGGCCGATTCCGAGGGCTGTAAGGCAAGTCACGATTTTATCGCCGGGTAGCACTCAAGAGCAGGGGGCAAACCGCGACGAATCGACCGCCTGGTGGCCTTGTGCTGCCTGGCACCGGAAAACCGGGGTGGTTGGTTCTTGCGGGCGAACGAAACTCTGCTGATTGCGGTACTACGAACGAGTCGAGGAAAAGGTTTCCAAGCATTCACGATGACTGCTAGCGAACCAAGACTCGCCCGTTCGGAAACCTGCCCTGTAGAGTCGCGACCGCACCATTGTCATTTCCGGACCAATTCAATTTCGTTTTAGTACGTGGGAGTTTCGACATGAGGACTTTACTGGTTATCGCACTTCTTACCATCGCTTTCGCCCCCATGGCTGAAGCTCGTGGTCGTCAGTACTCGGGCGGCCATGTCGTCCACAGCCGTCGCGGCCTGGTGGTTCTGCACCGCGCTGTGCCTGGTGGCGGCGGCGTGCATGTGTACGGGGGCCGCTAGTTTCCAAGCACGGGTGCTTGAAGCCCGTGATATCACACAGCAGACCAAAACACGTGCTGGGATATGTTTCGCCAGGTCGGGACGCAAAGATCTCGATCTGGCAACTATCCGCTGGTTGTTCCATTCGCCAAATCGCGCACTTGCTTGACGGTCAGGCCTTGGCGAACCAACTCAAACGCCAACTTCGTGCTCGGGTTTAGGTAGATGATTAGACCGTAGATCATGATGGCCATTCCGGTCGGCAAGCAGTAGCACGTGCCTGCCGACAACAAGCCAGAAACCAGCGCCACGATCCCGAGAACATAGCCTCGCAGCCACAAGTTACGAATGCCGGCATACACCTGCAGGCCACCGGAGAGCAAGCCGCAACTAGCCATAATTCCGTAGGTGACCATGAAGGTCAGTCTCATCATTTCCATCTGAGCTTTGTCGCCTTGCTGTTGCGACACGATCATGACCGGCAGGGTGAAGGCGGCAAAAATCAGCCCCACCCCCATCATCAGGCACAGAGCGCCTTGCACGATCATCAGGATGCAGATTACTCGCTGCTGCAGGAAGATCGCCGCGCTAAGTTGCCCGCCCGCTGTCCGCTCGCCCGTCTCAGCGAATGCGGGCGATTGATAGGGATTCAGTGCGTCGGGAAGCATGCGATTTCTCTGCTAGCGATGAGTCATGCGGCGCGTTCGCTTAGCGATTGTCGAACTGCTTCAGGTCCGCTCCCATGAATCCCACCTTGATGCCGCTCGCGGTCAATTTCTTGGTAGCCGAACTGTTGACGATCAGCATACACACCAGGCCGATGCAGGGAATGAACGAAACGACCGCTAGAGCAATCGCGCTACCCATGCTGTAGACCGTCTTGCCCATTCGAAACATGGCGACCGATTGAAACACCGAGACAATCAGTTGCAGCACGACAAACAGCCACACCAGTCTCCGATCGATCATGTTGGGCAACAGCTGCCCCGAGATGCCCACAATCAGTCCCGCCAGCACCACCATGATGAGAAAGTTCTGCGCCTTCGCAATCTCATACAACTTCGCCCGATGATTCGCATCCGACAGTTGCGGAAACTCATTCACAGCCACGGGCGACGCAAACGGATTAATGGGTTCTTGAGACATTGCAGGCCTTAGCTCATTGCGTAGTGCGAAGAAGAAGGTTGCCAGCATACCCAGCTAGCGATCCTCTCGCCACTATCTTCTAACCCGCAATCATCAATCATCACACTGCCGTGCTTCCCCTGTTGGAGTTCCGGCTTTAGCCGGCCCATCACCACCCTAAAGGCGGCACTGCTGCTAACCCGCAACGCCTTAGCTACAGCAGTTCCAGCACGTGCTCACCATTGTGTGCCGGGTTACCTGTGAGCCGCCGGTTGCGAGAGTCAACAACAAGGTCGAGCATCTCGAGCGGAATTTGCCCAATCAGTGCGGGTACGTCGTCGGGAACTTCCATGACGTCGACGGTGCAATCTCGCCCAAGGATCGTTACGCGAACTGCCCCATAAACATTGATTGTCCGTTTACCGCCACTGGTGATCGCATTCTTCTCGGTGCGCTTTCGAAGCCCCAGCAGCGCGATGGTCGAGGTAGGTAAAGCCAGCGTCGTGGAACCTGTGTCAACGAGCGCATCCTTAATTTCGATCCGGCGAACTTCGCTGGCCGCAATTCGACCGTTCTCGGCGTCCCACAGATCGCCGAGATTCTCCACGATGATTGGCACTACTACGCGGCCCATTTCCACCGGCTCCATAAATCGTCTCCTGTTGGCTGACCTTACTCTAACACGCCAGCCACCGCGCAGCAAAAAGCCCGGCAGCGTGCCTCACACCGCCGGGCTTCCCTGTTGGAGTTCCGGCTTTAGCCGGTCTCTTGTATTTACTTCTACCTACTTCTGCCTTGGCATTAGTAGCGATAGTGCTCAGGCTTATAAGGCCCTTCGACCGGCACACCCAAGTATTCCGACTGCTTGGCGGTGAGCGTGGTCAGCTTCACGCCGATGTGCTCCAGGTGCAAGCGAGCCACTTCTTCGTCCAGCTTCTTAGGCAAGCGATACAAACTCACTTCGTACTTGTCGGTGTGTTCCCACAACTCGAGTTGAGCCAGCACCTGGTTCGTAAAGCTGTTGCTCATCACGAACGCCGGGTGACCGGTCGCACAGCCCAGATTGACCAAGCGACCTTCAGCTAGCAATAGCACGCTGCGGCCATTCTTAAAGGTGTAACGATCGACCTTGCCTTGTTCGGCAGGCTTGATATTGACCTTGGTAGCCTTGCCGGCCTTCACTTGGGCTTCGAGCCAGGCGACGTCGATTTCGATATCGAAGTGCCCGATGTTGCAGATGATGGCATCGTTGTGCATCTTCTCGATGTGCTCACCGCGAAGGATATCGCAGCAGCCGGTCGTCGTAACGAAGATGTTGCCTTGATTGGCAGCGTCTTCCATCGTGGCGACTTCAAAGCCTTCCATCGCAGCTTGCAGGGCATTGATCGGATCGATTTCGGTCACAATCACGCGAGCGCCATAGCTCCGCATGCTGTGAGCACAGCCCTTGCCCACATCACCGTAACCAGCGACCACGCAGACCTTGCCGGCGATCATCACGTCGGTGGCCCGCTTGATACCGTCGGCCAGCGATTCGCGGCAACCGTACAGGTTGTCGAACTTGCTCTTGGTGACCGAGTCGTTGATGTTGATGGCTGGAACCTTAAGCGTTCCTTGTTCCAACCGTTGGGCCAGGCGATGCACGCCGGTCGTGGTTTCTTCCGACAATCCCTTGATGCCCGCGAGCAACTCGGGGTACTTGTCGTGAACCATGTTTGTCAGGTCACCACCGTCGTCCAGAATCAGGTTCAACGGCTGGCCGTCGGGGAAGAACAGCGTCTGATCGATGCACCAATCGAACTCTTCGTTGCTCATGCCCTTCCAGGCATAAACGGGCACACCAGCGGCGGCGATGGCGGCAGCGGCTTCGTCCTGAGTGCTGAAAATATTGCAGCTGCTCCAGGTCACTTTCGCGCCCAGTTCGACCAGCGTTTCGATCAGAACGGCGGTTTCGATGGTCATATGCAGGCAGCCGGCGATGCGGGCACCCGTCAGCGGCTTGGTCTTGCCGTATTTACGGCGGAGGGCCATCAGGCCAGGCATTTCATTTTCGGCGAGCATGATCTTCTTACGACCAAGCTCGGCCAGGCTCATGTCCTTCACTTTGTAGGGCAAACGCTGGGCAACGGCGGTAGACACAGGCAAAACTCCTAAGAGCAGACAAGCGGGCTAACGCGACTGAGCCGCCCGCGGTACAGATCCACAACCCGCCAACCGTCGCCAATCGGGCTGGTTAACGGCAGTTTGGAAGAACGCACCATCATAGAGTCGAGGCCAGTGGATCGACAACCCGGAAGGAGCCCCCCCAGCCGCCTATTTTGGGTGGTCACCCACACGCCGGCCCCGTACTCTACTCACACGCTGCCTCTGCGCACGACACTCACCACGCCCCCGCCCCTGCGGCGGGGGTTCATTGGCTTTTGCACTAGCTGATGCTTGAGCCGGCCTACTTCCCCGTTGGAGTTCCGGCTTTAGCCGGTCCTGTTCCTTGCCCTTTTGCCCTACCTGATGCTTGCGCAGCTCCCCCGCCCGAACAGCGCGCGCTACCGCTCGTAACCCTCCCTTCTTTCTACTTCGCCTTCCTCATCTTCTTCTCCAACATCGACTGTCTCGCCTTCCTTTCCTTCCGATTCAACGGCCGTCGCACCCCGGGACCTTCCATCGCAGGCGATCCACCGACTCCTGACCCCTGCTCGCTGCATTCCTCACTGGCCCCCGCACTTTCTTCCCGGTGCTCCACCGACACCACCACCTCACCCGTCAACTCCCCGTGAACAGTCCTGCGCGCGGCCTCTTCTTCATACAACTTCATCACGGGCCGCGTCGCCGAATCGAAGGCTGCCATTGCACTTACGGGATCGCGAAACTTCTCGTTCCGCATCTCCGCAGCCTCTTTGGCGAACAGCTCTGAACAGTCCCTATTCAGGGGGCCGCTGTGCCGCTCAGCCCGCTCGGGGTCGGGAGTCTTTGGCGAGCGACGATCATCCATCTTCGAAAGTCTCTCTTCGCCATAGACTCCCGACCCCTGACTCGTTGCCCGCTGCTTCGCCGGCCCATTTTCATTTTCATTTTCCTCTTCCTCCTCATCCAAGCCCTCCGCTGCGAGCGCCGCGGCCGCCAGCGAACTGAGGAGCGAAGGCTGCGGCAGCATCGCCGCGTGTTCGGCCAACTTGCACGCGACCATTAGATAGCGTGGGTCGCCGTAGCCCGTCCGAATCGTTGTCACCGAATTCGCCCCGGTGAAGTTGGCCGATTTGCGAACGGTCTTCATCGGACCTTGCGACATGCGCCACGCGTTTTCCGCCTGCGAGCACAAAAAATTCAGCCTTTCCGCCGCCATCTGCTCGGCCACGTATAGCTGCTGCTCGCGCCGCACGATGTCCTTCACGCCCGGGGCCATTTCCACCAAATAAGCTGCGACTCGCTCGATGATCTGGCAAATTCTCGTTTGCGAAATCTTCAGCTTACGCGCAGCGACGCGCGTGCTGAACTGCGACACTTTCACCAGTCGATACGCCTCAAAATCTCGCCAACACGGCGGCAACGAAACCTGCATGGCCGGTCCCCTTCGCGAAAATACGCTGTGCAACACCACAACACACCTTCGCCAACCTATCAACCACTCGTGACTAGTTAGGTCACGCCCCGCTAGCATTTTTCCAGGAAACCCGAAGCGTCAGCGAGGAGTGTGCGCTCGCCCGCCTGCGATTTAGCCGCCCGTTCGCCATTCGTTTCGCCCCGGCAGCGTTGGCCGAATCGAACAGCTCAATTTGGAAGAGCCGCGCTAACCACCCGTGTCGCGCTCCTCGCTGACGCGTCGAGCTACTGCGGGAAGATTTCCGCGAAGGCGGCTTTCGCGGCGGCGATGAAGTCGCGGACCTTGGCGGGGTCCTTTTTGCCGGGGGAGCTTTCGACGCCGCTGGCGACGTCGACCGCGTCGGGACGAGCCGTGCGAATGGCTTCCGCGACGTTTTCGGGAGTCAGACCACCGGCGAGGATCAGCGGCAAGCTGAAAAGTTGCCCTCGTTCGTTCCGCACAGCGTGCCAGTCGACTACCTGCCCCGTGCCGCCAAACGCATTGGGGGCATACGCGTCAACCAGAACGGCCGAAGGAAGCGCACCCAGCTTTTGGCCGTGAAACAGATCTCGCGAGATCGCGACCAGGTCGTTCTCCTTGCAGCGATAGGCTCGGATCAACGGCGGAGTATCTGGCTTGGCAGCAATCGCTTGCAGAAACTCGGCCGTTTCATCGCCGTGCAATTGCCAGGCATTGAGTTGAGCCGTCGCGTGCACGGCGCGCAGGGCGGGCTCTTCTTCATTCACGAAGACGCCGACGAGCGAAGCTCTGCTGCCCGCGGTCGTCGCGCGCACCTGCCGGCTGATCTCGGCGGCCTGCATTCCCGCGACAAATCGCGGGCTGCGGGAATAAAAGTTCAGCCCGAGCGCATCAGCACCTGCGTCGATCGCTTGCAGAGCGTCGACCGTGTTCGTAATTCCGCAGATCTTGATGCGAAACAAAGCCTGCTCCGGAGAACTAGCCTGGTGAGGGTGAATCGGCGTGTGTCATTCATTCTAATAAAAAGGAACTCTCTCCGCAGAAGCCTGGAAACAAACAGCCCCGCCGGTCGTCTCATTAGCAGAGTCATCATGCCGCCCGAGAATGAACCCGTGAACGCAGTCGCCACTCTATCGACCGGAGAAAACGCCCTGCTGGCAACCGCCACCCGGTGGCTGCAGCAAACGATTGTGGTGATGGTGCTGGCCGGGCATCTGCTGTTGCCCGTGTGTTTTTTGTTCGGTGGCGAAGCCGACTTGCTGCGCGATTCGGTGTTTCTGTCGCAAGTAGCCCTGATTTGCACCGTCGCGATCCTGGGTGAATTGAGTTGGCTGGGTCGGGGCGTTCTCTTCGTCGCGGGTACGACGGGAGCCGTCATCTGGATGCAAGTGTTTCCGCCGCATTACTACGAATATGCCTTGCTCACGTTCTTGCTGCCGCAAATCGTCTTGATCCTTTGCTTGGCAATCGCTCGCTACCTATGGGTGCGCGGCGATTGGAGCCCCGCGAGCAAGCAGCCTGGTCGTCCGCTGCAGATCTCGATTCGCAGCTTGCTAGTCATTACGTTCTTCGTCGCCGCTACCTTGGCGGGCTCAAGCTGGCTGCGCGAAGCAGCCGGGAGTCGCTTTACGACCACTTACAACGTGCTGGTTACGTTGTCCGATGGTTTCGGGACCGCAACACTCTGCTTGCTGGCGACTTGGGCGATCGGAACCCGGGGCACGTCGCTGGTTCGGCCCCTGATGCTGCTCTGTGCTTCGGGCTTGCTCATCGTCGCCCAAACAATTGCTTTCAGCATGGAAGAGTATTGGTATCTCAATCTCATCACCTGGCTCTGCTGGGCCGCCATCACGTTCACCACGTTAGGCGCACTCCGTTTGGCAGGCTGGCATCTCGTCGTTCACAAGCGCGTCTTCAAGTGAGGTGAAACATGTTTCAGCCGAAGAATCCCCCGCGTCCTTCGCTGGAATTGCTGCAAATCGCTTCGCCCTGCACGGCCGACTGGAACTTGATGCACGGCGACGAGCGGATGCGGCACTGCCAGGAATGCAATCTGAACGTCTACAACCTGTCGGAGATGACCCGCGCCGAAGCGACCGCGTTCATCGCCCAGCGTGAAGGTCGCACCTGTGTGCGGATGTTCAAGCGGCCCGACGGCACCGTCATCACCCGCGATTGTCCCGTGGGTTTGGCGGCTGTGCGTGCGAAAATTGTGCGATTGTCGCTAGCGACTGCCGGTCTGTTCGCAGCCATCACCATCAGTGCGCTAACTGCCTTGGGAAAAGTGCCTGGCATCCGGCACTTGGTTTCGCAGTCAAAAATCGAGAGCATGCAGAGCTCGACGACGATCCTCAACCGGCCCATGACCGGCTTCATGGTGATGGGAGGCTGCGGTCCGCCACCGGGACCTCCGGGGCCGACACTGGTCGTTCCAATCGGGAATGGTGCTCAACCGGTCCTCGGCGAGGTAGCCCCGAAGTGAAGGTTCAAAGTTTAAGGTTTAAAGTTCAAGGTTGGGGACAAGCTCACCTTGCATTCAACCTTGAACTTTAAACCTTAAACCTTGAACTTCGAGGGGTCTGCCTGTAACGGTCCTGCCAGCATCGTCACCTGTCCTGAAGCATCGCGCTCGCCCGCGTCGATACCACCCGAGGATTCTCACCTTTGGGTCGACCAAGCCAGGATGTGCTTGCGATGCACGATGGAACGTATGCCACGCGAACTGAGCCCGGGCCCACTGCCCAGTCGGCCTTCGCGCGGAAATATGCCCCGATTCTGCTGGTTGCAGCGGCTGTCTTTCTGCTTGTCCTGGTCCTGGCGCGCTCACCGCTCGAAGGATATGTGGTCAGCCAAAAGATTCAGTCCGCCGACGATCGCGGCCTGACCACTCCGCCGTTGGCGACCGAGCAGGTGACGAATTGGCTGAAGACCGATGCGGTGCTGGCAGCCACCGTGCAGCAAGTTTGCCCCCGCGATTCGCTAGCCGCCCAGAACGACCTGGTGCAGGCCATGCAAGCGGGGCTGACGGTGCAGGCCGCGGAAGATGCCGCCAAGTCGAGCTGGCAGTTGGCCCTGCAGCATCGTGACCGCCAGCTGGCGGCTCGCCTGCTGACCAAGCTGGGCGAATCGCTGGCCGAGCAATTGAAGCACCTCGATCGAACCGAAGCTCAGTTGCTCGTTGAGCACTATCAGCAGTCGGTCACGCAGGCTCGCGCCGACGAAGAATCAGCTCGGCAATTGCTCGAGCGGGCCCGTCACGAGCAATTGGCCGCGGCCATGCAACCCGCTCCGCGCGAAGCAGCGAAGCCAGCAGCCGAAACATTGAATCCCGTCTGGCAGGAACTGCAGCAGAAGTTGCAATTAGCGCGCACTCGGCTCGATCAACTGCTCACGGCCCGTACGCCCGAGCATCCGCAGGTGATCGAAGCACAAGCATTGCTCGTTTCGCTGCAACAGCAGTTGGAACAAACCCCGCGCGAAATGCAGACCAGTGACTCGACAGACCAACAACCCACGCCCGCAGTGCGTGGTCCTCAGTTGCAGGAAGCGGCTGCCGCCCCGTCCCGCGTGCCGGTGCGACTGGTCAGTTCCGCTGCGGAAGGCGTTTCGCAGAATTCGCTGAAATTGGCCAACGAAATCCAGCAATTGACATCGCAGTGGACCGCAGCCACGAATAAGCGGACGGTGCTCGAACGCCAAGCAGCCGACGCTCAGCAGCAGTGGGTTCGCGGCCTCAATGCCAAGGCTTGGGAAGTGTCGCCGGTGCGCACGCAGGCCCAGATCGGTGGTCGCGTCACGCCCTTTCAATGGCTGCTGGCTGGTTCGCTCGCCCTGTGCGCGGCGCTTGGCACCTGGCGGCTCAGCTATCTGGTTGCCAACGATGGCTCGCTGAACAGCGTCGCGCAATTGGCCGAAACCTTGCCGCTGCCTGTGCTGGGCGAAGTGCCGCTGACCACCGAGTTGCCCCGCCGCTCGCCCGAACGTCGCAGCTGGCAACTGGAACGCCTCACTCAGTTGAGCCTGGCCGTCATTGCCGCGGTGATTCTCGTTGTCGCATGGGCCTCGGCCGCTGATAGCAACCTGAGCGCTCAGTGGGCCAGCGACCCCGCTTCGACCCTCGGCCAAGCCTTCGACCTGCTGCATCACCGCGTCGTGGGCTGATGCTCCTATGTTTTGAGCCGGAAGCGTGAGCGCCCGGAGAGCATTCGCTTCATCTCTCGCTGCAGTATCCTCCGGGCGCTCACGCTTCCGGCTCAGGAATGATGGCGAAGACGGCTCGATGGGCGTTATCCGACCGCCTACGAAAAAGTTCAACCTGTCGAAGGTCGATTTTCCTTCAACCCTCTGCAGTCGATCGCAAGGTTTGGTCGATGCAGATGGTGATTCGGTTGAATGCGAACAGTCTCCCGCGCCACGAGTAGCCCGCTAGCAGCTGGCTGCCAGCAAGGGTTGCTCGCAAGGCGTCTCTCCCGCCAGCCACGTGACGCCAGCCGGTCCCTGAACCCGACGACTCCAGGATAGGCCGATGTACGAAAGCTCCTTTCAGATGGCACAGCGCCCCTTCGCTTCCGCTCCCACTGCCGCCGCCTATGTACGCACCGGCACTCACCAGGCAGCGCTCGAAAATCTGGTGCGCTGCGTCGAGCGGGCCGAAGGTGTCGGCCTGATTGTGGGGCCTGCAGGTTCGGGCAAGTCGCTGCTGCTGCAATTGCTCGCCGCTGGCTTCCGTAGCAAGTTTCACGTCGCGATGCTCAACAGCGCTCAGCTTTGCACGCGCAAGGCCCTGCTGCAGAGCATCCTGTTCGAGCTGAAACTGCCCTATCGCGAAATGGACGAAGGGGAACTGCGGCTGTCGCTGCTCCAACATTTGGATCCGCGCGAGGGTGGCCCGCTGGGTCTGTTGCTGCTCGTTGACGAAGCCCATTCGTTGCCGCTGCGGTTGCTCGAAGAGATTCGCCAACTGACGAATGTCGTCCGCGAGGGGCAGCCTCGCGTGCGCCTGGTGATGGCCGGCAATGCCTCGATGGAAGAACGCCTGTCCAACCCCAAGCTGGAGTCATTCCAACAGCGGCTTGCTTCGCGCTGTTACTTGCAGCCGCTCACCCGCGAAGAAACGCTGCATTATGTGCGCGAGCAAATGCAGGCCAGCGGCGCTCGCGGCGATGGGATGTTCGCCAGCGATGCGCTCGAAGCCATCTATACCGCCACCGATGGCATTCCGCGTTTGATCAATCAATTGTGCGACCATGCCTTGGTGCTGGCGGCCCTCGGCGGTCACAAGCACTTGAATGCCGCGGGCATTGAAGAAGCCTGGGCCGATCTTCAGCAATTGCCTCTCCCCTGGAGCGAAAAAGCAGCTCCGGCCGTTGCCGACGAAGCGAGCAACATCATCGAGTTCGGCCTGCTTGACGAGCCCGGTTTGCAAGTGACTTCGCCCTTGCCGAAGTTGCACAGCCACGACGTGGCCGCTCATGCAACACAGCTGATCGATCAAATTGATGACGAGATCGCCGAACTCGATCTACCCGCCGGCACATTGGCCCAAGCGTCGAATCACGGCCAGTATTCAACCGACTTCTCGCCCCTGCGAGCCAGCAACACCGAAGTGGAAGTGGTGTTTCAATCGAGCGTCGATCCCTTCGGCCAGGGCTTCGAGGAAGAAGAAGTGGTCATCGACCGCTACGCCTCGCTCGAAGCATCGGCCATGCGTGCCCGTCCGCAGGTCTACAGCGAAGAAGGCCGGCAAATTGCCGCCGCGCTCTTCAGTATTCAAGAGATGCAAGCCGTCGCTGGGCCGCAGATTGCCCGCACCGAGAACACACCCATCGTGCAACCGATGATCGTGGCTTCGGCGCCGGTCGAGATCGACGAAGAGTTGTACAACGACCCCGTGAAAATCGAACCTTCGCCGGCTGCGAACGATCCGGTGTATCCCGAGCACGAACTGGCCGCCAGCGGTCAGCGGGCGACGTTGCCCCTCAAGGACTTCGGCGGTGACGATCGCGACATGATCATCATCGAAGAAGAATCCCCGCGGCGCAAGGCTCATGTTCCCGGCGGCAAGCCGAAGCGAACTGAGTATCGCCAACTGTTCAGCACCTTGCGTCGAGGATAACGAGCAGACAACTCATCACACGGCATCATCACCGGGGCAGAAGCGGGTAAGGCACCACACATGAGTCGCATGCGGCAAGCGCTGAAGAACCTGGAAGCACGCTTTCCCAGCGCTGGCTCGGTGTCTCCCTTTCAAACCGAGTCGACGATTCCGCACTATGTCGGCCCGCTGCAAGCGCTCGTCGATTCGTCGTGTGCGCACCTCGTCGTCCAACCCGTGATTGTCGAGCCTGTTCGCGTCGCTTTGGCCGAACCTGCCGCCCGCCCGCCGCAGCCTACCTTGGACGATTACCTTCAGCAGCGGACCATGCCGCGGCCGGAGGTGATGGAAGCTCCAACTCCTGTTCCGCCCCCTGCTGCTCCCACGTCACCGCCAGTAAGTTCTGCTCCGCTGGTTACCGATGCCGATGCCCCCGCCTGGAAGCTGAACTCGCCCAAGCAGGAACTGTCGACGCTCGAGCAGACCATGGTTCGCTTGCTGGCCGAGCCCCGCTTTGCCGGTGCGTATGGCGATCTGGCCGATCGGCTGATGCAAGATTACACCGAGCGAGCCGTTTCCAGCTTTGCCCTAGCGGCCATTCAGTCCTGGCATGGCCATACCGAATTGGCTCTGGGCGTGGCCGGCATGCTGGCCGATCGCGGCGGCGATGTGCTGCTCGTCGATGGTGGCGGCGTGGGTGCCAGCCTGTCGTTCGAAATGGGCTGCGCGCGGACACCGGGGTTGTCGCAGTGGCTGGCGGCAGCCAACAGTTGGACGAAATGGGTGCAGCCAACCGGCCTGCGAAATCTCTACTTCATGCCCGCCGGAACCGGAGATCCGGCGCTGGATCGCGACTGGGCACTGCAGCTCCCCGCATTGCGAACCACTTTCCGCCACGTCATCTTTCACGCCATTGAATCTTCGCCAGACCGGCTGGAACTTTTAACCCGCTCGGCCAATGCCACCTATTTGACAGTACCCCTCGGTGTAGCGGAGACTATACCCGCTCAACAAACCCTTGCTCGCCTCCGCAGCAAGGGAGCCCGGGTGCTAGGCTGCATCGCCGCTCAAGCTTCCGGTTCTTGATTCCTGGCAAGCTGGCCAGTCTCGTTCGAGGCTGGTATGAATAACGCTCATGGCAAAAGTACTTGTAACCGGCGGCTGCGGTTTTATTGGCTCTCATATCGTCGAAGCTCTGGTGAGTCGGGGCGATCAAGTTCGCGTGCTCGATGTCTTAAGCTCTGGCAAACGCGAAAATCTCGGTGCGAATCTGCCCAAAGTCGACCTCATTATGGGCGACGTGGCCGATCTGGCAGTCGTCAAGCGGGCCGTCGATGGCATCGATCTGATCTTTCACCAGGCTGCCCTCGCTTCGGTACCTCGCAGCGTCGAAGATCCCCTCGCCACCCACGCCGCGTGTGTTACCGGCACGGTGGTGCTACTGCATGCTGCCCAGCAGGCCGGGGTGAAACGGGTCGTCTATGCCGCGTCGAGCAGCGCCTATGGCAATCAGCCGACGCCACTGAAAAAAGAGACTGACCTGCCCTCGCCGCTTTCCCCCTATGCTGCCGCTAAGCTCGCCGCCGAGCACTACTGCCATTCGTTTTATCACAGCTATGGCTTGGAGACCGTCTGCTTGCGGTACTTCAATGTGTTTGGTCCGCGACAGGATCCCAGTGGTCCTTATGCCGCCGTCATTCCCTTGTTCGCCCAAAAGTTGTTAGCAGGGCAAGCTCCTACTATTTATGGTGACGGTCTCCAGACTCGCGATTTCACTTATATTGGCAATGTGGTGCAAGCCAATCTATTGGCCTCACAAGTGCCGGCCGCTGCTGGCCATGTCTTTAATGTGGGCAACGGGCAGGCAATTACCTTGATCGCCTTGCTTGAAATGATGCAGCCACTCCTGGGCACGAACATCAAACCCATTTTCGCCCCAGCGCGGGCCGGCGATGTGCGCGATAGCCTCGCCGATATCTCGCAAGCCCGCAACGTCCTTGGGTTCAATCCGCAGATTGACCTGAAAGAAGGCATCCTCCGCACGGTCGCCTCGATGCGCGGGTAATTGATTTCTGAGCCGGAAGCGTCAGCGCCCGGAGAGTATTCGCTCTTTCTTAACTCAAAGAACTCTCCGGGCGCTGACGCTTCCGGCTCAGAGATAAAAATCAAATCCCCAGCCAGTTCTTCACGCCCAGGCGAAAGATAATCCATAGCGCCGACCAGGCCTCTCGGCTGTTAATCTTCGACTGCCCGCGTTCGCGATCGGCGAACAAAATCGGCGATTCTTCAAACCGAGCACCGACGCGTTTCAGGTGCCACAGGATCTCTTCCTGAAACGAATAGCCTCGGCTTTGAATCGAATCGAAGTCCAGCTTTCGTAGCGTCTCGACGCGGAAGCAGCGAAACGCTCCGCTGCAGTCGCGAGGCTTCAGTCCCAGCGAAGTCCGAGCATAAAAATTCACCGCCCGGCTCATTAGTTGCCGCTTGAGTGGCCAATCTTTCACACCGCCACCCGGGCAATAGCGCGAGCCAATCATCACGTCGGCGTCGTCCATACCAGCGATCAAAGCCGGAATGTAACGCGGATGATGGCTGAAGTCGGCATCCATATTCAGCAAGTAATCGTAGTCGTGCGCAATGGCGTACTGCATGCCCGCGATGATGGCTGTGCCGAGTCCCAGTTTGCCAGAGCGATGCAGGACATGCACGCGCGGATCCACGGTTGTTCGTTCATCGGCCCATTGGCCGGTGCCATCGGGACTGTTGTCGTCGATGACGAGAATATCGACGTGCGGAGCGACCGCAAAAACCTCGTCGACCAGCAGTGGCAAGTTCGCCAGTTCGTTGTACGTGGCCACACTCACGAGCGTGCGCGCGGAACGAGAGCCTGTTGGAGAACTCGGCGAAGGATCAGCCACGGGCATGGGAAATGTGAGCGGGAGAGTCGTAGTCATCGGACGCGCTTCCTAGAAAGTCATCGCCCTTTCGCCGGGCGATATTTCTATTCTACGTGCGCCAATTTCGGCAGCGCTGAAAGTCCAGGCACACTTGCCCCGCGCCACCCGCAAAGCCGTCACAACTGGCAACAAATCTGCCAGAATCTCAAGCTCGCAACTTGGTGGCTTCGGCTTCCATGGCGGCAATCTCTTTCTCGAGCTTGCGCACTTCTTCGACGTCGTCCATCTGCTTTTTCGCGCCGGCCAGCTGCTGCTTCAGCATCGGTAGCTTTTGGCGAATCACTTCCAACCGCTTTTTCGCTTTGCCATCCATCGTCTAACTCGTTCGCCGGGGCCTGAGGGTACAATCACTGCTACTGCGTAGTCTACGCTCCTCCCTTCCCCCTCGAAATAGACGGCTGCCATGAACGCCAGGTTTTCCTCGGCAAATGTGCGCAATCTGCTGATGATCGCAGTCGCACTTGCTGCCGGTGTTGCTGCCGGCTGCAACCACAAACCAACACTCTCGCCGCAGGAACTCGAAGCGAACTTGGGCGAGTACTTCACCTTCTACGAGGCCAACCTCAAAGTCCGCCAACCCCAGGGCTATCAAAAGGAAGCCTTCGTCGGCTTCGGCAACCCCCAGACGAAATGCATTTTGACAGCTCGAATCTTGGAGTCGCCATTTCAGCCTGACTTCGATAAGCACATCAACGGCAAAGACAAAGTCTTGTCTCGCGAAAAAGTGCAGGTGGACAACTTGCCGGGACTCTTGCTCCAAACCGAACGGATCCGGGAGGACGGCAGCTCCAGTCGCAGTTGGACCGTCGTGTTCGGTAACCAAGATCGTTCGTGGCATGTGTCCTCGGTCTATGGCACCGACCTGCCACCGAGCGTGGGCGAGATTCTGCGTGCGGCCGTTTTGAGTGCGCGCGTCGACAACACGCCGACTCCCGCCGCCGGTGAACTGCAGACGTTCACTTGCGATACCCCTGCCTCGCTCAAACGCGTCGAGACGGTTTATCGCGAACTGATCTTCACGGCAGACGGCGAAGTACCAACCAAGACGGCTACGGCGCCGCTGCTACGAGCCGTGAATTACACCGAGCGGCTCCCGGAATCGCAGGATCCCGTCGCCTATTGCGAAGAGATCGTTACCGGCAACCGAGGCCTGGAACGCTTTGAATCGGTTTCTACTTCGGCAGTGACCATCGACGGTCTGCAGGGCTATGAGACCTTCGCCAAGTGCCGCCACAAGAAGTCCGGAACTCCACTTGCTCAGTACCAAGTGGTGCTCTTCGACGGTGATGAAAAGATCCTCATGATGGGCGAAGTTGGCCTGGAAGCGAGCGAAAAATACTTGCCCGAGTTTAAGGCCGCGGCAAGGAGTATTAAGCGAAAGCAGGCTTCTGAGAAATAATGATTGCTATTGAGGAAATTGTTTTGACTTCCAAATCTTTACATTCTGTCCTGCATCATCGGCGGTGATGATATAAGCCGACGTAGCTGGCCGGCTTTCAATCAGCTTGATACCTTTTTCGGGGCCAAGCACGGCCACAGCACTGGCGAGGCTGTCGGCGTCGATGCCGCGCGGGGCGATCACCGTGATGCTGCTGCGGCCGGTGATGGGTTGCCCGGTGCGAGGGTCGATCAGGTGGGAATAACGGCGGCCGTTCACCACCAGGTGCTGGCGAGCTTCGCCCGATGTCGAAATGGCTTGCTGCTTGAGCGAGACAAAGGTCGCGGGCTCATCGGTAGGATTGAGCGGCGCGAGACCGATCTTCCAGCCTGTTTCGCCCGGTGGCGGATCGGCGACGGCGATATCGCCACTGGCACGCACGAGCGCGCTCTGGATGCCCATCGCGGTAATAACCTTGAGTCCTTCGTCAGCGGCATAGCCCTTAGCGATGCCACCGAGGTCGAGTCGCATCTTGGCGACCTTCAATGACGCGGTCCGCTGCTTTTCATCCAGGACCAGATTTTTGTACCCCACGCTGGCAAAGGCTTCTTTCAGCAGAGCTTCGCTAGGAACCTCCTTCTGCCGTCTGGCTCGCCGCCATAATTTGGTGAGCGGACCAATGGTGACATCAAACGCGCCGTCGCTGGCAGCTGCCAGTGCCTGCGATGCTTGCAGCGCGGTGAACAGTTCACTGCTGAGCGGAACGGGCTGCGAGGTAGGCGAAGCGGCACTCAATTTCGAGAGTTCGCTCTCCAGGCTGTAGTCGCTGAGGGCTTTGTCGAGATCGGCGATACGTGCGAAGGCGGCGGCGATGGCTGCTTCGGCGACTGCCTCGTTTTTCGCATACACAACAACCTCAAACTCAACCCCCATATGGGGTTCGGTTCGACTGAACCGACTCAACTCCGCTCCTGACACACACAATCCGAGCGCGCACAGTGGCAGCCAGGCGCAAGCGAAGATGGCAAGCTTGCGAACTTGCGGTGAGATTCGCGACAGATTGCCGAAGGGGGCCATGGGCTCTGGGGTCCAAGATTTGCGCAAAGTTAAGCAGAGAAACGACTTCCCCGCCCAATCGCGAACCGCTATATTAAGCAGCTTCGCAAGCAAACATCTCCTCACAAACTGTAACACGGCATGGCTGATACACCAAGAAAAGACCACTGGGCATCGCTGCTTGAAAGCATCGGTCTCGCTTCCTCCAATCCGGCAGCAACGCCAGCAGAGACCGCCGCGGAATCGCCGACCGCTTCGGCTCCTCCCGCGCAACCTGCTGCTACCGCGCAAGCCGCCCCCGAGCCTGCGGCCGCAGCAGCGGAAGCACCCGCCGCCGAAGCTCCCAAGCCGGCCGCCAAAAAGCCCGCGAAAACCTCGGGCCATTGGGGCAAGTTGGCGGGCATGCTCGGCTTGTCCGTCGCTCAGCCAGAACCTGAACCAGAGCCCGAGCCGGAACCAGCTCCGCCAGCTCCCGTGGCACCCGTCGCCAAGGTCGAGCAGATTCGCGAAGTCGAGCGGATGGCACCGGTCGTCGATGACCTGCCCCCCGACCTGTTCGCACCACCGGCTCGCGCGGAAAGCTCGCGTGCCGACGGCGGTCGCAGCGAAACCGACAGCCGCCCAGCTCGCGCCGAGCGTGATGATCGGGGCCGCGGCCGAGATCGGGGTGATCGCAATCGCGGCGATCGCGATCGAGGTGGCCGTCCGGAACGTGGTGCCGAGCGTGGCGAACCACGTGCGGACCGCGAACCACGTGCAGATCGTGACCGTGAAGCTCGCCCTGCGGAATCGCGTCCAGCTGAAGCTCGCAGCTCGGAATCGGCTCGTCCACCACGGGGTGAAGATGCCGGACGTCGTCCCCCACGTGAAACACCGCGTGAAACACCCCGCGACACACCACGAAATGCTCCAGCGGCTCGCCGCGGATTTGGCGATGGCCTGGTCGAAGACTGGCCACCAGAAACCCATCCCGAACCAGTTAGCGAAGTAGCTGACGACTTCGATGATTTCGTTCCCGCGCCGCGCGAAGCTGTTGCTCCCGCTGCCGACGAACGTCTCGGTTTTGATCGCCCCAGCGAAGAGGGTGAAGAAGGTGGCGAGCAGCGTCGCCGCCGTCGTCGCCGTCGACGCGGTGGCCGTCGCGATGAACCAGAAACCACCAGCGCCGAACCACGGCACGCTCCTCACAGCGAAGATGAAGAAGACTTGGATTTTCTTCCAGCGCCGGAAGAATTCGTCGATGACGAGTTCCCACCGGAACCCGTTCATGACGACGAGGACGTCGTCGCCGAAGAACCATCCCGCAGCCCACTAGAAGACGGCGAAGATCGCGGACCGCGACGCCGTCGTCGCCGTCGCCGTGGTGCTCGCGGCCCGCGTGAAGAAGGCGCCGAAGCACCACGCTCGGCACCGCCAGCCCGCTCTGTTGACCGCGACGATGTGCTGGCCGACGATTCGGACTTGGAAGACGATTTCGATGGTCCGCCACGAACTCGGCCCGAGCCTACCCGCGCTCCAGCAGGCTCACGTGGTCGGCCGCAGCGCGAAGTGCGTCGTCCTCACAGCGAAGATGACGAAGTCGATGAATCGCTGCATGCCGAACTCGATGGTGGCAGCGACGAAGAGGGTGAAGAAGGTCACACCCACAAGAAGATCCCAACCTGGCAAGATACGGTTGGCTTCCTGATCGATGGCAACATGAATGCCCGTTCCGAACGGCCCGAGCATCGGGGCGGCGGTCGCGGTCGTCGGCCACCCAGCCGCCGCTAACGAAATAAAGTTCAGAGTTTGTGTTCTGAGACAGGAGAAACGCATCCGTTCCCTTCCTGTCTCAAAACTCTGAACTTAGAACTTCCCATGTCTCGCTATCACGAGTTGCTCGAGCAACTGCGGCAAGCGTTTCCGGCACCGGTTTCGAACCCGGTGCACGATGGCTACGTCGTCTTCTCGCTGTTGAAAGCGCTCGATCAAGTCGATGCGCTCAAGACCCAAGCGCCCATTCTGGGAACTCCCCGCACGCCAGATTACGCTGCTGCGGGGCACGCCCTCTTCCCTCAACTGGGCCGTTCGCTGGAAGAAGTGATTCCTGAACTCGTCCATTGCCTGGATGGTCAGCTGATCTTCGGCCATCCGCGCAGCCAGGTGAATGTCGTCGCGCATCCTTCCATCGCCAGCATCGTCGGCGTGATGTTGCCTTCGATGTACAACCCGAACCTCTGCAGCGACGAGGCCAATCTCGGCTGTTCCGAGGCTGAAGTTCGTGTGGCCGCGATGACGGCTCAACTCGTGGGCTACGATGCCGAGCGTGCGGGTGGCCTTTTCACCTTTGGCGGCACCGGTACGCTGCTGTACGGCATCAAAATTGGCTTGGAGAAAGCAATTCCTGATGTCTTCGAGCGTGGTCTGCACCGGCCTGCGGTAGTGATTTGCTCGCAGCAAGGTCACTACGCCTGTGCGACCGCTGCCGGTTGGCTGGGACTCGGTCAGAGCAGCGTGATTAAGGTTGCGACGCACTCGAACAACTCCATCGACCTGGCTCAGCTGGAGTTGGCAATTCGCGCGGCACATGAAGCAGGCCAGCGAATTGCCGCGATCGTGGCCACCATGGGAACGACCGATGCGTTTGGTGTCGATGAGTTGGCTGCCATCTATGCGCTGCGAGAACGACTGGTCGCTGAGTTGCAACTCGACTATCTGCCGCAAATTCATGCCGACGCCGTGATTGGTTGGGCCTGGTCGGTCTTCAACGACTACGATTTTTCCGCGAATCCGCTGGGCTTTCGCGGCCGTACCTTGCGGGCACTCGCTTCCACGCAGCACGCTGTACAGCATTTGCATCTGGCCGATTCGCTGGGGATCGATTTTCACAAGACGGGCTTCGCGCCGTACATCTCGTCGCTGTTTCTCTTGCGCGATCGAACTGACTTCAGTCAGATTGTGCGAGACCGCTCGACAACGCCCTATTTATTCCACTCGGGCGAATATCACCCGGGGCTCTTCTCGCTCGAAACTTCCCGAAGTGCGACGGGAGTCATGGCGGCACTCGCCAATCTGCTGCTGCTCGGCCGCGAAGGGTTTCAAACGCTGATTGGCCATGCGGTGGAAATGGCCGAACTGCTCCGCGAGCAGATCGGTGCCAGGCCAGAGCTTTCCGTGATGAACGATCAGAACTTCGGCCCCGTGACCTTATTCCGGGCGTATCCGCGGGGAACCGACACCTTTCAGGTCAAGCAGCGGGAACTGCACGACAGCGGCTATCGCCAGCAGTTGCAGCAAAACAATGAATTGAATCGGCTGATCTACGAACGGGTGCATGCAGAGGCCATGGCGGGCCGCGGTGTGGCTCTGGGCTACACAGGCAACTATCGGCTGGCCGATTGCGGCGAGCCAATCTCTGCACTGAAGAGTTACGTGCTATCACCGTTCGCGGACGAAGGACGCATGAACTCGGTTGTTGCGCACGTTCTTGAAACTCGCGACTTTGTCCTCGCGGCCCACCGCACGAACTGAGCGACTCGTGGGTATTCTTGGTTCGCTAGCACAAGCCAGAGAAGCTAGGCAGAGCGTGTGCCGCCGGGAGAAAAAATTGATGTCGACAGGTTCTGCAAAGTTGGCATAATCCGCACCTGCGCTTCAACGCGCAGACCGGGTTTTTCCGATTCCATTGCTAGACGCGGAATGATGTGGGGTGGCGACGAGCAGCGAACCCAGCGACTGATCGGCCCACTAGACAACCGACCCAAAACCCCCATGAGCGACCACCCAGCAAGTCGCGAGAAAAGAGCACCTGTGGCCCACATACATCCAACGGCGATTGTCGATCCCCGCGCGGAACTTGGCCGCAATGTGACTGTCGGCCCGTTTTGCGTCATCGAAGCCGAGGTGCAAATTGGCGACGACTGTAAACTAGAAGCGCGTTCGGTCGTCAAAAACCGAACCACGCTGGGCGTCAACAACGAAGTGGGCGAAGGCGCCGTGCTCGGTGCCAAGGCCCAGCATCTGGTCGAAATGCAGCCCGGCGGCGTACTGATTATTGGCAGCCATAACCGCATTCGCGAAAATGCGACGTTTCACCGTGGCCATGCCAACGATGCTTCAACGATCGTCGGCGACCACAACCTGATGATGGTCAACTCGCACGTTGGCCACGATGTGCGCATCGGCAACAACTGCGTCCTCGTCAACAATTCCATGATCGGCGGCCACTGCCACTTGGAAGATCGCGCGTACATCTCGGGCGGCGTGGGCGTTCATCAATTCTGCCGCATCGGACATCTGGCCATGGTCGGTGCCCTCGCGAAGATCGTGCAGGATGTCCCTCCGTTCATGATGGTCGAAGGTGGCGGTTCGACGGAAATCGTCGGTCTCAATCGCGTCGGTCTTCGTCGCAACGGTTACACGCCCGAACAAATTCTGGAACTGAAGCAAGCCTATCGCGTTATCTATCGCCAAGGTCTGCGCTGGACCGAAGTGTTGCAGATTTTGAAGGCTGAGTTCAACGAAGGGCCCGCTGCCGAGTTCTTCGAGTTTCTCAAGCAAGGCAAGCGCGGTTTCGTGCAAGAACGCCGCATCAGCCGCAAGGCCACGCTGAAAATCGTGGGTGCCGACGACGACGACATGGAAGATGTTGCCGACACCAGCAAGCGTGAAGCTGCCTGACTCACTGAGTCGTTTCCCAAGTAAACCGGAGTTGAGCACTCACTCCGGCAGTGGCACCAACTGCTGCATCATGCTGACCGCGATCGCCTGAAACACCGGCTCGCGCTGTTCAAATTCGCGGCTCTCGGCCTGATAGTGCCAAATGAGCGTGGCGGACGGCGTTCGCAAGGTGCGAATCCTAGCCTCGACGAGCAGGTCAAGATAGAAGAACGCGATATCGACGCCCTTCGTTTTGGTATCCCCGATCATCTCTTCGCGGGGAATGACTTCGATCTCTTTGTACTCGGCTTCCAGCCCTTCGCAGATCTCTTTGACCTTGGGCCGGATCTCGTGACCGGGTGGAAAGACGTACAGCGTCCAGTAGGCTGTTTCCTGGCTTTGCAGGGTGAAGGAGTACGGCATCCCCTCGGCATCGATATCGATGATCTGCCAGTTTTCCGGATACAGCAGCCGGACACCGAATTTTTCAAAGACCGCCGGCATATTCAGCCACCAGAAATCGAGCAAGCAAAACGTGAAACTCACTCGTCAACCTACCGCGACGATTGCCAGCTGAATAGTGGCCGGTTGCGTACCGCGGCCGGGTCGCTAGCGAGAGCCAATCGGGCGGTTCTCCTTTTCTTTTCAACCGGAATTTGCTATTCCTCGTTACTACCTGTTCGGCGGGCTCCCGGCTCAATGATTGAGCGGGGTCTGCCGATAGGATCGATACCCAGCGTTAGGCTTTGCCCGCCTGCGCCTTGTTCCATCGTCAACCAGACAGGCACGGATGCCCCAGACGTCACCGCCAAGCACGTTGCTGCGCGAACGCAAACCCAAACGGGCTGCGGGCTGGGTCGTTGTTTTGCTCTTCCTGACGGGCTGTTGTGGCGGCTGTCGCTCGCTGCCGTGTCGCAAGGAATCCGACGAGACCATATCGCTCACGCGGCAACTCTCGTTGCGAGGCAAAGACGCCCAGCAAAAGGGCCGCTGGGACCAGGCCGAAACCTTCTTCGCCCAAGCCGTTGCAGCCTCTCCCAAAGACGAACGTGCCCGTTGCGGCTATGCCGAATCTCTCTGGCGACGCGGCGCTCAAGACCAAGCCGTGACCCACATGGTCGAAGCGGTCAAGCTCTCCGGTGACGATCCAGAACGGCTCGTTCAACTCGGGCAGATGTACCTAGCTCAAAACAACTTGCCTGCGGCCGGACGACAAGCTGACAAGGCAATCGCCGCGAACAAACACTTGCCGAACGCGTGGGCCTTGCGAGGCAATGTCTATCGAGCCACCGGCCAGCGAGACGAAGCGCTCGCCGCCTATCATCGGGCGCTCAGCTACACCCCGCACTTTCCCGAAGTGCAGGTCGCCCTCGCGGAGATCTACAGCCAAAGTCACAAACCTCAGCGAGCCCTCGCCACCCTGCAATCGCTGGCCGATCAGTTTCCCCCGGGCAATGTGCCCGCTGATGTTCTTTTTCGCCAAGGGATCGTGCTGCGACAGTTGAATCGCAATCAAGATGCGGCCGAGTGCATCGCTGCGGCCGTAAATCAGGGCCAACCTACTGCCGAGATGCTGTTTGAACTGGCTCAAACGCGTATGTTGGCCGGCGATCCGACCGCTGCCAATCTTGCCCTGAATGGTGCTCTGCAGATCGATCCCCGTCACGCTCCTTCGCTGCAGATGCAACGGGAGCTCGCTTCGCAACCCAAACAGCTGACAGCTTCGTTGGGCCCGGGCACTATCGATCGCTAAACAGCACGCTTCGGTGCTATTCTTCGCAGGCCACGCGAAAACCCAGGTTCAAATAGCGCGTGTACGGCGTGTTCCAATTGCGGAACGACGAGCGGACGTAAATCGGAAACGTGTGGAACGCTCCGCCGCGGCGCACATGCAGCTTGCCTTCCGTGGGCCCCTTCGGGTCTTCCGCTGGCGACTTGCCGTAGTAGTTCTCGTCGTACAAGTCCTGGCACCATTCCCACACGTTGGCGTGCATGTCGTACAGGCCAAAAGCGTTGGGCTCGAACGAGCCGACAGGTGCCGGAGTGAAGTGTCCGTCACTCGACTTCAGGGCGAAGCGATCGTAGTCGTGGAATTCTTTCTTGCCTTCGGCAATCGACGACTTATCGGCCAGGTTCGAATGCTTTGAGAGCGACTCGGGATCGTTGCCGGTGAAGAAGCGGGTCTTGGTGCCCGCTCGGCAGGCATATTCCCATTCCGCCTCGGTGGGCAGGCGATACTTCTTCTTTTCCTTCTCGCTCAGCCATTTGCAGAAGGCGGTGGCATCGTTCCAAGAGATGTTCACAGCGGGGTGGTTGTCGGTGATTGCATAGCCTGGGTTTTGCCAGTTGTACTCCGGTTTGCGACCCTCGTACTTGCCGGTCTGCTTGTTGATGCCCCAGCCTCCGGTGCCATCGGCCTCGGCTTCGGTCTTGTTGCCCGACTCCTTGGCGTATTGCCGAAATTGACCCACGGTTACTTCATGCACGCCCAAGCGAAAGGGCTTGGTAATGCGCACCTTGTGCTGCGGCCACTCGTCGGCGTCGAGGATCTTCCGCTCGAGCTTCGATTCGTATTCATTGCCGGGAAAGGCCCGCTCGATCTCTTTCAACGACTCGTGACTTCCCATTTGGAACTCGCCGGCGGGAATCAGAGCCAGCTTGATGCCGAGGGAGTTGGTAACAACGTCGACCTTCGGCTTGGCTTCTTGACCGCTCGCCAGATTTGCGAGAACCGCGAGCACGACGACCAGCGAAAGACTTGCGCAGCGAGTGTGCATGGTTGGAGTGATTACGTAACGAGTGAGAGGGAGGGCCGCCAAGAGAATCGTGATCGCGGGCGGCAGAGAAATCAGCATTCGATCAACCGAATTCGGGGACTAGGATTCGAACCTAGACAAGCAGAACCAAAATCTGCTGTGCTACCATTACACCATCCCCGAATGGCCCGCCAAAGCGGAACCGAAGCGAATCATTGTAGTAATTGACCGCTTTTCGACAACGGGAGTTCGCGGAAAATCCCCGCGAATCACTCCTTGGCCATCTTGCTGACCACGTTGAACGACAGCTGCTCGAGTTCAATGGCCAGGTCGACACCTACCGTGTGAATGTGCTTGGGCAGGACCAGCGTGACAGGGGCGAAATTGAGAATCCCTTCGACGCCGGCCGAAACGAGGGCATCGGCTACACGCTGGGCGACGGCAGACGGGACAGCCACGATGGCGAGCCGAATGTTCTTTTCCTTGACGACCTGGGTCACTTCGTCCAGGTGATAGACCTGCAGACCTTCGATCTTGTTGCCGATTTTCGCCGGATCGGTATCGAAGCCCGCGACAATTTCGAAGCCCTGCTGGTGAAAGCCCCGGTAGCCAATGAGGGCTCGGCCGAGGTTACCCATACCCACGATCGCCAGCGACCAGGAATGATTCGTCCCCAGAATCTTCTTGATGGCCGAGATCAGCTCGGCACAGCGGTAGCCAATGCCGGGATAGCCGAACTGGCCAAAATAGGCGAGGTCTTTCCGTACTTGAGCGTCGGTAAAGCCAAGCAGGCGACCGAGCTGCGTCGAGCTGGTGGTCTCAAAGCCGTCTCGCACCAGGTGCTGCAATTCGCGCAGGTACAGGCTCAGGCGGCTGACGACTGCCTGCGGAACTTGGGGTTCGGCACTTTCGTCGGCATTCTTTTTGGCTTCCGCCATGCACCCCATCCCACCAGACAAAAACCCCTGCGAACTTGGAATCCGTTCGAGGGTTTACTGTAAACCGGCTGAGCGGTCGGAACAAGAATAGATCGGGCTAGCATCGCAACGAAAAAAGGCCCGACCCGCATTTGCGAATCAGGCCTTTGAGTTTCTGCCAGCCAGTTCCTGTTCGACCTTCGCCTGTTACCTGCTGAGACTTACTCGGTGACGAAATCGGAGTGGTCAATCCACACATTGCCGCTGCCGGCATGATAGAGCCATCCACCGCCACCCGAGGTGCAATCGGCCACAGTCGCGGGATTGGTCGTGACAACCTTCACCGCTTGGCTATTGGTGATGGGGTTCACCGGCAGTTCTCGCAAATAAGGGCCATATGGGTATGCGGCCCCAGTGCCAGCGGTGCCGGCCGCGTTGGTGGATTGAGTCAGTTCAATCAATGTGGTGCTGGGCTTAACGCCACCGTGGTGTGTCTTGTAGAGTTCGATTTGACCACGCAGGGTGGCCAGGTTGAACTTGGCGGTGCCGGTTTTGGCATCCATCGACGAATCGGTGAATTGCGGGATGATCGTGGCAGCCAAGATGGCCATGATGACGACCACAATCAAGATTTCAACCAAGGTAAAGGCCGAACGAAGTTTGCGTTTCATGTCAATCTCGCGAAGGGGACGTAGGGAACAGGTTCTGGTAATCGAGTGCCGCCGCCGCTCTCATCCATCAGCACGCAGTTACCTCATGGCAGGCGAGGTTGGTGCGAAGTCGTGTTGCCGTGGCTTCTGGAAGCGTTCCGGTAACCTGTGATGCGTCACGAAATGCTTCTGTGATTAATTAGGTCGCGGCAGATGCACCGTCAAAGAAAAACGCCGAACTGAGTGAGATTGGTGGTTGACCGCAAGGGTTGCATCGCCTGTGGCGGTCTTACAGCTGTCACCGCTGGTCACAGCCCCCTCGATCGGACTGTAAAACTTTCGCATCGTCTCGTTCGCGGTATCGAAAACCTGTCTAGCGTTTCACAGCTCACAGCTCCGTTCCAACGCCTTTCGGCGCGAACGTGGGCAGCAGCGGCAATTGCTGCAGTGAATGCGCGGCCCAGAAGGAATTGCCGCATGACGCGTGTCTGGCGGTGAAGCTCCCCTGCGACTGGCCTGCTTAGAACAGCGGCCGCAGGCGACCCACTTGGGGAGTCGGCAGATCAGGAGCAGGCAGAGGCTTGCCGTAGTAATAACCCTGGCCCAGCTCAAAACCCATGTCGCAGCAGCAACGGTGCTCTGCTTCCGATTCGACGCCCTCTGCCAACGAAGCGCTGCCGAGTTCGCGAACCATTTGCACCAGCTTGGCCAACATTTGCTGTTGGCGAGGCGGAGCGAGATGGATGTCGCGAATCAGTTGCATATCGAACTTGACGACGTCGGGGCTCACTTCGGCGAGTTCCACCAGTCGCGACTGACCAACGCCGAAATCGTCGTAGGCCAGCTTGATTCCCAGGTCGTGCAGACGTCGCTTCAGTTCCTTCATCGAAGCCAGGTCGGTTGCCGAGGCTTCGTGAACCTCGAGCGTAATGGCCTGATTGGGGAAGGTTTCACGCAGAGAAACGAGCGAGTCGTACAGACAGGTTGTGACGATTTCGGTCGGGTGTGTATTCAAATACAAGCTCAGGCTCGTATCGACCTGCGGCGCGCATTCCAAACCGGCCACGCGCAACATGGTGCTCAGTTCGGCTTCGAGATCGAGTTGCGAAGCCGCGAGGAACATATCTCGCGGCGTCTTCAGGCCAAACAGATTGCTGCGGCCCAGCACTTCGTAGCCCGTCACCTTTCCCGAGCGAATGTCCAAAATCGGCTGGAAGTGAGGGACCACGTCTCGTTCGTTCATCAGTTTATCGAACTGAATCAGCGACAAGGCACGTTCTGAGGCTCCTGAAGGATCGCACAGTGTGGAACTGGTTCCCATGGGAACCTTCATGCCTACCCGGAACGGAACATCGGCAAACTGAATCAAGTCGCCGTCACTCAGAGGCTCTTTGTCGTGCACAGCCTTGCCGTTGACGAACGTGCCGTTCGTGCTGCCAGCATCGCGGATAAATAGGTAGCCCTCTTCGCAGACGATCTCGGCATGCAAACCCGAGACGGTGGCATACGACAGCGACAACGGCAGGCCATGGCGACGGCCGATTTGAAACGGAGACGCCGTGAGATCAATACTCTCGACCTTGCCCATGACGCTGAGGCGTCCGGTCAGGTACCAAGTAATTTTTGTGGTGTTAGGGGCAGGTGCTTTAATCATCACGGGCCAATTTTGGATCGCTGGATGCCGCTGAGGCATCTCGACAGATCCCCTTGAAAACCGGTCGCTGGAAAGTGCACGGAGATGGGAGAAATCCCCGGTCTCTCGAAACCTAGCTCATAGATCTGCTCGATGACCGCAAAACATGCGACTGGTAGCCCCCGAAGCTACTAGCAGGCAGAGTCTGTCGCAGATACCGGGCAAAGAGACCAACCGGCCGAAACGCTACTGGCAGCGTGATCGCTAAGAGAGTGCTAGCTGGCCACTCTTACGGAACAAAACAACTTTGCTCATACCCCCCATCTCAAGCCACTTGCCCAAAGTGACCGATGAGAACCTAGACCGACCGCTGCGCCGGCGCGTTTTACGTTGACCTGCGCGGATCAAGGGCCAGTAGTACCTCAACGGGCGACAGCGTTTGAGGATTCTGCCGGCCAAGACCTGGGTCGAGAACAAAGGCGAGCGTTTCGCCAGACCAGATACAGCGTTTATTGAGTGAGCCACACGTGAGTCAAGGAGATCGGACAATGAAAGCCCTCATGGGTCTGCCGGTGCTAGCGGTTCTACTGACCGTTATCACGGTGAACACCAGCTCCGCCGCCTGCTGCGGCGCAGTCAGCTACAAAAACGTAGGCTGCTGCGACCCCGTCGGGTACGAGCCCTGCAAACAGCAGTGCCACACGGTCATGAAGACCGTGCGCGAGACGGTGTACGAACAACAGCAGTACACCTGCTACAAGAACGTGTACGACACGGTCTACGACGAAAAAACCATTGATTGCGTGAAGCACGTCCAAGAGACGCACTACCGCAACTGCGAATACACGGTTTGCAAGCCCGTGTACACCACGCAGTACAAAACTTGCTGCTACACCGTTTGCAAGCCTGTGTATCAAACACACCAGAAGACGGTGTGCTACACAGTCTGCAAGCCTGTGTACGAAACCAAGTACCGCCAGGTCTGCTACACGGTGTGCAAGCCCGTGTACACGACTCACCAAAAAGAGATCTGCTACACGGTCTGCAAGCCCGTGTACACGACTCACCAGAAGCAAGTTTGCTACACGGTCTGCAAGCCTGTGTACGAAACCAAGACCAAGGAAATCTGCTACACGGTCTGCAAGCCCGTGTACGAGACCCGCACGAAAGAGTATTGCTACACCGTTTGCAAGCCCGTGTACACGACTCACCAGAAGCAGATTTGCTACACCGTTTGCAAGCCTGTGTACGAAACCAAGACTCGTACTTACTGCGTGAACGTGTGCAAGCCAGTGTATGAAACTTGCCACCGCGAATGCTGCGAAACAATCTGCAAGCCAGTTCACTATACCAAGACCGTTAAGGTTTGCTCGGGTCACTGGGACACTCAAGTTACCGAATGCCCCGGCCCGGTCATGACCAAGTGCGTTCAAGAGCCAGGCTGCTGGACTTGGGACCCTTGCTGCTGCCGTTGCGTCTATTGCCCCGGTGCCTGCAAGCAAGTTCAAGTTCAATGCCCGCCTCGCAAGATCTGCACCAAAGTTTGGGTGCCTGAAGTTTGCGAAAAGACCATCAACTGCGTTCGTTACGAAAAGGAAGTCATCAAGAAGATGATTCCTTACACGACTTGCCGTTACGTCAACGAACAACAGACCAAGACCTGCAGCTACCAGGTCTGCACGATGGTGCCAGAGCAGAAGGTTAAGACCTGCACTTACACCACTTGCCAAATGGTTCCCGAAGTGATCCGCAAGACCTGCACTTACCAGGTTTGCACGATGGTGCCAGAACAACGGACCAAGGTTCTCACCTACAAGGTGTGCCACATGGTTCCAGAAACTCGCACCAAGACCATCAGCTACACCTGCTGCAACATGGTTCGCGAAAACAAGGTCAAGGTCGTCAACTACACTTGCTGCCAAATGGTTCGCGAGCAGAAGACCAAGACCATCGCTTACCAGGTCTGCAACATGGTGCAAGAACAGCGTTCGAAGATCGTCACCTACCGCACTTGCCAAATGGTGTCTGAACAACACAGCAAGCAAGTGCCTTACACCGTGTGCAACATGGTGGAACAGAAGTGCGTGAAGCAAGTTCCTTACTGCGTCTGCAAGCCGGTTCACTACACCCGCACGGTGAAAGTGCCTCGCTGCGTCTGCCGTCAGGTTCCCTACACCGTGACCCGTTGCGTGCCGAAGTGCGTTTGCAAGCAAGTGCCGGTGCAGGTCTGCTGCCCGACTCCTTGCTGCGAACCTTGCTGCGTCAAGGTTCGTCGCTGCCGCTCTTGCGTCAGCTGCGACACCTGCGGATCGTAACTTGCTGAATTGACGATTGTGGTTCTGGTCGAATAAACGCTGCGGCGGTCCGGTCAAATTGATCGGGCCGCCGCTTTTGCTTTTCTTGGCTCCAAAAATTGCATTCCGGCGATCTGGGCGATACCTTCGGGCCTGACTGAACCGCGAACGAAGCTGCCCCGGAGTGTTGCCGATGAATGTCTCTCGCCTGTGTTATTGCGTGCCTAGCCTGTTCGTTGTGGCGATGTCGCTGCTACCGAGTGCCAGTGCGCAGACCTTCCCCGCGTTTGCCGATCTGAAACCCCAGGCCGAACTGCCCAGTCCGCTGGTGGCGATGTCCGGCAAGAAGATCGCCACGAAGGAAGAGTGGGAGACTGCTCGCCGCCCCGAATTGAAGCAGCTGTTTCAGCACTACATGTACGGCAAGTTGCCCGCGGTGCCCGAGTCGATTGATGTCAAGCAACTGTTCGTGAATCCCCAGTTTTTGAACGGCAAAGCCACACTGCGGGAACTGGCTGTGCGCTTCACGTTGCCGCGCAAGTCGACCACCGCTGATGTTGCCTGGTCGAAGCACACCATCTATGTGCTGCTCGCCACTCCCAACGAACGTGTTGCGCCGGCTCCAGTGTTTGTCGGCATGAACTTCTGCGGCAATCATGCCGTCGTCGAAAGTGAGCAAGTTCACATTCCCGAGACCTGGGTCTACAAGTCTTGCAAAGGGGTCGAAAACGATCACGCCACCGCCGCCGGCCGCGGCAGCCAGGCCGACGTGTGGAATGTCGACCTGATTATCGACCGCTGCTATGCGCTGGCGAACTTCTACAGCGGCGACATCGACCCGGACACTGCTGACTTTGCCGATGGCCTCAATGGCGAACTGAAACCGGACCTGAAGCTCCAGAGCGACGATGCAGGTGCGATTGCCTGTTGGTCGTGGGGCTATCACCGTGTGATCGATGCCCTGGTGAAGCAAGAAAAGGAACTGGCCAAATCGGGGAGCAAGCTGGATCTGAAGAAAATTGCGGCGGTGGGTCATTCTCGTAACGGCAAGACGGCTCTGCTCGCAGCAGCCATGGACGAGCGGATCGCACTTGCCATCCCCACGCAGGCAGGCTGCGGTGGCACAGCGCCGAGCCGTGGTACGGTTGGCGAATCAGTGAAGCGGATCAACACGGCGTTCCCGCATTGGTTCTGCGATGAGTTCACCAACTTCAATGACGAGCCCGCGCGGCTGCCCTTCGATCAGAACTGCCTGGCGGCCATCTGTGCTCCACGGCCGGTCCTATTCTCGAACGCTCAGGAAGATTCCTGGGCCAATCCCGATGGCCAACTGGAAGTGCTGAAGGCGGCCGCTCCGGCCTATGCGCTGTACGGCAAGCGTGGCATCGATGCCGATGCTAAGGCGGAAATGAACAAGCTCATCGGCCACGAACTGGGCTATTTCATACGCCCCGGCAAGCACTCGATGAACCGCGTCGATTGGCAAGCCTTTCTCGACTTCGCCGACAAACACTTCTCAGCGAATTGAGAGCCGCGGTAAATCAAGCCGACTTTGTTGGCCGTTCAAACAGGAACGGCACATACGCGAGCGCCATTCCCACTAACAGCCCGCCCACGTGTGCACCATTGGCAACCGAACCAAGTGCACCAGCCAGACTCTGGGGTAAAAAGTCGGCCGCGATGCACAAGAAGAGCCAGACGAACATGATTAGGGCGGTGCCGGGCCGCAGGATGTAGTCGCTCTGCCGGAGAACGGCTGCGCGGATATAGATAAAGCCGAACAGGCCATAGTTCACGCCGGACATGCCGCCGAAACTTCCGGATCGCGGAAAGTCACTGCCTCGCAACATCGAGCCGAGAACCACTTCAGTAATATTCGAAAGGATCGCAATCACCAGCACTAAGATTACGAATCTCCAGCTCTTGAGATTCGCTTCGACCTGGCCGCCTAGGTCGTAGCACCACATCATGTTGAACACGAGGTGCATGATGCCAAAGTGCAGAAAGATCGGCGTGACGAGTCGCCACACTTCGCCCGATTGCACACTTTGCCAAACCGGTACCAGCGGGATGCGAAGTTCCCCATCTGCGTCTCGGAACGAATGGAGCCGGCCACCCGAGAACTGCAGCTGGCCGATCACTCGCAGATCTTTGGACGTACCCATGCTGGTTAGCACTGCCACCAGCACGCTGGCGCCGATCAAGAACAGCGTGATGGGGGTTGAGCGCGGGAGCGTCCCGCCTTTGCCCCAGCGGCCGCTCATTTCGATCGTGTTGCGCTGAGCCCGTTCGCGTTTTTCGAACTCCTGCTGACGGAGTTTGGCCGCTTCGCGCGGGGCACTGCTGTAGCGGGCGTTATTGGGGTCGGCTTGAAACGTGGCGAGTTCTGTACGGGCTTTTTGCAGGTGATCTTCTTCGCGAACCCACAGCGCCCAGGCATCACCTTCCTGTTCGGCGTGCGCATCGACCTTTTGCGTTATCAGCCACGCAGCAAACTTCTCGGCGGTAGCTTCATCCTTGAATGTTGTCAGTTGGCGCATGGCATGATCGACGATGGGCGAAACAGCGGGACTTTACGTCGCTCAATCGTCGCAGGGAGAGGCCAGTTCGACAATCCCGCCTCGCTTGTGTCCGCCTGCGACCAGCGAGCCATCAGGTCGTTTAGGGAACATACAGATTGCCACGCAACACGACACCTTCGTCAGCAGAGACGCTGGCGCCGATCGCCGACGCAATCTTGCCGCCGCGAATGATGTACTTGGGGATCTTGGGATTCGCGAAGAAATCGATAGAAGGCTGGTTCCGAAATTGATCCTCTAACTTCTGGCCAACTCGCAGGCTGATTGAGTTGTAGGGAGCCCAGAAGGTTGAGTCTTGCCACACAATTTCCTTACTGGCGACGTGTTTGAGTTGAATACTCCCTTCATTCGTCGGCACGTCGATCGTAGTCGTAGGTACACCGAGCGCTTTGACCTCGACCGTCTTGGGCTTGCCCGGAGTTACGACACACTCCAGCAGAAACTCCGCTGGCTTACCTTCAGCGACAAGTTCCCAGCCGTAACTGGTGCATAGGCTCGCGATCGATTCACGAACGCGAGTCTGTTCGGCAGCAGAAAATGGCAGAACCGCGGCGAGAGCAATCTTGGCTCGATGGGGCACTACGCGTAGTTTGTTCTCAATGGTCCAGGTGGATTTCTCGATGACTTCGGGGCTGGGAATGACCAGCGTATTCACGAGCCGATGGCGAACGAGATTCGGAGCCGGGTAGTCGAACAACAGAATCGCTCGGCCGCCATAGAAAGTCTGCTCCGTTAACGACTCAAAGGAGTAGCCGCAAATATTCAGATTCGTTTCTAAGTCGAGAACCGTGCCACCGGCGTAGAGATATCGCGGATTGGATGCAAACGACAATCCGGTGCTCGGCAGGGCAGCTTCATGCGGAAGATTTTTGATCACTTTGCCGTCCGCGAGGCTCCACACCCAAATGCGAGAGGATTCGACGACTGCGAGTTGGCTGGCATCGTCGCTGAAGGCAATACCCCTCGTAACTAAGAACTTGATCTGCGCCAGGGGAGTCGCCAGCTGACCGAGCACTTTGCCGGTCAGAGCATCCAGAACGAAGATGCCCTCGTGCGTGGTAACTCCCAGATGCTTGCGGTCGGGGCTCAGGGCGTAGTAGCCGGTACTCAAGTCGACGCGGTACACAGGCTTGAGCGTGCGAAGATCCCACAGAATGACGATGCTTTTGTTGACGGCACCGGTGAGTAGATGCGACTCGTCCACGAACCGGCACCATTGCACCTGGGAGTTGAATTGATCGATTGCCGTGGAATACGGCCGAAAACTCTGCAGGTGCTTCAGGCCGGTTTCGTTGATCTGCCAAAGATCGACTTGTTCGCTGCCACGGTGCAGATGGTCGTTGCTGCGCACCGTAACGAGCGTGCGCGACTCGGGCGACACGGCCATGGGACGCGACATCATCGGCATTCGCACGGGAGCAAGCAATTTGCCGCTCGCGAGATCCAACCTCTCCAAGCGGCACGATTGTGTGCCTGCGGGGACCTCAATCTTCACACCGACCCACATCCAATTGCGGGACTCATCGATCACGAAGCCACTGCACGACTCCTTCAGGTTCTCCTGCTGATTTGCAGCGCGCGAGGAAATTGGCTGAAAACTGTTGGCAAGCTTGGGTTGGGTAGTTGCTACCTGCCCGGGCACGACGCCCCACTTGTCACTCGCGACCAGACTAACGGCCGGGGCTGAATGGAGATCGACAACGGCTTCGCGCTCGGGAGGCGTCGCGGACAGAAACGAAGTCGCCGCAGATGGACTTGTTGTTGCCACGCGATCAGCAGGTGGCTTAGCCGGGGCCATCGGTTGCGATGGCGTGGACTTCGTTGTTGCTACCGCTGGAGAATCGCGAACATCGGCTTCAAACGGGTTTGCTGCGGGCGATGTGGCAGGTTTCGCAGTCGTCATCGCCGCGGCGAGTGACTTCGCAATCGCTTGGTCTTCAGCAGCGAGCTTGTCGAGTTGCAGCTTCAACACTTTGCCATCGGTGCGTTTCAGTTCCACCTGGTTATCGGCCAGGGCAATGAACTCAGCCTCGATTTTGAACATGCCGGTCGAATCGGTCCAGGTTCGCACCTCGGCTGCGGGCATGGGCGCCTGTGCGGGTTCAGGCGTCGTGGCCGGTTCAGCAGTCGCGGGCGCATTCGGCACGACAGTGAGCGGAGGGGCAGCGGCATTCTCTTCGACCACGCGCACGCGATTAGCTGGCATGAGTCGGGTCGAGCCGTCTTCAATTCGGACCCTCACCGCACCATTGGGAAGCATTTCGACGAACTTGCCGCGCTGCAATGCTCCGCGCACGTCGAGGTACTCGACTGCGGTGCCCGGGGCCGGCAGCGGGGCGCTGCCTGTACCCTGGCCAAATGCAGCAGGAGCGGCAAGCGCCATTCCAATCAACAGCAGGATCGCAACCACGAATCGCAACATGGTCTGGCTCGAAAGAGGGGCTGAGTGATTTGGGGAAATCATATCACAGCGGATGGTTCGTTTGCCAACTCATTTGGGAGCGACGCGCACCTGCACGCCCGCTTCGTCGCCATAAGCCTGAAAGATCCCTTGCCGCGGAGGATAGTTGACGAAGCGCTGCGGAATCCGCGGACTGCCGAAGAATTCCATCGACGGTTGTACCAGCGTGGCATCGGCGAGCGTTTGCCCGGGTTCCAAGCGATACGTCTGCCGCGGTCCCCACTGGGTCAACTTGTTCCAGACCTGTTCACCCGTCTTGGCCTTCACCAGCGTGATGCGGCCGTTGAGATAGGTGACGTTAGCCCTGACGGTTTCGCGGCCGTACGGATCGGTGTAGTAAGTGTGCTCGCGCGTTGCGCCGGTTTCGATGATGCAGTGCAGAACAAAGTCGCAGTCGTCGGCGGCCCCGACTAATTTCCAGCCACAGTCGCTCAGTTCCTTGGCCAGCGAGGCTTGAATGCGGGTGACTTCCGCCGCCGATGCGGGAAAGGCAATGTTTGTCCGAATGCGTGCGCCGGGCGGCATAACGATGAGCGAATCGAGATTGAGTTTGTTGAACTCGCGCATCACGTCGTCGCCCGGCACCAGATAGCTGGTGAGGCCAAACACGCGCACCGAGCGGTAGCCATCCTGCACGTTGGTTTCCACCACGCGCCATTCTCGCCCAGCGGCCGACGCCTTGGAGCCGTCACCGCTCTGAGAACTGGTTGCCTTAAGATCGAAGGTGCAGGTCACCATTCCCTGCTGCAAGTGGAAGGCAGACCGACGATTGATGATTAAATGCTGATGGCTGCCAAATGCCAGTTCGTCGCCAAAGGTCCCTTCCTCGCGCAGATCGACGCCCGCCCAATTCTGCAGCAGCTTGCCGTCGGCAACATTCCATACCCAAACGCCGCGCGGCGTGGTCGCAGCCAACTTGGTTCCATCGGGATGAAATACAACTCGATCGACCTGAGCTTCACCCGCCAGAGTTGCCGTCGTCGCGCATTCGCCCACCACGGTTCCTGTCAGCGACTCGATCACGCGCACGCCGCTCTTGGCACCAGGAATCGCCAGGTACTTTCGCCCCGGGCTGAAGGCCGGCGTGGTGCGGCCGAGCATGGTTTCAGTCACCCAGGTTGTCTTGCGGCCGTTCTCGTAGCGGTAGCGATTGGCCTCGATCAAGTACTTGGGTTTGGCTTGCTTTACATCGAGCAGCAGCAAGTCTTTTTCTTGATTCTGCAGCAGCAGGTTATCGTCGTCGATGAACTCGGCAAGGCGAATATTGGTTTCGTTTTCGTCGTAGTCCGAAGAGTCATTCTCGAAAGGCTGCAACGTCTTCAGCCACCGCAGACCGGTCAGCGAGACTTCCCAGATCTGCAACAGCTGGCTTTTGTTGTAGCCCGAGGGATCAATCTGCGCGACAGCCAATAGCTTGCCCGATGGGCTAATCGAAAGAACCTTGCTGGCCCGTGGCATAAACACCACCGGCAAGATGCGGCCCGTTTGCAGATCGATTCGTTCGAGTCGGTACTGCGAATCGCTGCTGCTGCCGTTGCGGAACGTCAGCCAGCCCCAGTGATTTGCCGAGTCGATGAGCACCGCTTCGTAGCGGTCCTGGTAGTTGTTCTCGAGATCGCGGGGGGGCAGATAAACGGGCTTATTGATCAGCGTTTTCGGCGGCGTAGGGTTGGGGTCAACCTTGACGGACCATTCCATTGCGACCGGCAGATCGAGCCTGGTCACCCCACTGAGGCTAATCTTGCCCGTTGCTCCCACCGATCCATCGCCGGTGGCCGCGAGCCTGGCCTGCATGGCTTGACGATAAGCCAGAAAGCCGGCAATTTCCTGGTCTCCGCCGCTGAGCCTTTCCAGCGGCATCTGGACCACACTGCCATCGGCTTTCTTTAGTTCCACACGCTCGCCGTTGGTCGTAACGAACTCGGCTTCGATGGTGAACTTGCCAGACGCATCGGTCCAGGTACGCAGGCCCGCGAGCTTGCCTGCCGCGGCAATTGCTTCGGGCGATTCCTGCGTGATGGAACCGGGAACCGAAACCCGTGGGCCAACACTGCCGCCGGTCGAAGATCGGGCTTGCGGTACACGCACTCGATTCACGGGAAAGGTGAGGACGTTCCCATCCTTCATCTTCACTTTGACATGCGTGGTGCCCACCATCGAGACGAACTCGGCTCCACGGATATCCCCCGCACCGTCGAGAACCTCGACGACCATCCCGGGCACGACTTGAAACTCCTGACCGCGCGCGGAAACTGCCAACGCACAGAGCAGGCAAGCAGCGATCGTCAGGAGTGAGCCAAAACGCATTCTTCGCCTTTGCTCCGGCCGCTATCGGTTAGGTGCAGCAGGCCCGCCGCCAGCAGGTACTGAGCGAAAGCCCGGAGTGGTTGGTTGGGTCGTCGTGGTACCGGACGCGGCTGACGAAGGAACATCCAGCGCCGCAAAGTACTCAGCAATGTCCCGATCGGCAGTCGCCAGTTTATCCAGCGGCAAACTGAGCGTGCTGCCGTCCTTCTTCTTCAATTCCACCTTGCCAACCGACAGCTTGACGAACTCCGCATCGAGCGAGAACTGCCCAGAGGCATCGCGCCAGGTTCGAGTTCGCTGAAGTGGACCAATGGTGAAGGAACTGCCGGCAGGAGGTGCATTGGCGACCGCAGGCGGCGCTGGTGTGCTGGGAACTACGGTCTTGGGTGTGCCGACCACAGGTGCACTGGGCTTGGCGGCTGCTCTGACAAAGCGAACCAAAGCCGGCCGAAACGCCTTTCGGCTGTCATCTTCAAAGCGAACCTTAATCAGCCCGACGGGGGTAAACTCCACGAAGGTCGCGTCTTTCGTTCGCCCTTCGTCGTACACCTGCAACTCATCGCCGGGCTTAAGATCTGGCAGCCCCGGTGGAGGTGTGACCTGAGCCAATAGCACAGAGCCGTTGAGCCAGCAGGCAATCAGCGCAAGCGAGAGACAGGTGCTCAGCTTCGGCATCTGGCACTCCGAAGTGTTTGTTTGAGAGAGGAATGACATGTTCCTGGAGTCTAATCGAATTCGCACTACCAACCAAATTGATTGACGCCAAAAACTACATTCACGCATCAACGAACAAAGGCCCGTTTTCACGGGCCCTTGAGCATTGAATTAGATCGCTGCGTCTGGCAGATTCAGCAGGTACTAGACAGCCTTCTTAAGGGCTTCCAAAGCGGCTGGATAGTTCGGTTCGCTGGTCACTTCGGGCACAACTTCGGCGTAGGCGACCTTGCCGTCCTTGTCGATCACAAACACGCTGCGGGCAAGCAGACCGAGTTCTTCGATCCGCACGCCATAGGCCTTACCAAAGCTGTGGTTCAAGTAGTCGCTGCCGACCTTCAGGTTCTTGATCTCTTCGGCACCACAGAAGCGGTTCATGGCGAAGGGAGTATCGATGCTCACGGCGACGGCATTGATGCCAGTTCCCAACGAGGCCAATTCTTCGTTGAACTTCTTGGTTTGGATCTTGCAGACGCCCGTATCGAGCGAAGGAACGACGCTCAGAATCGTAGCCTTCCCCTTGAGATCGGCCAGCTTGACGGTCTTCAGGCCACCTTCAAAAAAGTGGATGGTGAAATCGGGAGCGGGTTGACCAACCGTCACGGCTTCGCCGGCGAGGGTCATGGGAGTGCCTTTGAACGTGACTGCAGCTGCGCGGGACATGGTGTGTTCCTCAATATCTTGGACATAGAAGGGGTTGTTTGCGAACCAGCGAAGAGAGGCATTCTAATGCCGCTGGCGTCGATCGTAGAGGGGGCCGATCAGCGGTTGCTAGCGGACCGCGCGTGACATCTTCATGACAATCGCGCCGGGTATTGCTGAAAACAATTGCGTTCCGGCAATCGACCCTTAAGATGAGCGATAGGGGTTAGGGTAAATTCTATCGAGGGTTCTTTCTGAACCCATTGCGTGGGAGCAACGCCATGCTTGTCGATCTTGCGCCGGGTTGGACGTTTGAGATGGAGCGCGGTCCCGATTGGCTCTTTATTCGGCTGATGCCCCCGACGGGCGCAGACTGGGGCGAAGTCGAATTGGCTGAAGCAATCTGGGACCGGATGCAGCAGCAGTTCTCGCATCGCGTCGTGCTGGAAATGGAGCAGATCACCTTGATGCGCAGCTGGCTCATCGGCCAATTGGTGATGCTGCACAAACGGGTCGTCGCCAATGGTGGTTGCTTGCGACTGGCCGGCCTCAGCGACGGCAACCAGCAAGTGCTGCACATGGTCCGGCTGGACGATCGCTTTCCGCAATACGCTCATCGCGGCGATGCCGTCATGGGACATCGACCAGGGCAACCACGCTAATCGTTGCGGCAATTCTGATCCGGCGGCGCTGCCATCGCTCCTCTCGCCACCGCCCCTGCGGCGGTGGTTCATTGGCTTGTGCGCTAGCTTTTCGCAAACGCGAATCTGCCAGATCATCGAGCGAGTCGCGGCTCGTCTGGTGGAAATGTCGCCGGGTTGTGCGCGCAGGCGAAGAGAGCTTGATTCCAGGAAAATCATTGCCGGCTCAACCTTGCCCCGTCACACTGGCGGGGCTTTTTCGTGCGTGGGTAGAATGGGACGATGAGCAAGCCGTCACAACTGCCAGCAACGTTCCGGTTCACAGTGCTGCAACTAATCTTAGTGATGCTCGGCTTTGCGATTTCTGCCGCCATTATCGGCAGATTGATGCAACGCCAGAACTTAGCTTCTGATCGGACTATCCGTCGTGATGGTGCCATGCCGGAGATTGCTGTGGATGATATCGCCCCATGACCAACCGCGCACCACTCATCGTCGCCATTCTCGTTCTGCTGGTGCCGCTGCTGTACGTGGGCAGCTATCTGGCGCTAGTGGTGCCGGGACAGGAATACACGGGTGGTTCCGGCGCGGTTTATCGGACCTCTTACTATCGCTATGGTGGGCGATGGGCAGAGCGAATCTTCTGGCCCCTGGAGCAGATCGACCGGAAGGTGCGGCCCGGAGCGTGGGCGAACGATCCATTCCACCCTGTCCTCTTCACCCCCTGAGAATTCGGCACTTCGCCGCAAGTCAGCACGCCGGCGCGGGTTCGGTTTTCATATCCGCGGACGTCGGACAGTACCCAGCTTCAGCTTTAGCGAGCGGTTCAACCTCTCGATTCGCATGCACAATCGCCGCATGACTCGCTTGACGAACGCTCACTCGAAAAGCGCCGAACACCACGCGGCGATGATGACGCTGTTCGTCGCCTTCTACAACTTCTGCCGCAAGCACGAATCGTGCGGCAAGGGAAAGTAAACTCCAGCGATGGCTGCTGGGCTGACGGACCGCGTATGGTCAATCCAAGACGTGCTGGAAGCTGCGGCCTAAGTTACTACAATAAGAAAGCCGCGAGGGTGTAATCTCGCGGCTTTCTTTATGAGCCAGTGGCCCATGCGTGCTGTTACGTTCATGGTACGCCTCTCGGCTGTTTTTTCAAGTCGGGGGGAGTCGTGTCTAAAATTCTCAACGTGCCTGACATCGCAGGCATGACAGAACGAATATCCTCGATAAGGCTAAGTGGTGGCGTGGTTGGCAGGCTCTCTACAGTGCTAATTTGTGCAACTGTCGCACTTGGAACAACAGCGGCAACTGTTGCATTTAGTGGCAGCGAAATTGGTGCCTACGTTGCTGGTGGAATCGCTGTTCTGCTTGCCTTACTAATTTTGTGCGTTTGCGGCGGGATGGTATGGTTCGCACACGCCAACCCACAGGCCGCTTTGTTTGAGGGTGCAGAATTTCTCTTGCACGAGCAAATGACCCTGGGGATGAAGGGCGCACCAAATTTATCGCCCCAATCACAACAGAGCGAATTGGCGGTTGTTCTGCTTCCACCAGCTGATGGTGCCAATGCACCAAAGGACGGTGGAGAATGAATGGAAAGCTATACATGGTCTTCTTGCGACTTAACCGACAAATACAATTCAAAGACATCGCCGAGGTTCTTGAACAAGAGCTTGACTGGTTTCGGTTCAACGAGATTGCCATCGTAAGATCAGCAGGGACAGCTCAAGAGTTGTACGCAAAGCTAAGGCCTCTGATAGCCCCAAAGAACGGCAGCATTTTCATTGCAGGCATAGACGCGGCAGGAAACGCAGGGGGGTACATGCCGAACGACTTCGTCGATTGGTATCGAACGCAATTGAATCCCACCGCAAAGGACAATAAGGGATAGCGTGGTCAACCTTCTGGCGACACGAATTTCGCACTTCGCTCCATCATCCTGCGCCGACGTGGCTTACGTTCGACCAACACAGTTAGCTACCCAGTACCCAGCTTTTGATGCCCAAACCACCAGGACGGCGACACTCCAGACCAGTTCTTGGCGTGTACTGGCAGTATGTCAGAGATACTTTTTCGGTAGGTCGCAGCGGCCCGCTGCGACCTGGGCATGGCAGTTCCGCCTCGCCTCACAGGTCCAGGATCACATCCGGCGGATGTGACCTACTTCGGAAAATGCTAGTAACCATTCACGCCAGCATCGAGTTTTGGCTTCGCCCGCTCCAAGTAGCCCGACGCGTCAGCGAGGGAGGGCGAGCGGAAAGTGGAGAAGTGACTTCTCCCGCCAATCGTTTCGACTCTCTGGAGCAAAGACAGACGAAACGAATGGTCTATGGGCTGCAACAGTTCAAGACGACGAAGAGCATTCCCCCTCGCTGACGCGTCGGGCTACTTAAAAAATGCTAGCGGGGCGTGACCTAACTAGTCACGAGTGGTTGATAGGTTGGCGAAGGTGTGTTGTGAGATTGCACAGCGTATTTTCGCGAAGGGGATCGGCCATGCAGGTATCGTTGCCGCCGTGTTGGCGAGATTTTGAGGCGTATCGACTGGTGAAAGTGTCGCAGTTCAGCACGCGCGTCGCGGCGCGAAAGCTGAAGATTTCGCAAACGCGGATCTGCCAGATTATCGAGCGAGTCGCGGCGTATCTGGTGGAAATGGCACCCGGCGTGAAGGACATCGTGCGGCGCGAGCAGCAGTTGTACGTCGCCGAGCAGATGGCGGCGGAAAGGCTGAATTTCTTGTGTGCGCAGGCGGAAAATGCGTGGCGGATGTCGCAAGGTCCGATGAAGACCGTTCGCAAGTCGGCTAATTTCACCGGGGCGAATTCGGTGACAACGATTCGGACGGGCTACGGCGACCCGCGCTACCTGATGGTCGCGTGCAAGTTGGCCGAACATGCGGCGATGTTGCCGCAGCCGTCGCTCCTCAGTTCGCTGGCGGCCGCGGCGCTGGCAGCGGAAGGTTTGGATGAGGAAGAAGAGGAAGGGGAGGAAGACGAAAATGAAAATGGTCCGGCGAAGGAGCGGGCAACGAGTCAGGGGTCGGGAGTCTATGGCGAAAAACGATCCTCGAAGATGGAGGGTCGTCGCTCGCCAAAGACTCCTGACCCCGAGCGGGCTGAGCGGCACAGCAGCCCCCTGAATAGGGACTGTTCAGAGCTGTTCGCGAAAGAGGCTGCGGAGATGCGAAACGAGAAGTTTCGCGATCCCGTAAGTGCAATGGCAGCCTTCGATTCGGCGACGCGGCCCGTGATGAAGTTGTACGAAGAAGAGGCCGCGCGGCGGACTGTTCACGGCGAGTTGACGGGTGAGGTGGTGGTGTCTGTGGAGCACCGGGAAGAACGTGCGGGGGATAGCGAGCAGCGGTCAGGAGTCGATGGATCGCCTGCGAAAGAGGGCCCCGGGGTGCGGCGACCGTTGAATCGGAAGGAAAGGAAGGCGAGACAGGCGATGTTGGAGAAGAAGATGAGGAAGGCGAAGTAGAAAGTAGGGAGGTAAGGAGCGGAACTGCGCGCTGTTCGGGCTGGGGAGCTGCGCAATCAGCAGGTAGGGGAAGAGGCAAGGAACAGGACCGGCTAAAGCCGGAACTCCAACTGGGAAGGAGGCCGGCAGGGGAGCCTGCGCGAGCATCAGCTAGTGCAAAAGCCAATGAACCCCCGCCGCAGGGGCGGGGGCGTGGTGAGTGTCGTGCGCAGAGGCGGGGTGAGTGTCGTGCGCAGATGCGCCGGAACAGCGCGGTCTACGACGAGACTGCTTAGCACCAGGTGACTTCGAGCTGATTTTCGATCTGCTCAACGCCTTCAATGCGCTTGATCACTTCCTGAGCCATTTGCTTTTGGAAATACGAGGCGACGACCCCGTTCAAAGTGATGCGCCCTTCGTGGGCCTCAAACCGCAGCGTCCTGCCACTCAAGTAAGGGTTGGTCTGGATGGCTGAACCTACACGTTCGGCCAGAGTAGCATCGAAAAGCGGCATAAGTACGAATTAGCTCCCAACAGGAAGGGCTCGCTGGGTCCGTCAATATGGCGGGATGCAGCGCGCGAACTCTTTCTCTATCGGTAAACTTTGCCGGCTCGCTGAAAATTTCTCATGCAGTTCCCATGAGAATTGTGAGAGCATCCGCCGGTAGGCAGGGTTCTAGCGAAACACGGGGCACGAACTTGCCCTGCCAGCGACGTTTCCTGTCAGCAATCGCCCCAAACGAGCGAGTTGGCTTGCCCCGCCCCCTCGATGGCGTACGATTGCTGTGGGGAAGATCACTGCGCGTATGTCCACCACTTCGGACCTTGCCCGATGGGCATCGCCCGCGGCACGCATTGAGGGAGCTTTGCCATGAATGGTCCCACGAAGAACGATCGAAGCCAGTCGCTGCCCACACCCTGGATCCACACCGAGTTGCCCGGCCCGAAAGGAAAGCAGCTGATCGCTCACGACGAGCGGTTCACTTCTCCTTCTTATACGCGGGCTTATCCGCTGGCCGTCGAGCGGGGCGAAGGCTCGATGATCGAAGACGTCGACGGCAATCGCTTTCTCGACTTCACCGCCGGCATTGCTGTCTGTTCGACCGGCCATTGCCATCCGCGCGTGGTGGCAGCAATCGAAGAGCAAGCGAAAAAGTTGATCCACATGTCGGGGACCGACTTCTATTATGCCCCGCAAGGGAACCTCGCCCAGCGTCTGGCACAGCTTGCTCCCGGCAGCGGAGACAAACGGGTTTTCTTTACCAACAGTGGCGCCGAGAGCGTCGAGGCGGCCTTTAAGCTGGCCCGCTTTCACACCGGCCGGCAGCACATGATTGCGTTCTTCGGCGCGTTCCATGGTCGCACCATGGGGGCGCTCTCGTTGACGGGAAGCAAGATGATTCAGCGCCGCGGCTTTGCGCCGCTGATTCCGCAGGTGACGCACATCGACTATGCGAACTGCTACCAGTGCCCTCAGCGAGGCGAATGCCACAAGAATTCGGCCAGCTGTTGTTTGAATACGCTCAATCAACTCGAAGACCTGTTTCGTCGCACGGTCCCACCGACCGAAGTGGCAGGCATCATTGTCGAGCCCATTCAGGGCGAAGGTGGTTACGTGGTACCACCGCCGGAATTTCATCGTGAGCTGAAAGCACTCGCCGAGAAGCACGGCATTCTGTACATCGTCGACGAAGTGCAATCGGGCATGGGACGCACCGGTAAGATGTTCGCCATCGAGCACTGGGGCGTCGTCCCCGATATTATCTGCCTGGCCAAAGGCATCGCCTCCGGACTCCCGCTCGGCGCCATTATCGCGCGGGCTGACTTGATGGATTGGGGCCCCGGCTCGCATGCGAGCACTTTCGGTGGCAACCCGATTTCGTGCGTGGCGGCTCTCACGACGATCGATCTGCTCGAAGAATCGCTGATGGCCAATGCTCGTGAAGTGGGCGACTACTTGCAAAGTCGGCTGCGCGAACTGATGAGCCGGCACACGATCATTGGCGATGTGCGCGGCATCGGCTTGATGGTAGGTGCGGAACTGGTGAAGGACCGCACGACCAAAGAACCGGCCGCTGCGGTTCGCGATGCCGTCGTGCAAGCGTGCTTCCACCGCGGCCTGCTCATGCTCGGCTGCGGCACCAGTACCTTGCGATTCTGTCCGCCGCTGGTTGTGACGAAGGCCGAAGTCGATACCGCGGTGAACATCATCGATACCGTGCTGGGCGACGCCAGCGTGCTCGCCAGTTCATCGGCCCCTTCAGCATCCAGGACGTGGTAGGTACACCATGGCACAATCCACGATGTGGCAATCCCTGCTTGGTCGCCTGCGACTGCGCGATACTAACTCGGGCGTGTATGCCGGGCGTTGGCTTGATCGCCCCAGCGGCGAAATAATCGAGTCGCTCAACCCGGCCACCGGCGAAGCCATCGCCCGCGTTCACTTGGGCGGTAAAGACGACTGCGAAGTGGTCGCCGGCAACTCGCACGCGGCCTTTGCTGCTTGGCGCCGAATGCCCGCGCCGCAGCGGGGCGAAATCGTCAGGCTCATTGGCGAGCAACTGCGCAAACACAAGGACGATCTCGGCCTGCTCGTCACCATCGAGGCGGGCAAGATCCGCAGCGAAGGGCTCGGCGAAGTTCAAGAGATGATCGACATGTGTGACTTCGCCGTCGGTCTCTCGCGGCAACTCTACGGACTGACCATCGCCAGCGAACGCCCCGAGCATCGCCTGTTCGAGCAATGGCATCCGCTCGGACCTATTGGAGTGATCACTGCGTTCAACTTTCCCGTCGCGGTCTGGGCCTGGAACGCAGCACTGGCAATGGTCTGCGGCGATCCGGTCATTTGGAAGCCTTCGCACCTGACACCGCTCACGGCGATTGCCGTGCAGCAACTGGTGAACGATGTGCTCGAGCCGCGCGGCCTCGCGGGCGTGCTGAACCTGTGTGCGGCGGACCGTGATGTCGGGCAGCAACTGGCCGCCGATGCTCGCTTGCCGCTGATCTCGGCCACCGGTAGCACGGCAATGGGCAAGAGCGTGGCGAAGACGGTGGCTGAACGCCTTGGCCGCAGCTTGCTGGAACTGGGTGGCAACAACGGCTGCATCGTGACTGAATCGGCCGATCTGAACCTGGCCCTGCGAGCGATTCTCTTTGCCGCCGTCGGTACTGCCGGGCAGCGCTGCACCACGTTGCGCAGGCTGATTGTCCACGAATCGCAAGCTGAGAAATTGATCGAACGCCTGACGAAGGCCTATCAGAACATCACTGTCGGTCTTCCTTGGGAAGAGGGCACACTGCTCGGTCCACTCATCAGCCTGGAAGCGGTGAAGCAGTACACCGCTGCCATCGCGACGATCAAGCAGCAAGGTGGCGAAGTTCTGTGTGGTGGCCAGCCTATCGATCGCCCGGGGTACTATGTGCAGCCGACGATCGTGCGAGCGAAACCGGAGATGGAGATCATCAAGCACGAGACGTTCGCACCCATTCTTTATGTAATGACGTACCGCGAACTCGAAGAAGCGATCTCGCTGCACAACAATGTCCCGCAAGGGCTTTCGAGCGCCATCTTCACCGACCGCTTTCGCGAGGCCGAACAGTTTCTCTCTGCTTGGGGCAGCGACTGCGGCATTGCCAACGTCAATCTTGGCCCCAGCGGCGCCGAGATTGGAGGTGCCTTCGGTGGCGAGAAGGAAACCGGCGGCGGTCGCGAAGCGGGCAGCGACGCTTGGAAAACGTACATGCGCCGCCAAACCTGCACACTCAACTTCGGCCGCACGTTACCACTGGCGCAAGGTGTGAAGTTTGATGTGGGAGATTGAAACTATTCATCCAGCGAGTCTTTCGCCACTGGTCGATCAAACTCTTGCGCCGTACTTGGCATGAACAGGACGATGGCCGCCCAAATGCCTAGAGGAATGCCCGGCCACGCTCCCGGTGCCAACACTGGAAGGCTCGCAAAAATGGCTGCGATGCGACACAGCCCAAGCGATTGCATCCGCCACATTCGGATTGCAGCATAAATCAGGAATGATTGCTCGGCTAAATAGACCACGAACGCAATCGCGTTGAAGATTCCTACTTTTGCGAATAACGCGGACCAGCTAGGGGCGGTACCAATTGCCACAGTTGCCAAGGCCCCCATGAGTACGATGTGCAGTGTCGCCGCCACGAGCAAGCAGGCTGCTGGAATGCGCACGCGAGTCGCCACCCGCGCACGTTGAATCGCTCGTGGATTTTCAGGCACTACAGGCGATGAATACGGATTCGTCGAAACGCTTTCGGTCATGCAATCCTCACGCTGCTCCGCCGTCACACTCTGCGCGGAAGCCAAGTTTTTACTAGTCGCCAGAGTCTCGTTTCTTAACGCAACCCTCGCAGCTTGCCGATAGTAACCCTATCAACACCCCGCCAGGTTACCCAACTTCCCCAGTGGTAACCTTCCCATCTGCCCTACATCTTGCGGAGCCAATATGGTGGCCAGCGTCCTCCCCATAGAAGACCTCAGCGGCCTGCGAAGTTACGTCCAACAAACCCTGTGCGAGCAAAACCACTTAGAACCCGGTGCCTTTGAGATTTCGGAACGGATTTTGGTCCGCGGCAAGCGGCCCTGCGGTCTGTTCTTCTGCCTGCATGGCCCCCGCAGCGTAAAGCTGACGGCCATCTGGGAAACCGACCGCAACACGATTCTGTTTTACAACTCTCAAGGCGAACGGATTCACAAAACCACGCTCCTCCGAGCCCCGACCTTTGCGATGCCCGTTCCCGAACTGGCCGCCCAAGGCGCAGGTGCGTAACGCAGGTACGCGAGAGATTCTCAAAAAACACTGATTGATTGTCAACGCTCAAAATCCTGATTCACAACCAATAACGCTTCATACAAGGAGGTATGTCTATGCTAGTACTATCGAGGAAAGAGGCCGAGAGAATTCGCCTGGGCGATTCGATCGTGGTGACCGTGGTCCGAGTCTCGGGCGACAAAGTGCGGCTGGGTATCGATGCCCCGTCCAACATTGTCGTGCTGCGCGAAGAACTCGAACCCCATGCAGCTGCTGCCGACCTGTCTTTCGAAGACATGGCTCTCGGCCTCAGCTAGACCAGGATTTGAGCTCCCACGCCGGTCGCACCCTCGAAATCTCGCCTGCTTCCATGTTCTAATGGGGAAGCAGGCTGGTGCAGTTGCCACGTCAAACGACAATGTGCAACTCACCGAGCCATTCTGAATGGGCGAGATCTGAGTTATCACTCTGCGAGCGTGTCACGATGCGAAGGTTCTGTGGGTTGTTCCTGCTGGCTGTTTCTCTCTCTGTAGCGAACGGGCAGGATGCCAAAGTCGCTCCTCTCGAAATTCCCGATTCGGCCGCCAAAACCGAAGCCGAGATGAAGCCCTACACTGAACTGCTCGAGCACTCGGAGGGGAAAATCGACATGCTGCCCATCAAGGGTGGCAAGTTTCTGATGGGCAGCCCCGAGAGCGAAAAGGGACGCCGACCCGATGAAGGTCCGCAGCACGAAGTGCAGGTCGATCCCTTCTGGATGGCCAAGTTCGAAATCACCTGGGACGCTTACGAAGTCTGGTCCGCCGACCTCGATATCTTTCGCCGCGATGCCCTCGGCACGCCACCCAACGAACGAGACAAGGCAGCCGACAAGTATCAGCTGACTCAACCAACCAAGCCCTACACCGACATGAGCTTTGGCATGGGCAAGCGGGGCGGTTTTCCCGCCATCTGCATGACGCAACATTCGGCTCGCGTCTTTTGCCAATGGCTGAGTGCCAAGACCGGCCGCTACTATCGCCTGCCCACCGAAGCGGAATGGGAATATGCCTGCCGCGCGGGAACGGCGACCGCCTTCTCGTTTGGCGACGATCCGGCGCAGCTCGACGACTATGGCTGGTACCTGGGCAACACCGAAGAGAAGTACAAAAAGGTCGGCCTGAAAAAGCCTAACCCCTGGGGCCTATACGACATGCACGGCAATGTCGCCGAATGGGTCCTCGACCAGCACACCACCGATTTTTACAGCAAGCTGGCCGGCAAGACCGCGCTCAATCCGCTGGCCATTCCGCTGACCGAGTACAACCGCGTGGTCCGCGGGGGCTCGTGGGATAGCGAAGCCGTCGAAGCCCGCTCAGCGGCTCGCAAGGCGTCGCATGCCGACTGGAAGCAGCAAGATCCGCAACTGCCGCAGAGTATCTGGTATCTGACCGATGCTCTGGGCGTGGGCTTCCGCGTCGTGCGACCGCTGACCGAACCCACCGCAGCGGAACGTGCTGCCAAGTGGGATAAATCGGAACCGCCGCAGATCGACAAGGTGCAGAAGACAGAGTAGTTCGAAGTTCGAAGTTTGTGGTTCGAAGTTAATGCAAGCAATTAGCTTCTGACCTCTGACTTCCGACTCCCCTGGTCCCTGGCCCCTAATCTCTGGCCCCTTCCCCCTTACCGCAACCGCTCAAACGTCATCGCACCGATATTCGCCACTTCTGTCTTCAGCGGCATGTGGAACTTGTCCGCGCCGTCGAAAAGGATGATGACGTCTTTCTGGGTGCCGTCGCTTTCAACCGACTTGATCGTCAGCTGATCGCCTTCCTGGGTGATGAACTGCCACTTACCAGCGCTTTGGTAGGGCTGATTGTTGTTCACACCCGAGAGGACCATCGCCCCTTCCTTGGTGAACTCAATGCCCATCTCCATCTTTTCGAGATCGGCAATTTGTTGAGCAGTCAGCGAAGCACCGACCGACTCGCGATCGACCACCATCTTGCCGTGCCACTTGCCAGGCAAGCGCTGGGCCGGCGGTGGGCTGCCCGAACCGCAGCCGACGGCGGTGATGACGAGGGCGGCGAGAAACGAGCCAATGACGGCAGATTGTACATAACGAAGCATGGTGATCCTCCTTGATCGACCAGGGGTGATGAGCTGTATCTCAGCGGGCTGCTGTCACGCTGGCAGCTAGCGACCGGTAACACCAGTCGGTAACAACGAGCGCGGAGCTCCCCTGAATTTATCGTCCTATACCCCGGGTTTCGCTTTGATAAACGAAAACGCGGGATTGATTTTCTGGCCACCCAAATCCAAAGGCATGCTCAGGTCGGCATGTTCGGCATCGAGCGGTGTAAATCTTAATTCTGTTTCTTCGGTTTTCCCGGCTTCCTTGACCATTAAAAGTAAGGTTTTGCCTTCGGTTTTCACGAACCGCCACGAACCCTTCTTCTCTTGGGTCACCGGGCCGACCTTCGCTTTCAGATGGAAAGCTCCGTCCCCCTGCATGGTTACTTGAAAGTCAGGCTTCCCCATGGCGAGCATCGCGCCCACCAGTGGATTGGCATCAAAGAACTCAGTCGGAATTGGCTTGCTGGAATCGAGATCCCACGTTCCCACCACTTGCTGAGCCGGACTGCAGCCCGTGGCCATGAATGCCAGGCAGCCCACAGCGGCCAGCAACAGCAGACGACGGGGAACTTGCGCAAGCATCATGAGAGTTCAAATCCTGCAGAAGCCAATCAGATCTTTCGGGCACATTCTTTGGACACACTTTCGGGCAGTGCCCGCTCGCCGCACTGTAGCAATCGAGTCTGGGCGGAGCAACGTCAGGTTGTCGGACTGCTAGCGGTCGAAAATGACGCGGCGGGTGGGTCGTTTCCGTCGCAACTCTCTCAACCTTTCCGGCTTTCGGAAAAAGCGTGTTCACAAACCGGCCTCCTCGTCTCACCCCGGAATTCATTTCGCTCGGCAATTTGCCGTCTCTGCGGGTTTCCCAGCAGCGAAACAACCCGAGGTTTGTGAACGCCCCCTGAATGAGCGTATCGCAATTTGCGTCGACTTTCTTAGGAAACCCGACGCGTTAGCGAGGAGCGTGAGCGGGCGGTCCAGAACCGAATTCTTTCGCCATTCGTTCGCCTCGACTCTCGTGGTGAAACTTGCACGCGAGTGGGAACGTGCAGTCGACTCGCTCCACGAGTTCGCTCTCGCCCCGCGTAACTGCGGAACCACCTGAAATCTGGTCGACGCGTGATTCTTTGTCAAACGACAAAGCGAGAAACCCATTACCGACGCGTGGGACTGCGGGCCGTGAGGAGCCAGCCATACATGCCCCACCAGTTACGCAGGCGTTGGCAGACATCGGGATCGAACTCGGGCGAGAACCAGAGGCCGATTCGCACCCCGCGCGGCACGCCCCGAATCTCTCCTGCCCGCACACCGGCAATCAGGCACTGCTCGGTCACTTCGTTCAAAAAGGCTTCGGTCACGGTCCCATCAGTAGCTTCGGCCGTTCCGTTCTTCACTTGCACCACAAAGATCGCGCTGGGCTTTCCTTTGAACAGGAACCAGCCCACGACCAGTACCAGCACGACAACGCCGATTACAAATGGATCCAACGCTGAAACCCTTACGGCAGTTCCCGAATCTTGATGTTCTTGAACTCGACGGGCGACCCTTCCGATTCCAGACACAGATAGCCGCTACTGGGGGTGATGTCGGTGCCGCCGGAGACTTCCTCACCATTCACCCACAGCCGCACTTCGCCGTTGATGGCGCGAATGTAGTAATGGTTCCACTCGTTGATTCCCTTGCTCAGGTTTTTAGTCGGAAAGCTCCGTTGCCCATTGGGCGAGGTCGGTGGAAAGGGCTTCATCTTGGCCTTGCCGACGGGAAACACATCGCCATTCGTGCTGAACCAATCGGCCTTCTTGCCGGTCGACTTTTCGTAATTCTCGGTGTAGCCGTGGTCGAGCACCTGCACCTCGATGCCCTGCGGCAGTGCGTTCGGCTTCAGACCTTCCAGCGATTCAGGAATCGCCCACACAAACACGCCGCTGTTGCCGGCGCTCTTCAGATGCTGCCACTGCACGCTAAGTTCGAAATTCTTGTACTGCTTCTCGGTTCGAATGACACCCACGGGCTTACCCGTGCAATGAGCTACGCCATCCTTCCACGACCAGGTATCCTCCGCGCAGTTCACATTCTTGAAGTCTGCTTCGCCCAAAGTTACCCAGCCTGGACCGGTGCCATCGATGGTGGCTTTGGGAGGCGCCTCTTGAGCGAGTGCGAATGGATTGATGGACAAACCAATGACGAGCGTCAGTGAAACGAAGACCAAATAGCGAACCAACAACATCAGGAGCATCCTTAGGCGGGAGTATCATCGAGAGGTAAGCTCCCCCGATGATAAGCTGCCCGCAGGATGCGGTCGAGTCGCGTGCGCGTGGGGTGGGGTCGCCGGGCGAGAGAGTGCGCCACCTTACTTCAGCAGTTCCACCACTTCTTCCGCGCCTTGAGCTTCGGCCAGCGATGCTGCGGTGTTGCCAAGTTCATCCTGGCGCTCCACATTTGCCCCGGCCGATTTGAGCAGTTGCACGGTGGTCGTGCGTCCGGCGAGTGCCGCGAACATGATGGCTGTCTGATTGGTGCTGTTCGCCGCATCGACCTTGGCACCGCGAGCAATCAACATCCGCAGCGCTTCGTCGTGCCCCTTGAAGGCCGCGGCAGAGACGGCCGTGAGTCCCATCCGGTTTCGCGCTTCGAGTTCGATCTCGCCTTTGCCAAGCAGTTCTTTCATTACCGCGCGGCTGTCGTGATAGGCGGCGACGGTCAAGAGCGTATCGCCACGTGGGCTGCGCACGTTCGGCGTAAACCCTTCTTTCAGATACTCGGTAACGGTTACAGCGTCGTCATCGCGGGCCGCTTGAAAGACGATCTCCGTCAGCTTGGCCTGCGTCGCTTCATCCAGCACGACGCCATGCTTGTCAGTCAGTTCTGGCGACGTTGGAATCGGCAGCGAGTAGTAGTAACCACTTCCTACGGCAATCACGATCAGGCCGAATACAGCCACCGCAATCGCCAGGCGAGTCAAAACCTGTCGCATACTCGGCTCCTCAACTCTTCCACATTCAACTTGGGGCGCTGCAGACCAGCTGCCCCACAACTACGAACTTCAAACTGCGAACTTCAAACTATCTGCCCCCGCCCGTCGTATTCGCCGGTCGACCCGCGCTGCCCGCTTGCCGCCACTTGGTCGGCTCGACGTCCTTCGTGGCTTTGACCAGTGCCTTGGCATCGTCGAGGCTATCGCCGAGCGCTTCGCTGAGGCGCGTGCCGTAGTCGGCATCAGCCTGGTAGAAGAAGCCAATCATCCGTAGGCGAATCTGCTTGTCGCGAACCTTCTTCATGTCACCAACCAGATTCGAGATCAGATTCTTCTGCTGTTCGGCGGTAAAGCTACGATACAACTCGCCTGCTTGTTGAAAATTCAACGTCTTGGCGATCCGTTGCTGCTCCACATGCCCGCTGAGCGGTGCCTGCGATGCCCGCGCGGCGGGATCTTCGACCGGGCTGTTGCTGGTCACGCTAGGCTGATAATTCACATCCGACTTGGTATCGCCGAAGTTCATCTTGCCCGCCTGGTTGTTGTTGACCACATCGACGAGCGGTCGATTGACTGGCAACATCAGGTAGTTCACCCCGACGCGATAACGCTGGGTATCGGCATACGAAAACAGCCGACCTTGCAACAGGCGATCTTCCGAAGGTTCAATTCCTGGCACCACCATGCCGGGCGAAAACGCGACCTGCTCGGTCACTTCGAAGAAATTGTTCGGCACACGATTGAGCGTCATCTTACCGACCTTCATCTCCGGCACGCCTGTCCAAACCTTGGTCGCATCCAGTGGATCGAAATCGAAACCGTCCAGTTGCTCGGGCTTCAACATTTGCACGTTCAGTTCCCATGATGGGAATTCTTTGGCCTCGATTGCCTTGTACAAGTCTTCGGTGTGATTGCTGTGATTCATGGCCGTCGCTTCACCGGCTTCTTTCGCCGTGTGCGTCTTGTGACCTTGCTGCGAGCGCCAATTGAACTTCACGTAGGTGACGTCACCCTCCGCATTCACCCATTTGAACGCATGTACGCCAAAGCCATCCATCTGGCGCAAGTTCGCCGGCGTGCCTTGGTCGGAATACACAAACGTCAGCATTTGTGTGCTCTCAGGCACATGGCTGAAGAAGTCGAAGAACCGATTGGGATCCTGCTGGTTGGTGATGGGCGAGGGCTTGAGCGAGTGCACCATATCGGGAAACTTCATCGCATCGCGAATGAAGAACACAGGCAGGTTATTGCCCACCAGATCCCAGTTGCCGTCTTCCGTGTAGAACTTAACCGCGAAACCACGTGGGTCACGCAGCGACTCGGGTGAGCCACCTGGATGAATCACCGTCGAGAACCGCAAGAACACCGGTGTCTTGGTTCCCTTGGCACCGAACAGTTTCGCTCTCGTGTACTTGGAGAAGTCGCCGTAGCTGACGAATTCACCATGAGCTCCAACCCCGCGCGCATGTACTACGCGCTCGGGAATGCGCTCACGATCGAAGCGAGACAACTTTTGGATCAAGTGAAAGTTGTCGAGGAGCACGCTGCCATTGGCACCCGCGGTGCGCGAGTTCTGATTGTCTCCCACGGGCTGGCCGCCATCTTCCGTCAGAATGCGGCCGGGCTCAGCACCCGTTAAGCCACTGGCGGATGTGACCGCCAGGGCAACGATCATCGCAACGATCGTAAAAGGTCGCGCTAGTTTCATCGAAATATCTCCGGAAATGCTGGGAAAGGCTCGCGAGCAAGTCTGCTGGCGACTTCGCTAAGTCATTATTGCCACGCGGCAAGCCATGATTCCAATTCATTGCACGACTAATTACCATGCATGAAATGCATGACTGTCTGCGCAGAGTGCCGCAAAGAAACCATCAACAGCAATTCAGATGCCGCCGCGGAACTCGAATCGAAGAAGGGAACTATTTATCCAGGTCTTGGACGCATTCTCGCCAGAGAGTTTCGATATTCTTCGCCGTTAGTTCTTCCACATCTTCCATCTTGAAGGTCTTGTCTTGCATCTTGCGATGAATCTTATCGACGGTTCCTGGATGCTTTTCGTCCAACCAGACGAGAAACCGCGCGGTCACACCGTAGCTGTTTCGGTAGCTTTGCTCGGGGCGCAACTTGCGCGGCAGCGACCAGCCCACCTGCTTCTCGGGGCCATACAAGTGCCGCGCATAGTCGGCGATGCCCTCGGTCAGCCAACCAGGCTCCGGGCTGGGATAGGCCTGCACCAAGTGAGTCAATTCGTGCGTGAAGAGACCAATATCTTGCGGATGTTTCTTCAGCCAGTCGGTGCTGACGACGACCGTATCGCGATGCGAGTAGCCAGGCACGTTGATGTCGTTCTTGAAGATCAGACGAATCTTGCGCTGCGCAGGCTTATCGGGATGCTCAAAGCGCGCGAGCAACTTGGGGTAGCACTCGTAGAACAAAGTCGTCAGCTGACCAGCGATCGGTGCCATGGCGGCATCGATATCACCTTCGACGGTCAAACTAAGCGGCGCTGGCTGCTTCGGCTTCTCGGCCTCGGCCGGCGTGGCCTCGGGTTTCTCTCGAGCCCAGGTACTAGACGAAGCAAGTGCCAACAGTAGGGCCATTGCCAGTTGCCAGAGAGAAGCGGTCGATTGCATGAGAGGCTTTCGTAACGAACAGTGTCGCTGGTGAATACAGTGTCGCTGCTGGATTGAGAAAAGATTGCTCGGATTATAGTTCGCTCCCTGCCACTTGCGGGTGACCCATGGAAATCAGTCAACTCCGTTACTTTTTGAAACTGGCCGAGCGAGGCAACTTCACCCGCGCGGCCGAAGACTTGTATCTATCGCAGCCAGCGCTCAGCCGCTCGATCGCCAAGCTGGAAGAAGAACTCGGCCAGCCGCTCTTCGAGCGACATGCGCGAACGGTGGAACTGACCGATGCCGGCCGTTTGCTGCTCGCCCGGGCCGAACAGATTCTGTCGCTCGTCGACGATACCGTCGCCGAAATCACCGACGATGGCAAAACCGGCCGCATTCGGCTGGGAACCATTCCCACCATCGCCCCCTTCCTATTGCCGCCCCTGCTGCGCGGGTTTGCGACCAAGTATCCGCAAGCCAGCGTTGTCGTATTCGAGGAAGTGACCGAGAAGCTCTTGCAGCGAGTGTTGCACGGCGAAATCGATCTGGCGATTCTCGCTTTGCCCGTTCCCAAGCAGCACCTGCACATAGAAGAGCTGTTTGAAGAAGAGCTGCGATTGGTCCTGCCCATCGATCATCCGCTGAGCAAGAAGAAGCAGATTGCGATCGACGATTTGCAGCCCTACTCGTTTGTGCTGCTCGACGAGACGCATTGTCTGTCGAATGACATTGTCTCGTTCTGCCGCCAGCGGTCGATTCAGCCCGTGTCGGTCGAGCGCACCAGCCAGCTGGCGACGGTGCAAGAACTCGTCTCGCTAGGGCACGGAGTTTCACTCGTGCCCGCGATGGCCTGCAACCTCGACGATAGCCCGCGGCGCATCTATCGCCATCTGTCGGGGACTCAGCCCACGCGAACCGTAGCCCTCATTTCCAATCCCTATCGGTTCGAAAGTCGCTTGGTGAAGCTCTTTCGCGAGTTTGTGAAAGCGTTTCGCTTTCCCAGAAAACCCGAAGCGTCGGCGAGGAGTAAATCGCTGGAGCACTGACTCGCGAGCACGATCTGAGAACGAGCGGTCCCGCTTAATTGAACGAGGCATCGGGCGGAACGTGCTTCATTTTCATTGCGGGAGCCATGATTTGCTCGGCGATGTTCTGAACGACTCGTTCCCACAGGTCGTCTCCGTCATAGAAGATGAGATCCTTCTCGGCCTCGGCAATGAGCCAGCCACCAGCGGCGATTTCGTCCTCCAGTTGATCGGCCCCCCAGCCTGAATAGCCCGAGAAGACTCGAAACGGCTTCTTCGCGTTTGTAACGACTTTGCCCAGATGATCTTTATGCGAAGCGAAATGCACCCCGCTGACGATTTGCGCTTCGGAGTACTTTTTAAGCGTATGCACGACCAGCAGCGGGCCTTGCACCGGCCCACCGAGATGAATGGGCTGATCGGCAGCGACCTCACCTTCGATACCGTACTCGGCGACGATGGTCTGCCAAACTTCCGCCAGCGAGTTGTTCAGCGGACGGTTGAGAATGAGCCCGAACGCCCCTTCTTCGTCGTGCTTGACGAGCAGCACGACCGAACGAAAAAAGTTGCCGTCGCCCAAGTGGGGCGAAGCGACCAGTAACTTGCCTTGCAACGATTGCATCGGTGAAACCTTGCAGCCAATCAGGCTTGTGCGGTGCTCTGGACTCAGCCCACCAGTTTAGCCGCTGTCGCAGCGTGGTGAGACAGGGAGGGAGGGCGCACAGTGCGAGAAGTCGGGAATGTAGAGATCGACTACATTCAACTCAAGTAACCCCAGGCTGCTAGGAGGTTCGCCCTTGATCGTTGTCTTTCCCTGCTCTGCTGACTCCGAACAGTTGCCAGATTCGAAGTTCCTCAAAGAGTCGATGACCTGCGAGGAACTGGGAATTGAGTTCACCACGGTCAATCTACGTGCAGTCATGCGCGGCGATTTGACGCGAGCGTTTCTGCACACAGCAAATGGCGACGGCAAGCTAACGGTCTACCGAGGCGGCACTTTGCGACCAGATGAGTATCGTCTTTTTCATCAAGCTCTAAGGGATCGCGGGCTCTGCTTGCTCACCGCGCCCGAGCAGTACGATGCGACTCAGCTGTTCCCCTGCTTCTTTCCGCATATCGCCGAATTCTCCATCCCGGCAATAGCGACCACTTCACTCGAACCAGCCGAAGTGCGCATGCTTACCCAGCGGATGGGACCACCACCTTATTTCATCAAGGACTTCATCAAGTCCGCGAAAGAGATCTGGCCACAGGGGTGCGTGATCCCGTCACCGGGCAACGTAGAGCAGTTTGCAACGGTGATTCAGGAGTTGCGAGAGTTTCGCGAGGATCGGTTTATTCCCGGACTCGTGCTGAGGCCGCTGATCGAACTCAAGTCGCTCGGTCCTGATCCGTTCGGCGACGAACGATTCGAAGAATATCGAATGATCTTCCTTGGTGGCCGACGGCTGTTTACTCTTCCGTATGGTCATGATGGCGAACTGTCTACCATCCCCGCGGCCGACTTCCAGCGATTTGATGTCATTGGCCAGCGGATCAACTCGCCCTTCTTCATGGCAGACTCGGTCGTTACCGCAACTGGCGAACATTTCCTGCTCGAAACGGGCGACGGAGGCTGCTGTGGACTGCCGCCGGGCATCAACTTAAGAGAGTTCTACCAAGCCCTGCAAGGCTTGTCCTTATCTTCCGACCCCTGACCTCCGACTCCCGCTTCATACCTTCTTCACTCCGAACTCCGCAATCCGAACTCCCCACTCCGCACGAACCTTCTCTTCCGGCCGAATGTCGCTAGAATGAATGCTGCGAGGAATTACCACTCGCAACACTGGGGGCGAACTGGATTCGACCGGGTCGCTTAGAAGCGTCAGTGGCGTGCCGTGGTTGATCTGTTGGCCACGTTAAAAGCAGATCACACTTTATTTGCCGAGAGCAATCTCAGCCTTGCAGCCTAGTTAAATAGGTTGCACGGATTGCGGGTCTTCGCCGGAGAGATCCAAAAGTCCGTTGTCAATTCCGGTTCGCCGCGAGTCATGTCGGAAACGCTCGCGGTTCAAAAAGTTTCTGGCTGGTCAATCCCGTAGTCCGGCAACAGACGACGGGTGCGACGAGATCCAAATTGTTGACTACGCACGTAGAAGCTGCCGTGGAAAGATCGCGGGACGCGGGTTCAATTCCCGCCGCCTCCACTAAAAGGGCATCGGAGAAATCCGGTGCCTTTTTTTGTTAGGTTGGTCAGAAGGTAAAAGCATGAATGGAATAAAGTCGGTTTCGAGGTATCTGCTGGCGGCGCTCATGCTGGGGGCAGGGACGATGCACTTTGTGCAGCCCCAGTTCTTCGTGAGGATCATGCCGCCCTATCTGCCGTGGCATTGGGAACTGGTGTATCTGAGCGGCGCGATCGAGTTCATGCTCGGTTTGTTGCTGCTCGTCCCGCGGTTTTCACGATTCGCCGCTTGGGGCATCATCGCCTTGCTCGTGGCCGTCTTTCCAGCCAACATTTATGCCTACCAGCATCAGGAGCTAATCCCCGCGTCACCACTGCTGCATTTTCTTCGCCTGCCGTTGCAAGCGATCTTTGTCATCTGGGCCTTTTGGCACACGATGCCCACCGGGGGTTCTCACGCATCAGCTGATGAAGTTCGGCCATAGGCAGCTCAAGATCGCCAGCGAATGGCGAGTGAAAAAGTCGCACACACGTTTTGGCTACTTGGCTGCTTTGGCCGTATCCAAAAACACAATGTGCGATGGATTGCCGACAGGCACATAGTACCCGGTGAATTTGAGGCCGCCTGTTTTGTGATCGACGGCAAAGACAGCGACATTATCGCCGCGCTGATTGCAGCAGTAGAGGAACTTGCCAGTAGGGTCGAACGTAAAGCTGCGGGGATAGTTGCCGCGAGTCCATTCTTCGCCAACGTACGTGAGTTCGCCGGTTTCGCCGACGGAGAAGATGCCGATGCTGTCGTGCAGGCGATTGCCGGCGTAGACGAACTTGCCATCGGCGGAGACCAAGATCTCGGAGCAAAAATTGCTGCCGGCAAACTTGGGCGGCAATGTCGAAATCGTCTGCCGAGCCTGCATCCGGCCCGTCGCAGCGTCGTAGTCGAACAAGACGAGCGTTGAGCCTTCTTCCTGAATCGAATAGAGCCAGCGGCCGTTGGGATGAAAATGAAAGTGTCGCGGGCCATCACCGGGCGGCAGAGAGACAGACGCTGGATCGTTCGGCGAGAGCTTGCCGATCTTGTCGTCGAACTTCCAGCTGAAGATTTGATCGAGCCCGAGATCGACGTGCAGTACGTAGCGGCCGGAAGGATCGGCCTCGATCATGTGGGCGTGCGTCCGGTCGTGTCCGCTGAAGGCAAAACTGCCGGGCGGGGCGTTCTTGGCCTTGGTGGGGCCGATCTTCCCGGCGTCGTTCTTTACGTCGGTTGCTTCGCCCAGTTGGCCATCTGGCAGCATGGGAAGAACGGAGATCGAACCGCCGAAGTAATTGGCAACCAGCAGCCATTTCTTCGAAGGATGAATGCTGACATAGGTTGGCCCCGCGCCGCCGGAGCGCACGGTGTTCAGCAGTTTCAGTTTGCCGCTGGCGCGATCGATGGCGAACGAGCTGACGGTTCCTTCTTTGTTCGGGCCGACGCGGTCGGTCTCGTTGGCCGAGTACAGGTGCGTGCCGGCAGCGTTCACGGCCAGGCAACTAGGGCTGGTTCCCATTTCGTGCACACCAGCAGCGGTCATTTCGCCGGTCTGACGATTCACCTGAAAGATGTGGATGCCGCGACCATTCCCCGGAGGCAAGTCAACCTGCGTCGGAAGCACATCGCTGAGCGGCGAACTAAACGTACCGATGTAGGCCCAGAGCGGGCCGGCCGGCTCTTCGGCCTGCAGCATGCCGGCGATCGCTGGTGTCGCTGCCGAGAGGGCGAGTGAAGTTTTAAGGAACGACCGGCGGGAACTCTCGGGGATAGGCATGATTGCTACTGGGCTGGATGGTGTGGTGCACAACCAGACGTGGCAGGCTACCACGCATCGGTGCGGAAGGTGACCGCGGGGAATTTGTCCTGGTTGAAGAGGTTGGCCCAGGTGCGGTTGTTCCCCCAAGCATAGCGAACGGCAACGGGTTTGGTGACTGCCGGTGAGGAAACAATCACCGTGTTGCCGTCGATCTTGGCGTCGGCCCAATGAAAGACTTTGTCGTCGCCGGCAATCGCAAAGCCTTGCAGTTTGTCGCTGTGCCGAACCGTCAGGCCTTTGGCGTGGGTGTACTTCACGCGAATCGTGTTTCCTTCAACCGCATGCGAGTCATACACGGGGCCGTAGTATTCGACGGGCTTTTCGTATGCTGCTCCCAAGGCGACCTTCGCCGCGCGGCCACCATAGCCCGACTTGAGGATGGGATGAATGCCCGGACCCAGATCGGTGCTGATGACCATGGCCGCATTCGGGATCTTCATCATCTTGAGATAGTCTTCGGCAAAGAGCCCTTCCTGGGTGGTAGGCACGGTTTGGGGGAGCGGCGAGAACCGCTGAATGATCACAGGAAGCGGAACCGCCGGTGCGGTCCCAATGTACGCGGGAACATCCCAGTTACAACCGCCGCCGCTGGGCTTTTGCACATAGATGAAAGGAAACTCGCCAGCGTTCCATTCCTTGCGCCAGCCGCGAATGAGCGCGTTCATCATGGTGTACTGGTCGACACCGCCAACCTGCGTGCGGGCTTCGCCTTGATCCCAGAGCACGCCGCGAATGCCATAGCCCACCAAAGGCTGGATGTGCTTCTCGTACAAATGGCCGATCGGCTTGCCGCTGACGGTACCGGGAGCCGGCGGTGGTTGCGGCTGGCGTCCTGCTTCTTTGCCGGCTGCTTTGGCTTTCTCTGCACCTTGCTTCCAGCGAGGCAGATCGACTTCGTCGAACTTCTTCTTTTGGGCCGCGTACACTTTTTCGTAGTCAGCGAGCAAAGCCTGGCTGGGTTGATCGGCGGCGAGTGCCGCGGGGCTGAGCCAGGCACCGGATGGTGTGCCGCCGACAGCGCCGAGCATCATGCCCACGGGAACATCAAGCTCTTCGTGCAAGCGCACGGCCATCGAAAACAACAGGGCCGAGTAGCGGCCATTGGTTTGCGGCGACGAGACAGTCCAGGCGCTATTCGCGCCGCAGCCACGAATCTGGGGAAAGGCGGTTGCGGCCAGTCTGGCGAGTTCCGGATCGTTCTTGGCATAGCCTCCGACGGTACCAGCCATGTTCGATTGCCCCGAACCCACCCACACTTCGCCAACCAGCACATCCTTGAGCGTGATCGCATTCTTACCGGCCACGGTCAGTTCCGCTGGGGGGCCAACTTTCAGGCCCTTCAGTTCGACTCGCCAATTTCCCTTGTCGTCGGCGGTGCTGGCCAGTTCCTGATCGCGAAAGCGAACGGTGACCTTTTCGCCCGCGGCGGCTGTTCCCCAAATCGGGGCTTTGCCGTCACGTTGCAGCACCATGTGGTCGCTGAAGAAGGGAGGAAGTTTGACGTCTGCGTAAGCGACATTACTGGCGGCAACCAGCAGACAACTCGCGACAAGCGCGTTTAAGCAGCGAGGCAGGTGCATGGCAAACCACTCCACAATAGTCGTACGACGGGAAAGGAAGTCCTAGACCGCGTCATCGTATCTGGGGCGTGCGCGGCAAGCAATCAACGGCTCTCTTGCCTTCCGCTGCTCTGCGGCCGCAGCGAAAGGCCCTCCGCCAGCATCCGGATTTTGGCACCTTGGCCAACCAACTTGTCCAACCAAGACGGTCTTAATTGGACAGACATTGCCCCTCAAACCCGAGAACGGCGCTATTTGCTGTCCAATGAAGGGCTCCTTGTTTGGACACCCCCCTTTTGCGGTTTGACACGCCGGCCGCAGATTTTTCCCTCTCCCTGTTGGATTGTTGCGGCCGCCCGGTAGTTCCCTGTGTCACCTGCCGCGGCCTGTTCGGCCAAGGTCAAACATCCAACACAAGGAATGAGCCATGTCGACGTCATCCAGCAAACTGGCCGGCAAAGTAGCAGTCGTCACCGGAGCTTCGAAAGGGATCGGGGCCGAAATCGCCCGCCAACTAGCCGCCGCCGGGGCAGCGGTCGTGGTGAACTACGCTTCGAGCAAGGCGGGGGCCGACAAAGTCGTCTTCGATATCGAAAAAGCCGGCGGACGTGCGGTAGCCGTCCAGGCAGATGTCTCGAAGCAGGCAGATATTGAAAAACTGTTCGCCGAAACGAAGAAGGCTTTCGGCCGTCTCGACGTGCTGGTCAATAATGCGGGCATCTACGAATTCGCTCCACTCGAAGCGATCAATGCCGACCACTTCCACAAGCAGTTCAATCTGAATGTGCTGGGCCTGTTGTTTACGACGCAAGAAGCTGCGAAGCACTTTGGTCCTGAAGGGGGCAGTGTGGTGAACATCAGTTCGGTCGCCGCGTCCGGTTTGCCACAAGCTTCGGTCTATAGTGCGACGAAGGCTTCGGTGAATGCCATCACGCGCTCGCTGGCACAGGAACTGGGTCCGCGCAAGATTCGCGTCAACGCGGTAAACCCAGGTATGATCGAGACGGAAGGCTTTCATTCGGCGGGAATTGACGGAAGTGACTTCCGCAAGCAAGTGGAGTCGCAAACGCCACTGGGCCGTATCGGCCAGCCTCAAGACATCGCGCCGGCGGTCGTCTACTTTGCTTCGAGCGACTCCTCTTGGCTGACGGGCGAAACGCTCTACATCTCGGGCGGCATGCGTTGAGTTACTTGGCCAGAAAGAAGTCGTCGCTCGGCCAGTCGTGGACTTCATTCAGGGCTTGATGCAGCGGCTTTTCCAAAGCCTGCGTCAGATGCTCGACGGTCGGACTGGTGCGGCTGTTAAAGAGTACAGCAACATCCAACCCATCGTGGCGGCGCATCAGAATGGTCGAAGTGCCGGGGAGCGAGCCCGTGTGCCAGGTTGTCAGCTTGCCGTTGCCAGCGGGGCGCACGTTCCAGCCGAGCGCATAAAACGTCTCGGCTTTCGTTTTGGTGGGTGGAGCGTACATCTCGCCAATCGATTCGGGTTTGAGCACTTTGCACTTCGCGGGATCATCGAAGGCGCTGCCAAAGCGAACCAGATCGACGGCCGAAGCGATCCAGCCGCCGTGCGAATCGAGCGATTCCAGATAGAAGGTGCCGTAGGGCGAAGCGCACTTCTGCCCCTGATTCCTCTCGAAGACCGATTCGCCGAGACCAGGATCGTAATAGCGCACTTCGTTCGGAGCGCGACCTTCCAGGTGGGACGCTCCGATTTGCATCGAAGTGATTTCGAGTGGCTGCAAGACATGCTGCTTGACGTACTCGTCGTAAGGCTGCTTGGTCAGTTTCTCGATCACGCGTCCGAGCAAGCAGTAGCCATAGTTGGAATAGGCATAGCGCTCGCCGGGATCAAAGTCGAGTGGTAGGCCCAGCATGTTGCGAATGATGTCGTCGGTCTCGGGCGGGGTCGGTTTGCCGAGCGCGTCGGCAAAGCGAACCGACTGAAACATGCCGTCAAACGATTTACCACGATCCCAGCCACCGCGATGCTGCAACAGTTGACGAATCGTGATCTCTTTTTGCCGCTCATCGACCTTGGCGTCTCCTACCAGCAGCGGCTCATAGCTGAGGACATCAAACACCTTGTCATCGAGTTTCAGCTTGCCTTGTTCGACGAGTTGCAGAATCGCGACGGCGGTAATCGGCTTCGAAATGCTGGCGATACGAAACAAACTGCTTGGCGAGACAGGCTCCCGCGTGGTGACGTCGGCCAGGCCGAAACCGCGCGAGTAAACGAGACGGCCATTCTTGGTCACCGCCACGCTGCAGCCCGGTACCGAGTGCTGTTCCATGAATTTGGGGAAGAATGCATCGAGCGAAGCGATTTCGGCCGGCGAGTTCTTGTCGCTGGTTACTGACGCGGGTGAGCCGACGTAGCCTGATCCGCGCAGGACGCGACCAGGACGCCGGCGAGTTGGGTTGCCATCGTCCCAGACGATCTGTCCATTCACCAGGACGTGCTGCATGCCGGTGGCCAGTTCATGCGGGCGGGCGAACGTCGCCTGATCGGTGAACTTTTCATAATCGAACACGATGATGTCGGCCGCTGCACCTTCGACGAGGCGACCGCGATCGTAGGCTGAGACTTTGTTTGCGGCTCCAGCCGTGGCCTGGGCGATGGCCCGCTCAAGTGACACTGTTTTTTGCTCGCGCACCAGGCGCGAGATCATGCGAGGGAAAGCGCCATAGCCACGCGGATGCGACGCAATGCTAGTTCCGCTGGCCGGGCCGACATCAGTGCAGAAGGAAGTGAACTCTTGCTGCATCGCCAGCTTCACATTCGCTTCGGTCATACTCTCGGGCAAGACAAACGCCCTCGCCTTCACGAGTGTGAAGAAGGTCTCCCACGGATCTTCCTTGCGGCCCTTGGCAATCTCGGCCAGCGATTGTCCTTGCGTGCCATTGAACGATTCATCGGCCACGACCCCGACGATCAGCTTGTTCCAATCCTGGCCAATGTGCCGGAACCAGTTCTCCCAGCCACCTTCGGATTCCATCTCCTTGCGAATGGTGTCTCGCAGCTCTTTGTCGTCGAGCTTGGCTCGCAGGGCGGCATCACCAGCGGCGAAGTGGCGAGGGTGAATCAGGGCGGCGATGCCGAGGCCGTTGTTTATGTAGGGATAGATGTCAGCGGTCACTTGCTGGCCGCTGCCGCGAGCGGCTTGGATTTTCTCGATGGCCTGGAGCATCTTCGGCCAGTTCTGTTGCCCGGCGGCTTTCAGGTGAAAGATGTGAACCGGCGTTTTCGCCTGGGTGCCAATCGCCAGAGCTTCGTCGATGGCTTCGGTCAGCTTGTCTCCTTCGTTTCGCATGTGTGTGTAGTACTTGCCGCCGTATTCGCCGGCGACACTGCTCAGTTCCGCGATCTCCTCCTGGCTGGCAAACACAGCCGGCGGATAAATGAGCGAAGTCGAAACGCCGATTGCCCCCGCTTTCATTCCTTCGCGAACCATCTCCTTCATCCGCAGCAGTTCTTCTGGCGACGGCCGGCGATCATCGTCGCCGAGCACAATTAGTCGCACCTGCGTATGGCCAACGGTCTGCACCACATTGAGGGGCAGTCCTTTCATGTCGAGCAGTTGAAAATACTCGGCCATCGATTGCCAGCCCGCAGTGCGCGCGGCTTCTTCTGATTGCGGAGCCTGCGAAACACCTTCGCCGCAGTTGATGGTTGTGATCCCTTGGGCCAGCAGATTCGCGGCACTCATGGGATTACGCAGCAACGGGGTGGCGGTCTGCCCCATCATGTCGATAAAGCCGGGAGCGACAATCAGCCCTTGGGCATTGATGAGCGTCTTGCATTCCTTGGGGTCGACGTCGCCAATCTTGGCGATGCGGCCATTCTTGATGGCAATATCGGCCACGTACCACGGATTGCCGGTTCCATCGACAACTCGCCCGTCCTGAATCAGCACGTCGTACTGCTCCGCAGCGGCGATCGATCCGCACAGCAACAATAGTCCGCTAACAACGGGGAGCGTAAGCAGCTTCATGATGAATTCTCGGAGCTAGGATCCGTTTCGGGAACTCCCGTTATAGCCTCGTGGCTCCGAGATTTCAGCAAGCGGTGGCAAAGGTTACCATGCAGGTCGTCTGTTGCTCGATCCGTCGGAGCGACCCCCACTGGACGAGATGTTGAAGGCCGGCGAAGAAGCTCTCCGATCGAAGTAGGCGAATCACGACACAAACAGCGCCTGGTCCGCCGGTTATCGTGCAAAGATGGATTGCGGCAATGAAACTCACCATCCGCGACTTTCTCTGGTTGATGCTGGTGGTTGGACTTGTGATAGCCCTTTGGCGATCGCGAGTAAGCGAAGACAGTCTGCGTCAACAGTTGGCGAATCAGGAATCACTGAATCTGATTCTCGAGTTCGCATTGGAGGAAGCGGGAATGCCTCTTTCAATAAGACAATTGATTGGCCGTAATCCCAGGAGTCAGATAACGTCTGATTAACGCGGAGTAAGCGCTAGCTCAGGCAAGGTCCATCGAGTCGATGCTCACCGGCAACTAGCAATCGCCGTCATGAAGGCCGACAACTTTTGCTCGTCGAGTTCACCCTTGGTGCGCACACCGGAGCAGACATCAATGCCAAAGGGGCGGACCGAGCGGATGGCCTCGGCGACGTTGCCGGCATTCAGCCCGCCGGCGAGAAAGACGGGAACCTTGACGGCGGTGACAATGCGGCGACTAATCGACCAATCGTGAACGCGCCCGGTGCCACCGAGTTCCTTAATGGCCAGGCTTGGATTGCCGGAGTCGAGCAGCAGGGCATTCACACCCCGCTCGGCAATCTGGCACGCTTCGTCGAAGGACTCTTCGCCGGTGACGTGAATCACCTGCACCAGCGAAATGCCGGGAAGCGCTCCCCGCAGTTCGTGATACTCGCCCACTTCCAGCCGATCGACAATCTGCAGCGTGTTCGCGCCGCAGCGACGTTGCTGCTGAATGATCTGCGGCACACTTTGCGCGCTGGTGAGCAAAAACGAACCGATGGCCGGCGGAATGGTCGCCGCAATTTGGGCAATCAGTGATTCCTCAATCGGCCCGGGTCCACTCGGCATTTTCGAGACCAACCCCAGTGCCGACGCGCCGTGCCGTACCGCGACTGCTGCTTCCTGGATGCTGGCGATGCAACAGATCTTTACGCGGGATGAAGGATTCATGTCGACTTTGCTACGCAAATTGGATGGATCCGGGAACGATGTCAGGCTTCGCGGAAAAAGACGGTTGTAGCGAGTGAAGGTTCGCCGTGAATTGCCGAGTCGCACTTCGGAATACCTCCCCCCAGGGAAGCGGATTCGTGTATTCTGAAGTCTCGATTTTCATGAGCACGCGCGGCACCCTGCCTTCACTCCGCGGTCTTGGTGCGATGGCTGATCGAGCTATCTCTATTTGTATGCAGGGCTGAACATGTCCTTTTTGTTTCGACTATTCGACCCCACCGGGTTTCCCGCGCGCTGGAGTTGCGGACCTGGCTGGTCCGAATCGCCGTGGGTTGGCTGGCTGCACATTCTGTCCGATCTGGGCATCTGGTCGGCCTACTTCGCTATTCCGGTCGTGCTGATCTATTTTGCCACTCGTCGCAAAGACCTGCCGTTTCGCGGCATCTTTCTGTTGTTTGGGGCGTTCATTCTGTTGTGCGGCCTGACGCACCTGGTGGATGCCGCCATTTTTTGGTGGCCCATCTATCGCTTTGCCGGTGTGCTGAAGTTTGTGACGGCGATCGTCTCGTGGGTCACCGTCCTCTCTCTGGTACCGATCGTTCCGCGCGTGTTGGGCATGCGCGCGCCGGAAGAACTCGAACGCGAAATCGCCGCCCGGCAGAAAGCCGAGACCGAACTGCAGCAGATCAATCTCGCGCTCGAAGAACGCGTGGCCGAACGGACGCGCGAGCTTTCTCAGGCCCTGACTGACCTCAATGCTGAACGAGAACTGCTGCAGACCACGCTGGCGAGCATCGGCGATGCCGTGATTGCCACCGACACCGACAGCTGTGTCACTTTCCTCAATTCGGTCGCCCAAGACCTCACGGGCTGGAGCACCGAGGCGGCTCGCGGCGTGCCGCTCGAACAAGTTTTTCAGATCGTCAACGAAACGACCCGTGCAAAAGTCGACAACCCGGCGCTGCGAGCGTTACGCGAAGGCGTGATCGTGGGGCTGGCGAATCACACCATCCTGATTGCCAAAGATGGGTCGGAGCGGCCGATCGACGATAGTGCCGCGCCAATTCGTGATGCGCGCGGCAAGATCGCGGGCGCGGTGCTCGTGTTCCGCGATATCACCGAGCGCAAGCAGCAAGAGAATGAACTGCGGCAAGCGCACGCTCAGTTGGAGCAGCGAGTGGGCGAACGAACCGCTGCCTTGACCGCGAATAACCGGTTTTTGCAGGCTCTGCTCGATAGTGTGCAGGTGGGCATCGTGGCTTGCAACGAGCGCGGTGAGCTCACCCTTTTCAATCAAGCGACCCGTGCTTTTCACGGCTTGCCCGCGACGGCAGTGGCGCCGGAGCAACTGGCCGAGCATTACGACTTGTTTCATTCCGATGGAACCACGCGGCTGGCTGTGGATGAGATTCCGCTGATCCGCGCCTTGCGCGGCGAACAATTGGCAGATGTCGAAATGGTGATTGCTCCCAAAGAGGGGAAGGTCCGCACGCTGATTGCCAGCGGCAAGGATTTTCGCGACGACCAGGGACATCTGCTGGGCGCAGTAGTCGCCATGCACGACATCTCCGATCGCAAACAGGCCGAAGCCGAACTGCTGCGCATCAACAACGAGTTGGAAGAACACGTGCAGCGAAGAACGGCCGACCTCACCACAGCGCTCAATGCCTTGCAGCAAAGTGAAGCCTTCAGCCGGAATGTGTTCGAGTGCAGCCCCGACTGCGTCAAGGTGATCGATGCTTCGGGCGCGGTCTTGCAAATGAACGCCAATGGCCAGCGCGTGATGGAGATCGACGACTTCAGCAAACTCGCAGGGTGCCCCTGGGATTCTTTCTGGCCGGAAGCCGGACGATCTGCAGTGCGAAACGCCATGGAAACGGCTCGCGCTGCTGGTTCCGCCCGCTTTCAGGGCGCTTGTCCGACAGCCAAGGGTACCGACCGCTGGTGGGATGTTAGCATCGCGCCCATTTTGGATCCCTCCGGGCAGATCAGTCGCTTTGTCTCCGTCTCGCGCGATGTGACCGAACACAGGCTGGCCGAAGAAGCCCTGCGGAAGAGTGAAGAAGATTTTCGCACACTCGCCGATAACATGTCGCAGCTGGCTTGGATGGCCGACGCCTCGGGCGCACTCTTCTGGTACAACCGCCGCTGGTATGACTACACAGGTACCACCTTTGAGCAAATGGAAGGCTGGGGCTGGCAAGCCGTGCAGGATCCGGCACATTTGCCACGCGTTGTGGCCCGCTATCAACACTCGATCTCGTCCGGCGAAGCTTGGGAAGATACGTTTCCGCTCCGCAGCGCCAGTGGTGATTATCGCTGGTTCCTCTCGCGGGCGATTCCCATTCGTGATGATGCCGGCAGCATCGTGCGTTGGTTTGGTACCAATACCGATGTGACCGAGCAGCGAAAAATGGCCGATGAACTGCGCCAGCTCGCTGCCAATCTCTCCGAGGCCGACCGCCGCAAGGACGAGTTTCTCGCCACGCTGGCTCATGAGCTGCGCAATCCGCTCGCGCCGATCAGTAATGGTCTGCAGGTGCTGAAGATCGCCGGCGATGACGCCGAAAGCAGCGAAGAAACTCGCACCATGATGGAACGCCAACTGGCGCAGATGGTGCGGCTCGTGGACGACCTGATGGACGTCAGCCGCATCACCCGCAACAAACTCGAGCTACGACCCGCCAAAATCGAACTGCGCGACGTGATTCACAACGCGGTCGAAACAAGTCGCCCGCTGATCGAAGCCAGCGGACATCGCCTGCAGGTGAGTATTCCCGAAGAATCGCTCCCCATCACGGCCGACCTGGTTCGCCTGGGTCAGGTCTTTGCCAATCTGCTCAACAACGCAGCCAAGTACACCGAACGAGACGGCAGTATCGACGTGTCTGTCGAGCGGCAAGGGAGTCATGTGGTCGTCAAGGTCCGCGATACCGGCATGGGCATTCCGCCGAACATGCTGCCGCGTATCTTCGACATGTTTACCCAAGTCGATCGCACTCTCGAACGCGCGCAGGGCGGGCTGGGCATTGGTCTCACACTCGTCCGACGTTTGGTCGAAATGCATGGCGGCGAAGTGACGGCGCACAGCGAAGGGGATGATCGGGGCAGCGAGTTTGTCGTTCGATTGCCTTTGTTCGATGCTCGACTGGCGGGGACCAAGGTGGCCAATGGAGGGACCGCGAAGTTGACCCTGCCTTCCACCAAGCGACGCATCCTGGTCGCTGACGATAATGTCGATTCGGCCACCAGCCTGGCGCTGATGCTGAAGTACATGGGAAACGAAGTGCGCAAGGCGAACGACGGGCTGGAAGCCGTGACGATCGCTGGCGAGTTTTTGCCGGAGGTGATCTTCCTGGATATCGGCATGCCCAAGCTCAACGGCTTCGAAGCTTGCCGGCGCATTCGCGAACAGTCCGCCGGGCGACAGATCCTGCTGGTAGCTTTAACCGGGTGGGGACAGGACGAAGATCGCCAAAGGTCCAAGGATGCCGGCTTTGACCAGCATTTTGTGAAACCGGTGGACCCGCAAGTCCTGAAAAAACTGCTGACCGAGTCGGCCCCTCGGCAAAGCTAACGCAAGCTGTTGCAGATCTTTTGAGAAATTGCGCCTGTTCGCACATTTCTCCCCTAGACCAAGTCGATTGCCAGCTCCTAGAATGGAACCTGGATTGATCCTTTCGGTTTTAGCCATTGGATTACCGCCGCCAGGTCCAATGGTTTTTTTCGCTGCCGCTTGTTTTGCGGTCGCCACCTTTCGGTCCTGGGATTCTCCCAGCGAGAGCACCTGCTCTCCAGAGACCAAGCATGTCCTTTGAATCGCTCTCGTTAGCGCCAGAGATTCTGCGCGCCGTGGTAGCCGAAGGCTACACCGTTCCCACCCCCATCCAAGCTCAGTCGATTCCGCATCTGCTGGCCGGCAAAGATTTGCTCGGCTGTGCCCAGACCGGTACCGGCAAGACCGCTGCGTTCGCGCTGCCGATTTTGCATCGCCTGTCGACGACCAAGCCGAAGGAGCAACCCGAACCTGCCCGTGGCGAAGTCGCCCCGTCGCGGGAGGGACGCTTTCATGACAAACCCCAGCACGGGCATATGCTCAATGCGTTCAGTCGCACGCGGCATGCCCCCAAGCACCGTCGCCCCACGCGGGCACTCATTCTCTCGCCGACGCGCGAACTGGCAACGCAAATTGCCGATAGCCTCGAAACCTACGGCCGCAACACACGGCTCCGCTTCGTCACCGTGTACGGTGGTGTCAGCCAAGGTCCGCAGGTGCGCATGTTGCAGCAAGGCGTCGATATCATCATCGCCACGCCGGGCCGCCTCGTCGATTTGATTCAGCAAGGCTGGATCGATATCAGCACGATCGAAATGTTCGTCCTCGACGAAGCCGACCGTATGCTCGACATGGGCTTCTTGCCCGACCTGAAGCGGATCAGCGATTGCTTGCCCGCCCAACGTCAAACCGTTCTGTTCTCGGCCACCATGCCGCCGCCGATTCAAATTCTGGCCGATCAAATCCTGCGCAATCCCGCGCACGTGAAGATCGCACCGGAAAAGGCGACGACCGAGTTGATCGAACAACAGCTCTATCACGTCGCCAAGGCTCAAAAGGCAGATCTGCTCACAGCCCTGCTGCAACGCCCCGAATTCAAGCGGACGATCGTCTTCACCCAAACGAAGCACGGTGCCGATCGCGTGTGCAAGCAACTGGCTCGGGCCGACATTCGCGCCGAGGCCATTCACGGCAACAAGAGCCAGAATGCTCGCCAACGAGCACTCAACGCGTTCAAAGGCAGCCAGATTCAAGTGCTGGTCGCCACCGACGTGGCGGCTCGCGGTATCGACGTCGACAACATCACCCACGTCGTGCAATACGACCTGCCCAACGAGCCCGAGACCTACGTCCACCGCATCGGCCGCACCGGTCGCGCGGGTGCCGCTGGTCTGGCCATCTCGTTCTGCGATCAAGAACAGCGGACCGAGCTGCGCGATATCGAACGGCTGATCAACCGCAAGCTTGATGTGCAGAAGGATCATCCGGAAGGAATCGAGATCCTGCAGGTTGGCGTACAGAAATCGGCTCCGGCCAATCCGCCCGGCAAGTTCCGCTTCGGTGGTGCCGTTCGCGGTCGCAAGCCCTTTGGCAACTCGCGCGGTGGCAGCCAAGGTGGAAGCCGCCCTGGCGACAATCGAAGCAGTGGCAATCGCGATGGTCGCCCCAGCTACGGTGGCGATCGCCCACAACGGGATGAGCGACCACGTTCGGAAGGGCGTTCGTTCTCGAACGACCGGCCCCGCTCGGAAGGTCGCCCGCACGGCGACCGTCCGCAAGGAGATCGCCCCCCAGCCGATCAGGCCCGCCCTCGCGGCGAGCGTCCTTTCGGTTCCGATCGTCCGCAGCGCAGTGGCGAATCTCGCCCCAGCAACGGACCTCGCCCGCAAGGCGATCGTCCGGCCAAGCCAGCCAGCAGCGGCAGCAAGTTCCAGTTCAAATTCAAGAGCAAGCGCCGCCCGGAAGCCGCTGGCCGAGGCTAATACCGTCCTCACTCCCTCGCCTCGGTACTCGTGGTACTCCACGATAAAACAGGGAGAGGGCCGGCGTGAGGGGCCGAACCGCACTTAAGCTCAGCCTCACCACATCGTCGCTCATTACCACTCACCCTCGCCTCAGCCCTCTGATGCGAGGGTGTTTGCTTGCGCGCATGATTGAGTCGGCCACATCGCCCACCTACAATGCCGCTCGCGATTCTTTCGTTGTTCTTGCCGGAAACTAGCGTGACGCGATGAACTCTCTCCAGCTGTTAATTGCCCTCTCGACGCTCGGTGCTGAACCGGACTTCTCCAAGGTGCAGCCGCCGAAGGTCAACGACGATCGCCTCGAAATCGTCCTCTTCGCGACCGAGCCGCAGGTCACGACGCCCACGGGCATCGCCGTCGATGACGCCGGCATTGTCTACGTCATCGAGAACAACACGCACTTTCGCCCGAAAGAATACGACCGGCCGGAACTCGACCGCATCCTGCGAATGCAGGACACCAACGGCGATGGTCGCGCCGACAAGGTCGACGAGTTCTATACCGGCCTGCGCAATACGATGAGCCTGGTGTTCGAGACCGATGGCTCGCTGCTGGTGGCCACGCGCAACGAGATCTTCCGGCTGCAGGACAAAGACAAAGACGGCACCGCCGAGACGCGCACCGATCTCATCAAGCTCGATACCAAAGGCAACTATCCTCATAACGGTCTCGCCGGGTTCGCGCTCGATTTCGTCGGCAACATTTACTTCGGCTTCGGCGAGAACCTGGGGGCGGAATACAAAATCAGCGGCACGGACGAGACGACCCTCACCGGCGGTGGCGAGGGTGGCAACATCTACTGCTGCGATCCAGCGGGTAAAAAGCTGCGGCTGGTTGCTACTGGCTTTTGGAACCCGTTTCATGTGACGTTCGATACTTTCGGTCGGCTGTTCACCGTCGATAACGACCCGGACTCGCGTCCGCCGTGCCGCTTGCTGCACGTGGTCGAAGGGGGCGATTATGGCTTTCGCTTTCGCAACGGACGCAAAGGCGTTTCTCCCTTCACTGCCTGGAATGGCGAACTGCCCGCGACTCTGCCGATGGTGGCCGGCACCGGCGAAGCACCTTGCGCGGTGATGGCCTACGAGTCCGACAATCTGCCTGCGGAGTATCGCGGCGAACTGCTGGTCACCAGTTGGGGCGATCATCGCCTGGAACGCTACACGCTCAAGCCTCGCGGCGCGTCGTTCTCGGCCGAGATGAAACCCGTCGTCACCGGCGATCAGAACTTTCGACCCGTCGGCCTCGCCCTGGCTCCCGATGGTTCACTCTTCATGAGTGACTGGGTCGACAAGAGCTATCCCATTCACGGCAAAGGCCGCATCTGGCACCTGCGCGCGAAGAATGCCCCGAAACGAGAGCCGCTATCCGATGATCTGGCAAAAGCGCTCGCCCATGCTCATCGCCCCTGGCGCGAAGCGGCGGCGAGGAAATTAACGCGAGAAAAGGCGATTGAAATCGCAAGCAAAGCGAAAGACGAACGAGCTCGCTCGGCAGCCGCCAAACAAATCTTTGCAACCACGCCTTTTCTGACAGAGTCCATGGCGAAGCCGGTTCCTGAAAGCTCGACGCTGGAAGGCAACCAAATATCGGCAAAAGCGTTTCCCTTGGAGACGTTCGCTCGCTTCCTGCCCGAGCAAGTTCCTCAGTACGCTCAACTGATTGCCATCATGTCCAAAGGCGCAGCGGATAAGGAACTGACCGAAACAGAAAGCGCGGCTCATCTGCAAATTCTTCGTAGCGGCAGCTACCCATTCAACCTAGAAGTTATGCAGGCGACTTCACCGGATCTGCAGCGAGCGGTAATGACGGGATTGGGCGCCAGTTATCTGAAGGGCGCGAAAGTTGACGATCCTTGGCTACAATTGGCCGACTATCGCGGCCACTTCCGCAAGGAAAGATCGCTCATGCTGCGCGACGATGCGAACCCGCTGGCAGTCTGGGAAGCTGCCTATCTGCAAAGCCAAGACGACCCTGCCACGCGTCCGATCGTGAGCGACTTACTTGTTCACAAAAATCCCGATGTGCGTTTCATCGGCATCCGCTGGGCCGCGGAAGACAAGTTAAGTGAACTGGTTCCGACATTGGAAAATCAACTCGAGAAAGAGGCTGACAACAGCCGCAACTTTGCAGCGCTACTTGTTGCACTCGATCGCTTGTCAGGCCGCACGCATGAAAACACGGGAGAGTATTTCGCCGCGAAGTTTTTGATTGGCTCCTCAAAAAACGTCCCAGCCAAGATCATGGCCCTGCGGATGGTTTCGCCCAATCATGCGGATTTATCGGCGAAGTTTTTGGTCGAACTCTCGAAGCATGAGGATAAGACACTGCAACGCGAAGCGGTTCGCGCGCTGCGGTTACGCGGTGGGGATGAGGCACTCGCGCGATTGCGGGAGATTGTGGCGGATGAAAGCAGCGATGAAATGCTCCGTTGCGAAGCGATGCTGGCCTTATCGGCGGCAGACAAGCAGGATCGTGCCCTGCTGCTGACAATCGCCCACCAGGCCAAAAACAATCCATTGCGAATGGAATCGCTACGTATGCTGATCGGTTCCGATTTGTTAGAGCAGGAGAAGCGCGACTTGTTGCTGGCCATGGGGCAGTTGGATGTACGTTACAGCAACTTGCTGAAGCGAGTGCTCGAACCCAAGACGCCACCGAACGCACCTGAACCAAAGGATCAGGCTGCCTGGCAGAAGCTTGTCGAAGGCAAAGGCGACGCCGATGCGGGCGAGCGTCTCTTCTTCCATCCCAAGCTTGCCAACTGCGCGAAGTGCCATGAATACAAAGGGCGGGGCGGGCGGGTTGGGCCTGACTTGTCGACTGTTGCCAAGTCCATGACTCGCGAAAGGCTGTTGCAGTCGCTGGTCGATCCCAGTCGGGAGATCGCCCCGCAGTTCACTCCATGGGTGATTCAGGCCAATGATGGCACCGTGAAGACCGGCGTCTATGTCGGCGAAGAGGTCGATGGCCACGTGCGCTACGCCGATGCCAAGGGGGAAATCTTCAAACTGCACCCGCGCGACGTGGAAGATCGTAAATCGAGCGACAAATCGATCATGCCGGAAGGTCTCGCTGCCCAACTTACGCCGCAAGAACTACGGGACCTGTTAGCGTTCCTGTTACAGCCGTAAGCGGGCGAAATCTGAGCTGGGAAGGACGAACTGGCTGCTCTCAAATCGATCAAGTCGTTCAGCATCCGCGCACCTCGCAGCGTACCAACGACACCGCCTACCAAGGGGTTAAATTACTGCAGTGGTGCTGTACTAGCCGATATTGTCGACGCAAATGCATGAACTGCCAAGGCTTAGCAGCTGCGTGTCGGCAGGCTAAGGTGTCTTCGTTCACCAAACCAGAGATCGTCACCATACATTAGGCGCTTTCGGCACAACCATTGCTACCATGCGGGCCGCCTCATTGATCGGCGTTTTGTAATCCTTGTGGAGCCCGCGCATGATTCGTCGCCCAGCACCTCGCGTTTCCTCTTTTCCCGCACATGGCCGCCCCCTTTCACGCACGAGGCGGCTGTTAGTAGAGCCTTTGGAAACGCGGCAGCTGCTCGCGACTTTAGTTGGCCTGACGGTAAGCAATCAGCTGATCACGTTTGATAGCGCCACGCCCGAGACCATCGTGACGCAGAATCGCGTGACAGGAATGCTGCCGGGCGAGTTGCTGGTGGGCATCGATCATCGTCCGGCAACTGGTGAACTGTACGGCGTCGGTAGCCGTGGGCGACTGTACACGCTCAATGCCAACACAGGGGCTGCCACGTTCAAGACGACGCTACGTGCTGATCCGACCGACACGACCAGTCCTTACACGGGCCTGCGAGGCGCGCTGCACGCGGTTGACTTTAATCCGACCGTGGATCGATTGCGGGTGGTCAGCGATGCGGACCAGAACCTGCGAATCAATGTCGACACCGGCCTGACAATCACGGACACGAATCTGGCTTACTCGGCGACTAGCGCGGATCGAAGAGTGAATCCATTTGTCGTCGGCAATGCCTACACGAACCCAGACAATGATCCGGCGACTGGCACCTTGCTCTACGGATTGGATCTGCTGCGCGGAACACTCGTAACGCAGAACCCGGCCAACGACGGGACCTTGCAAACGGTCGGCCGCCTCGGCTTCTTTACGAGCGTGTTCGCCGGATTTGATATCTCCGCTGACGGCACTGCCTATGCAACATTGTTTTCGCCTTCGGTCGAGCGAGGTTTTGGTTCGGGCCTCTACACGCTTGATTTGACCACCGGGGCGGCAACCTTTGTCGACTCGATTGGCTCGTTTCAGTTACTGCGTGGGCTCTCCGTCGCCTTGCCAGTCCAGCAAGTGTTTGCGGTCACGTCGGGCAATAATCTGATCAGCTTCAACAGCGCTCGTCCCGATGTGCTGCTGAGCAAAAAGGCAATCACTGGTTTGGGCGCGGGTGAAACACTCAATGGCATCGATTTTCGGCCAGCTACCGGAGTGCTGTATGGTCTCGGCAGCAGCGGTCGGGTGTACACACTCAACACGACTACGGCGGTGGCCACAGCAGCCCCGGCGCTATCGGCGGATGCAGCAGACACCACGGACGGCAATGCCGCGTTCACGGCAATCAGTGGCGCTGCCTTTGGATTTGACTTCAATCCGGTCCCCGATCGGCTGCGGATCGTGAGCAACGTCGACCAGAATCTGCGGGCCAACGTCGGTACCGGCGGTACGTTCACCGATGGCACCCTGGCCTTTGCCACGTCCGATATCAACGCTGCTCAAAACCCGAATATCGTGGCGTCTGCCTATACGAACAGTTTTCCCGGCGCAACGACCACGCTGCTCAATGGTATCGATTCGAACCTCGATATCTTGGTGACGCAGAATCCAGCGAACGCCGGCACATTGCAAACCGTTGGACCACTCGGGGTGAACGCGAGCAGTTTCACCAGTTTCGACATTGCCAGTACTGGCGCCACGCTCGCCGCCATCACCCTGGAAGGAGAGACGGTGACCCGCCTCTACTCGATTGGAGCAACCGGTGCGGCCACGCCCATCGGTCTTACTGCCGGAAATGGACTCATCGCTGGCGGCGAGACAATTCGCGGCATCGCCATCGCGCCCGCCGTAGTGCAATTCAGCCAGGCTACGTATAGCATCAACGAGCGATCCGGTGAGGCCATCGTGACCGTCGTTCGCAAGGGCGATACCACGAGCCCGGTTTCGGTGAATTACTCAACCTCGACCACCACGGCGAGCGGCAGCACTCAACCTGCCACGGAGGGCGTTGATTACCTGGCAACTGCAGGCTTGCTGAACTTTGCCGCGGGCGAGACGACCAAGACCTTCCGCGTGTCGATCGTGCGCGACAATGAATTCCTCGAAGCCGAAGAAGCGATCGATCTGGCACTGACCACACCGACCGGCGGTGGCCAAGCGACGCTGGGAACAATGGTATCTTCGAAGATTCTCATTCGCCGGTTCTCGTAAGGACTGTTCATCAGGTCCCAGACCTGCGGTCTGGGCCGCCGGTATCAAGCGCACCTTCGGTGCTGCCAGAAGTATCCAATTTGCGGGCTCGAAAAGTTGTTCGAGCCGTTTGACAAAGAATCACGCGTCGAGCAGATTTCAGATTGTTCGTTTTCGCACCGCGACAGGCGAAGCGAACGGTCTCACGGCGGCAAACCTTCCGTGCGGCGAGGAACAGTCTGCGCGCTGACGCTGCGGGCTTCCTGAAGGTTGGTTGGCCTACGCTTTGGCAACTTGTCAAAAGGGCGGGAGGCAATGCCGACTGGCAGGATGCCTCTCCCACGGGCGGCGTGGCTGGCTGGGTCTTTGACCTGGGTCTTTGACAAAAGGGTGAAAGTGCGAAGTTGAGTCAATAACCGTTGATTCACGTATTGGGTATTATTGGTGGTGATGTCAGCTCGACTTACGAACGAACTATGGAAAACAATTTTCCCGTAGGCAATCGGTGTCGTCGGGCCGCCCGGCATCAGACACCCCCTCGAAATGGGCCTGTTCACGGGCTGCGAGCCGGTTATCAAACGGTTATCAAGAAATCGCCCGATAGCAGCTGATAACTGGCGCTAAGTCGATTCCAGAGTTGGCGTTAGATGCGGTCGAGAAAATGAAAAAATCACGCCAAAAAGTTATCAAAAACGGCCGCTGTTCCCAGCTGGATTCGCCGCCAAGTCGCGTATCAGTTCGGCAAGAAGAATGGATCATTCTCAGCCCTAAGACTTGCGAGGGGAACGCGAGCGACCACGCCGAAGCTGCGGAGACTTGGCAAGCTGGGCACGTGCGCGGCGGATGGAGCGGCGGGCATGCTCGCCGATCAGCAGCGAGGCGGTTGCCGCCAGCAGCAGGGCGAGCATGACGGTCTTGGTGGCCGGGTCGTTGTTCGCCGGGCTGACCGCGGTGCCAATGATCAGCCCCAGGAAGACGGCGGCAGCGCCCGACGACGTCCAGAGCCGCCAGGTCGCCGCAACGATCGTTTGCTGCACTGCCTCGCGATGGACCGGAGGGTGAGACGCGGGAGGCAAGGTTCGAATTACCGTTCTGACGCTGGGATGTGAATCGCGGCGAACGAGGTGAGGCCGAAGCCGATGGGCTTCATTTTGGCGGGACGCAGGCGGTCGCCGGGATGGCCGTTGAAGTTGACATAGAGCACGCTCCCATCGGCGCTCAGTTTGATGCCATACGTGCCGCCGGGAACGTATTCAAGTTCCTTATCGAGGGTGGGAGCCAGGAAGGCGATTACCTTTTGCTGACGCGTGGCCAGGTTGTACTGAATCACCGGCGTGCCGTCATTCCAGGCTTTGCCGTGAGCGCCTGGCAGGTAATACATGTATTTTTCATCGGGCGAAAGTTCGCACACGGCGACATACGAGCCGCCGAGCCAATCGTTGCCGAGCATCTCGAGCTCGTCCTGGCGAGTGTCGTAACGAAAGAGCTGAGTGTTCTTGTAGGTGATGCCGTAAATCTGGCCGTCCTTGGTTTCTCGTGTGGTGCAGCGCATGCCGGGCGAACCCTTGAAGACAGATTTCGTTTTGTGAACGGTCTTGTCGGCCAGGTTGAGTCGCATGAGGGGAGCGTCTTCGCCGGCCAGTTCGCCGTTGAAGTAAATGGTGCCGTCGTTGCCCAAGGCGAAGTTGCGATTGAAGCCGACGCTCTTCTCTTCGCCTTGATAGAGAGGCTTGCCGGTCTTCAGGTCGAGGCACCAGAGAGCGTTGCCTTCGCCGGCTTCCAGATTGCACCACCAGAGGTTCCGCTGTTGATCCAAGATGGAAGTCGCGGTGCAGCGGCGCGTGGGCAAGCTGGCGAACACGCTCGTTTGGCCTGTCGTCGGGTCGTAGCGATACAACTGGCCACCGGGCAGGCCTTCATGAAAACCGTAGTTGGGAATTTTGGAACCGGCCGGTGGGACCTTCGCGCGATTGCCATCGTTGAGCGTGCAGCTGAAATAGATCAGGCCGTCGGGACCTTCATCCACCTTGGCATGCACCTTCGACCAAGCGGGCTGACCTTCCTTCGGCGGAATGACCTGATTCATATCGACGATCTGTTTCAGCTCGGCCGTCTTTGGATCCCAGCGATAGAGGAAGCAGCGAGCATCGCCGCCGACGTCGTTGCCGTGATCGCCAATGGCGACATACACCTGGCCATTCTTCGCCAGGCCGATATCGCCCCACGATGACCACAGCCTGCGGGTGACAGCTGCCGTGCCCAGTTGATCGTGAAAGGCGATCTGCACTTTGGGTGGTGTTTTGGCGACGACGAACTTGGCGGAGGTTTCCTTCGCGGCCAATTCTGCGACGCTTTTTGGGACCTCCAAAAACGAAGCTTGCTCGACGGTGGCCGTGCCTTTCTGGGCGCCCTTGAGTGGCGGCGGCCAAGGCGTGGCATCTTGAGCAGAGACACACTGAGTCGTCAGCGAAACCACAAAACCAGTGAGCAGGAGGAACCGGGCGAGAGAGGTGGGCATCGGCTAGAATCCTCGAAGTGGGAAGGTGGGAGTTCACGCAATTTCATCCGGAGTGGCGGCTCGATGCAAGTAAAAAACGCGACCTTTGTCGTCACGGGGGGAGCTTCGGGCTTAGGTCAGGCCTGCGTGCGAAGACTGGCTCGCGCGGGCGCGCGCGTGGTGATCGCCGATTTGAATGCAGCCGCCGGGCAAGCCCTGGTGGACGAACTGGGTGCCGATAACGTCGCGTTTCAAAGCACCGATGTCACGTCAGCGGCCAGTGCGCAAGCGGCGATCGACGTTGCGGTAAAACAGTTCGGCGGGTTGCAGGGGCTCGTCAATTGCGCGGGGATTCTAGGGGCCAGTCGCGTGCTGGGCAAGGATGGTCCGCACGACTTGGAGCTGTTTCGCCGCGTGATCGAAGTGAACTTGATCGGCACGTTCAACATGATTCGCCTCGCTGCGGTGGCGATGGCTGCGGGACCAGCAAACGAGGAAGGAGAGCGGGGCGTGATCGTCTGCACGGCATCGGTCGCTGCCGAGGAAGGACAGCTTGGTCAGGCAGCGTACTCTGCTTCGAAGGGAGGCGTGGCCAGTATGACGTTGCCCATCGCGCGCGAACTAGGCAAGCAAGGGATACGGATTGTCTCGATCGCCCCTGGAGTTTTTGAGACCGCCATGATGCAAGCTGCTCCAACCAACGTGCGCGATTCACTCGCTGCGCAGATCCCTTTTCCATCTCGCTATGGCAAGCCCGACGAGTTCGCGCACCTGGTTCAGCACATCGCCGAGAACCCGTACTTCAACGGTTGCCTGGTGAGACTGGACGGTGCGATTCGAATGCAGGCGAAGTGAAGGAAGGGAGAAGGAAGGCAGGAGAGACTCACTGACCGGCAACCTTTACCACGCTTCGTTAGGCGGTAACTTTCCAGGGCAGATGTTTGCGGCGGCTCGGTCCGTTCGATGAAGATCAGGCAGGCAGTCAAGCTTTCTCCAGGAGCTCGCCGCTGATGAACGGATCTGAAACTGCGGAAAATGCGGTCGCCCGCCACTCGTTGCTGGCCGATCTCGATGCCCGGCAAGACGAGGTGCTGGCAGCCCTCGATGCCCTTAACGACCGGATTGAAGCCGCCCTGAAGGCTGCCATTCCGCACGACAAGCTGGCGGAAGACCTGACCGAAACTTCGGTCATCGAAATGCCCGCCGCCGAAAAACCGCTGCCAATTCGCAAAGCGGCTTAAAGTTTCTTAGCCGACAAGTCGGCTGAGCGAAGACCGCACCTTCCCTTGCAATGCCTGCGAAACTACGATGCAGGATTGCCGTTTTCGTAGGGGAAAGTGATGACCGAGCCGAATTTCGAGCGTAGCGACGATCCGTGTATTAGTGGTGGGCACAGCCTGGCGCAAGCGCAGGGTTCTGCCCATGGAGCCGTCGCCGGCGAGCCGAAGCCGGTGGACTTGCCGCGCATCGAACGAGCGGTCCGCGAGATTCTGGCCGCGGTCGGTGAGAACCCCGACCGCGAAGGACTGCTCGAAACGCCGGCCCGTGTAGCTCGCATGTATGCCGAAATGTTCGCCGGTCTGCACCTCGACCCGCGCGAGCATCTGCAGAAGTTCTTCACCGAAGAATATGACGAAGTGGTCTTGGTGAAAGACATCAGTTTTTGCAGCATGTGCGAGCATCACTTGCTCCCGTTCATCGGTCATGCACATCTCGCCTACGTGCCGAACGGCAAGGTCATTGGCTTGAGCAAACTGGCCCGCGTGGTGGAAGTGGTTGCTCGTCGGCCGCAGGTGCAGGAACGGATGACGGAAGAAATCGCCAGCCTGCTGGTGAATGACTTGGGAGCGAAGGGCGTGGCGGTGGTCGTCGAAGCATCCCATAGCTGCATGACGATTCGCGGCATCAAGAAGCCGGGCAGCATGTGCGTGACGTCGTCGATGAAAGGGCTCTTCCGCTCGAACCTATCGACACGGGCCGAAGTGATGCAATTGATCTACGGCGGCAAGCGGTGATCTGGCAAACGCTGGTTGAGTTTCTTTGTCGGTTGACCTTCGGCGTGGCAGCGTCGATGACCCTCATTCCTGCGCGGTGGGTTACGAGCGGCTTCTTTCGAGTACACCTGTGGGTGCTGATGGGCGTGCAGACCTTTGCGGCCCTCGCGCTTTGGTCGTTGCGCGGCGGAAGTGTCGCGGGTGAAGACGTCGTCTTTTGGCAAGTAACCGCGGCCGTGATTGCCGCCGTGGTGAGCTACGTCGGTGCCGTTATCTGGATGTACGAAGCGAGCGGTGCCGGAAAAATAGCACTGGGCATTGTTGCTGCCGCGGCCTTCTTCATTTGTCTGGCACCCAGCGTGATGGGCACCGGCCATGCGACCGCCACCATGTCTCCCGGCCTACGCGCGATCGAAATGCTGAGCGGCGGGCTGTTGGTCGGCCTCATCACGACCGCGATGTTGCTCGGACATTGGTATCTCAACACGCCCACTATGAAGCTGGAGCCACTCAAGCGGCTCTTGGTGTTGCTCGCCATTTCGATCGTCGTGCGGATGATTGTCAGCGGAGTCGGAACGGGTTTCGAAGCGAATCGCCTGCTGCAAACCACAAGTGGCCTCACTACGGCCTGGCTGCTGTTCGTCGCTCTGCGTTGGTTTGCCGGTCTGCTGCTGCCGCTGTTGCTGACGTACCTCACCTGGCAGGTGCTGAAGATTCCCAATACGCAGAGTGCTACGGGCATCCTCTATGCGGGGGTGATTCTGGTGTTCATTGGCGAACTCGCCGCGCAACTGCTGAGCGTGCAAACAGCGTTTCCGTTATGATGTAGGTGTACGCCTGTCGTGAGCCGGAAGCGTGAGCACCTGGAGTTCCTTCCGCTTGAACAGGCAAACGCTCCGGGCGCTCACGCTTCCGGCTCAGAGAAACACAGCATCTACTAGTTCCATGAACGTCACCTATCGTTGCCCTCATTGCGATCACGTTGCCAGCGCCGAACTCTCGGAGCCTGCGGCGGACTTTGCCTGCACCTCGTGCAAGACCGAGATTCACCCGCCCGCCGGTTCGGTCCGCGATGGCAAGGTGCTGCGGTGCGTGATCTGCCCTTGTCAGGAGTTGTACGTTCGCAAGGATTTTTCGCAGGCGGTGGGCATTGGCATCATTGCGATTGGCTTCGTCATCAGCAGTGTTTTTTGGTTCTACCGCATGCCGCTCTGGACCTACGGCACGCTCTTCGCCACGGCCATTATCGACTTAGTGCTGTACGTTACGGTCGGCAATGTGCTGCAGTGTTATCAATGCCAGTCTCAGTATCGGGGCATCAAGGAACTTGAGCAGCACGAAGGCTTTGATCTCGAAACGCACGAGAAGCATCGTCAGCAGCAGATTCGCCTGGCCCGGGCTGGTTTGACCCAAGCGGTGGCGGGCAGCACGCAATCGCCCCCCTCGCGCGACCAATTATGATAAAGTTGGCACGCATGGGCGCCGTTGTTTCTGTGCCTCAGCCAGTTCTCTCCCCCAGCTGCTAACCACCCACGATGGATCCACAGCGCGAACGCATTCAAGCCGACCTGCGGGGATTACTCTCCGGGCAGGTTCGTTGCGACGATGCCTTCGTGCAGATGTACAGCACCGACGGCAGCATCTATGAAGTGGCTCCGCTGGGTGTCGTGCGGCCGCGAAGTGTGGGCGACGTGCAAGCCGCCGTTCGCTATGCCGCTGAGAACGTCATTCCTCTGCATGCTCGCGGCGCGGGAACGGGTCTCGCGGGAGAATCGTTGGGCCCCGGCCTAGTGATGGACTTCTCGCAGGGCATGCGACGCATCGTCAACGTGAATCAAGACAGCGTGGTGGTGCAGCCCGGCGTGGTGCTCGGTCAACTCAATCGCTATCTCGCTGCCTTTGGCAAGCAATTCGGCCCCGATCCCGCAACCGGCGGCGTAACCACCATCGGCAGTGTTGTTTCGCTCGATGCCTCTGGCAGCAACTGGCTCCGCTATGGCTCCGCTCGCAAGCACGTGCGCAGTCTGCAAGTCGTGCTGGCCGATGGCGAGACCTTCGAAGCGGGGCGCCACCCCATCACCGACGATCCGTTCGTCGATCCCGTGCCCCGCCGCCGCGAACTTGTGAAACGACTGGCCGAACTGTTGCAGCGTGAAGAAGCGGCCATTCAAGCGAATCAGCCCAAGTCGTGGGTTAACCGCTGCGGCTATCACCTGAATGATGTGCTCAGCGATGGCCACCTCGATCTGGCGAGACTCATCGCTGGTTCCGAAGGGACGCTGGCGCTCATCACGCAGTTGACGCTCGGCATTGTGCCAATCCCGAAGCATCGCGGCCTGTGCCTGATGTTTTTCGATCGCCTCGAAGCTGCGGCCACCGCGGCGAGCGAAGCTCAATCGCTGGGCGTGAGTGCTTGCGATTTGATGGATCGCCGGATTCTCTCGCTGGCCCGCGATCTCGACCCGCGATATGCGCAGGCTATCCCGCGCGAGGCAGAAGCGATGCTCATGGTCGAGCAACTGGCCGATGACGCCGGTCAGGTGCTGGAGACATTGCAGCAAGTGGCCGTTCGCTGGCAACGACGTCGCCGGCTGGCGTTCGGCTTTCATCTGGTGCTTGCGCCCGATGAATACGACTTGTTCCGCCGGCTCGCGAGACGCGTTTCTCCCACGCTGTTCCGCGTACAGGGTTCCGAGCGGCCCGTGCCGTTCATTGAAGATATCGCCGTCCCACCCGACGTACTGCCCGAGTTTCTCGTCCGTCTGCAGAACGTGCTGAAGAATCATCAGGTTACGGCCTCGTTCTTCGCGCATGCCGGACATGGGCAGATCCACGTGCGCCCGTTCATGGATTTGTCGAGTGCCAGCGACATTCAAAAGATGCCTGAACTGGCCACGCAACTATATGAAGAAGTGCTGGCTGTCGGTGGTACCATCAGCGGCGAGCATGGCTGCGGGCTGAGTCGCACCTGGTATGTCCGTCGCCAGGCGGGTGCCATGTACGATGTACTACGCGAAGTGAAGCGAATCTTCGATCCGCAGAATCTGTTCAACCCGGGCAAGGTCGTAGCCGATGTGCCCCAACCTTTGACCAAGAACCTGCGACTGTCGGCCGCCGATGTTTCGCTCGATGAATCGATCACTTCCGAAGCGAAAATCGCCGAGGCCGTGGCCAAGCAGAATGAGCCCCTCGATTTGCATCTCACTTGGCGAACCTTGCCGCAGGTGGAAGCGGAAAGCTGCAATGGCTGCGGGCGTTGCCGGACGATGTCGCCCGAAATGCGAATGTGCCCCATCTTTCGCTATGCCCCGGCTGAAGAAGCATCGCCAAGAGCCAAGGCGAACATCATGCGCGCGGTGCTGCAGGGCCAGTTGCCAGCCGACTCGCTCGCCAGCGAACAACTGAAAGAGATTGCCGACCTGTGCGTCAATTGCCATCAGTGCCGCCTGGAGTGCCCCGCTGAGGTCGACATTCCCAAGCTGATGGTCGAAGCCAAGAGTCAGTACGTCGTGGCCAACGGTCTCGATACCACGGACTGGATTCTGGCTCGGCTCGATTGGGTTTCTCGTTGGGGCGCGCGGTTTGGTCCAATCACGAACTGGATACTACACACCCGCTGGACTCGCTGGGTGATGGAAAAACTCACTGGTATCGCTCAAGGGCGAAAGTTGCCGCGACTGGCCTCCAGCACCTTCCTGCGCCGGGCCGATCGCAATCGTTTGACGCGCCCCACGCGCCGTAGCGGCGGCAAGATCCTGTATTTTGTCGACGTGTATGCGAATTGGTACGACACTCAGCTTGCCGAGTCGCTGGTCGCGATCATGCAGCATCATGGCATTGCCGTGTACGTACCGCCGGGGCAATTACAGTCGGGCATGGCTCGCATTTCGCTCGGCGATGTCGAACGGGCCCGCAAGCTCGCGGCCCGCAATGTCGCCCTGCTGGCTGATGCTGTACGGCAGGGATATCAGATTGTCTGCACAGAACCTTCGGCTGCACTGGCGCTCACGCACGAATATCCCACGTTGCTCGATGACGACGACGCACGCCTCGTCGCCGAGCATACCACCGAAGCCTGCGCCTACTTGTGGAAGCTGCATCAAATTGGACGATTGGAACTCGACCTGCGGCCGATTAATCTCACCCTCGGCTACCATCAGCCTTGCCATCTTCGGGCGATCGATGTGGGCTCGCCCGGCGAAAGCCTATTGCGGCTAATTCCCGGACTAAGTGTCAAGCGAATCGAGCGAGGCTGTAGCGGCATGGCTGGCACCTTTGGCCTACGCCGCGATAACTACCGCGCCAGCTTGCGGGCGGGCTGGGGCCTCATTTCTTCCCTTCGCGATCCGCTCATTGATCTGGGGACGACCGAGTGCAGTGCGTGTAAAATGCAGATGGAGCAGGGAACCACCAAGCCGACCATTCATCCGCTGAAGATGCTGGCCCTGGCGTATGGTCTGCTCCCCGAAATTGAAGCACTGCTGACAACGCGGGGCGAGGAGCTATTGGTGACATGATAGTGTGGGTCAAGATGTTTGCCGCTGCCCGGCAACGAGCGGGGACGCAGGCCACGAGCTTTGCCCTGACCGAAGGAGCGACCGTGCGCGATTTGAGGGTGGCGATCATCCAGGAGTATCCCACTCTGGCTGATTTTTTGCCTCATTGTCGGATTGCTGTCGATCGCGACTTCGCCCCAGACGACCATGTATTAACCGAGACGCAGGAAGTCGGCATCATCCCGCCGGTAAGTGGTGGGTGATGCCCGAACATCACGGAGTACCGCTCGTTCCAGCCTACTTAAATCATGATCCAACTCGTTCACGAACCGATCGACTCGCAGGCAATCCTCGCGGCGGCGGCACATCCGCACGCAGGGGCGGTCGTACTGTTTTTGGGCGTGACACGTCAATTGACGGCAGGGCGAGAGACCGAGTCGCTCGACTACGAATGCTATCCGGAAATGGCGACGAAGAAGCTGGCGGAACTCGAAGCGGAAGCTCGTGAGCGGTGGCCGCTGCTGAACTGCGTCGTCGTGCATCGACTGGGGCATCTGGAAATCAGTGAAGCCAGCATTGCCATTGCCGTGAGTTCGCCCCATCGCCGCGCGGCCTTCGAAGCCGGACAGTGGCTCATTGACACCATCAAAGAGGTTGTGCCAATTTGGAAGCAGGAGAACTGGCAGGATGGATCGAGCGAATGGGTTCATCCCGGCACCGGTTTACCACGCGAGATTACCCCCAAGGCAACATGAGCGAGCGCGAACCACTTTTCGATACGCTAGGACGACGGCACACCAGCCTGCGCATTAGCGTGACCGATCGCTGCAACATTCGCTGCTTTTATTGCATGCCCGAAGAGAACGTCCGCTTTCGTCCGCGGCACGAATTGCTTTCGTTTGAAGAGATCACACGCCTCACTCGCGTCATGGCTTCGTTGGGCGTGAACAAGTTGCGTCTCACTGGCGGCGAACCGCTGGTACGAGCTGACTTGCCGAAGCTAGTCGAGCAGCTGTCCGCAGTACCCGGCATCGACGAAATCGCGATGACCACCAACGGCATCTTGCTCGCCGATCAGGCCCAGGCACTCAAAGATGCCGGTCTCACGCGAGTGAACATCAGCCTCGATGCCATGACGGAAGAGACCTTTCGTCGTATCAGCCGGCGAGATGGACTCGACCGCGTGATTGCCGGCATCCAGGCGGCGAAGCAAGTTGGCTTCGCGCCGATTCGCCTCAATACGGTAGCCATTAAGGGAATCACGGAACCCGAAATTCCCGCGCTCGCGAGATTCGCCCGCGATGAGCAAATGGAACTTCGTTTTATTGAGTTCATGCCTCTCGATGCCGACCAGCATTGGGCCAGCGATCAGGTTCTCACTGGTAAAGAGATTCGTCGGCAGTTGGAAGAAGCAATTGGTCCACTGGAACCTGCCGCTCGACCCGATTTGAGTCAGCCGGCGATGGACTTTAACTACGCCGATGGCAGCGGGAGCGTGGGTTTCATCAATCCGGTTTCGCAGCCTTTCTGTGGTGATTGCAATCGCTTGCGCGTGACGGCAGAAGGGCAGCTGCGCAATTGCCTCTTCTCAACCGTTGAATGGGATGCACGCGAGGTGCTGCGCTCATCCGCCAGCGACGATGACTTGGCACAGCTCATTCGCGATTGCGTCCGTGCCAAGAAGCCCGGTCACGGCATCGACTCCAGCGAGTTCATTCGCCCGCAGCGAGCCATGTATCAAATCGGTGGATAACACATTGGCATTTACCGCCCCCGCACCTGTGGCGGGGGTTCAACGGCTCGTGCACTATCAACGCCAGCGATCGAGTTCAGACAACCGTGGAATCCACTCGAATCTATCTCGACAACGCGGCTACCAGCTGGCCGAAGCCGCCAGCGGTTTACGATGCGGTCGACGCTTACCAGCGGAACAACGGCGCTGCTGCGGGGCGCGGTGTCTATCGTTCGGCGCAAGATTCGGAACGAATCGTCGCGCAGTGCCGCCAGCGGGTCGCGGCCTTGGTTGGAGCCAAAGCTGCGGAGCAAATCGTTTTCACGCTCAACGGCACTGACTCGTTGAATCTCGCTCTGCATGGTCTGCTCAAGCCCGGCGATCACGTCGTGACCAGCGTCTGCGAGCACAACAGCGTGCTGCGTCCGCTGCGGTTCTTGGAGGAGCAAATCGGCCTCTCGTTCGACGTTGTCGAGTGCGATGGTCAAGGCTTCATCAATCCCGATGACATTCACCGGGCGATCAAGCCCAACTCTCGTCTCATTGCCCTGACGCACGCCTCGAACGTGACGGGCGCGATTCAGCCAGTGGCGGCAGTGGGAAAGATCGCGGCAGAAAAGAACGTGTTGTTTCTCGTGGATGCCGCGCAGTCGCTCGGACACTTTCCGATCGATGTCAACGAACTCGGCTGTCACTTGCTGGCAGCGCCGGGTCACAAAGGGCTGCTGGGGCCGCTGGGAACTGGCATTCTCTATCTGGCACCGGGCACTGAAAAGCAACTATCGCCCATTCGCCAAGGTGGCACCGGCACCCGCAGCGACGACGATCGTCAGCCCGAGACCATGCCCGATCGCTATGAATCGGGAAACCTCAACGTCGCTGGCATTGCTGGTCTCAATGCTGGTTTGAAATGGGTCGCCGAGCAAAGTCTCGCGCAGCTTGCCGCTCACGAGCGAGAACTGACGGAACAACTCCTGTCGGGGTTGTCTGAAAACCAAGCCGTTACGATCTACGGTCCGCGTTCGAGCGAAAACCGTCTCGGCGTCGTCAGCTTCAATGTTGCGGGTTTCGATCCGCAGGAAGTGGCCGCTGGGCTTGATGCCGTGGCTGGTATCGAAGTTCGTTCCGGACTCCAGTGCTCCCCGCGGATGCACACCGCCCTCGGCACTTCCCCTTCCGGCACGGTCCGCGCAAGCATTGGGCCCTTTAACACGGCAGAAGACATCAACTCTCTTATTGAAGCCCTGCGAGAGATGTCCTAGCGTCGGGCGGCGGCTCGAATCTTATTCACCACGTTCACCAGATCGTCGATCGCACTGCGAATCGTCATCTCGTTTGCAAACTGTTTGGCCAGCACTTCGACGCGGGCCGCCACGGGTGTCAATTGCGGATAGCCATAGCTGCCGCCGGCGCCTTTCAGCTGATGGGCGAAGCGCGCGACTTCTCCCAGCTGATGATCTTCGAGCGAGTTGAGCAACTGCGTTACTCGGCTGGGAAGCTCGTCCACAAACATGTGAACAATCTCGGCCAGGTCTTCATCTGCACTGAGCGTCGAGACAAAGCCCTCGTTTGCCGCAGCAACCTCTGTTGAGAACATGATTCGCCCTTTCCAACTACACCTTCACGCAGGACATCCGGTCTAACACGTGCCAACCTTACGACCTGCATAAACGCTCCGCACGACAATTATCGACTGCTGTGCGAAGCCTGCCCATCAAAGATTAGGTCACTTGTGTTGCTAAGGACTGGGCCAGATAGGTGCGGAATTCCGCAGAGGTGGGGGTAGCTGGGAGTGAGTGCTGGGCGGGAAACAACCAGCCCCCCAGAAATGCCTGTGCTAGGGATGGCATACTCGTCGCAATCGCTAAGCACCACGCAGACGGCCCGGGTAGCTGGAGAAAATGACCGGAAATCTCCCGATTGGTGAAGGTGGGCAAGCAGCGGGGACGATAGCACTTCCTAGATCGGTAAGTCAATTTCCGGTCAGTCGCTGAACGTCAGAGTCACGGCCTGCCGCACTGCTCACGAGCACGCGGGGCCGGCGGTTCCGGCGACACGTTGTTCCCGTTGTTTCCGTTTCCGTCTCCCTGTGTTTTTGGTCTTGAGGAGTTTTTCCATGAAGAGCCGTATCGTTGGTGCTTGCGTTGCTGTTGCGTTGTTCTGTATCGCGTCGAGCGCTTCGGCGTTCGATTTCCTCGGTGGCTGTGGCTGCGAAGCTGCTCCTTCTTGCCAACCGACCTGCTGCTACAAAGTGAAGAAGTGCCGTCACAGCCGCTGCTGCAAGCCAGCTTGCTGCGACATGGGCTGCAATGTTGCCGCCCCGACCTGTGGCACACCTGCTCCGACCTGTGCCGCTCCTGCTCCTACTTGCGAAGCTGCTGCTCCGACCTGTGCCGCTGCTGCTCCTAGCTGCGGTTGCGAAGCTGCTCCTAGCTGCGGTTGCGAACCAAAGTGCTGCAAGAGCCGTTGCCACAAGAGCCGTTGCTGCAAGGCCCCGAAGTGCTGCAAGCAGAAGTGCTGCAAAGCTCCTAAGTGCTGCAAGCAACGCTGCTGCAAGACTCGCTGCTGCAAGCCAGTTTGCTGCGTCGCCGCCCCAGTTTGCGGTGGTTGCGGTTGCTCGTAGTCTGAATTAAATGGTCGCCGCTCTCCTCGCACACTCCACTGCGACGAGTTTGGTTCGACCTGCTGAATAAGAGGCTCCCGATCTTTGATCGGGAGCTTTTTTGTTTCTTGGTAGCCGGCCTAAAAGAGCCCACCGCCGCCAAAGCCGCCAGCGCCTCCTGTGGATCGCCGTCGCTGGCCGGACTCGTCCAGATTGAAAAACCAATCCACGGCGATATCTTCGGCACACTTCGCCACTTCCGGATCCTTGTCGCCACGAGCCTGTTGCACCAGGGGAGCCAAGTGCTCGGGAATGTCGTACTCCGAACCAATGTTGGTGTTGGCCATCTGCCGCTGACGTTCCTCATGCGCGTCGCGCAACATGGCATGCAGCACGTAGATTGCTGCGATTCGTAATTGGCGATCGGGAGCAGCCAATGCCTGTTGCAGATGCGGAACTGAGTCTTGTCCCCATACGCAAGGATTCACAGAAGTTCGTGGAAAGTCTCCTCCTGCAGTGAATGGACTGTTTGTGCCTCGCTGCAGGTAGGCCCAGCAATCGCGATCCCACTCCGCCTGGTGTTCGGCCGCAATTCTCAGAATCAACGGAAACACTTGATCGCGATGCTCCGGCACCTGTTCGTAGAGCACCTTCAGCAAACTAATAGCGTTGGTCCAAGATGTCTCTGCTGCAGCATTCAAATCTTGCAGTACAGCAGGCAGCAACGCTTTTCGCTCGACCGAGAATAGCTGGAACTTCGCCCAGCGGACCACAGCGGCTAACACTGGATCATCATTGGCAGACAAGTTCGCCAGCCGCTCTCTCCACGGGGCGTAATCGTCAGTGCAGGCACCGCAGGCCATGATTGCGGCGAACTCTACACGCGCGTTCGCTTCACTAGCGATCACATTTTCCAGTAGCGGCGCGGCAGGTGGACCGAACTCCGTCGCCATCTGCAACAACACGATCCGCTCAGCGGTGTCGGTCGTTTCGGCGAGTCGCTCGGCAAGCAATTTCACTTGCTCATCGAGAACACTTTTACGCAGTCCATTTACATACTCGGTTGTGGCCAACTGCTTGGTCTGTGGATCGAACTCTTGCCATTTGCCGTGCTGCTGGCCGTACAGATAATCGCCTGTGGCGACCAGTTCCGCGTGTTCGTTCCAGTGCTTCCATGTCCCTGTGCGAACATTGTTGAAGTAGCTTCCTGCTGCCTTGAGTTGGCCGTTTTCGTGCCAGGTTTGGGCGGAACCATGCAGACAGCCGTTCTCGGAAAGCGGTGTGGGCGTGCGCGAGGGTGCCCTCAGGATGCAGCCGCCTTGAGCCAGTTCTCGCCAAGGTTGCGCCGGAACCTGGCGTTGCTCGCCTTTGCCAAACGTGAACTCACTTACGAGGAGACCCGATTCTGACCACTTTCTCCAGATACCCCTGCGCAAGCCGTCCTTCATCTGGCCCCGCTGGGCCAACTTGCCATTGGGATGATAGGCCGCCCACGCGCCGTGCTGCTTATCGCCGCGATAGTTCCCAGCAATCAGCAGAGCGCCATCCACTTCGCTAAGTCGCCACGTCCCGTCGTTGAAGCCATCGAAATCAGTATCGAGCAGTCCGAATGGCTGATTGACTGCCAGCGGACCTTGGCCACGATACTCCCGCTTCAGGACCAATTCGCCGCCGGCCCACTGCTCGGTATGCAGTTTGGGGAGTTGCCAGTACCAGCACGCTATGCCGACCGTCGCCATCAATATCAGCAGCGAGCGCATGCTGAACTGGCCGATGCGAAATCTTCGGTACCAAGGCTTGTTCGTGGTGGTTGATTCGCTGGCCATGATGATTCGTTCGTAAGTGTGTTACCCAACCACCGGAATGAAGCCAGAACAGCGATCAAGGCCTGGCGCTCGACTTCGTTTGGTCTTATCACCAGGCTGGACCGGCAGCTGTTGCAGACTCCCATCGCGTAGTTTTTTCAGAGCCTGCTGATACTCTTGCTGAATCAATTCGGGCGCTCCGACGCTCAACAAGTGATCGAAAAAAAGCTCTGCTTGCGACTGCACACCCAGACCTTCATCCTTCGCCTTGGTCTCGCCTTTCAAAGTGCGCAGTAGTTGCCCAGGCTGCAGCTTTCCCCGCGGAACCAACAAATCGCTGACATCGTATAGTGCTCCGACCGAGACAACAGGATTCAATTCAGTAGGGACAGTAAAACGCAGAAATCCAGTCCGCGTCACGCGGCAGTTGGCAGGATTACTGCCGATCAGTTTGCTCAGGATCTCACGAAGCGGTCGATTCTCGGCCTGGTAATTCACTACGGCATCGACTGGAATGCCACCGGGCACCGCTATTTGCGCAAGCGGCAATTCATGGCGCACTGCCAGTATTTGTAGTGCATCACTCAGCTTCGTGCGGCGAAAATTTACCGAATCGAGAGCACCCAGCTTCCCATTCAGTTCGGCTTGCGACTTTGCGTCAGCAGGCGTGAGCCACGTCAGGGGCTCAGACGATACCGATGTGGAGGGCGCACCACGCTGAATCAGTTTCAGCAACTCACGCAGTTCCTCTGATGAATCTCGCGTCTGCCTGACAACAAACAGATTCCCCAGGGAGACATTTGTACCATCAAGGGCTCTAAACTCCTCGAGTTCATGGGCAATATCGAAACGTCGAACCGCAAAACTTCGCAGATCGTAAATCTCCCAGTACGAACTCGATAGATCCTGTGCGTAGTCGTCGCTGTCAATTTCGATGTAGTCGGATTTGAGGCAAAAATCGAGATCGAGGGCCCCTAGCATCTCGCTCAAGTTCTCCGCCAAACGTCGCTTCGGCAAGTGACACCAGACGAGTTCCTCGGGATCGACACTACGGTCATTCAAATGAATGCAGATCGAGAATCGGTCTTGCAACTCGGAAATAACTTCCCGTAGAGGGACTTGGTTGTATTTCAGTTCCGCGGGTTGCTCGAGGATCTTTTCCATCTGGCGAGCCAGTGACCAAGGTCGACTCCTTTCGACTGTTCCTTTCAAAGGCGAGTGAAGCACCGTTCGCAGGCCGTCTAGCAAGTCTTGAACGTTCTGGTGCACTTCCAAAGACTGGTGAACTTCCAGTACGCTGCCGATGTCCAAGGCATTGACGCTGCCCGGTCCACCCAGGTCTTGCCACGCATCAGGCTCTAGGATCGAAGTGATCAATTCGATTAGCGGATCAAAATTGGCTTGGCCGTTAGGCTGAATGATCAAATCGTTTACTGGGTACAGAACCGTGGTAAACATCCGCGGCAGATACTCCTGTTCAATCAAAAGCGCCCGACCGCTGGCAACTGGGGCGTAGATCAAACCTTTCTCCGAAAGTGTCGCGACGAGCGCAGAGCGAATTGACACATCGTTCATTTGACAAGTTACGCGCAACGGCATGTCGAACTTGCTGGTGGTCTGCAAGCGTGGATGTACGTTAACAGGGATTCCCAGAGCCTGACTAACGGCTTGCGCGAAAACTGTCAGTGGTTGATTGTCGATATCGAACGAAGCCGGCTGCTTCAGCAACTGCTGCAAGCGGAGGTACGACTCTGGATCTTCGCAAAGTGGGATCGCTTGCAGCCGAGGATCGCTTGCCAACGAAGCAGCCTGTGGCAATTGGCCTACATGGCCGAGTGTCTCGAAGGCCTTCCAGTAGTGCTGCAACCGCTCATGGGCGCCACGTCGCTGGACGATGGTGAGCGTTCCCGGATTCGCATAGATATAGCCAGGCCCACCGACGTCGGACCATCCATCGGGATCGAGCGTAGTTGTCGTGAACTCAATGAGTGAATCAACCTCTTCCGCAGTGATCGTAGCCGGCAACGGATAATTGAGAGCAATGACGCGCGCGGGACGTTCTGTAGCGGAAAACTCAATGCTGCCAGCTTGCAGGTCCCATTCAAACCGACTGCAGGCGGCAAAAGCCTGGAGCGCATCGCGAGCGGGCATGCTGGGCAAGTCGAGGGCAATTCGCTCGTCAGACCAATCAATCAGTGAATCCGCTTCGATCGTGGCGGCAATGCCCGTCTGCTTCGACCATTCCTGCATCCAGGTTGCCAGCAGCACCGGCTTACCGAATTCCATGTGAACCGGTCGCTCAAGCTGAGCGGCCAACGCTTGTTCGGCTAGCCAATGTTTTGCCGGCTGCTGCGGCTGATAAGCACGCAGAACAGCGCCAATTCCGATCGCTACCAGACATAGCAGCGCGACGAAAAAGTACCAGCGATAACGCATGGGCAGAAGAGATTCCACGGAGCCCCCGGGGTAAGAGCAGTTTAGGCCCGGCGGGCTGGTCCGGTCAAATCGAAGGGCGTTTGCTCACCAAGCGGAGTAGTTTGACAAACACCCAGCCCAAAAGTAGCATATCGAGCGATTCTAGCGGTTACATCGATTTTAGCTCCTTGTTTCTACTTCTTCGCCATATCGAGATCATCAATGTCCGTAGCTTCTCCGCGGTTGGGTCGTGGTCGTATTGCGCGTAAGTCGCAGCTGTCTCGATCACGTCGGATGTTTCTCGAAGGACTGGAGACTCGAGACATGCTTGCGCCGCTCGTCGCGAACCCCAGTTTCGAAGATGCTCCGATTCCGCCTGTGTTTCCAGGGTACACAGCTACCATTTCGGGCTGGACGGTGGCCGGCGGAACGGGCATCAATCCCTCTCAGGACAATTCGGCTCCGTTTTTGAATGGGCTTCCGGTTCCCGACGGTGCAAGGATTGGTTTTGTGCAAGGTGCGGGCACATTCACGCAGAGTGTATCGGGATTTGAAGTTGGCAAGATTTATCAGCTGACATATCACGAGAACGAACGTGGTAATGGTGCCGCGGTGGTGCAACCATACGCGCGAATCGGTGCCGAGACGATTGTCGAAGAACATGCTCTCACGCGGCAGAACGCAGGATTTGTTCCCGTCACCAGCCGCCCGTTTTACGCTTACAGCACGACGATGACTCTGGTGATTGGCAACGACGATCCCACCATGCCTGGTGTGCTCGTCGGCGATAACACGCTGCTTCTCGACAACATTCAAATCACCGAAGTGTCTCTGCCCGTAGTAGCGAATCATTCGTTCGATCCGCCGGTGGAGGAAATTTCCAACAATCCCTTTCCCGGCTACGGCCCCATTTCGAATTGGAACCAGTCCAATCTGACGAACATCGGCATCACGCCGGCCAATGGTGGTAGTCCAGCGAACGTGTTTCTCAATGGCAAGACTCCGTTGGATGGCACTTCGACCGCGCTGCTTCAAAACCTTGCTGGCACGAGCACCTCAAACATCAGCCAGACAGTCGGCACGTTTGTCATTGGACAAACCTACGTACTCGACTACTACGAGGCCGAGCGTGGCCAAGGTGCCGCGATTGCTCGCCCTTATGCGCGTATCGGGGGTGCGATTGTCGTGGACGAGCATAGTCTGACCTCGACGTCGCAGCAGTTTGTGCGCGTGGTCAGCCGTCCCTTCGTGGCCACCGCTACCACCATGCTGCTGGAACTAGGTAATAACGATCCACTGCAAGCTGGCGACGGTGCTCTCGATAATACGGTGCTCTACGACCGCATTTTGATTCGGCCCGTTGCCAACAGCACAACTGCCACTCTTTACGACGGAGGTTTCGAATCACCCTTGAGCCCTGCGGACACATTCAAGCAAGCCAATGGTACCGGCACAGGTACGCTGAGCGGGTCAGCTTGGACCTTTGCCAACGGCGGCGGCATCACGCGCAACAACAGCGCGTTCCACAATGGTGCCATCTCGGCGACCGAAGGTCAGCAGTTCGCCATTCTGCAGCATGGGGCGAGCTTCCAACAAACGGTCCACGGCTTTGTCCCCGGCAATACCTACAACCTGGACTTCCTGGCGGCACGACGTACGTCCCAGGCGAATAGCAGCGACACCTACTCCGTACTGTTGGACGGAGTTCCGCTCTATACCGAAACCTGGACAAACAACGGCGGCATTAACCAGTCATTCACCTCAAAGTCGACCCCCAACTTCGTCGCCACGAAGGGGAGTTACACAATCGAGTTCAACTCCCCCGACACTGCGGGCGAGGATGAAACCACGTTTATCGACAACATCGTCTTGAATCTCGTCAGCCAGCCTGATTTCGGCGATGCGCCCGATACCTACGCGACGCTGCAAGCCAGCAATGGCCCTCGCCACGCGGTGGCAACTCCGCTGCGACTCGGAGCTACCATCGATGGCGAACCCGATGGTCAGCCATCGATTGGGGCTACTGGCGATGGGGCAGACGAAGACGGAGTAACCATTTCGCCCATCGCGTTTGGCGGTACCACGACCATCGTCGCCACGGTCAATGGCGGTCCGGGTCAACTCAATGGCTGGATCGACTGGAATCAGGACGGTGATTTTGGTGATGCCGGCGAACAAGTTTTCACGAACACGGCCGTGGTGAATGGTGCGAATACATTCACGCTGACGGTTCCCGTGGAAGCATCCGTTTTGGCGTCGACAACCACCTATGCTCGCTTTCGTGTGAACTCCACGGGTGGCCTCGCATCGACTGGCTTCGCACCGGATGGCGAAGTGGAAGACTACGCAATCACGCTCGAGCCCACGCGCGCGACCGTGTATGTCGATGCTGCGTTCACGACCCCCGGCATCGATCCCGATGGCGCTGGTCCGGCTACGAGTGTCGGCTTCGATGCTTTCCCCACGGTTACCCAGGGTCTGGCTGCAGTTGCAGCCGGGGGCACGATTGTGGTGAATGCGGGAACCATTGTCGACAATGTCACGCTCAACAAGAGCGTGACGATCGATGGTGCGGGGACAGGCACAACAACCATTCAAGGCAGCATTACCACCAGCGGACCATTGACCAGCGTCACACTGCGAGAGTACTCGCTGGCCAGCGGCGGACTGGTAGTGCCGGTTGGCTCCAGCGTGAACACGTTGAACCTGTTCGACGTGGCTGGTGGCACCGGCAGTAATATTGCTGGCACGGTAACCACGCTCAATCTCACGACGACCGATGGATCAGACACAGCCACCTTCAACGGCCTGGGAATCGGCGCTACCCTGAGCACCAACAAGCTCAACAGCGTGGCGATTAGTGCGGGCGCCGTTGCCGCCATGAATATCAACACCTTCCAGACCGTTGCCGATATTGCCGATAGCGTGACAATTGTCCCCGACGAATCGATCGTCGTGAACTTGAATGCGGGCAATCCTACGGGGCCCGGCGTTGGCGATTTGCTGACGCTCGATCTCTCCGGCGTCGCGACGGGACTTGTGTTCGTTCCCGCGGCCAACGGCACCTTAACTCTTCCTGGCCGGGCAGCCATCAACTGGCTAAGCGTCGAAGATGTTGACGTCATAGGCCTGCCGAATGTTCCCGAAGTGGCCCTGGGCGATGCCCTGGTACTCGGCAACACCACCAGTACGAACTACATCGTGATCTCACGCGGCAGCCTGAATCAGACGATCATGCGGCTCAATAGCTCGCAGGTAACGGCCGCCGTCACGGGCAAGGTTGTTGTGTATGGCGGCGAAAATGCGGACACGATCAACGCCAGCAATCTCGTACTGCCCGTCGAAGTTTATGGCCAAGGGGGCAACGACTATCTCGCTGGTGCCAGCGGTAACGACTTGCTTGTGGGTGGTACAGGCGTCGACACCGTCATGGGCGGTCCCGGCGACAACACGCTCTGGGGCGACAATGTAGGCCAGCAAAACCTGGTCGCCGGTAGCAACGATAGTTTGTCCGGCGGTGCCGGCAACGACGTCATCTACGGTGGTGGTGGCGATGATCGCATCAGCGGCGCCGCTGGCAATGACTACGCTTACGGTGGTGAAGGAAGCGACTCGATCGACGGCGGCATTGGCGATGATCGTCTTTACGGTGGCAATGGCAACGACCAGCTGACGGGCTATTCCGGCAACGACTTAATCAGTGCCGGCAATGGCAATGACCTACTGCAGGGTGGCGAGGGTAACGATGTGCTGATCGCCGGTGTCGGAGCCGACAATCTGTTTGGCAGTTCAGGCAACGATTTGCTCGTCGCCGGATCGGTGGCGAACCAACTCAGCAGCACGGCGGGCGATGCCAACGATCTGGCCTTGCTCGCGCTGCTTGGCACTTGGGGCAGCAGCGGTTCAAATCGCAGCGGTCTCGGAGTGGTGACACAAGACACCGATATCGATAAGCTCGCAGGCGAAACCGGCGACGACGACTTGAGTTTTGTCGTCGGCACCGACATCGTGACGAACTTCAACGCTCCGGGCATGGGCACCGACCAAGCGTTTTAAGCACTGCTGTTGGACAGCGAGCGGTCAGCTTACTTTTTGAAGAGGTTCTTGAACTGGTTCAGCTGATCGAGCGGATTAGGAGCTGGCGCTGGGGTAGTTCCCGGCGCCGCGGGTGTTGCTCCAGTGGCGGGCGCTGTAGGGTTGAAGCCTGGCAAGTACTTGTTCATGAGCTTACCTCCTTGCTCTTGTAGCAGGCCGGTGGCCGCGCTGCCGGCGAGTTCCTTCGTCAGATTGGCAATCACACGAGTATCGGGCATGGGTGCCGACAGGGTGCCATGAATGGGAATCTGCAGTGTTTTTCCCTTCAGCCCCGCTAGCGAAGCGTTCTTATTGAGCCAACTATCGGGAATGGGAAACTCCGCGACAATTTGCATGGTTTGATCGAGCCCCACGCTGCCGTGCGTGGTGATGACAACATCCTTCACATTCATCTTCAGGCCGCGGTGATGCACGCGGCCGTCGATCAATTCGAAGTTCACCTGCTGCTGCGGCATGACTAACACGCCCGCGTTGCTGGTGGGCGTTTCCTGAGTCGGTGCTGTGCCCGCACCAGGAAACAAGTTCGCCACACCGGCATAATTGCCATCGGCAATATCCTTCAACTGCTTAGCCATGTTCAGATACTGCTGCGTGAGTGGTCCCGCGCCCACTTCCGCATTGTGAATCGTCATCACGCCGGCGACGCTGCTTGTCATGGGCTGTGTGAGTGGAACCTTGGCTCCTTCCAAATCGACCGAGAAGTTACCTTGAGCACGCGTGACGCCAGCCAGCAGCGGAGCCACGAACTTCATCCAAGCGTCGCATAGCTCGGGCGAGATGCGCAAGTTTTGAATCACGGCGCCCTTGTCCATTTCTAGCAAGGGTGAGGTACCGGCGAGATTCAACCTCGGCGAGCCCAGCAGCTTGCCTTCGTTGATGATGAAATCGAGCGGGCCCACATAAACGACACTCTTTTCTAGCTTGGCGGGGACCGTACCGGTTCCCATTTCCAGTCCCATGTAGCGTGCCGTTTTCCATCCCACTTCGGCTTGAGCAGTAAGTTCTGAACTGACGAGGCCAGCCCCGGCCGGACTCAACAGGGGCCCACGCAAGGCAAACTGGCGAATCTCCTGGCCAGTGAGTTCCGGCGTAAGCAGGGGCGATGTCTTGCCGCTTGGCGCGGCACTTGACTTGAGCACTTTGTCATTTAACAGCTGGGTGAGAATTGTCAGATCGTAGGCAAACTGGCCTTTGACATCGGCCAGACAATTTTTCGTCAGCTGGCTGATGGAGCCATCGGCATTCATGCTCGCCATTGACGATTGCAATTGCGCACTCGTGAGCGTCAAGGCATCGCCGACCGGATCATAGCTGGCTTGCGCTGAAATCTTGACATGCGGCTCCATGTGTCGCACGACGAACGGGCCTGCGTTCGATCCCGACACGAGCGTGGGCGGACGTGTTCCTGCCGGCGGCAGATCAGGCGACGCATATGTCAAATTCTTGATGTCGTTGTTCCAGACCGCTTCTACCTTGCCACCGCGCAGGGCCGCTTCGATTCGCCCTTCGAGCGTTCCGGCAATCTGATAGCCGCGTGGTTCTGCGGCGGGAACCCAACTCATCAGGCGAGTCACGTCTCCGCGATAGTCGATCACGCCTTGCACAGTCGGAGTCTCACCGGCGAGAACAGCCTTCACATTTTCGGCTCGCAGCGCGATGGCCGAGCTGGCCAGTGTTGTGGCCGTACTCGTGAAGGTGAGCGTCTTTTGATCCCAGCTGCCACTTGTTTCGAGAATCACCTGCGGTTCCGAAACCGAGAGCCCCGGTCCGGCAATCGCCAGTTTGCTCAGCACCAGTTTGCACGATTGCAAGTCAGCGGCCGCCATTGCGAATGTACCTGCACCTTGCAGATCGATGCCGCCGACCGTTCGCCAGCCAGCGATGGGCACAAAGGCTTGCACGCGAGGCTGCCAGGTGGCGAGATCTCCTTTGAGCGTAAAGCTGATCGGCCACGCGGTATTCATGCCGGGCTCGGCGACTGGCTTCGTTAAGGTGGCATCGAGTTGATCGGCCGACGAAAGGACGCTGAAGTTGGCCGTCGAAATTTGTTCGAGCGTGGTGCCCGATACGCGACCGCTCACTTGCGCCCCGATCTGCAGATTCTCTTCACGCCACGGCACGACGCCCGGTGACTCGAGCGCGAATTGTTGCACGCTGGTGATAGCCGTCGCTTGCCACTGCTCGCCTTGAGTTTGCTGCCAATTGATCTTAGCGGCGAGGTTGCCAGCGAGGCGAGTTTCTCCGAAGTCGACAAAGCGATCAAGCTCCGCAACGAGTCGATTCAGGTCCGCGTTAGCGGTAATTTCGCCTTTGCTCAGCTCACCCGCACCTTGCAATTCAAAGAAGCTGGCTTTGCCGACTAGTTGCTCAATGATGACTCCCGCTTTCCCTTGCCGCGCAGTCGCTTCCAGTTTGAGTGGCTCGTCCCACCGCACTTGCCGGCCGCCCGTTTCGGCCACGAGGTTGTCGGTTTGAATGCTGGCCTGCCACAAACGGCCGGTCGGTTCATTTTTGCTCAACAGGCCGAGGTTGATCCGTCCGTTGGTGATGCGAGTGTCATTCTTTAGTCGTAGAGTGCCCGGCAACTGCGTAGCGACGGCAGCCAAGTCGACCTGGCCGTTCACTTGCAACTGCGAGTCGCCCGCAAGTTGACCACCGGTCGAAGCTGCCCGCAGTTCATCGACCACGGCTTGCCCGCTCCCCGAAATTTGCAGCAAGCTGGTGCGCAGGTCGAGTCCCACCACCGTGAGTCTGCCCGCGGCAAATTGCATCTGTCCCCGACCCGATTGAATGTTCACCAGCGGACGATCGGAACCCAGGAACGTAGCCGAGGCAACTTGCAAGTTCGGAGCGTTCAAGCTCTTCAGATTCAACTGGTGGTCTTGGGCATCACCGGCAAAATCGTACTGCAAATCGGCGGACAAGCCACCGGCTGCTTGCACATCGATACCGGCGCGGCGCAGCGCACCCTGCGAGATATCAAGAGCCAGACTGTTGGCTTTGAGGATCAACTTGCCGACACCAAGGCCGGTGGCCGATGGTTGCCAGGCAAACTCAGCCTGCACGTCGCCGGGCGGAATAGCCGTCGGTTGTTGACCGGCGGGTTGAATACCCGCCGAGAACTTGCCCGTGCGCGCCACATTCACCGCGGCAGGCCAATCGACCTCAGCATTGATGCCATTCACCACCCATTGCTTGCCGGCAATCTGATCGTCGAGCAACACCTCACCGCGCAGCACTTCCAGCTGAAACTGCATGGGCTTGGGTGCGCTGGGAGTTGGATCGGGTTCGCTCTGGGGCAACAGCTTCAAAAAGTCTTCCCAATTGCTGCCATCGGCGCGCAGCACCACGAGAGCTTTGGGATCGGTAACGCGGAACTTTCCCAGTTCGCTGCTGTTGAGCGCCAGGTCGTACAGTCGCTTGACGCTGGCCACTTCAGCCACCTGGGCGAGTACTTGCCCCTTGTCATCCTTGAGGATGAGCCCCTTGATGCGCAGTTCGCTGAACCAGCCGAGCGAAAGCGAATCGATTTGAATCCGCTCCTTCAGCTCCGGCGCTGCGAAGCCCAAGCCGGCCTTCCACACGGGCTGCTGCGAAATGATCGCGGGTAAAAAGAAGACCAGCACGCCCAGTAGCAGCAGCATCACCACCAGTCTGCTGACAAACCAACTGAGTCGCGAGGAGCGAGCCGCGTCCCTTTTCGCCGGGCGGGTTTCTGCTTCGTCAATATTGTCTTCGGGCGGGGCAACTTTGGTCTTGGCCATGGGGCGGCGCTCACTCATTCGCTACGAGGATCCATCCATTCGTCGGGCGGATTGTAGCCAAGTAGGGTCGTTTTTCCCTAGATCGACTTCAGCTGGCAAAGATGACAAGCGCGCCAGCAAGCATCGGCCGGCATCGATTGGCGCGCGACGTGCTTGCATCTCAGGCAGTCGGTTCCTGCAAGCAGATCGAGGGAGATAGTCATGAAACGAGAATCTTGGATCGGTCAGTTTGCTCGCTGGGCAACCGATTGGACGGGCAGCACTGCCGCGTTCCTAATGGCGCTGAGCGTCGTGATTGTCTGGATCATCACCGGGCCGGTCTTCAACTATTCCGACACCTGGCAGCTCGTCATCAACACGGGCACGACCATCGTGACGTTCCTGATGGTCTTCCTCATCCAACGTGCCCAGAACAAGGATTCGCGGGCCGTTCACCTGAAACTCAACGAATTGGTCGCGGCCATGCAGGGTGCCAGCAACCGTTTGCTCAACGTCGAAGATCTGTCCGAAACCGAACTGAAGCTGCTACACGACCACTACTGCCACCTGGTAAAGCTCGCCAAAAATGCCGGCAAACTGACGGACTCACATTCGGTCGAAGAGGCCGAAGGTCGCCACGAGCAAAAGATGGTTGGCCAGTCTGCACAGCCCCAGTCTTCCAAGACCAAGCCTGCCCCACGGCGTCGCCGGCGCCGAAACGCCCGCTAGATCAGCACTCAGGCCGGTTGAACAGCGGCGAGCCATTTTCGCGTAAGATCCCGCGCAGCAGCTTCCCCAGGCATTGTCGGCCAGCCGACATATCACGGCCCCAAGTCCTTTGACTGCCTTACCTTAGCCCGGAAAGGGGGATTCCTGAGAGGCGCTTACATAGGTTTTACGCATGTGAACCGCTCGCGTGACTCACCTGCGGACGATGACTTGTACAATCCTCGATAGATTCGCATCCCAGATTCGTGTAGAGGGTGCGGTCGATCGAAGTGTTAGATCGACTTGTCAGATCGAACCTCAGGTACCAGTGGCCGCCTGCAAGGCTACGCAATCAAAAAGGCAACGACCGTGTCTATTGGCACCAAGTCCTCTGTCGAAAAACTGAAGGCCCGCCGGGCCCAATATGATAAGAAAGTAGCCGCTCACCGGGCTGCTCCGACCCATAAGAAGCCTCCGAGTCACGTTACGTCCTCGGACCGTCACGACGCCAAGCTGGAGTCGCTGCTCAGCGATGGCCACCACGCCGGCGAGTTGAATCGCGCCGAAGCGAAGCAGGAAACCGAACAGCGAACGGCCGTCAACTACGCGTCCATCATCTGGATCGCGCTGTTGCACATCGGTGCGCTGGCCGCTCCTTTCTACTTCTCGTGGGAAGGTCTGGCCGTGATGTTGTTCATGCACTGGGTCACCGGTTGCGTGGGCGTCACACTTGGTTTCCATCGCTTGCTGACTCATAGCAGCTTTCAAACCTGGAAGCCTGTTCGCTATTTCCTGGCCACTGTCGGCGGCTTCGCTGGTGAAGGCGATGTCATCGAATGGGTTGCCAATCACCGTCAGCATCACGCCCACAGCGATCACGACGAAGATCCGCACTCGCCCCGCGATGGTTCCTGGTGGAGCCACATGTGGTGGCTGTGCTGGACCTTCCCTTCGGCCGCTCAAGCTCGCCATCACAAGCGTTGGGCGCCCGATCTGGTGAAGGATCGCGGCATGGTGTGGGTCGGCCGCATGTTCCTCCCTTCGCAGTTCATTCTCGGCGGTCTGTTTTTGGCTGCCGGTTACGGCGTGGGCGTGCTCCGCGGCGTCGATCCCTGGTTCATGGCCACCTCGTTCGTCGTTTGGGCTGTGTTTGTCCGCATGGTCGCCGTGTTGCACACCACCTGGTTTGTGAACTCGGCCAGCCACATCTGGGGCTATCGCAATTACGAAACGACCGACGACAGTCGCAATAACTGGTGGGTCGCCATCATCGCTTACGGCGAAGGTTGGCATAACAACCACCACGCTTGGCCTCGCATGGCTCCTCATGGTCACCGCTGGTGGGAATTCGATCTCACCTTCCGCATCATTCGCTTGATGCAGTGGACCGGTCTTGCCTGGAACGTCGTCGACTACAAGCGAAAGAGCGAGAAGGTCGACCTTAAGGCTGCCCCAGCCGACGGCAAAGTTGATAAAGTGACGGTCTAGCCGCTCACGTTTGCTTATAGTGAAATTCCGAATAGCCCGCGGCCAAAATCCGCGGGCTATTCCTTTTCGTACCCGCTTCCACGGCCCACAGCCCTCTCCATGCCTCAGCCCAGCAGCGTTATTGTTCTCGTCATCGATCGCCTCGGCGCCGGCTATCTCGGCCCCTACGGCAACACCTGGTTGGAAACACTGGCCTTCAACCGGCTCGCAGCGACGTCGTTTCTGTGCGAACAAATGATCAGCAACTCGCCCGACCTGACGACCGTGTATCAAGCTTATTGGATGCTGAATGGCAAGTCGCTGCCCCAGTTGGCGAAGGCCGCCGGTTATCAGGCTGTGCTCATTACGGACGACGAACAAGTCGCCCGCTTGCCGACGGCACAGGACTTCGACGAACTCCACTTTGTGAAGCCTCCCGCCAACAGTTCCGAGATTGGCAAGCCCGCCGCTGAGGTGGAAGAAACGGCCTTTGCCGCCCTGATCGAAACCGCCAGCAGTCTTTTGGCAGACTCCAGCGAGCCTCGCCTGATTTGGATTCATGCCCGCGCGATGAACGGCGTCTGGGATGCTCCGCTGGAACTTCGCCAGCAGTTCGGCGACGAAGACGATCCGGCCCCCGCCGAAATCGTGCAGCCTCCGGAAGAGAAAATCGAAGGCCACCCCGACCCCGACCATCTGCTGAGTCTCGCCCATGCCTACGCGGGGCAAGTCTCGGCCGTCGATAGCGTGCTGCAAGCATTTCTGGCTGCGATCGACGAACTGCCAAACGCCGACGAGGTTCTACTCGCCGTCACCTCGCCCCGCGGCTATCCGCTCGGCGAGCACCAGCGCGTTGGTGCCTGCGACAACGGCCTATTTGGCGAACTGCTGCATACTCCGTGCTTCCTCCGCTTTCCGCATGGCGAGGGTGCCCTCTCTCGTACTCAGGAACTGCTTCAACCGGCCGATCTGGCGGCGACCATAGCCGATGCTGCAGGCTGGACGACCGACAGCAACTTGCAATCTCGCAGCTTGCTCCGCCTCGTTCGTGGCGAACCGACCATCCGCCGCGAATTGATCGTGGCCGAAGCTCCGCACCAAAAACTCATTCGCACCACTGCCTGGCAACTGCGCATCTCTCAGACCGAGGCCGGCGACCATTACGAACTGTTCGCCAAGCCCGATGATCGCTGGGAAGCCAACGACGTCGCCAGCCGCTGCGGCGATATCATCACCGGCCTGATCGAACACGCTGCGAAGCCAAGTGAAGGTGAACTACCAACAGAGCTAACATCACCATGGCGGTAGATTTCTAGTTTTTCATTCTGCATTTCTTCCGCTAGCGTTTTCTGTTTTCCGTCTAGCCTCAAACTGGCTTCGTCCCTAAACTCCGCCGGCCAATTTCTGTCTGCTGGCAAGGAGTGCCGCCATGCGTTTGATCGCTGTGATGAATCAAAAGGGTGGCGTGGGTAAAACCACGTCCGCCGTTAACCTGAGTGCCGCCCTCGCCGATGCCGGCAAACGCGTCTGCGTGATCGACCTCGATCCCCAAGCTCACGCTTCGCTGCACCTGGGCGTCTCGCTGCGCGACGGTCAGCAATCCGTCTACGACGTCCTCACGGGCGACGCAATGCTCCCCGACGTGCGGATGCAAATCGATAAGAACCTCTGGCTCATCCCGGCGCACCTCGACCTGGCTGCCGCCGAAGTCGAACTCGCCAGCGAGGTCGGCCGCGAAGTGATCCTCCGCGATAAACTCGCACAGGACGACACTCAGTTCGACTACATCATCGCCGATTGCCCGCCTTCGCTCGGCGTGCTGACGATCAACGCCCTGACGATGGTGCGCGAAGTATTCCTGCCTCTACAGCCTCACTTTTTGGCGCTCCACGGTCTCTCGAAGTTGCTGCGCACGATCGAAATCGTCAGCAAGCGGCTCAATCGCGGCCTGAAACTTAGCGGCGTCCTCTTCTGCATGTACGACTCGGGAACTCGCCTCGCGGCCGAAGTCTCGAGTGACGTCACTGCCTACTTTCAAGGCGAGAAAACGGCCGACAGCATCGCTGCGGGAGCCAAGACTTTCGAATCTCGTATTCGCCGGAACATTCGCCTCGCCGAAGCCCCCAGCTTTGGTCAGTCGATCTTTCAGTACGCGCCGAACTCGCCCGGAGCCGAAGACTACCGCGCACTCGCGGCCGAAGTCTTGAAAATGGCCGCCGAAGAAGCCCCCACCACCATCAAGCTGCCCCAACCCGCCCTTCGCCGAGCAGCCTAAACCTCGCACGCCGGCAAGCGAGATATATGTTCGTTGTAAGGTTCCTGAGGTTCGGCAGTAAGACAGGCAGAGACACCGCGAAATCAACTGACGGCAGCCTGTCAGACGCCGGTGGAAACCTGCCTTGCCGAAAATAGGTGCTTTATGACCGCTCTTCTGGCTCTCACCGTTGTTCATGTGGCTATCAGCCTGGTTGCCATCGTCGCCGGCTTTGTCGTGATCTATGGCATGCTGGTCAGCAAAGATCTGCGTCGCTGGACTGCCTTTTTTCTAACGACCACCGTCCTCACCAGTGCCAGCGGGTTTGTGTTCCCGGTCGATCGGTTTCTACCCTCGCACGCCTTTGGCATCCTCTCGCTGGTGCTGCTGGCTGTGTCGATCCACGCTCTGTACACCCGGAAACTGGCCGGTGGCTGGAGACACGCGTATGTAGGGACTGCGATCGCCGCTCAGTATTTGAACTTTTTCGTACTGGTCGTCCAGTCGTTCCTGAAGGTTCCCGCCCTCAAGGCTTTGGCTCCTACCCAGACGGAAGTCCCCTTTGCCGTGGCTCAGTTGGTGACCTTGGTCGCGTTCATCGTGCTGGGTGTGATGGCGACCCGTCGATTCCACAGTCAGACGTCGGCGTTGAAGACGGTTTGAAGGGGTGTCGGGAAGGGCGAGGAGAGATCAGCTCCAGGCGAGGGCTTCGAGCTGGGAGATGTGCTTGGCGGATAGGTTGTGGTCGCGAGCACCGGTGAGAATGATTTGCAGATAGGCCGGATTGGGCCGCCCGTGAGTGCGGGCGTTTTCGGGTAACGCAAGATAGACCCAAGCGGTCACAGCTTCTTGATCTTGCGTGGTGACGACCACTTCTCGCCGCTGATAGCCGGCCTCGAAGACATCGAGTTGTTCCAGCGCATTGGCGTCGCAGTGATAGATTACGCCCGGCACACCGACGCCGGGCCACGTCAGGTTCGCGTAGTATTCGCCATCTTCGGAGCGCATGTTAAAGGCGAATTGATAGTTCGGCAGGAACGCGCGGCGAGAGGTTTCGCCGGGCGTAAAGCTTAGCCTGGTGCGGGCAGTAAGCTGCGGGTGATGCAGGTTGCTGCCGTAGGCAAAGTACCAGCGGTCGCGCACGGCGTTGTCGTTAGTTGGCTGGGACTTCATCGGTCCAGACTTTAAAAGAGGCCAGCGTATTCACGCCGAAGGTGGTGGTAAGGGCGACGTCGGCGGCGTCACGACCGCGGGCCATCAGCACGCGGCCGATGCGGGGCTTGTTGTTGCGAGCGTCGAAGGCATACCACTGCCCGCCGAGAAAGACTTCGAACCAGGCACTGAAATCCATTGGTGCATCGGCGCGGGGCACGCCAATATCGCCCAGGTAGCCCGTGCAGTAGCGGGCGGGAATGTTGCAGTTGCGGCAGAACGTGATCGCCAAGTGCATGTAGTCGCGGCAGACGCCGACTCGCTCACGGTAGACTTCGAGGGCGGTGCGCGTGGCCCGGGCCTTCATATAGTCGAAGCGGATATGGCGGTGGACGTAGTCGGTGATGGCTTGCACGCGAGCCCAGCCCGAGGGTATGTGGCCGAACAAGGACCAGGCTACGTCCTTCAATTCGCTATCGACTTCGCAGTAGCGACTGGCGAGCAAATACAGCAGCACCTCGGAAGGCAGATCTTGCACCTGTGCTTGTGGCGCGTGAGGAGCCTGCAGGTCTGGCAGGCCGCAGTCGTCGACGAGGGCTTCGTTGCGAAAGGTGATTCGTCCCGCCGGGGCGACGACACGTCCGCAGCGGTTGCCATACGAGTCGTAATATTCGGAAACGAACTGCGGCGGATTGACTTGCAAGAAGTCGGGCTGCAGCGTCGTGGGGACCCGCGTGGGATGCAGGTAGAGCATCAGCAGCATGGGTGCAGGCTGGGGGGAATCGAAAGCAATCTCGTAACCGACTTTGATGCGCATAGTGACCCTAATCCTCTGCAAAGAGCAAGAACAGAAAGCGCAGCCTGAAACGAGCGATCGTGCCGGATGATGCAGGGGATTACGTGTGCGTCACAGAATAGCAGGCAGTTGAGCAAACAATGACGAGCAAATAAGAAGAGGGGCATCCAGCCAGGGTGCGACGTTCATGGTACAGGCAGGGGGCACGCAGCGATAGAGACGCCGGCGGAGATCAGAGGTCGCAAGCCGATCCCTGACACACGTTCTACGAGCGATAGTTTTCGTGACATTCGGCGCAGCTTTTACCAATTTCGGTAGCCGCTTTAGAGGCTTTGTCGAAGTCCTTGGTCTTGCAGGCTTCGATGATCTCGAGGGAGGCGTTTTTGAGGCGGTCGCAGAACGCGGTGTATTCGCTGGCGTCGGCGTCTTCCATGCCTTCTTTGGCCAGCACCGCACCAATGGCGGCAAACAATTCGGCATCTTGCGAAACCTTGGCAATATTGGCAGTGAATTGACCCTTGTCCGAAAGGGCCGGCTTGAGTCTCGGCTCCCAGACGTTTTCCAGATACTGCATCAGCGGCGTGCGGCCACACACCCCCGCATTGGCCCAAGCTGCTTTGGCTTCTGCCGTTTTTCCTTCGAAGGGATTGCTGCCGCCGATGAGGTCCTGTAGTTCTTCCTTCCGCTTCTTCGCTTCGTTGTAAACGCCCGTGGTGCCGACCTTAGCGTTGTTGGCCGTTTGAGCGAAAGCATCGCGGGCGGCAGGGGCATCTTTTTTCCAGCGAACGTCCCCTTCGTATTCGCCGATGATGGCAAACGTCATGGCCATCACGCTGAAATCGCGACGAGCCGCCTTGTAACCTTTGCCGGCGAAATCGCTGGGCGTGGTGACGCCGGTATCGATCTGCAGCTTGAGCGATTTGATGGTGTCTTCGAGCGTCGCGGGCGAAATGATGGCAGCCCAACCGGAACCGGCGACGCCACCTGGACCAGCTGCGGGCGCGGTGGTTGCTCCCCCTGAATTGCCGCTGGGCGCGACTGCGATTGCTGCCTGCCCCAGATTGCCCGGCCGTTCCCCGCTCAGGCCTTCTTTGAAAGCATCGGCAAAGTACGTGCTATCGGGTTTGTCGAACTTGGGGGGCTGTGCGCGGAGGACCGTTTTGGGCTGCCTGGTTTGAGCCCACGCGAACGTAACCACGGAGAACGCGAGCAGAAGGTAGAGCGAACGAAGGAAAAACGTGCGAGCCATGCCCGTGCCTCAAAAATCGATTGGTTCCAGATGAGTCCCTTCATTATCAATGACGAGGCAGTTCGGGGCAATCTGCTTTGGCAGTCTCCTTTCTACTTTCCACTCTCTACTCTCGCTCCCAGATCGCGTTATCATGGCGGGCAATCGATCAACATTTCTCGCCTGGCAGCGGAAGCCTGCCTGAGGAGCTTACCGACCGTGATTGCACCAGAACTGCATCCTCCCGTTCGCCTGCTGATGGGCCCGGGGCCGAGCGATACTCATCCGCGCGTACTGCAAGCCCTGGCGAAGGGAACCGTCGGCCATCTCGACCCGTACTATCTGGAACTGATGAACGGGCTGCAGGACATGCTGCGGCAGGTCTTTCGCACGAAGAACCCAATGACGATGGCCATCAGCGGGACGGGTTCGGCGGGTATGGAAGCGACCGTCGTCAATCTCATCGAACCGGGCGATTCGATGGTCGTTTGTGTGAACGGCGTCTTCGGTGCGCGCATGGTTGATGTGGCCGAACGGGCCGGCGCGAAAGTCACCAAAGTCGAAAAGCCCTGGGGGCAGGTCTTCACCGCGGAAGATCTGGCCGCGGCTTTGGCTACCAAGCCGAAGGTGGTCGGGATTGTGATGGCCGAGACTTCTACCGGCGCGCATCAGCCCATTGAAGAGATTTCGAAGGCTGTGCATGCCGCGGGAGCGCTCTTGCTGGTCGATGCCGTGACAGCGCTTGGTGGTGTACCGGTCGAAGTCGATGGCTGGAACATTGATGCCATCTACAGCGGCACGCAGAAGTGCCTGAGTTGCCCGCCGGGTCTTTCGCCCGTCTCGTTCAGCCCGCGCGCGATGGAAGTGATCATGGGGCGCAAGACCAAGGTCCAAAGTTGGTACCTCGATGTTTCGATGCTGGCGAACTACTGGGGGCAGAATCGCGTCTACCATCACACGGGCCCGATCAATATGACCTACGGCCTGTACGAAGCGCTGCGGCTCGTTTTGGAGGAAGGGCTGGAAAGCTGCTTCGCGCGGCATAAGCAGAATCACGAAGCGCTGCGAGCGGGCCTCGCGGCGATTGGCATTCGCTACAGCACGCAGGAAGGGCACATTTTGCCGCAACTGAACGCCGTGCATGTGCCGGAGGGCGTTGACGACGCCAAGGTGCGCAGCACGCTGCTGACTCGCTTTGGCATCGAAATCGGCGCTGGTCTCGGCGCGTTCAAGGGGAAAGTGTGGCGCATCGGTCTGATGGGCTACGGCTCGCGACAAGCCAATGTGCTGCTATTCCTCTCGGCACTCGAACAGGTGCTCGCCGAGCAAGACTATTTGTTTCAGCACGGCTCTAGTGTGGCTGCGGCGAACGATTTGTATGTGTGATTTGAACTAGTAGCCCGACGCGTCGGGCTACTTGAAGAAGACTCTCTTCATCGGAAGGACCTCTCCATGCAACGTGCAATTTTTGGGCTGACGCAGCCCCGGTTGTCGAAACTGGCAGGCTGCGGAATGATGTTGGTTGTTACTTCTCTCCTCACTTCGAGCGCTGCAGTTTGTGGCGCAGATAAACCCGCCATGATTGATATCCAAGCTGTTGGCAAAGCCGAAGACGGTTCGACCATCAACGAAATCACGATGCAGAACAAGAATGGTCTGCGCGTGAAAATGATCTCGCACGGCGCGACCATCACCAGCGTCGAAACGCCCGATCGCAACGGCAAGTTGGCGAACATCACGCTTGGCTTTCCCGATTACAAAGGCTATCAGCAGCGGCATCCTTACTTCGGCAGCACCGTCGGTCGCTACGGCAACCGCATCGCCAAAGGCAAATTCAAGCTCGATGGCAAGGAATACATCTTGGCTGTCAACAACGGCGACAATCACCTGCATGGCGGTGTGAAGGCGTTCGATACCGTGAACTGGGACGTGAGCAAGGTGGAAGCAGCCGACGGCGTCGGTGCCAAGTTCACCTACAACAGCCCCGATGGCGACGAAGGCTATCCTGGCAACCTGAAGACAGTCGTCACGTACACGCTGACGTATGACGACGAGTTGAAGATCGACTACGAAGCGACCACGGACAAAGCGACGGTGGTGAATCTCACTAACCATGCTTACTGGAACCTCGCTGGTGCCGGCAGTGGCACGATTCTCAAGCACGAACTGATGCTGAACGCCGACAAGTGGATTCCCGTCGATGCCGGCTCGATTCCCACCGGCGAACTTGCCCCGGTCAAAGGCACTGCGATGGACTTCACCACGCCGCATGTGATTGGCGAACGGATCGACGAAATGAAGAAGCCGCCGCACACTAGCAAGGGTTACGATCACTGCTTCGTCTTGCGCAACCAATCCGGCAAACTAGAACTGGCTGCGAAGGTAAAGGACCCAAGCTCGGGTCGAACGATGCAAATCTTTACGACGGAGCCCGGCATTCAACTGTACTGTGGCAACTTTCTGGATGGCGATCCTAAGGGTAATGGTCACAAGCAGCACGAAGCGTTCTGCCTCGAAACTCAGCACTATCCCGACTCGCCGAACCAACCGAGCTTCCCGAGCACCGTGCTAAAGCCGGGCGATACGTATCGCTCGCAAACGGTGCACAAGTTTGGCGTTGAGAAGTAACTACTTTCCGATGCAGTACAGATGTTCCTGGCCACGGAGATACATCCGCTGGCCGGCGAAGACAGGGTTGCTACCGTAGTTTTCGAGCTTGTTAAGGGCGACTTGCTCGAACTCGCGGCCGGCCTTCATCACCAGTGTGGTGCCGCGCGTGCAGCCGAGATAAATGTAGTCGCCGGCGCTTGTCACGCTGCTGTACAGGTTGCCGTCGAAGTCGAGGCGCTTGCGATAGACGATTTGGCCATCGGCGATATCGGTGACTTCCAGAATTCCTTCCGTCGTGGAGCCATACAGCAAGCCGCGATGGAGCACCGGTGAAGGTGTCCGCCGGCCTCGCGAAGCTGTTGCCTGCCAAATAATTTCTAAACCGTCTTTGCTTCCAGCCAGAGGCAATTTGAGCGCCGAGGTTTTACCTTCCTGCGTGTAGAGCACATCGCCGGTGAAGATTGGTGATGCCTCGGATGACTTGAGCACGTCATCCTTCAACATTACCTTGCCGTCACTGGCTCGGACAATGCTGCCGCCGGGCGAGACGATGAGGTCTTCTTTCTCGTGGCGAATCAAAATCGGACTGGCATGCCGAGCGGGAACTGCGGTACGCCAGATGAGTTCGCCGGTGTCTGCGTCGAGCGCCACCATGTCGTGCAAGTGCACGATGAGCTTACCGTCCACGAGCAGCGGGGAACTCGAGTGGCCAAATGTTAGCAGTGAGCCTTCGATGAACTTGATCCAGCGACGCTCGCCAGCGGTGGTGTAGCAGGCCACGATGCCGCTCCCAAAGACGACATACACGTGCTGTCCGTCGCAAACGGGTGTGGCCGTAGAGTTGCCGCTGCCGAAGTCGACATAGATCGGCCTCTTCAGCCTGGTCTGTTCCAGTTGTCGTTCGTTCTCGGCGATCTCGTTGCGGAAGCGCTCGAATTCTTCCTTGGCTTCAGGATTCGCTTTGCGAAAGGCGTCGAACTCCTTCTCGAGGCTTCGCTTACGATCTTTGAGTTCCTTCCAGGTTGTAGCGAGCTTGATCGCCTCGTCCTGGCCGAGGACTTCGACGGCACTATTGGTGTGCTGCCACAGAATCTTGCCGTCGGCGGCGTTGAGGCAGAGAAGTTCCGCCGGATCGGAAGGAATGTAGATCCGGTCGCCAAAGACCACTGGCGAGCCGTAGCTTTTGCCTGGCATTGCCGCTTGCCAGACGATGTTCTCTTTGGCCGACCACTGGGTGGGAGGATCAGCCGTGGGATAGCTACCCTGCGCGTCCGTTCGCCAACCGACGACGGGCTCAGCTCCGTAGGCGGGAGCACCAATGGCAGCGACGAATAAGCAGAGGTGAAACAGCCGGCAACGCGACATGGTTCCGTCCTTGGCAAGCGATGAAGTTCTTCCGCGCTGACAACCTACCACGGGCGGCGACGCCAATCACTAAGGCGCATCGCTCACACCGCTTCGCCCAGCTTTACCAGCATTTGCGTCCAGGCGAGATGTGCCTTCTCGGCAAAGGCAGCCCATTTCGCTTGCATGAGATGGTGAAGAGTGACGTCGCACGAATCGCCCTGGGGGACGATGTTGATTTCCACCGTCGAAGTGTCAGGTAGCGAATCGAGGGTACCCCAGGTGAAGGCGAGGCGCGTTGGGCGCACGAGTTCGAGATACTCGCCGACGTGCGCCATTTCCACACCTTGGCGGCGGACTACGAAACTGAACTTGCCGCCCACCTTGGGATCGAGCGTGAGGCTGATGATTTGCTCGTCGCGGATCTTTGGCCCAAACATCCATTGGCCCAGCACGGCTGGATCAAGCCAGGCATCGAACAAACGTTCCGCGGGGACGTTGTAGTGGTGAAGGGCGGAAGCGCGAACGGGATATTCCGGACTCATCAAGGCGACCCTTGTACAGTGCAATGCGGAGAGTGGGCGAGCTGCAACGACGAGCTAGTCTTTCACGCGCTCGCCGATGAACTTTACCACTGGGTCGGCCTGGGCGTTGGCGGCCTTCAAAAATTGTTTGACGTACCGCTGCGCCGTTTTCTCTTCAGGCACCTTGAAGTTATCTCCCTTTTGCAGAATGGGGCGATCTTCGAACATGGTGCCGAACTCGCGCGCAGCACCGGCTGCCTGACAAGGGAACCAATGACCATTGCCGGCGGCATCCTCCAGGTAGTACTCAGGATAAGTATGCCCAGGAACCCACACGGCTCGCGCCGGGATCTTGTTGGCGCGGCAAAAGGCAATAAACAAGCTGGAAAGTTCTTCGCAGTCCCCCTCTTTGTCCTTGAGAGCCGCGATGGCTGGTTTGATATCGACGGCAAACTTGTACTGCACGTTGGAGCGAACCCAATCGAAGATTGCTGCGGTCTGATCCCAGGCGGTGGCCTGATCCTTAATGAGTTGCGGGGCCAGCGACTTGATTTGTGCGTCGTTGCTTTCGATATACGGGCTGGGGAGCAGCAGTTTTTGCAGATCGCGATTCAACTTACTGGGAATCACAAAGTCGGAGGTAACTTCTGGCGCCAGGATCTCGCGTTTGGTGACTTCGTAGATGATCTCTACGCCAGCATCTTCCCCTTTGGCGAGTCGTGGGATGTTGACCACCATCTGCTTCACACCGTTATCGACGTTGCGATAGGTGACTCGGCATTTGGGTGTGATTTCTTCGCTGACGACCTTCACGGTTTGCTCGGGCCAGTCCATGGGAACCGGCATTGTTGCGACGATTCCCGTCACGGCTCCGGCAGGAGCTTGGACATGAAAGCCAAAGCGATACTTGTTGGTCACCTCTTTGCCGAAACGAATGCGGGGTTCTTCCCCGGCTGCTGCTGCAACGAGCAACAACAGGATGCCGGCGACGAGCAGGTAGCAGCAATTTCGTTCAGAGGGAAGTTTCATACAGGGACTTCGTGAAGAGAAGGGCAATGACAGGCTGGCTACCTATCCCACGTAAATTCTCGCGAATCAAGCAATCGGCGGCCAGCGATTAGTGCTCGACGCGACGGACGAATTCCACTTCCGGTCGACCACCAGTGCCACCTTTACCGGTGAGATGCTCGGCGACGAACCGCTGTGGATCTTTCAGTTCGGGAACGCGGACATTATCGCCACGCTGCAAGATGATGGTGGCGGTAGGACGATAGCCAAAGGCTTTGTCCCCTTCGATCACCACAGGGAACCACGAGCCTTTTCCCTCAGCGTCTTCCAGGTAAAACTCGGCGTGGCAGGAGTCAGGGACGAACGTCGTGCGAGCGGGCACTTTGTGAGCACGACACAAAGCGACGAACACTGCAGCGACATCCTCTTCGGCACCTTGTCCATCCTTGAGAGTGAGTGCCGCGCCCTTGAGCTTGTCGTTTTCGAGTTTCACTTTTTCGCGCACACCGTCATAGAGTGCTTGCACTTGTTCCCAGGCGGTCTCTTTGCCGTCGGTTAGTTCTTTGGCCAAGGCACGAATTTTGGGATTGGCGATTTCGATCTGCGGGCTGGCCAGCAAGTGCTTGCGCACATCACGCGGGGGATTTTTCGGAATCACGAGACCAGAGGTATCTGCTGGCGGGGCAGTGCTGTTTGTCACGACTTCGTAGGTGAAGAGAATTGTCGCGGTTTCGCCCGCTGGCAGTTGCGGGATCTGAAACACCACTTGCTGCAGGCCGCTATCACCCGACCGCTTGCTGAAATTTCGAATGTGAGCAGAGACCTTCTCGTCGATCTGCTTGACCGTTTGATCTTCCCACTCGGCGGGAACGGCAAACGTGCCCGACAGACCGACGCAGGGGCCGCCTACCGCGCGAATACGCATGCCCACCTGATACTTGTTGGTCGCCGGCTTATCGAGCTTAGGGGCTGCAGCAGGAGCGGGAGCGGTCTCGGGCTTCTTATTGAATTGGCACCACGCGGGTGAGGCAGTCGCTGTGACCAGCAGCAGGCAAAGAAAGGGACGCAGCATGAATTGGATCTCACGCAGAGTAAGCGGAATTCAGAACATCGCTAGCTTATGTCGCAGCAGCGATCCCATCGCTCCAGCATAGCTAGCGGAGCCTGCTAGTGCGGCAGATTTTGCCAGCAAACACGGCACGACCGGAAAAGTCGTTGCAAATTGCCAGGTTCATTCAACCGGCACCCTTCGCACTGCCGAAAAAATCGATGCAACCGGAACACTTTCCGGCTGGCACCGGTTTCTCCCCCGAGACCTTTCCGAACGCACGAGTCGTCCCCCATGACCGAACGCACAAAATCCGCTGGGCTTTCGTCACTTCATTGCAGCTTGCTGTGCGCCGTCATGGCGGTCGCAGTCTCGGCTGCCTCCGCACAAGCTCAGCTGTACTCGCCGCCGCGCGGACCGGCGAATCAATCTCGGGCGCGACTCGCATCCTGGCAAGAAACCGATCCCAATGCCCCTATGGAGCAAGCAGCTCCCGGGCAATTTCAGCCTGCCGAACAACCGCAGGCTGCTTCACGACCAGCGCCGGCACGCAACGGCCATGCGCAATCGCGACTGAAAAATCCACCTCCATTTGCCCCCCAGCAAAACTTCGATTCCGGCGATCACCAGTTCGCCGCTGAGTCGATCGATCAATGGGTTCAAGGTGATAGTTGCAACAGCTGCGGCCCCGGAGGTTGTGGTCCTTCGTGCGGCCCGGCCTGCGGTCCTCGCTGCTGCGGACCCGGCGGCTGCTTGAATTGCCCCAGCCCTGAAGATCCATGCTTTCAATGCCGTCCGAACTTGTGGTGGTTCAAGGCCGACCTGATGCTCGGGTTTCGCAAAGGCCGCAGCTATCCACCGCTCGTGACGACTGATCCCTCGACCGAAGACTCGACGACTGCCGGTGTGTTGCCAGGTGCAACGATCCTGTACGGCGGTGACAACGAAGGTCGCAACACCCAGATGCAGCCTGGTGCCAGCTTCGACTTTGGTACTTGGCTGAACGACTGCCAAACAATTGGCTTTGGCGGCCGTTACTTTTTCCTGGGTGACGACAACGGCAACTTCTCAACGAACAGCGGTGAGAATTCGGTCCTGGCGATTCCTTTCTTCAGCTTGGATCTGGGGGCTCCTTCGTCCTTGTTGCTCGCTCACCCCGATGTGGCCGGTGAAGTGCGGACAGGTGCCGTGAGCATTGTGACCACGAATCAGGTATATGGCTTCGACGCTTATGCCCGCTTTTTGTATTGCAAGACGATGACTGGTCGCGTGGACTTCATCACCGGTTGGCATACTTCGAGCGTGAATGACTACTTTACGTTGCGGATGCAAACCGACGGCAACCAGCCTAACAACGACATTCGCCTAACCGATCAGTTCGACACTGAAAACACTTTCCACGGCGTGACGTTCGGTTTGTTGACCGAACATCAGGTCTGCTGCATGACGCTGAAGACGCGGTCGCGCGTCTCGGTCGGTAACATGCACCAGCAAGTGAACATCAATGGTGCTACGACCGTGAATGGTGTGCTCGACCAGAACGAACCGGGCGGTCTCTTCACCGCGGCTTCGAACATTGGCAGCTACAGCCAGGACCAGTTTGCGGCTGTCAGCGAAACAGGAATCACACTCGGTTATTACCTTAACCCGAACGTGCAATTCACTGTGGGTTACAACCTGATGTACTGGAGCAATGTGGTTCGCCCCGGTGGTCAGATTGACACCGTCATCGACGATGTGAACCCAGTTCCCACGCGTCCGGCCTTCACCAACTTCAACACCTCCAGCTTCTGGGTGCAAAGCGTGAACCTGGGTCTGCATTGCGAGTTCTAAGCTGCCCGGCGACGTAACCTACGTGCCCGGCTTGGCGAGAATGGCAATTCCAATCTCATAGCAGTTTTGGGTCACGCGGCGGCACCGCGAGACGCGGTAGTGTCGCCGCAGGTCGCCGTAATCGAGCTGCAAGTGATCGTCCGGGTAAAGCTGGCGGAAGAACAAGAAGCAGGCACCGCAGCGCGAGATGTTACGGACGATGACGTCAAACTCGCGCGTCTCGCCAAAGGCCGGATCCCAGGCCTGCATCACGCGCAATCTGGCCGACAGCTTGCAATCGCGGCGGGCAAAGCGGCGTAGGTCTTCAAACGATGGTTGCCCATGTTCTGGGCCATTGGCGGATGAGGGGGCAGAACTCATTCGTCGATTCCTCTCAAAAAGTGCCGCTGCCAGCAGCTGAAGATCTCTTGATCGAAGTGGGAGCCAACTCCGCGGCGCATGATTGTCAATGCTTCGCTCGTAGTGTTGGCACGCCGATAGGGGCGTTTGCCGGTGAGAGCTTCAAATACATCGGCGACGGCGCAGACTTTCGACCACAGGTGCATCTCGCTCCCCACACAACCCACTGGGTAGCCCGAACCGTCGATTTTCTCGTGATGCTGATACACGAGCAGCAACTGACGATGGCTCAGTTCTTTCCGCAGCATCTGAAAGCCGCGCGTCGGATGCAGCTTGACGGTGTTGAATTCTTCGGCCGTTAGTCGTCCCGGTTTGCAGAGGATGGTCGTCGGGATTTCGAGCTTGCCCAGATCGTGCAGCATGCCCGCCGCGGCAATCTCGCGCAGCTCATCGGGGTCGGTCACGCCGAGCGCTCGCAGCAGCATCGTGCAATAGCTGGCAACATTGGCCGAGTGCGTGAAGGTGCAAAAATCGTGTTTGGCAACTTTCGCCACATCAGCGATGGGCAGCTTCGGGTGCAGACTGATATCGACGAGGTGTTGCGAGAGATCGTGCGTCGCAGCAACGGCCGCCGAGGGATCGTCGCACGACATCGACTGCTTCAGTGTCTGCCCGACCACTTGATTGAGCAGCTTCAAACGATCGCGGGGCGAGTGTTCTTCATTTCCCAGAATCGTCGCCAAATTGCTCGCCAGAAATTCATCAATCGCGGGAGCGTCGTCGCGATTCACCCAGAGTTCCGACAAGCCGCGATCTCGCAGTCCTGCCAGATCACGCATATCAATCGGCACTCCCTTCGCCCGATAGAGAGTGGCCTTTTGTTGGGCCACCGCCGGCAGGAAGAGATCGACTTCCGGCAGAGCGTCGGGAATAATGCCGGCGAGCGGTAGTGGCGTGAATTCGGATTGTGATGGCTGAGCTAACTTTGTCATGGCAGGACCGTTGGACATAGTCACGACTGGGGGGACTGTCCAAAACAGTACCTTGCTTTGTAGTGGGAAATGCCTAGTGGCAGCCATTTACCGCAAAACGAGGGGGGTAATCCGACTGACCGAACATGCCATTCGGATTTTGACGTTCGTTCGTCTCCATTCACTTTCCGGGTTTCCCGCATCATCTGAATCCGCCGATGTTCTTGTCCGTAGTTGCTGAACGAGTTGGCTCGCTGCAGCTACCAGAAGTCCGTTCGTTCAACCTTCAAGAGCTACCTGCATGTTTGATTGGTTCTACTCTTCCACTTGTCCCTGCAGTCCGCCTGCGAAGGATTGGGTGGAATACCGACTGCAGTGGCTGTGCGACGAGTTCGACGATCATGTTTTCAACGGTCGCCCGCTCGTGCTGCCCACTGCACAGTTCTTTCCCGACCCTTATCGAGATACCGAAGATTGCATTCGCCGACTGATGTACCGCGTCTGTGGTTACATGGATGTTGACGCAGACCTTGTTGATCTGGAGTTCGTCAACGCCGAGAACGCACCCTGGTTCGTCAACGAGGCTGGCAAGTACGTGCCGAAAGCGGGAGGCACTTACGAATGGCTCGATGGGCGGCACGTGATCTCGCTCGATCTGGCTGAAACCGTCGACCTGGGCGGGATGGTGGCCACGTTATCGCACGAGTTGGCTCACGCTCGGCTGCTGGGCGAAGAGCGAGTGAGTGGCGAGGAGTACGATCACGAACTCCTCACCGACCTGACCACGATCTTTTTTGGCTTTGGCACCTTTCGCGCGAACTCACCCCGTGTTTGGGACAGCCAATACACGAAGTGGCCGAACACCGACTTCAACAAGCCCGAATACATGAGCCCGCCACTCATCGGCTATGCACTCGCGCACCTCGCCTGGTTTCGCGGTGAACAGAAACCCGCATGGGCTAAATATCTGCACCTGAATGCTCGACCTGATTTCCAGCAATCACTGCGGTTTTTGAACAAGACGGGAGACTCCGAATTTAAGCCTCCCAAGCTGAGGCAAAGTCATCGGCGGTAACGGCGAACGACTAGCCCACCTAGTTGAATTCGCCCATTCGGCCAGTCACAATGCGAGGTTCTGCTGCAGTGCCAGCGGTTCTTTCTTCGGTTCTCCTGTTCCCACCTCACCGAGATCTTCGCATGTTTCGTTTTTCTCTCCACTCGGCTTGCTTGCTGCTTGGCAGCGGCCTGCTGATGTTCGCCGCGACCGCCGTAAGCGCCGCCGATGCCCCCCAGTTGAAATTGACCAAGGGGAACAAGATTGTCCTGATCGGCAACACCTTGGCCGAACGGCAACAGCACTTTGGCAACTTCGAAACGCTGCTTCACTCGCGTTTCCCCGAGCTGAATCTGGTCGTGCGCAATTTGGGTTGGTCGGCTGACGAATTGACGCTTCGTCCGCGGTCGAAGGATTTCAACGATCACGGCCACAAGTTGACCGATCATCAGCCCGATGTGATCCTCGCCTTCTTCGGTTTCAACGAGTCGTTTGCCGGCGAAGCTGGCTTGGCCAAGTTCAAAACGGACCTGGAGAACTTCGTCAAAGAAACGATCACCACTAAGTACAACCACAACACACCGCCGAAACTGGTGCTGTTCTCACCTATCGCTCACGAGAACCTCGGCAAGCGTGAGTTGCCCGATGGCGCAGACAACAACGAACGCCTGGCGATGTACACCGCCGCGATGAAAGAAGTCGGTGCGAAGAACGACGTGGTGTTTGTCGATCTGTTCAATCCCACGAAAGAGTTGATGGGGAACAGCAAGATCAAGCTGACCATCAACGGCGTGCACTTGAACGAGTACGGCGACGAGCAAGTTGCCAAGATCATGGACAAGAGCCTGTTTGGCGATCGTCCCACCAAGGAAGCGGACCTGGCGAAGTTGCGGGCCGAAGTGAACGAGAAGAGCCTACAGTTTTGGTACGACCACCGTGCCGTGAATGGCTTCTACATCTACGGCGGCCGCAAGGCTCCCTTCGGCGTGGTGAACTTCCCTGCCGAGTTCGACAAGCTGCGCAAAATGATCATGAAGCGCGACGAGCGCATCTGGGCTGTCGCTCAGGGCAAGAGCGTGCCGGAGAAGATCGACGACAGCCAGACCGGCGAGTTCGTCAAAATCGATACGAACTTTAAGGGCGTGATCAACATCTCGAGCCCTGCCGAATCGCAAAAGAAGTTCACGGTTCCCGAAGGCTACGAAGTGAACCTGTTCGCTTCGGAAGTCGAGTTTCCCGAACTCGAAAACCCCGTGCAGTTCACGTTTGATAACAAAGGGCGTCTGTGGGTCGCCACGATGGCCAGCTATCCGCAGTATCTGCCCGGTACACCAGTCAACGACAAGATCTTGATCCTCGAAGACACCGATGGCGACGGCAAGGCTGACAAGAAGATCGTCTTCGCCGACAAGTTGCACCTGCCCACCGGTTTGGAAGTGGCCGACGGGGGCGTCTACGTCGCCCAGCAGCCGAACTTGATGTTTCTCAAGGACACCAACGGCGATGATGTGGCTGATGAACGAACCATCGTGCTGCATGGCTTCGATTCGGCCGATTCGCATCACTCAATCAGCGACTTCACGTTCGATCAGGGTGGTGCTCTGTATTTCTCCGAAGGGACTTTTCATCACTCGCAGATCGAATCGCCGTATGGCCCGGTCCGTGTGAAGGACGCTGGCTATTTCCGCTATGAACCTCGCACCAATCGCTTGAGCGTGTTCATCTCGTACGGCTTTGCCAACCCCTGGGGTCACTACGTCGATCGTTGGGGCCAAAACCTGATTGCCGATGCTTCCGGCGGTGCGAATTACTTCGGTGCTGCGTTCTCGGGCGATGTCGACTATCCGAACAAGCATGCGAGCATGAAGCAATTCCTGACCAAGCAATGGCGCCCCACCGCCGGTTGCGAACTGGTGAGCAGCCGCAACTTCCCCGATGAAGCTCAAGGCAACTATCTGCTGAATAACTGCATTGGGTTCCAAGGAACGCTGCAATACAAGATGAAGGATGAAGGAGCCGGCTTTCATGCCGACCCGGTCGAACCGCTGCTGCAATCGAGCGAGCAGGCTTTCCGCCCCGTCGATCTCGAATTCGCTCCCGATGGTTCGCTCTACATTTGCGACTGGTTCAACCCACTCGTCGGCCACATGCAACACAACTTGCGTGACCCGAATCGCGACCACTCGCACGGCCGCATCTGGCGCGTTCATTACACGAAGAAGCCCCTGGTCAAGCCTGCGAAGATTGCCGGCGAACCAATTCCGCAGCTGCTCAGCTTGTTCAATACCGAACCCGAAGAACGGACTCGTTATCGCGTTCGTACTGAACTGGCGACTCGTGACACGAAGGACGTCATCGCCGAGACCGAGAAGTGGCTCGCCAAGCAAGACAAAAAAGATGCTGAGTACGAGCACCACGCGCTCGAAGCATTGTGGATTCATCAACGCCAGGATGTCGTCAACGAGCAACTCCTCAAGCAAGTGCTTCGTTCGCCCGACTTCCGCGCTCGTGCCGCCGCGACCCGCGTGCTCTGCTATTGGAAAGATCGCGTGAAGGATCCGATTGCCTTGTTGCAAGTGCAAGTGAACGACGAGAATCCCCGCGTTCGCTTGGAAGCAGTGCGAGCGCTCAGCTTCTTCAATTCGCAGCAAGCGATTGACACGGCAACTGAATCACTGATCTACGATCAGGATGACTATCTGAAGTACACCCTGAACGAGACCTTAAAGACGCTCGAACGCCGCGTGAAGGGACAAACCTCGCTGCCTCACACACCCACCGACCGCGAAAAGAAAAACGCAGAAGAGGGCAAGAAGGGTGCGAAGAAGTAATCTTCGGCTGATTCACAATTCCTGACAAACTCCAAGGGGGGCCAATTCGGTCCCCCTTCTTCTTTGCGCTAACTTACTGAATCGAAACGACCTCATTCCATTTCCTGAGCTAGTGTTTCTGTTAGCCCCGCGCCTTGCTGCGCCTGGCTTGTACGCACACTCGTCTGCATTGCCGATCTGGCACGGAAACGGATATTCGGATGAATCGCTTCTTTCGCAAGCTGTGGAGCATTTGCTGCATGGCCTGTTGCCTGGTTGCCACCTGGGTGTCTTTTGCCACAGCGGAGGATTTTGTCCTTGCCGACGCACGGGCTTGGCCCGGCAAGATTGTCGTGGCTCGCGCGAGCGGCGAAACGGTACTGGCCACGCGACCCGATCGCCTGCCGGCCGAGTTGACGCCGCGAGTGCAGAGCCTGACCACACTTCGCGACGGACGAATCATTTTCTGCAGCGGGCTGGATCGTTCGCTGCTGGAACTATTGCCGCGCGGTGAACGCGTGTTTCAGCACGGCGGTTACCTGGCCCGGCAAGTGCGCACCGATCGTGATGGCACGCTCTATTGGAGCGGCCTCGAAACGCCACTCAACAGCAACCCGCTCCCGGATGGCTTCATCTACAAGCTGGATGCCAGCGGGAACACGCAAACCGTGATGACGTTCTCGCAGGGGGACGTCGGCCGCGATTGGTGGGGCGCGTTCGATGTGGTTGAAGGGCGAGTCTTTGTCGGCACACTCTCTGGTCGCACCACCATCTACGACGTCTCGGTTTCGCCCGTGCAGCGAGTCTGCACTCTGCCGATCTCAGCCACGGCCTTCCGCTTTGCCCGCGACGGCAGCATCTATGCCTGCGATGGCCACGGCACGCTGCATCGCTATGCCGATCGGAACAATCCCGAGCGGGGCGAAGTGGTGCTACGCAGTTCCACGCCCTTCGCTGATTTTGACTTCGCCCGCTAATAGGCTCCTGGCAAGCCTCGCTGTTGTCCCCGCCTTCGGTGCTCGAGTCGACGTAAGCCATCCTTCCGATCGAGTCGTCTGGGGAAACTTCATTCACAAGCCGCCCTGGTTTGTGAACGCGACCTGCCATATCTCTCGGGTGCGGCGCGCCTGCGTGTTCACAAACCCCACGACTTTGTGAACACCCTCCAATTCTAGGCGACTGGACTTACGTCGATTCGCGCGCTTGCCGGAACGCTTGTGAGTACCCTTGTTGCTGGGCAAACCCGGCGTACATAAAGCACATATTTTTCTCTGGATTTCCTTTGACGCAATTACTACATTGGCCACAAGATTTGTGTCGGCACTTCTCTCCCTGCTGAAAATGGTGCTGTCTCGATGCGTCCAACAATCTCTCGCCGCGCGTTCACCCTCGTCGAACTCTTAGTCGTCATTGCGATTATCGGCGTGCTGGTCGCACTCTTGCTCCCCGCCGTGCAAGCCGCTCGCGAAGCAGCGAGGCGCACTCAGTGTTCCAACAATCTCAAGCAGATTGGGATCGCACTTCATAACTATCACGACACGTTTCAAAACCTGCCGATCAGCATCAGCATGTGGTCGGAGGGAACGGCTCCGACGCCACAGCGAAATGGCAAGGGCTGGATTGTGAGTATCTTGCCACAAGCCGAGCAGATGCCGCTGTACACCAGATTTGAAAAGTACTTCACGGGCGATTTCGCCGGCGGCGGCGGACTCAACAATCCCGCGACCGAGTGCCGCGACGCCATGAAAACCCAGCTGAAGTTCTTGCAGTGCCCTTCCGATCCCGACGCTGGCAAACCTACAACCAATAATGCTCAGTGCGCATTCATGGCGACGCGCACCAATTACAAGGGAGTGATGGGCGACCATAAAATGGGGAATGCCAGCAGTGTGCATCCCAGTCCCACGCCCGATCGACATAGCACCAACGATTGTAACGGCACTTTCTATCGCAACAATTATCAGGACGGTGTGCGTTTAGCCTCCATCACCGATGGCACCTCCAACACGTTTTTTGTTGGTGAAGATGTGGTCTCACAAAACCTGCACTCGGCTGCCTTCTATTCGAACGGCGACTATTGCAGCTGTCACGGTCCACCGAACTACTTCAAGTTTCCGCCGACACCGGGCGATTGGTGGAATGTGATGACGTTTCGCAGCAAGCATCCGGGTATCGTGCAGTTTGTCCTCGGTGACGGCTCTGTCCGAATCATTCAGCAGAACATCAACTACGACACGTATCGTTTTCTCGCCACCAGGGCCGGTGGCGAAGCCGTGAGTATTGACTAGCCGAAGACGCTACCGCTGGCAACGATTTCCGTCACCTTTGTGAAATGGCTCTATCGATGTTGCTGAGAATGATCGCGTTGCTGTTCGGTGCTTTGCTCTTCACCGCGACAGGTTGCACGAGCGCCGAAGCCACGGTGAGCGGCACGGTCACGCTGGACGGCCAACCATTGACCAAAGGCGACGTTTCCTTTACGTCGACGGCCGACAAACCGCTGGCCTATGGAGCGATCGATTCCAGCGGCCGCTATCAACTGCAGACGGGAACGACCAAGGGCATCGCGCCGGGCAGTTACCAGGTGACCATCGTCGCTAACGAGGTAATCATTCCGACCGATCCGTACGCCTCGCCGATCCCCAAGCTGCTCACACCGGCCAAGTACAGCGTGCCTGCCAAGAGCGGCCTCACTGCAGAAGTGAAGCCTGGCGCGAATAAGTTCGACTTCGATTTGAAGTCGATGCCGTAAGGTCTAAATCGCACGAAGCTATTTGTGGGCTTCAGGATTGAGGAACGTCCGTTCGACGAAGCCGGTGTCGATGAGGGCATCGGCGAAGGTGGCGTGGCTGAGCACCTTTTTGTGGAACATGGCCGTGGTGGCGATCCCTTCGATGCGCAGTTCGTCGAGCGCGCGGATCATGGTAGCAATAGCTTCGGCCCGCGTGGGCTTGTAAACGATCAGCTTGCCGATCATCGAGTCGTAATGAGGGGGCACGACGTAGCCGACGTGGGCATGCGAATCGAACCGCACGCCGAGACCACCGGGGACGAACATCTGCTTGATGAGGCCCGGGTTAGGCTGGAAGTTGCGATCGGGGTTTTCCGCGTTGATGCGGCACTCGATGGCACAGCCAGTTTGCTTGATGTCTTCTTGCTTGAAAGGAAGCGGCTCGCCCGAAGCGACCATGATCTGTGTTTTGATGATGTCGATGCCGGTCACCATTTCGGTGACGGGATGTTCGACCTGCACGCGTGCGTTCACTTCGATGAAGTAGAAGTTGTCTTGCTGGTCAACGATGAACTCGACGGTGCCGGCGTTGGTGTAGTTCACCTGCTTGATGAGCCGTACGGCCGCTTCGCACATTTCTTTGCGGCGCTCGGCAGGCAAACGAGGAGCGGGCGATTCTTCGATCAGCTTTTGATGGCGGCGCTGGGTAGAGCATTCGCGTTCGAAGAGGTGACAGACGTTGCCGTGATGATCGGCGATGATCTGCACCTCGACGTGACGAGGCTTTTCGATGTAGCGTTCGAGATAGACGCCGCCGTTGCCAAACGCGGCTTGAGCTTCCGTCTTGGCCGCTTGCAGAGCCGGCTTGAGAGCCAGTTCGTTGGCAGCGACACGCATGCCTTTGCCACCGCCACCAGCGGTTGCCTTGATGAGGACCGGATAGCCAATTTCGCGAGCGACGCGCACGGCTTCGTCGTCGTCTTCGATCAGGCCGGCTGAACCGGGAACGACAGGGACGTTGGCTTTGCGGGCCGCTTCGCGCGCGCGGTTCTTATCGCCGAGCGCATCCATCGCTTCGGGCGTGGGGCCGATGAAGTCGATCTTGCAGCTGCGGCAGACTTCGTTGAAGTGTGCGTTCTCGGCAAGAAAGCCGTAGCCGGGATGAATGGCTTCGACATTGCCCACTTCAGCCGCACTGATGATCTGATCGATCTTCAGGTACGACTGAGCGCTTTTGGCAGGGCCGATGCAGTAGCTTTCATCGGCCAGTTGCAGATACTGCGATCCCTTATCGGCCGTGCTGTAAACACAGACGGTCTCGATGCCGAGTTCTTTACAGGCCCGGATGATCCGCAGGGCAATTTCGCCGCGGTTGGCAATGAGAATGCGTTTATACATTTGCTTTATGACCGGACGACCGGTGGCTTACTTGCTGGTATCAACCTTGAAGAGCGGCTTGTCGAACTCGACCGCTTCGCCATCTTCCACCAGCACGGCGACGATCGTGCCCCGTACTTCGGCCGGGATTTCGTTGAAGACCTTCATGGCCTCCACAATGCAAACCGTGGTGTTGGTGTCGACGCGATCGCCGACCTTTACAAAGGCGTTCGCCTTGGGATTGGCTCGGCAGTAGAACGTGCCAACCATGGGGCTCTTGATGATGGTGATGCCCGGGCCATCGGCGGCAGGCCCCTTGGGCGCTGCGCCAGCGGCGGCGGGAGCAGCAGCCGGAGCGGCCTGGGCAAGGATGGGAGCGGGAGCATATTGCGGGGCTGCGTACTGGACGGCTGCTCCGCGCTGAATGCGGATGCGATGACGCGACTCGCGCAGGTCGATCTCGTTCAGGTCGTGCTCTTTCATCAGCTCGACCAGGCGACGAATGCGCTCGACATCAAACACGTTGCCAGTAACGGCTTCCGAATCTGCCATGATATTTTTCCGAGGCTTTTTGACAGCTGCCGCCTTAGGAGCGGGCCGCGCGGAGGCCCCGGCTCGCTGCGAAGGCTTGCGGGCGTCGGCCATACCTATTTCCTATGAACAGCAACACTGAAGGAGCAAACAGAATTAGGAGCCTGCATCTTGCGACGCAAGGGCAAAGCACATCAGCAGGCTGCCGGGCGGATTCGCCAGCAGTCGGCAGCAGGTGAGGAGCAAACCCAATTGCAGATTTGCGGAAGAACTGCTGAGCACCTCTTTTTGGAGGGGACTCACGCGGCACAACCCGTTATCTGCCCTAGAGTTTGGGCGGATTCTAGCTTTGCTTGAAAGGCCCGTCAAGCCGCGACTGCTCGGCCCGCCGCGTCCAGTATTTCTCGAACAGATCCATCAGCAGAAAGACCCCGCCTGCACAGGTACCCGTCAGGTACCCCAAAAAGCCACCCAGCGGCACGCTGAAGAACAGAAAGCAGAGCGCCTCGGCCTGGAAGCGTGGGCTTTCCACAAATGCCACCATAGCAATGACAAACAGCGGCAACAGGATCGCCCCAGCCGCCACCGAAGCCTGCCGGGCAATCCCTCCCCAACGCATTTGCACCAGGCAAATGATCATCGCTAGCAGCCCGAAAAACAAATAGAACAGCTCGTGGGCATTGGTGAACCGGAGCAAGCCGAACAGGAAAGCTAACGCAGTTGTAATTCCCAAAATGGCGGACATTCCGAAGCGAGTCGGCACGTGAAAGGTTGGCTGTGGGGTCGGCAGTGCTCGAACCAGCCAGTCTCGCGATTCGATCACTTCGGCATCGAGAATCTCGGCGTCGGCAAAGTCCAAGCGATCGGCGAAGGGATTGGCGGACAAGATTGGCGAATCTTCGCCTGCCCGGTGCTGCTGTTGTTCGCCTGCTGATTCGCCGCTGCTCATGGGGCTCATTGTTACCCGGCGGCACCGCAGACGCTACTATCCGGCTGCCAATGCGAGCGCGCCATGCACCACGGTCAGCTCACCCAATTCGGCTGGCACGACGCAATAGGAACCGAGCAGCGCGGGGAAGACATACTTTTCGATTTGCTGCTCGAGTGGTTCAAAGAACAGTTGCTCGCCGGCGAGTGATACCCCGCCGCCAACCACGACCACTTCCGGCGCGACGAGGGTGATCGTCTGCGCGATGGCCCAGCCGAGCACTTGCGTAGCATGCAGATAGACATCGCGGGCAATGTCGTTGCCGTCCTGGGCTGCCTGGGCAATGATCTTCGCCGTCAGACGCTCGGGATCTTGCTCGCAGCGTTGCAGCAGGTCGGCGATGTATTCTCGCTCGGTCTCGGCGACCAAGGTCATCCGCTGCAAGATCTGCTGGCGATGAGCGGGAGTGACACCCTCACTGAGAACTTCCAGCCGGCGAGATACTTCGCCGCTGATGCGCGCGAGCGCCGTGGCGGCGATACCCCAGCCACTGCAGTGCGATTCGACGGTCATTTCCGGGCGATCATCGTGTAAACCAGGGCGCAGATGACCGATCTCAGCAACCGCCGGGCGGCCATTGCCGTGGACCTTGCCATTCAAAACAAGTCCGCCGCCGACACCGGTCCCGACAGTCACGTAGAGCAGATTCTGGCTGCCGCGACCCGCGCCGAACCTAGCCTCGGCGAGCGCGGCGACATCGCAGTCGTTGCCCATGACCGCAGGAAGTTGCAACGACTCTTGGCACCAGCGCACCAATGGAAAGTCGTCCCAGCCTTCGATCTGATGACTCTTCGTGACGATGCCCGTCGTGCTATTCACCGGACCACCAAAGCCGATGCCGATTCCCTTCAGCTTGTGCTTTTGCAGCAAGGCCGTGCCGACCGATTCGATGTTTTCCAGAATGCCCGCCGAGCCACGGCGGGCATCGACATCGCGCCGTTCGATGGCGACCAGATGCGGGCTACGGCCATCACTGACGCCCAGTTGCAACTTGGTGCCGCCGATTTCAATGCCCAAGTACATGCGGCTCTTTCGGTGTCAGCAAAGAGGGAGATTACCGGCCGAGTTTGATTTCGCGAGTGCCGCGCGAGTCGCCGGCCGCGCGCGCCATGCCGTCGGTGGTGAATTCCATCACTATTTCGCCGTTCTTGCCGACTGCGATCAGCCCGCCATCATCGGGCTTGAGTACTTTTTTCAGCACGTGGTCGACGGCAGCCGCCAGGGTATCTCCGCGGTAAGCGACGCGGGCGGAAATCTCGTGAGCCACATTGTGGCGAATGAACTCTTCGCCGGTGCCGGTGCAGGAGATGGCGCAGGTGGCGTTATCGGCGTAGTTGCCCGCGCCGATGATGGGAGAGTCGCCAATGCGGCCCCAGCGCTTGTTGGTAAGGCCGCCAGTGCTCGTTCCCGCGGCGAGATTGCCGTGCACGTCGAGCGCCACACAGCCAACGGTGCCCATCTTCTTTTCGAGTGATTCCTGGCGTTCTTTTTCGCGCGCCTTCGCCCGCTCAAGCTTGGCTCGTTGCAGATCGGTCGAGAACCATTCATTGGCGACGCGATCGACTTTGACTTCGTCGGCAAATTGTTCCGCGCCATCGCCCATCAGCAGCACATGGCGAGTCTTGGTCATTACCAGACGCGCCAGGCTGATGGGATTGCGCACGGTGCGCACTGCAGCCACGGCGCCGCACGCCTTGTTGCTGCCGTCCATGATCGAGGCATCGAGTTCGTGCTTGCCAACGTGATTGAAGCACGCGCCACGGCCAGCATTGAACTGTGGATCGTCTTCCAGGTGGCGAATCACTTGCTCGACGGCATCGAGCCCGGTGCCTTGCTTGGCGAGAATTGCCAGGCCGATATCGAGAGCCTTGGCCAGCGAAGCCTCCAGGGCTGCTCGCTGGTCGGCGGTCAGTTTGCCAGGCTCGGTCCCCGCGCCACCATGCAGCGCGAGAGCGTAGAGGCCTTTGGTTTTGGCGGCTGGTTCTTGACCGAGCAGTTGAGCATTCAACAGCGATCCTCCAATGATCGTGGCCAATGAGCCCGTCAGCAGACGGCGACGGGAACGACGTACATCACGATCGAACCCGTCACTGCTCATGGCTGTGATCCTTTTCAATGCTCGGCGAACTCGTTAGCCGCGTTAGGCTGCTCCGCGAGACTTGCCCGGCGAAGGCTTGCCGTCGGCAACTTCTTCCAGCTTCTTGTCGAGGCCAATCAGGTAAACCAGCAGCGGAGAAGCAATGAACACCGTGCTGTACGAACCCGAAATCACACCGACCACCAGAGCGAAGGCAAAGGCATGAATGCCCGAGCCGCCCATGAAGTAGAGGATGGTAATTACGATCAGCGTGGTGCCTGCCGTGAGGAAGGTACGGCTGAGCGTTTGATTGACCGCGAGGTTGATCATGTTGCCATCGATGTTCGGGCTCTTGCCGCGAATTTCACGCACACGGTCGAAGATCACGATCGTATCGTTCACCGAGTAACCGATGAGCGTGAGGAACGCCGCCACCACGGGCAAGCTGATTTTGAACTCTTCGACTCCCAGGAAGCCGAGCGGCCCGACAAGCCAGTAGCTGACGGCAATGGCACCGAGCATGATGAGCGCGTCGTGAGCAAGGGCCACGGCGGCCGCGATGCCCCAGCTAATTTTGTGGAAGCGAATCCACATGTAAATGATCATGCCGACGATGCTGCCGACGATCGCGAGCACGGCCCGCCAGCGAGTATCTTCCGACACCTGGCCGCCGATCTTGCTCGACGTTTGCCAAACTGGTTGATCCTTGAGTTCAACTTCCAGTTGCTTCAGCACCTTCTCGGCATCGGCCTGCGGCAGGGCGAACGTAACCGTCCATTCGTTGAACGACTTCGTCTCGCGACCCTTCTGGCCGGGATTCGAAACATCGACCACGGTTCGCTGATTGATGGCCTTTTCGGCGGCAATCTGAATGCGATCGATCAAGGCCTCGGCACTGATGACCGTGTTGGCCAAGCGGACGACGGCTTGCGTTTGCGCGATGCCAGGGGGCGTTGCCAAAGGCTTGGCGGCCGATGGAAACACGGGAGGCAACGGCGGAATCTGCTTCGTCGGATCTTCGGCTGGTGCAGCCTCGATCGAAGGAGTGTCCAACTTCGGCGTTTCGGTTTTGGGAGTTTCTGTCTTCGGATTTTCCGATTTTGGCTCTTCCGTTTTCGCTGGTTCCGTCTTGGGCTCAGCAGGCTTCTCTTCGGTTTTGGTTTCTGTCTTCGGTTCGTCCTGCTTGCCTTCTTCAGGCTGGCAGTCGGACGAGTCCTTCGATTCGTCCTTTACTGCTGGCTTTTCGGCATCCTTGGCTGGTTCAGCCGGTTTTGCTTCGACCTTTGGTTCGTCGGTTTTCGCTGGCTCGGTTTTGGGCTCAGCGGGCTTCTCTTCGGTCTTGGCTTCAGCCTTTGGTTCTTCGGTTTTCGGAGTTTCCGTTTTCGGTTCTTCCGTCTTTGCTGGTTCCTGCTTGGCAGGCTCGGTCTTATCCGCAGGCTTGCTCGGGTCACCGATTGTGGGCGTTTCCTTCGGCGCGGGTGCAGCTGCTCCCGATTGCAATTCCTTGACATCGTCGAACGAGATGCCGTAGGTCGTCAGGCCTTCCTTGCCTTCGGGCGTGCGGAACGCGTTGCGGATGATCTCTTGCAGCTTGTCTACATCTTGCAGCGAGCTATCGACCTTCCAGACCTGTTGATCTGCAATACGATCGCCTTCATCCGTCGTTTGAGCGACGAACTTTTGATAGGTGTTGTGATCGACGGTGCTCTTGGTAAGCGGGTTCACTTCCTTCGCCATCGCCGTTTTAATGCGATCGCGAACTTGATCGGGAGTTTCCTTCCCGTAGATTTCGGGGTTCAAGGTGAACTGAACCGAGGTACCACCAGCGAGATCGATATCGAAAATGCCTGCGCCACGCCTCACGGTCGCAGCGAGGCCAATAACGATCAGAATCGTTGAGATAATGGCGGTTGGCTTGAACAGCTTCATCCAGTCGATGTTCGAGTGTGTGAAGAACTTGAGCATCGAAAGCGTGTTCCAGCGATAGGCCCGTTCGCCGATTTCGAGAATCGTGCGCGAGACAAAAATCGCGGTGAACATGCTCGTGAGAATACCGAGGATCAGCGTCATACCGAAGCCGCGGACCTGGTCGGTACCGATGTAATACAAAATGATGGCCGTGAGAAGCGTCGTCACGTTCGAGTCGATAATCGTCACCAAGGCTTTGTCGAAGCCGTTACGAATGGCCATTCGCAGGGCGGCCCCACGTTCGAGTTCTTCGCGAATACGTTCGTAAATCAGCACGTTCGCATCGACCGACATACCGACCGTAAGCACGAGACCAGCGAGACCGGGCAATGTGAACGGTGCCTTGAGGGCAAACATGAGAGCTACGGTCAGCATCATGTTAAGGACCAGGGCAAAGCAGGCGATCACGCCGGCCGTACGGTAATAGATCATCACAAAGCCGAGCACGATCGACAGCGAAATCAAGATCGCCTGGCTACCCTTGCGGACGGTATCGGCACCGAGCGTAGCACCGATACGGTCATCGCTGATGGGATCGTGCTTCAAGACCACGGGCATGCTACCCGAGCGAAGCAGTTCGACTTTTTCCTTCACCTCGCGTTGGGTGAAACGACCGGTAATTTGGCCGTTGTCGCTAATGCGGCTCTCGATATTCGGGGCCGATTGCAGGCGATTGTCCCAGACGATGCCCAACTTGCGGCGGACATTGCCGACAGGCTTGTTCTCGCCCGTAAGGTTGCCCATTTTCCACGCGCCATCGGGCTTCATGCTGAACTGAATGCTCCAGCCACCACCCTGGTCGATGTCTTCGGAAGCACGAGCCAGGTCGCTGCCACGCACATCATTCTCGGGGTCGTAGGCCATGAGCACTTCGACGAGGGGAATCTTGCGAGCGGCAAAGTAGGCCAGAAACGCTTCTTCGCCTTGAAGTGGTTGCGGGAAATTGAAGATTTCGCCCGTCTCGCCATTCCGCAGCTTGGTACCAAAGAGTGCTTCCGGAGCAAGGAACTTGCGCGTTTCCTGGTTGTCACCGGGTTCACGTTCCAACTGGGCCCAAAAGCCGATGATCCGTTCTTGGTTCGGGTCATCGGGATCGATGACGTTACGAGCGAGCCGCTTCTTGAGATCGATGGCATCTTCCGACTGAGCAATCGCTGCTTCCCACAAGCGAGAATCGCGGGTGGGGCTATCGGCGAGGATCAAAAACCGGAGCACACCCGTTTCGACAATGCTGCGCTTGATGGCTTCAACTTCGTCTTCGTCCACTTCGGGAACGACGATTTCGACCTGCTTGGGACCAAACTGGCGAATCACGATTTCCTTCAGACCGTCGGGATTCAAGCGGCGTTTGAGCACCGCCAACAGGTCTCCCATCTTCCATTCCAGTTTGCCTAGAGGATGGTTCTCTGCGGTAGCCTCTTCGTCCACTTCGTAGACGAGAATCGCACCACCCTGCAGGTCGACGCCCAGTTTGTATTCCCAAAAGAGAATGACCGAGATCGCAGCCAGAAAGCTGGCGGCAATGATGCCCACGCGCCAGCCGTGATCGGGCATGCGAATGAGGTTGCCGTACAAAATGCCCAGAACGATGCCGACGATTGCCAGGATGACGGGCAGGGCCAGCTCGAGCGGGATGCCAAAGTATTCAGGCAGGGCGGGCATCAACCGATTGTCGGCGGCAAGCAAAAATTGAAAGGGAGAGAGCATGTCAACATGTCCCAAAACGCGAACGGAAAAGGTAACTCACCCGGCTGCAAATCACCGGCGACACAGGAGTGGTTCCCGGATGCACGCCATCCAAGGAACAGGAACTTAGGCCGGCTTTTTGTCGGCTTCGGTCGACTCTTCGGGCTCGCCAATGCGAGCAACGGCCGAACGAAGAATTTTTAACCGAGTGTTGTCATCAACCCGAATGGTGATGGTGGACGAACCGGGAGAGATGTTCACCACCGTGCCGCAGATGCCGCCGATGGTGACCACATGGTCGTTTTTTTTGAGGCTGGCGAGTGTTTGCTCGGCCTCTTTACGCTTTTTTTGTTCGGGCCGCAGCAACATGAAATACATCAGTAGCAGCATGGCCATGATCGGCAACGCGAACGAGCCGAACAGTTGCTCTGTAAAACCTCCGCCGCCACCCGCTGCAGGGGCAGCAGGCGCCGCGCCAGCGCCTTGCGCCAGCAACAGACTGGTGAGGTAGAAAACGCCTAACAATCCGCTCAAAGACCCGCTCCTTAATGGGACGGTGGGCCACTTTTTGAGCAACGCCCACCGACGAAAACCTGGGAGCCATGCACCGAAAATAGACCTAAGGCGCATGCGCCGGCCTATCTATAGACTCCCGCGCCGTATCTTAAGGCCTTGCGCAGTAACGAACAAGGGCAGCCAGCCCTGCTGTGACACCGCTGAAGTGGCTGCTGAGATTCGCCCGGTTTTGGCCCGCAAGACTCGCCCGTTCAAGCCTTGCTGGTGGCGATCTCGGCTTCGGCCTGTTCGTCCAGCAGTTGCTTCACTTCCTGCCGGCCCGTCAGGTAATAGAAGACGCCAATCGTAGCGACCGAAGCCTGCAGCAGCCGGTAGGTTACGGCGATCAGCAAGCCTTGGCTTTCCGGCACCCCCGCGGGTGAGAAGGCATAGTAGAGCCCGTTGAGCGTGGCCTCGAAGGCACCAATCGGTAGCGCACCGGCCACCATCGAGATGGGCACAAACACGAAGTGCGTAGCCAGCGAGGGCTGCGGACTGCAGAGACCCCGGCCGACGAAAAAGACCATCGCCACATAGAAGCAGTGCACCGCGAAGCTCATCACCACCGCTAGCAGCAGCCGGCCGCTCGATTGGCGATACGTTCGCATGGCGGCAACCAGCTTCTTGAAGATCCCGCCGACACCGGGAACTCGTTCGAGCGTGTCCCAGAACTTCAAATTGGTCATGCCGGGAATCAGCATGAAGGCAAAGCCGATTGTGCTACCCAAGGCCAAATACTGCGCGAAACGGCACAAAAACAGCGTCCCTGCGTTTTCTGACCGGGCGAAGAACTCCGGCTGGCTTCGCTCCAGCAGCAAGGCCGCGACACCCGCCATCACCAGCAGGGCGTACAGGCCGAGAATCCGGTCGACAATCACGGAGGCAATCGCCTCGGTTTTGCGTGACGGATTGCGATGAATTAAGAATCCCGCTTTCACGGCATCGGCACCCGCGAGCCCCAGCGGCATCAGGTTGAACAGGTAGCCCATGAAGCCCGCGCGGAGCGACTCTCTCACCGAAAACTGCAGCCCGAGTGTCCGAAGCAGCAGATGCCACCGCAGAATGGTGACCAAAACTGCTGCTAGCACGGCGAAGAGTGCAAACAGCAGAAAGAACCAGTCTTTCTCCCCTTCGATCAGCGCCGGCAGCTTGGGGTCGTGATAGGCCTTCCAGCCTAGAAAGCCGAGCAGGGCGAGGGAAATGCCGATTTTCGCGATGGTAGCGCCAAACTTGTTCAACTGCGCAAGCCTTTCCCGTCGATGTTATCGGGCGTAATGCCCGTCGAAGTCGCCCCGCAAAGGAGCGACCGAGCCGCAAATGGAAAACTGGTTCTTTGCCAACTGGCTGGCGAACCACCGAGGGTCCAGGTCCGTCCTTGACATCATCGGGCAGCGTCAGTAGTTTACGTTATTCAGCTGCCGGAGTAACTGGCAATCGCGTGCTGCAGGCTTCCCAAAGGCCCGCTAGCACCGCAGATTTTCCGCAGTTGAAACCATTCGGGGGATTAGCTCAGTTGGGAGAGCGTCTGCATGGCATGCAGAAGGTCATCGGTTCAAGTCCGTTATCCTCCACTCGCAAAAAGCCCTAAGCCAGTTTGGTTTAGGGCTTTTTTTGTGCGCTGCTCCGCAGGTGAGCCGGCCACAGCAGCCGTCAGAGAGTTTGCGCCATGAATGACCCGACCGCTTCCGAGGCGCAAGCGCTGGCTGCCTACGATGAGCAATTGCGCTGCGGAATTGAAGTCGTTGCCACAGGCAGCACCGCAGAGGGGAGTGGCAAGTCGGTCCCCGCGGATCTGGCCGAATGCTTACGGCGAATCGAACGGGTTTGGCCCAGAGCCGAAGAGCCGTACTCGCCCACGCAAATCGGCCGCTTTGTGATTGAACGAGTCGTTGGCCAGGGGAGCTTCGGGACGGTTTATCTGGCCCATGATCCGCTCTTGGGACGAAAGGTGGCACTCAAGGTGCCCCGGTTCCACACGCGTTCGAGCGAGCACCTGCGCGAGCTTTTTCGCCGCGAGGGGCGCGCGACTGCAGCCTTGGACCATCCCAATATCGTGCCGGTTCACGAATTGGGGGAAGCAGAGTCTCTGAGTTACATTGCGTTCGCTTTTTGCAGCGGACCAAACCTGGCCGAATGGCTGAAGTCGCAAGCGGAACCCGTCCCACCCCAGGTCGCAGCATGGATCGTTCAGCAACTGGCCGAAGCCATGCACTACAGCCATAGCCGTGGCGTGTTGCATCGCGACCTGAAGCCGAACAACGTGCTGCTATTTCCGCTCACGAACTCGCAGGCGCACCCCGTGTTTGCCTACGTGCCTCGCATTGTCGATTTTGGACTGGCGCGATTGGCTGAAGAAGATTTAGAAGCCACGGGAACCAGCGCCGTCATCGGCACGCCTCTCTACATGGCTCCCGAGCAGGCACTCGGCCGACGCGACGCCATCGGTCCTGCTGCCGATATCTATTCGCTGGGGACCATCCTGTATGAACTGCTGAGTGGCCGGCCTCCATTCTTCGGAACTTCGCCGCTCGAAGTCATGGACCACGTACGCAGCACGGAACCGCCGTCGCTCAGCAAAGCGTTTGCTCATGTGCCTCGTGACCTGGAAACCATTTGCCTGCATTGTCTCGAAAAACAGCCCGAAGATCGGTATCCTTCAGCGCGAGAATTGGCGGCAGACTTACAGAATTTTTGCGAGGGGCGCGACGTTCAGGCCCGACCGATTTCGATCTGGCAGCGCGCGCTGAGAGTCTGTCAACAACCGCAGCGCATTCACGAAGCGGGGCTCACCGTCATTGGCACGCATGCGGCGGTCATCATGAGCATGCTGATGACACTGTATATGGTGGAAGCAGGCCAGGTCATTGAGCGGCCAGCCAACTTCAGTTTGCTGGCGTGGGCACCAAAAGCGCTTCTGTTTATGGTTGGCGGACATCTCCCCATGCTCTATGTGGGCTGGATGTTGCTTCGGCAGCGACTGTGGGCAGCCTGGTTTTCGCTCATTGCTGGCGCAGTGATGGTGCTGGCCTCTTTGTTCTTTGTCGTCGGTGCTGTACCAGCTGGCATGACCGATTGGGATCAGATCCCCGGCTTCCGCATCGTTTATCCGCTCATGGCAGTCCTGTTCATCGTGCAAACCACAATGAGTGCCGTGGCCGTGCTGGCGCTACGGCGACTTAGGAAGTAGCCACCGTTTGCAAGCGAACCTGCGGGGCCGCTTGCTGCAGCAGCGTCTTTGTGGCGCGGGCATGATCAATGGCAGAGTTTTTTGGCTGAGCGATTAGGGCGGCGGTGAGGGATTCGGGCGCGTGGCCTGCCAGGGCGAGGGCGACGAGTGCTGCTTGAGCGGGCGAGATGCTGGGGTTGAAGGCTGCGTTTTCGAGATACGGGCCGACGACGATTTCGCCGGTGGCGGTTTGCAGCCCTACCGCGGCGTAAGCGTGCGTGTAAGGAGCGTACGAGGAACGTGCGGCTCGCAGAGTGCGCAATTCGAGTTCGCTACGCGACCGCTTCTTTGGTTCGAGCAAGACGGGCCTTGTTTGCAACATGCCACCGGTGATGCCTAGATCACGAGGCCCGAAAGCAAATGGCAAATAGTCGGTCAGCGGTTTGGACGGAGAGTTCGCGAGAACGATTTGCAGTTCCGCAGCGGTCGCCAGTTCAAACAGAAACTGCCGGCAGTAGCCACACGGCGGTGCCGAGACTGCGAGCTTGAGTAGACCGGTTTCGCCGTGATTGGCCGCATTGATGACCGCTGCCTGCTCGGCATGCACGGTCTGACTCAGCGGCAAGGTGGGGAACTCGAGATTCGCGCCCAAGTACACCGCCCCCGAACTTCCCAGGGCCACGGCACCCACGTGAAAGTTCGAAATCGGCGGCCGCGCCAGTTCCTGCGCCAGCGGAATTAGTTCGAGCAGGAACGATTCGATTGCCAGGCCACTCTCGCTGAGCAAGCCGCTGACCTGCGCGGCCGTGAGCATGCTCGATCGCGACAACTTGGCCAGTCGCCGGGCTTTGGTGGCCAGTTTCATGAGATTTGTCTGCCAAGTGATAAAAACCGAGAAAAATTCTTTGACTGAAGCCGAGCGGGTTCGCTACGCTACCGAAACTTGTTGTATCACCAATGTTTGATAGGTCGGTAATCGATGCCTCTCCGGGCCAGTCTCTCCCTGCCGGTGATCTGCATTGCCTTAGCCCTAGGGGCTGGCTGTGCGCGGTCCTTGCCTCCCGTTCCCGAGGCGACCACCGGCCGATTGTACGCTCTGGGCGACGCCTATCTCAAAGCGGCGCAGTCGCTCGACCGCGGGCCCAAGCACATGGCCGAGTTGAAGAAGTTCTTTCCCCAGGATCAGCCCGCCGACGAGTTGCTGAAGTCACCTCACGACGGCAAACCGTTTGTCGTGGTCTGGAATATCGATCCTCGTCGTCCACCGGCGTCCGAGTTGCCGCCGCTGATTGCCTACGAGCAGGAAGGAGTCGACGGCCAGTTCGATGCCCTGACCACCATGGGCGTGATGCGCATCGATCGCGCGGAACTCGATAAGTACCTCGCGATCACTCCTGGTATTCGCAAACAAAGTAGCAGCAAACAAACAGCTCGCACCCAGAGCATTCAGAAATAGCAGAGACCAACCTCCGTAAAAACTACTGCCGGCAATCGCTTCTCTCTCCCAGAAAGAATTGTCACATGCCCCGCCTGTCCCGTCGCGCCTTTACGCTCGTCGAGCTGCTCGTCGTCATTGCGATTATTGCCATTCTCATGGCGCTGCTGCTGCCGGCAGTGCAAGTGGTTCGTGAATCCGCTCGCAAGGCCACTTGCGCGAATCATCTGAAGCAGATCTCGCTGGGGAGCTTGCTGCACAACACGCAGTGGGAGTACTTTCCCTCGGCAGGCAACTATTGGAGCGATCCGCGGACGAAATCGAAGAGTGGTTCTTCGCATCTGTCGGCCCGGCAGAATTGGGGGCCCTTCTACCAGATTTTGCCTTATGTCGAGCAGTCGAACGTGTTCGAACAGAAAGACGACTACGCTGTCGCCTCTTCGGTGATCAAGATCTACTTCTGCCCGACGCGTCGCCGCCCGGTTGCGCTGAGCGGCATCGAGTCAGGCTTGAGCCGTGGTATGCGCGGCGCAGTCGACTATGCCGGCAATGGCGGGAGCGGTCGTCCGAACAAGAATATCTTCCCCGATGCCCAATCGTTCAACAATCAGAACGGCGTCATCATCCCCCGCAGCGATAGCTCGCGGGGCTACAAGAACGAAGTCATCACGCTCACCGCCATCAAGGACGGGACCAGCGGCACCCTGATGTACTCCGAACGAAACTTCAATCGCCGCCGAGCCGGCGATTCGAACCAGTGGGACGAAAACAATGGCTACGTCGGCTCGTGGGACTGGGACACCATTCGCTGGAGCTACAGCCCACCAGCCCCCGACCGCTTTGATGACTCCAACTACGATCGCCGCTTTGGCAGTTCGCACCTGGGGGTCATGAACGCCGCCTTTTGCGATGGCTCGGTCCGGCCCATTTTCTATCACATCGACTTCAAGGTCTTTAAGCAGCTCACCGTGCGCGACGACGGCAAATCGCCGCAAGATTGGTAGAGCCGTCCCTGCGGTGGCTCGACGGTTGGCGAGGAAGATGCTCTCGCTCGCGCGCAGCTGAACTGGCCAACGATGAGGGCGCTGTCACACTTGAAGTGTCCGCTATCACGGGCGGAATTTGCGTGAAGATCCACCGCCGGGGAGTTTGAATGAGGTTAGTTCAACCACTCTTCAAACGGAGTCCCGGCGATGGAAGAGCGACAAACCTATCGGCATTTTACGTTGGTCGAGCGGCAGGTCCTAGCGCAGCTGGTGGCCATGCGCGCCACACAGCAGGAGATGGCAAGCTGCTTGGGTCGTGACGTGCGAACGATCCGAGCCGAGCTCAAACGCAACTCGCATTATGGTGGCTACTCTGCGTGCGAAGCGCAACGCTTGTCCGAACAGCGGCGTTGCCAGGCTCGGCAGAAGTGCCGCAAGTTACGCCGACCCGAGTTGGTGGCAGTCGTCACGGCAGGGCTCCGTAAGCGCTGGTCACCCGATCAAATCGCCGGTCGTTTGAAGCGGCAATTCCCGTGCGAACCGCAACGTCGCTGCTCCAGTCAAACGATCTACCGCTGGATCGACACCGACGATTTCGGTTACCTTTGGCGGCGAATGCTGCGAAACCACAAACGCCGCAAACCTCGTGCGCGGCAGGTCAAGTCACCGGCACGCGAGATCGCCGGGCGGCCCGAGATCATCAACCTTCGCGAGCGAATCGGCGACTGGGAGGGAGACACGATCGTCGGCCGTGGCGGGCGGGCCTCGCTGGTCAGCCTCGTCGAACGGAAAACCGGCTTCGCCTTGCTGCTCCCAGTGGAGAACCGCTGTGCTCCCACGGTGAACAGCGCGATAAAACGGCGCTTAGGCACGCTTCCACCCGAGGCTCGGCACTCGCTGACATTCGACAATGGCTCCGAATTTGCCGGTTACCAAGAGCTGATGTCGAGTCTGTCACTCGACATTTATTTCGCCACGCCACGCTGCCCTTGGCAACGTGGTAGCAACGAGCATTTCAACCGCCTGGTCCGCGAGTTCTTCCCCAAAGGCACCGACCTGCGGGGGCTGAACCGGCGCAAGTTAGCCGAGGTGCAGCAGTTATTGAACCAACGCCCCCGCAAACGCTTAAACTATCAAACCCCCGACGAAATCTTCTCCGAATTCTGCCAGCGGATACTTCTAACTTGACAGCGCCGAGGCGAAGCGTGGCAAAGAATTTCGACAATATCGCTGCGCAAATGATTGACAATGAATCACGACATGCTGAAAATTAATTGGATACAGAACTGACATCGGCGAGGGTGAACTGATGGGGCAGGGTGGTTGCTGCTGCGCGGGGCGGGGCAAGTTCTGAGTTCTGAGTTCTGAGTTCTGAGTTCTGAGTTCTGAGTTCTGAGGTCTGAGTTCTGAGGTCTGAGTTCTGAGGTCGGAGGTCGGAGGTCGGAGGTCGGAGTTGGGGAGCGGGGCAGGCGAAGAGCGAAGGGAAGTTGGTAGGCAGTTCAGCGCCTCACGCCAACCCTCTCGACAGCCACCTAGTAGAGGGGGTGAATGCGAGGCGGAGGCAGAGCCGGAAATTGGGGAGGAGGTGGGTGGTGAACAGGGGCTGAGCAGGGGTGGAAAGTGGTTATCAAGAAAACGGCGATAGTCGCCAAATGTGCGGCGGAAATGCTTGAGAAGCAAGGGTTTGCGTCAAAAGGCTATCAGCACAATTTCGCGCAAAAAGTTATCAAAAGTGGTTATCAAAGCGAGGGCTTGAACAGGGGGAAGGCCAGCGGTGAACAGGGGCTGAGCAGGGGTGGAAAGTGGTTATCAGGAAAACGGCGATAGTCGCCAAGTGCGCGGCGGAGGTTGTTGTAGGGCAAGAGGTTGCGTCAAAAGGCTATCAGCACAATTTCGCGCAAAAAGTTATCAAAAGTGGTTATCAAAGCGAGGGCTTGAACAGGGGAAGGCCAGCGGTGAACAGGGTTGCGTCGGCAAGCAAAGAGCCTATGAGGGCGGTCAGTCGGAGCGCTCGTGCGGCGGGCTTTTTGGAAAGGCGAGGGCGGCATGCCACCTCAAGAAACAAAAACAGGGCCGAGGCTGCAAAGCTTCGTCCCTGTTTCGTTGATTCGCGATTCAATCAGCAACCGACTTGGTTGCCGTTTGAATTCAAGACCAGACTACTTCACTTCAGGAGCTGGGGCAGGAGCTTCTGGAGCTGGGGTGCCTTCTGGGGCGGGAGCTGGTGCTGGTGCAGCTGGGTCGGTGGTGCCTTCGGCTGGTGGGGTGACAGGAGCTTCTGGAGCTGGGGTCGTTTCTGGGGTGGTCGTCGGGGCTGGTGTGACGGGATCAGCCTTCTTGGCTTCGCAACCGATGGTCGACAGGCCGAGGGAAGCAACGACGAGCAGAGCAAACAACTTCTTCATGGATACATTTCCTAACACGTGTGACAGAACCGTTTAACGATCAGCAGGACAGCCCTGCTTTAGTTGCCGTTTAGGCGGACATAGATAAAGAGACCAGCAGCTGGCACTCTATTCCCGAGAATTTCATAAAAATCTGGAAGAGGACTGATGTGGCCGTTCGCAAGTGGCGCAAAGCGTCTCGTAACTGGAACTTAGGTCGCATTCGCGGTCCCGGCAGGTGCTGCCGACCGATTTTCTTCCCAAGATTGTGGGCAATGGGGGCGAATTTCGGGAATAATCAGGGCCTGAACGGCTTCCTATCTCGAAGCGAGGCGATCAATGGCGGATCAGCCCCGGGCGGGGACGACGAAAAACCAACCCAACCTTACGGACTTGCCGTCCGCTCAGGGGGCTGGTGCGTCGACGCACCCCGACGACGGGCTGCCCGAGTTGTCCCTGGCTCAGCTGATTCGCGATCATGCGGGTTCGCTCTACCGGTATGCCTTTCGTCTGGCGGGGCAAGCCAGCGATGCGGAAGACCTGGTTCAGCAAACCTTTTTGGTCGCCCAGCAGAAGTTGCATCAAGTACGCGAAGCCGAACGGGCAGCGGGCTGGCTGTTTGCCGTGCTGCGAAGTTGCTTTTTGCGTTCGCGGCGGAAGAAGATTCCGCTGGCGAATGAAGAGCAGTTTCCGCTCGATAGCGTGGCGGCTCAGCCTGCCGGTGAGGCAGACGACAGTTGGCTGGACCGCGAAACGCTGCAAGCAGCACTCGCGGAAATGCCCGACGAGTTTAAGCTGGTCGTGCTGATGTTTTACTTCGAAGACTTAAGCTACAAGGAAATCGCCGCCCAGTTGGAAATTCCCATCGGGACGGTGATGAGTCGGCTCTCGCGGGGCAAAGCCCATTTGCGACGCCGACTTGTTCCGGACGAGCCCAGTGAGTCGGGGGTAGAGAAGTCAGCAAGCGAGAGAACGACCCGGGGGCCTTCCGATTGGAATGTGCCGTCCGTCAAAGGTTGATGAAGTTTGTTCGGTATTGATTGAGTTTGGTTTGTTTGGAACGATAGTCTGGCATGGAATCGAAACCCACTACACGCGAATTGATGGACGCTTGCCGCGTCGATCGCCACGATCCCGAGCGAGCTGAACTCGCCTCGGAGCTCGCTCCTTTCGCGCGCGAAGTGCAAGCCGATCCAGCCTTGAATGCGGCCCTGCAGCGGTCTCAGCAATTCGATCGCAATGTCCGCGAGGCTCTCGATGACGTTCCGTTGCCCGCTGGTCTTGCCGAACGATTGCTGGCCGGTTGCGAAGCAGCGTTGGTTACTCCGGCCTCAACAATTCAACCAGCGAATGAGCCCGTTTATCAGCAACCGCATTGGTCACGTCGGCGGTTGGTGATCGGTGCCACGGCGGGCAGTTTGCTCGTGGTGCTGCTCAGCGTCTTTGGCATCCGCTTGCTTCCCCAAAAACCAATCACCAACGAAGAGCTGGCCAGCTTGGCTGATCGCTGGTTCACGCAAAGTGGGCCCGCTGCCAAGTGGCTGCCGGTCGCTTCGGCTCCCGCACAGTTTCCTGTCGATCGCGCGATCACCGCTCGGCCGTCGAAGTGGGCAGCCCTCGATTCGCAGACGGTGGTTTACGATTTGACTCGCCCAGGCGGTCAACGGGCTCTGCTGTTTGTTCGCAGCACGACTCAGCCTCATTCCTTGCGGAATTTTCCTTTCACCAAGTTGCCCGTGACGGGTGGCTGGGCGATTGGGGCCTGGAATCGCGGGGATGTCATCTATGTGCTGGTAGTGGTCGAAGATGGCCAGCGAATCGAGCAGTTTGTGAAGCAATCACGGGTAATTTAGCCCTGTTTTGCCGGCAGGCATTGCGCCACCGTTAAAGTTTGACACGACTTTAACGGCTCTGCCTGTTGTACTGGTTTTTTCGCGCAAGGCAGGCCGATGGGTTCGCTATGCACGGGCCTTTTCGCGTTCCAGCCCGGCCCAGCTTATCCGCAGCAAGGATGCCTGCAATGAAACGAATCGCTACCAGCGTTTGCTTGTTCGCCGCCAGTTTTTCGGCTGTGGCCAGTGCTCAGGAACTGGTCCCCTTTGCTCCTCCATCGGCACCGATGCCGGCCCAGATCCCGCACGATGTACCGCAACCGCTGAACGCCGCCAGCCCCAGCGACCGGCACGAAGCCGACGTCTCGCTGCCCGGTCTGCCTTCGTCGCAGATGTCGCCCGGCATGTACCTGTATATGCACGAACAAAAGCGGTATGACGATCCGAAGCAAGCCGTTCGTCGCAAGGCCGAACTGAAGACCGCTCAGCGGATGCAACGCCTCGCTGCCCAGAAGTGGTACGGCGTTTCGAATGCTCGCCCGATGGCCTCGGCTCAACCCTTCATGGACCTCTACTCGCCTCGCTGGGTCGGCAATGGCTACAACGCCTTCGACTACTCGGACGTGGGCAATGCATCCCCAACCGTGCTGCGAATTGAAACGCAGAACGTGCAGCGGTAAGCAGAGAAAACGCTTCTCGATCGCGCGGTGTTGATCGTGAACACCGCGTTCGGTTCTGCGGTTGCTTGCAATGAAAGCCGAATGTGCTTTCAACAAGCCAGCGGAGACCAGCGATGACTCGACCACAGATCAGCCGCGAAGCAGTGGCTTACCTTGTGGCAGCGATCGCCATCATCGCTGGCCTATTCTTGTATCCACCCCAGCGCCGGTGTGCTGATTGGTCAGACTTAAATGGCCTTCGCCCGAGCGCTAGCGTTGCGTACGAGTATGACCGCCGAGAGTTCGGGTATCTCCCTGCATTTGGCTGGAGGCGATCTCTTGGGCAGCGGCTGGACAGCGATGCAGTCAATCAACTGGGTGGATCTGACGGAGTATTGCTGCAGTACAAATCCTACCGCTGGCACATCGATTGGGCCTGGATGATATTTTTTGTGTGCGCAGTAAATACTGCCCTCTACGCCGCACTACGTAGTGGTAAACCGGTGGTCGCAAGTAATGATTAAGCCGGTACCGCTTCCAAAATATCGAGCTCACCGGCCGTGTGAACGATTCGCTGCAGCTTGAGTCCGGCGGAGGCGAAGAGTTCGCGGTACTCGACTTCGGTCCGCTCTTTTCCTTCGGGAATGACGAGCATCGTCAAATCGAGCCATTTTACAAAGCCTGGCTCGTTGCCGGTCGGCACCACGCTTTCGACGACCAGCACTTTGCCCTCCGGACCGAGTGCCGCGCGGCAGTTCTTCAAAATGGTGATGCACTTGGCATCGTCCCAGTCGTGGATGATGTGCCGCATCATAATCGCGTCGGCTTGCACGTCGATCTTCTCAAAGAAGCTGCCGCCGACCAACTGACAGCGGTCTACGACACCGGCCGTGGCCAAGTTTGGTTGTGCGCGCTCGACCACATGTGGCAAGTCAAACAGCACGCCCTTCAGCTTTGGGTTGCGTTGCAGAATGGTCGCGAGCGTCGAGCCATTGCCGCCCCCCACATCGCAGATCGTACCGAGCTGGCCGAAGTCGTAAGCGTCGGCCATCAGGGCCGTTTCTTTGCCGTGAATGCTGGTCATCGCGGCATCGAACACCTTCGCCTGCTCGGGATGCTTGCCGAGATAATCGAACACGCCTTCGCCGTACACCTTGCGAAAGCTGCCCTGGCCCGTCTGAATGCTGTAGAGCAATTCGCCCCAGGCAGAAAAGTGCTCTTCGCCCATCATCACGGCCATCGCCCACTGCGAATCGTCAACATCCTTGCGTAAGGGATCGGCCAGTGGTGAGAGCGCGAACTTGCCATCGGCCTGTTGAGAAAAGATGCCGACACTGGCGAGTGCCCGCAACAGGCGAAACAGAGCACCTTCGTTTGTCTTGGTCTCATTCGCCAACTCGGCGGCGTTCTTAGACACCGTGGATAGTTTGTCGGCGAGTTCCAACTTCGCAGCGACATAAATCGCCTGCGATGTCCAATACCCGGTAATCATCTGCTTGAGTGCGAGGACGGGAGAAGTCGACATGGTTAATTCCTTTCCGAGGGGCATGTCGTCTCTTTTTAACAACTGTTAACAGCGAGTGGCAGGTGGTGGAAAAATCTGCGTTCAACGGGCAGCCAACATCGCTTAGAATGGTACGAGTACTTTCCAGGGTGAATTCATGATTCAATTGAACTCCAATCAGCCAACTGCAGCCGATTTGCAATCGGCGATCGTGGCCTTCACAGAAGAATTGTTCTGCACAGTCCCCACCGTGACGCTGGAGTCTGATCCGGAACTGCCCAATTCGGAATATCTGGTAGTACATGCGCGGACAAACGCTGAATTGGCCGAGATCTTACGGCTGAACACAGCGTGGCATGTCCGCCTATTGGAAGTGGCCGGTGATTCGGCGATCCACTATCGACTCGACTTGGACGTCGCATGAAGGCCGACGAATTTCTCGCAGTCGCCAAGAATTTACAGATGGGCACACGCGAAGCGGAGTGGCGGTCGGCCGTGAGTCGCGCTTATTACGCCGCATTCCATTCAGCACTCACAATGATCACGTCCTGTGGAGTTCGCTTCGGCAAGAGCAGCGCCGCACATGACAAACTGGCGATGTGTCTGCAAAACTCAGGCAATCACGAAGTCGCCACCGCAGGAGCGAAGCTGAGTTCGCTGCGAGCCAAACGCAACAACGCCGACTACGATTTGCAGAGCCTTGCATTTGGTTCATCGAGAGTTGCTGAAACGCAAATTGCGATCGCCGAGGAGATTATCGCTGCCGTGCATGGCAGGCAAGCAGATCAACCACTCGTCGCGGCGATCCGATCTTATGCCAAAGATTTGCTTGGATTGACCGTGACCGAGAATCGCTGAGGAGAGCCGATCGCTCGCACGCTCAGCTTCCTGACCTACAAGAACGGCAACGGTTCTTGCTGGCTGAGGCAGTGGAACGAACCGAGGCCCCAAACAAGATCGAGCGACGGACTGCCAACGACTTGGTGCTTGGGCATTAAGTCTTGCAAGATGCCAATGGCCGTCGCATCGGCGGGGTCGCCAAACTGCGGCACAATCACGGCGTCGTTGACGATCAAGAAGTTGCCGTAGCCTGCGGGCAAGCGTTGATCGTCGACAAACAGCGGCTTCGGCAGCGGCAGTCGCACAATTTCGAACGGACGACCGGCAAGATCGGTGAGTCCTTGCAACTCCACCAGATTCTGCTGCGTCGGGCCATAGTTCTCGTCAGTGGGATCGTCGCACACACAGACGACGATGGTCCGCGGATTAATAAATCGCGCGATCTGGTCGATGTGCCCGTCGGTATCATCGCCAGCCATTTCGCCCCCCGTGAGCCAAAGGACCTTCTTAATCGCCAAATAGTCAGCCAGATACTTTTCGACCTGCTCGCGCGAGAGGTGCGGATTGCGATTTGGATTCAGCAGGCACGATTCGGTCGTGAGCAGCAGGCCTTCGCCGTTCCCTTCGATCGCGCCGCCTTCGAGGACAATGCCGGGCGTGAAGACCTTGCGACCTTGCAGCTTACCGATGGTTTGCGGCACTAGGTTGTCTTTATCAAAGGGTGGATACTTGCCGCCCCAGGCGTTGTACTCCCAATCGACCAGCGCCGGTTGCGAGCCCTTGGGGCCGCTGAGAAAGATCGGCCCGTGATCGCGGCACCAGGCATCGTTGGTAGCGATGTCGTGGATGGTGACATTGGGAAGATTACCAACCAGCGACTTCGCCTGCGCCAGAATCTCTGCACCGCCGGCGAGGATGTTCACGGGTTCGAATCTGGCAATCGTGCGTACCAGCTGCGCAAACTCGGCCGGCACGGGCTCGAACTTGTCGGGCCACGTAGCAGGATTGCGCGGCCAGCTAAGCCAGACCGAAGCCTGGCGTTCCCATTCGGCAGGCCAACGATAACCGAGCGAGGCAGGAGTCTGCAAAGAAGCAGTTTCAGCGGGCATCATCGAGGTACCGTTTCGTGAGGTCACCGTAAGCATCAATGCGGCGATCGCGGAGGAAGGGCCAGTGCGTGCGGACGACGTCGATTAGGCCGAGATCGCAGGGCACGATGAGCGTTTCTTCTCCTTCGTGCTTGGCCTTCGCCAGCAGATTGCCGTTGGGGTCACTCACAAACGAGCCGCCCCAGAACTGCAACGCTCCTTCAAGGCCCACGCGATTGGGCGCGGCGACGAACACACCATTGGCGATCGCATGGCTGCGCATCATCGTTTCCCAAGCGCTGTGCTGGCTCGCTCCGAAGACTTCTTTCTCTTCGGGGAGCCAACCAATGGCAGTGGGATAGAACATGATCTCGGCGCCGGTGAGCGCCGTGAGCCGTGCTGCTTCCGGATACCATTGATCCCAGCAAACGCAAACGCCGACCTTGCCGAACTTGGTCGCAAAGCTGCGGAAGCCCAGATCGCCGGGCGTGAAGTAGAACTTTTCGTAAAACAGCGGATCGTCCGGGATGTGCATCTTGCGATACATGCCCAGCTGTGTGCCGTCGGCATCGAAGATGACTGCCGTGTTGTGATAGAGCCCGGGCGCTCGCCGCTCGAACAAGGAAGCAACGACGACGACACCATGCTTCTTCGCCGCGCCTTGAATCGCATTGCTCGTCGGACCGGGAATCGACTCGGCCTGGTCGAACTTCGCGTGATCTTCCGTCTGGCAGAAGTAATGCCCGGCAAACAGCTCTTGCAGGCAAATGACGTTCGCGCCCTTGGCGGCGGCGTCTGCAATCTTGGCCAGTGCCTTTTCGACGTTAGGCTCTTTGGCTTCGGTACAGGTCATCTGCACGACAGCGACATTCACAACGCGCGAGTTTTTGTATTGATAGGTCATCGCACCAGAAGGGTGAAAGCGAAGGGGGTTGCCGAAAACGTGGCATTATACGCATTCGTACCGGGCATGCGACGCCGCAGCGGTCTCGCCAGCCAATCTGCCGCAGATTTCTTCGCAGAAAGTTCACTGCTTCTTCATGCCAGTCCAGGAAATTAGCGCAGCCGAAAGGTGGACAGTTTGTTCGCCGCTTCCTGTGCTTGCCGTATGAGGCCCGTGATGTTTCGCTTCTGCTGCATTCTCTCCAGCGCACTTGTTATGTTCTCCTTCGCCGGTTGCGGCGAAAGCAAGCTCGACAAGATGAAGCGTCTGGCCTCGGTGGGCAATGCCGATGATCCCCAGCCGACGAATCCGGCACCAGCACCGCCCGTCGTTCAGCAACAACAGGCTCAGCAGCCAAAGCAACCTGTCGCGGCCGCGATCTCGCCACCGGTTACACCAACTGCCGTTCAACCGATGCAACCAGTTGCACCTGCTGCGGCACAGTTGCCCGGTCCGCCGGTCGTCGTCCACGTTCCTCCGCCCGTCAGCACCCTGTCGCCCAGCGAACGCCGCGAGCGGACGATTCGCAATCTGCAAGCGATTGCGACGGCGCTCGAAAGTTACATGCAAAACTCGAACTCGGTGCCGGCACCAGCCTTTGTCGACGACGGTACGCAATCGCCGCTGCTCAGTTGGCGCGTGGCGATTCTGCCGCTGCTGGGACACAGTCAGCTGTATTCCAAGTTCCGCTTAAGTGAGCGGTGGGATAGCACCAACAATTTTGCTCTGCTCAAGCAGATTCCGCCCGAGTTTCAATCGCCCGATCGGCCCGATGAGAAGACGAATTACCTCTGTCCAATTGGTCAGGCCGTAGCGATGGCTCCGACGAATAATCGCTCGTTCCAGCAATTCAAAGATGGTCTGGCGAACACGCTACTCGTCGTCGAAGCCGACGATTCACAGGCTGTGCCGTGGACCAAGCCCGCTGATTTGCCGATCAAACTCGAGGCTCCGCACACGGGCCTTGGTTCGCTGCGCGAGGATGGCTTCTTTGCGATCCTGGTGAATGCCACCGTGTGCCGCGTGCCGAAAGAGACCACACCGGACCAACTGCGCGCGCTGTTGACCTTTGCGGGTGGTGAGAACTTCAAGGCCAAAGACCTCGTGAAAGAGCCGAGCGTCTACGTCGAATCGCCCGTGGTAGCTTCAACAGCGACGGAAGCTCCTGCGGCAGGCGATACCGGCACGACTCCCGCAATCATCCCAGCCGCCTCTGCAGTAATCGCGTCGCCCACGCCTGCCGAAAAGCCGCAGGAAAGATCACTGGCGAGCATCAACTTGCCAGCCATCGTCGAGCTACTAGCACAGAAAGGCCAGCCGCGAGTCGGCGTGATTCCCGTCCCTGCAGAAGCGGAGCTCATCACCGCACGTACACAGCTGCGCGATGTCTATGCCCGGGATTATGCCAGCGCCAAACGTCCGGAAGAGAAACAGCGCCTTGCTCAACAGATGATTGCCGATGCTGCTGCCCCCAAGATCGGTCCGGCAGAGCAGCACGAAATGCTGCGGATTGCTCGCGATCTGTCGGTGCAAGCCGGCGACTATGCGACGGCGAAGCAAGCTTTGGCGAATCTCGAAAAACTGTTCGACGCCGACTTGTTGTCGCTGCGTGCGAAGACCCTCAGCGATTTTCAGCAGGCGGCTGCCCGCTCGGGACAACTCGAATCACTGGCCGCCGATGCGCAGAGCGTCGTCTCGCAGAGCTTGCAGCAAAGCCAGTTCGAGAGTGCGCTCACTGCTCTCGATTTGCTGGTGGCCATCTACCGCACACGACAGAACAAGCAGGGACTTGCAGCGGTCGATCAACTTCGCCAGCAGATCGACACGGCTAAAGCAGCTTACAAGGAAGTTCCGGCGGCGCTCGATGTGTTGTCGCAGAATCCCGCCGATCCACAGGCTTGCGAAGTAGTCGGCAAGTACATCTGCCTGGTGCGCAATCGCTGGGATCTCGGTCTGCCGCTACTCGTCCGTAGCGAAGACATCCGCCTGAAGTTTGTCGCCACGATTGATCTGGAAGAGAACAAAACGCCCAAAACACTGCTGCAACTGGGCGACAGCTATTGGCAACTAGCCGACGAGTTCAAGGGAAGTCAGCGAGTTGCTTTGCAAGTGCGTGCTTACTCTTGCTACGAGCAGGCGCTGCCGCAAGTTGACGGCGGGCTGGAGCAGATCAAAATTCAGAAGCGAATGAACGAGCTGGTGAATGGTCTCGGCAAGCAAACCATCGAGCAGATTCTGGCAGCCGATCCGTCGGCCATCAAACCGGCCAATCTACAAACGAGCGTTTCTGACTAGCGATCATGAGCTAGCATCAGTCCTTGTCAGCCCGGCGGGAATCGGGCAGACTGAACGCGTCTTAGGAGGCTTTTCTCGCCATGCACGGAGCGCAGAATGTCTGAATCAGCAGCCTTAACTCCCAAGCTCTTTGTCCTCGACACGAACGTCATTCTTCACGACAGCGGCTGCATTCAGAACTTCGAAGAACACGATCTGGCGATCCCCATCACGGTGCTCGAAGAACTCGATCACTTCAAACGGGGCAACGAAGCGATCAATTTCCAAGCCCGCGACTTTTTGCGGCGCATCGACGAACTGACCGGAGACTTACTCTCGGCTCAAGGCATATCGCTCGGGGCGGGACTTGGCTCCATTCGTGTTGTCTTCGGCGGCGAAATTGACCCTCGCGTCAAAGCGGCCTTCGCAGCCGATACGCCCGATCATCGCATTCTCAATTGTGCCCTCGTGCTGCAAAAGCACGAAGTCAAACGCCGCGTCGTGCTCGTCACCAAAGACACGAACCTGCGGATGAAGGCCAAAGGCCTTGGCCTGCCAGCGCAAGACTACACGACGGACAAGGTCGAAAGCTTCGACAAGCTCTACACCGGCAAACGCGTCATCGAAGACGCTCCCAGCGACGCGATCTCGATGTTCTATAGCGAGGGGGGGCTGGTTCCCGTCGAACGCGTTCCGGCGATCGTGAATCCCATTCCCAACGAGAATTTTGTCCTGCGCAATGGCAGCAAGAGCGTGCTCTGCACCTATCGCCATGCCGACAAGATGCTGGTGCGGGTTGAGAAGTCGATGACGTACGGCATCTCGCCGCGCAATGCCGAGCAATCGTTCGCGCTCAAGATGCTGACGAACGACGACATCAAGCTCGTCACGCTCGCGGGGACTGCGGGCACTGGCAAGACGCTGCTCGCCTTGGCCGCCGCCCTGGAATGCCGGCAGAAGTATCGCCAGATCTTGCTGGCCCGGCCGGTGGTGCCGCTCAGCAATCGCGACCTCGGATTTTTGCCCGGCGATATCAGTGCCAAGCTCGATCCTTACATGCAACCGCTCTACGACAACCTCACCGTCATCCGCCATCAATTTGGCGATCACGATGTGGCCGCCCAGCGAATCAACGAGATGAAGGAAAGCGAAAAGCTGCTCATCACGCCGCTGGCCTACATTCGTGGCCGCAGCTTGCAGCGCATCTTTTTCATCATTGACGAAGCCCAGAATCTGACTCCGCACGAAGTGAAAACGATCATCACCCGCGCCGGCGAAGGGACGAAAATCGTCCTCACGGGCGACATCAAGCAAATCGATCAGCCTTACCTCGATGCACTGTCCAATGGACTGAGCTATCTCATCAATCGCATGAAGGGCCAGTCGATCTACGGCCACATCACGCTCGAAAAAGGTGAACGCTCAGCCCTCGCCGACCTGGCCAGCGAACTGCTCTAATTCGTCCTTCCGATCGAGTCGCTGGGAAAACTTCTTTCACAAATCGCCCCGGTTTGTGAACGCGACCTGCAGTATCTCTCGGGTGCGGCGCGCTTGTGTGTTCACAAACCTCACGCGTTTGTGAACACCCCGCTTTTCCGCCTGCACTTGCTGGCAGCAGCTCTACTCGCCCAGCATCTTCTTGACGCTGGGTTCAATGGCTTCGCCCCACGTCTCGTAGCCTTTGGCGGAGAGGTGCAGAAAGTCCGGCATGATCTCTTTCGAGAGCGTGCCGTCTTCGCTAAGAAACTGGCTGCCGATATCGAGATACCTCACGTGCTCGTTGTCGGCCAGTTTCGCCAGTCCTTCGTTAGCGGTAGCGATCCGCTGGCGAAAATCGGTGGCCGGCTTTTGATCGCGGGGGAACATGCCCAGGAGCAGGATCTTCGTTTCCGGTAGCTTCTCCCGCAGCACTTTCAGCAAGGCTTCCACTCCCCGCACCACGTCTGCGGGTTTGTCGTTGTGTAGGCCAAAGTTGTTCGTGCCAATCATCAGCACGATGGCCTTGGGTTTGAGGCCGTCGAGTTCGCCGTTCGCCAGTCGCCAGTGAACATTCTGCGTCGTATCGCCGCCAATCCCAAAGTTTACGGCTTTGCGCGGCGCATAGAGCTTCTTCCAGGTTTCGTTGTTGCCCCAACCTTCGGTGATCGAGTCACCCAGGAACAGCAGGTCGCAGTTCCCCTCCTTGGCACGCTTCAAGTATTGCTCGTGCCGCGCATCCCAAGTCGCCACACTCATCCAGCCATATTCCTTGGTGCGCTTCATGGGCACCGCGGGATCTTCAGCGGCCTGGGAAATCGCTGCGAAGGCAACGAACAGCAATATGTGGCAAGCAGAAGCCATGTTCACGGAGAATTCCTTGTATGACCAACGTCGGTTCGCTAATCTCACTCGCACTCTACCAGGAAGTGGCAGAGTCTCGAGAATTCTAGCCTGAACGCAGTTCCTTGTAACTCCGAGCGAGATGACTGCAGTGCGTCCAATTTCGAACATCAAGTGCAAGCGAATTCATGCTTCCAAGGAGCGCGGCGACACGGGGCATTGGTGGTTTGAAATAGGTCCATCCTCGTCCGTGACTTCAGAAAGCTTTGGCTGGTGGCCGCAGCAACTCGGGCTTTCAATCCAACAGGCGCTCCAGGGAGTTCCGGGCGAGCTAAATGACGGCCTGAACGGCCGAGTTCCAGCGCGAGATCCGCATCATGGCGATCCCAGTGACGAAGAATTTCATCCGCTAGTTTTTGCCGACGACCCTAGAACCGATGAACAGATTGCGGCTTGCTTGCGTCAGTTCGCCCACGATTTTAAAGGGCCATGGCAACTCCGCAGCAGCAACTGTCATTCCTTCCAAATCCTCGCTCTGCAACACTGTAAATTAGAAACACCTGCTCACGTTCGAAGCAGAAGGATCTAAGGCTGAAGAATGCCCAACGCAAAGGTCCGCTATTTTCAGACATTTTCGGCAACGTCGTACCCCGTAACCCCGCGCAAAGAATTGGCGCGGTCCGAGGCGTTGCTACAGAACACGTACTATGAGGCAAGCTACGATAACGCTGATCGTCTCATCCAGTTCCGAAAGTTTTTAGTGCAGGGCGAGGACCGAAATTGGAAACTGGTTTTCACCGAAACGTACGACTATTGGCCTAGCAATTCACTGAGAACTCGACGGTTGGTCACGCCAGATGGAATTGACCGCGATTGGCAATTTGCAGATCAGCCGTTGGAAAGGAAAGCGGAATTGGATACTCGGGCAGGCTGGCTACTGGATAGTGAAACCGATGCGGAGATGTGGGCGAAGCAACTCGCAATTTGCCACGACCTGATTACCGAGTACGAATGGAACGTCTGGAAGCGCTCTGTCCAAGAGCCGCTTGGTAGGAAATGGGCGGTTGACGTCGCCCAGAATTCACTGCCGCAGTTCTGTCAGATTCTGGAATGCGCCCTACCAGACTCCAATCCTCGGTTCTCGCTCATCGCTTCTAACGAAGAACCGCAGAATCGGCGAGAGTTTCTCCAGTCGCTGAGCAGCCCAGAGATTTTCAGCATTGGTGAATTCGTCGACGAGTTTGCTTTCATTCGCGAAGCAGGCCCATTCGACTTGATCAGTTTGCTACGGCCCAAGCACCAAGATTGGCTGGATGCGTATCAAGTCAAATCGGCTTACGCATTTGCGATCGTAGCCAGATTCGAACCAGAGGAACCCAGCAGTGCAGTGCCGCAAGTTGAAATCGCCGCACACTTTGTGCTGTGGTTGGCACGAGAGCTATCGCCAGAACAGTCCATCGCCGCGACTTCGATTTTCAAGCGACTGGCCTATTGCGTGCAAACAATGATCGATCTGGCCAGTAGTCGACAGCCGGTCCAGATTCGTCGCAAGTCCGATTAACTAAGCAGCGCGCCGCGGTTCCTCTTGCTTTGCTCGCGATTCAGAGGTGGGCGAATGAGCGGCGTTTTCCTGCATCTCTTGTGCTAACTCGGCTTCGCCTTCTCGCCACCAGTTGCCAAACGCAGAGGAAACCTTCTGGTGTTGCTTCAAGACCTGCTGCTGTTCCTCAGAAAGCTGCATATCCATTGCTCCGCGAGAGAAGTGAACTAAAACTGTCGAATGGCCCGCAATCTAGGGCGTTTCACTTTGATTGGTCAACGTCATTTCCGCTCTTGCTAGCGATTTCGTGGGTCAGCTAGCTGAAATTGAAAGATTCTTGTCGATTGTCACTTGCCCGGTTCGACCAATGTCTGAAAACCGCCCTCAACCTGACAGCCGGTTGGCAGTTGGCTGGCAGAACAAGTAATCTGACGTGCGAACGACTCGTCTTTGCATAACCTGTCCGGGGAGTTCTACGATGGTGAAGAAAGTCTTGGTGATTGTTGGCTCGGTGTTGCTGGTCTTGGTTGTTGGGTTTCTGATCGCGGTTGCGATGCAGCCCTCGACGTATTCCATCACGCGCAGTGCCAAGATGAATGCTCCGCCGGAAGTGGTGTTCGCGCAGGTGAACAACTTTCAGAACTGGAAGGCCTGGTCGCCGTGGGAAAAGCTCGACCCCGAGATGAAGCGAACCTTTGATGGTCCCGAGGCGGGAACCGGTGCCAAGTACGGTTGGAGTGGCAACGACAAGGTCGGCGAAGGAGCCATGACTATCACCGACAGCCAGCCCAGCGAGAAGATTCTGATCAAGCTGGAGTTCAAGCGGCCGATGGTCTCCGAATGCCCAACGAGTTTCCAGTTCACTCCTGATGGTGCCGGCACCGAAGTCACCTGGACCATGAACGGCGAAAACAACTTCACGGGCAAAGCATTCTGCCTGTTGATGGATATGGACAAGATGGTGGGGGGCGATTTTGAGAAGGGGCTTGCCAGCATGAAGGAAATTCTTGAGAAGGCACCCGTTGAGTCATCAACGCCAGAGTCACCCGCCCCTACGGAACCTGCCGAGCCAGCTGGTAAATAGTTGTTGGTATCTATCTCCCTCACGAACCGAGACTTCAACATGAGCTACGTCGATGGTTTTTTACTCAGTGTTCCCGAAGCGAAGCTGCCCGAGTATGTAAAAATTGCCAAGAAGGCGGGCAAGCTCTGGATCGAGCATGGTGCCCTTGAGTACTTCGAGTGCCAAGGGGATGATCTGGAAATCCCCAACATGCTCTCGTTCAACAAGGTCGCCAAACCCAAGGCGGGCGAAGTGGTCATGTTCTCGTTTATCATTTTCAAGTCGCGCAAGCATCGCGATCAGGTCAATAAGAAGGTGATGGCCGACCCCCGGATTCATGAAGGCATGGATCCGGACCCAAAAAACATGCCTTTCGACTGCAAGCGAATGGCCTACGGTGGGTTCAAAGCCGTTGTCGAAGCCAGAGCCAAATCTGCTTAGGAGCATTCACTCGTGTCTCAGATTTCTAATCAACCTTTACCGGCGACGACTCAGCCCAAGTGGCTGACGATCACGGGCTGGGGCATCACGGTCTTGGTCGTTTTGGGGCTCTTCGTAAGCGCTGGCTTTAAGTTGAGTGTGCCGCTGAAGCTGGGTGACTACCAAAAGATGGAGGAGGAATTCAATAAGGGAGGTTTCTCGGCTAAGGCAATGGAGATCATTGGCATCGTCGAGATTGCCTGCGCCCTCATCTATTTGTTTCCCCGCACGGCGGTTCTCGGTGCTGCACTCTTGAATGGATACTTGGGTGGTGCGATCTGCGCGCACGTCGTGCAGAAGCAACCTATCTGGGCACCGCTGATCTTTGGCGTCGTCATGTGGCTCGGCATCTATCTGCGTGAGCCGCGCCTGCGCGCGATCATGCCGTGGCGAACGTAGCGAACGAGTAGACAGACATCAGCAAAAACCTGCGCAGGTTGCAATCATGACCACTCCAACTCCTCGCCGTTGGTGGAATTACAGCCTGCGAAGCCTGTTGGTGGTGGTGACGGTGGTGAGCGTGTATCTCGCCTATCAGAAGAGCGTCGTGCGGTCGCGGCAGGCACTGCTCCAGAGCGTCCGCACTGGATACGGCGCGAGCATTACAACAGCCGCCGAAAGAAAGGGGTCGGACAACACCTTGCCCGGCGAAAGGCTGGCCTCGATCCCGCTCGTTCGCCGGTGGCTGGGCGACGAGGCCATTCAAACGATTGCGGTGGACTACGGCACAACTCACGAACGGAGGCAAGCACTCGCCCGCCTGTTTCCAGAGGCCAAGATTGTCGATGCTCCGCCAGCGGAGCCCTGTCACCCCGGCTGTTTCCCGCATGGCACCCTGGTGGAGACACCCGGGGGAGCGATCAAAATTCAAGCAATCCACGAGGGAGACACGGTTTTTATGATTTCGCCGGCGGGCGAGAAAAAATCGGTCCCGGTGATGTCGATCTTCCGGACTCACAATCGACTATGGGAAGTAGAGACCGAGCGCGGGACGCTGCTTACGACCGAAACTCAGCCTTTGAGTGTGAGTCTGACCGACTCGCAGGCTGTGGGAAAATTGCAGCCCGGCGATACGGTTCTCTGCTGGCTGGATGATCGCGTACACGAAGTGACTGTGAAGGAAATTCGCCGGACCGAACGCATCGTGCCCGTGATCAACTTGGTTCTCGGCAACCGCGAGCCTTTTATCGCCAATGGATATCTGGCCCGCAGCAAGCCGCCGAGTGACGAGCCGTCTCACAATCCATCTGGCAACGACGTTCCTGGCAACATCGCACAATCGCAAACAACACCGCAGGAAACCGCTATGAGTCGCGTTCGAGTTCTGGTTGGTACTCGCAAAGGAGCGTTCATTCTCACCTCCGATGGCAAGCGTGAGAAATGGAATGTCTCGGGCCCACACTTCGCAGGCTGGGAGCTGTATCACCTGAAGGGTTCGCCCGTTGATCCCAACCGCATCTACGCCTCGCAGTCGAGTGGCTGGTTCGGCCAGATGATTCAGCGCTCCAGCGACGGCGGCGAAACCTGGGAAGCAGTCGGCAACAAGTTCGCCTACGAAGGCGAGGTCGGCACGCACCTCTGGTACGACGGCACGCCTCATCCGTGGGAATTCAAGCGAGTCTGGCACCTCGAGCCTTCGCTGTCCGATCCCGATACGGTCTACGCCGGCGTCGAAGATGCCGCCATGTTTCGCACCACCGACGGCGGACAATCGTGGCACGAACTGACCGGCCTGCGAGGTCATGGCGCAGGCAAGTATTGGCAGCCTGGCGCAGGTGGCATGGGTTTGCACACGATTCTGATCGACCCCAAAGACCACCAGCGGATCTTTGTGGCAATCTCGGCGGCGGGAGCGTTCCGCACCGATGATGGTGGCCAAACTTGGAAAGCCATCAATCGCGGGCTGAAGAGCGAATACGTGCTGCCCGACCCCGATGCCGAAGTGGGACACTGCGTCCATCGCATCGCGTTGCATCCTTCCAAGCCAAGCACGCTGTACATGCAAAAGCACTGGGACGTGATGCGCAGCGACGACGCAGGCGACAACTGGTACGACGTCGGCGGGAACTTGCCCACCGACTTCGGCTTTCCGATCGACGTGCATGCGCATGAGCCTGAAACGGTCTATGTGGTGCCGATCAAGAGCGACAGCGAGCACTTTCCGCCGGAAGGCAAACTGCGTGTCTATCGCAGCAAGACCGGCGGCAACGAATGGGAAGCGCTCACGAACGGGCTGCCGCAAGAGAACTGCTTCGTCAATGTGCTGCGCGATGCAATGTCGGTCGATATGCTTGACGACTGCGGCATCTACTTCGGTACCACGGGCGGCCAGGTCTATTGCAGTCCCGACGGCGGCGATACCTGGCGAACCATTGTCCGCGACTTGCCAGCTGTGGTGAGTGTCGAGGCACAAACGCTGGGGTAGAGAGGCGGGAGACGAGAGGCGAGGGACGAGAAAAACTCGCTTCCAAGCACTTCTATCCCGTTAGATACCATTCGACATTGGATGCCACCGAGTTCGCTGAATTTCTTCCCCCGACCCTCGCCTCCCGCCCCTTGTCTCCCATGCCCGCCATCCGCATCCACTTGCCGTTTCATCTCCGCACGCTGGCCAAGGTCAGCGGCGAGGTGGAATTGGAAGTGGAATTGCCGGTCACGCAGCGGGCGATTCTCGATGCGCTCGAAGCTCGCTATCCCATGCTGCTCGGCACGGTGCGCGATCACACCACCAAGCAGCGGCGGGCGTTCATCCGTTTCTTTGCTTGCCAGCAAGATCTGTCCAACGAACCGGCCGACGCGCCACTTCCAGAACCGATCGCCGCCGGCCGCGAGCCGTTTCTGATTATTGGTGCCTTAGCGGGCGGGTAGAACGCTTGCTTGGGCCAGGCTGCGAGTAAATAATGAGCTCATGGAACTCACCGGACGTGTTCAGAATGGCGTGATTGTTGTGGACGGGAATCCAGCTAATCAGCCCGCACGGCTGGAGCAACGAATCAAATTTCCTCTCGTTACCAGTGATTCACCTGGCAGCATTCGGCTGACGGACCAGCGCGTCGCCGAGATTCTGGACGAAGAAGAGCTTTCTGCAGGATGTTAGCGAGACGGCTGGCCGTCAACCAATTTGGCGTTCAATGACTCAGCAGCTAGCCTCATTCGCGCTCTTCGCAGAAATGTCGCCGGTCACGTTTGATCGCGGGTTTCAGCGATATTCGGCCTTAAATTTGATCATGCTGGCGAATTAGCAGTTGCGAGCTTGCGAATCGCTCTCGAAAGTCTGGCCCGGAAGTTGCTCTCCATGAGCGACTTCGTTTTGGTCACTATTCTCGCAACCCTTTGGATTGAGTTCACCTGCCATGCGTTTTCTGGTTTCCGGCCACTTGGAGTATACGGTCAAGTTTCCCTCCACCTTGATTCTGAACATTCACGCCCAACGCAACTCGGGGCAGACGATCCTCGACGAGCACTTTGCGGTCGAGCCGTATGTGAAGTTTGAGGAGTTCGCGCTCGAGAGTGGTGGCAGCCGTTTTGTACGCCTAGAAACAGGCAAAAAAAAGACACTCACCATCGACTACAAGGCCACGGTCGAGTGTACGCACGAGGTGATACCCGCGAGCAAGCTGGATTTCACTCCCGTCGCCGAAATGGACCGCAAGGCGCTCCCGTACTTGTTCCCCAGTCGCTATTGCCAGTCCGATCGCCTCGGGCGTTTGGCCTGGGATCTGTTCGGTAAGGTCGCGAATCCCTACGAGAAGGTGATCGCCATCGTCGACTGGATTCACGACAACGTGGAGTACCTGCGGGGCAGCACGAACAGTGAGACATCGGCCTACGATACCGTCACGCAGCGGACGGGTGTCTGTCGAGATTTTGCGCACCTGGGCATCTCTTTGTGCCGGGCCCTCAATATTCCGTCGCGGTACTTCTCGGGTTACAGCTATCAGTTGCAGCCACCCGATTTTCATGCGTGCTTCGAAAGCTACATTGGCGGCCGCTGGCTGGTGTTCGATGCCACTCGATTGGCCCCGCTGAATGGCCTGGTCCGCATTGGAACCGGTCGTGATGCGGCCGATGCGGCCGTAGCTAGCTGCTTCGGTCGGGTACAATTAGAAGCAATGACGGTCGATTGCCAATTGGCACCCGATCAGAAGTTCACGCCGCTGGAGCGAAAGCAGCTCGGACGCAAGGGGATTTCGCTAGAACAGCACAGCAATGTCACGTCTTCGAATTGAACACGATACGATCTACTCGTATCGCCGCCCCGTCTCCTTCGGCCGCCATCGCCTTGTCCTTCGCCCTCGCGAAGGACACGACCTGCGTGTCGAAAGCATGTCGCTACAAATCTTCCCGGCCCATAGGCTGGTGTGGTCGCGCGATGTCTACAGCAACAGCGTAGCCATCGTCGACTTTTTGGAAGAGGCCGAACGCCTGGAAGTGCGCAGCAATATCATCGTCGACCGCACCGATAAGTTCCCCCGCGAAGACCCGCACGAGCCTTGGCCCATTCCCTGGCCCGTCGAGTACGACGAACGCGAACTGCCGATCACGGCCGGTTATCAACTGGTGTCTTATCCGGGCGATCAGTCCGACGTGCGCGCGTGGATGCACCAGCACGATTGCCTGACCAAGCCCGTCGATGCCGAAGCGATGTTGATGTGTCTCTGTACGCTGATCAACAGCCAGATCAAGTATCAGCGGCGGATGGTAAAGGGGGTGCAATCTCCCTCACAAACACTCACGATTCGCTCGGGTTCGTGTCGCGATATGGCCGTACTGATGATGGATGCCGCCAGGCTGCTCGGCCTGGCGGCTCGCTTTGCCAGCGGCTACCTCGATTGCCCCGCAGCCGAAGCGGGTCGCGCAGCCATGCATGCCTGGACCGAAGTTTACCTGCCCGTGCTCGGCTGGCGCGGCTTCGATCCCACGATCGGCGAGCCTTGCTCACTGAAGCACATCGTCGTCGGCGTTTCTCACCACCCGCGCGGTGTCATGCCTATCTCCGGCATGTTCAGCGGCGACTCTGCCGACTACATCGAGATGCACGCCCCGGTGAAACTCGAACGACTTGGGTAGGCTTTTAAGACATTCCTCGCTAAATGTACTTGACCATAACAATGCGAGATAGACGTTCCTGGCCAGTATTTGTTTGTGGACAATGCGCCAGCATGCATGTATCCTACGCGAGAATAATCTCTCGCCTCCGATACTGCATAGCAACATGTACATCTTTGAGACTACCTCATTATGGGATCGCACCCTGGCACCAAAAGGCGAGGGTGAACGCGCTGAAAGGGCGCGTACAACATTGCGAGAAGCATTTCTAAGCTTTCGAGCTAGAGCCGAACTCCTCGCAAACGAGATCCCCCAAGACTTACGACTATTGACGGTTCACGATATTACCCATATCGATGCACTTTGGGAAATTGCGGACCTCGTAGCAGGAGAGCAGTTTGCAATCAATCCAGTGGAAGCCTTTGTCCTCGGCGGATCGTTTCTGCTCCATGACCTTGGAATGAGTCTATCTGCGTACAACGAGGGAATTACAGAGTTGAAGCAGCACAGCGATTGGAGCGACGTAATCGCGTCCATTTACCGCAAGAGAACAGGCAGATTGCCCAAAGCAGACGATCTTAGAACCCTCGATCCAGACGACGAACGCGAAGCGAAGGAGCAGCTCCTTCGGAATCTCCACGCTCAAAAAGCTGAGAGTCTAGCGACCACTGCGTTCAGGCACCGATCCGTCGACCAATCATATTACCTACTTGAGTCCAATGACTTACGCCACTCACTTGGAGGTCTAATAGGGCAATTAGCTTTTAGTCATTGGTGGACAATTGATCGGGTCGCAGATCAGTTGGATCGAATCATCGGTTCCCCAGTTTTCTGTCCAAGAGAATGGCGGATTGACCCATTGAAAATTGCCTGTCTTCTTCGCGTTTCAGATGTGTGTCACCTTGATGCCCGACGCGCGCCGGGATTCTTGCGTGCACTGCGGAAGCCGAATGGCATTGCAGAATCACATTGGCTGTTCCAGGAACATCTACACAAGCCGGATGTCGAGCTTGAACGGATTCGCTTTAGCACCAGTCGGCCATTCACAAAAGATGAGTCTGCAGCGTGGTGGCTATGCTATGACACCCTGAAATACGCTGACAGAGAGTTGCGCGATGTCGATTCGCTGCTCCGTGATTCAGGGCGGGAGCCAATGGCCGCCCAGGGTGTCACCGGTATTGATGATCCTATCAGATTGCAAAAGCACATCCCAACAAGCGGATGGGACCCCGTCGACGTCCAGATCAAGACAACCGACATTGCTTCACTAGTTCATCGCCTTGGCGGCGCTGAACTTTACGGAGAAGATCCGACGGTCCCCCTTCGGGAGCTAATCCAGAACTCAACAGATGCTGTTCGCGCGCGTCGAGTTATGGAAGACAGGCCAATTGAGTGGGGTGAGGTTTGTGTTCGGATAGACGTGGTCGATGGCACCGATGTAGTCGTCATCTCCGACAATGGCATAGGCATGACACGTGCAGTGCTGTGTGGCCCTTTCCTGGATTTCGGACAGAGCTATTGGGGTTCCAACTTAATGATTCAGGAAAATCCGGGGCTCCTGCGGAAGGGGTTCCGTTCGACGGGGCGCTTCGGAATTGGGTTCTATTCCGCCTTCATGTGGGGAGATCGTGTTGAAGTGGTAACAAGGAGTCGGAAGGTAGGGCCATCCGACACTCTGGTCCTTGAGTTTAAGAAAGGTTTAAGGGACAGGCCAGTTTTAAGACGAGCGGCGGACAGTGAACAGCTTCTTGAAGCTGGCACAGTTGTTAAGGTATGGATGAAAACAGGTCTAAGTGATGCAGGTGGACTATTGTCGCCTGACAATGGTTCTCACAGAATTGGGGAACACCACCCCACTAAACTGCCTGACCTCGTCGGGTGGCTGTGCCCAGCTTCGGATGTTGCGATCTCCGTCAAAGAAGCTGGGGACGCTTTGAAGCGTGTGGTGAACGCTAATGACTGGACTTCGCTCGACTGCGTCGAATTGCTCCGGCGAATCATCGGAGGCGATGAATTTGACTGCCATGCGGAATACATTGGCAAACTTGCGAGTAGAATGCGAGCTATCGTCGATTCTGACGGTAATGTAGTTGCCCGCATCTCTCTGCCGATGGCTGAGTGCAGGCAGTTTGAATCTTTGGCGCTTATCGGCGAAGCAAGAGATGACCTAGACGATGACGAAGCGGCCCCTCCTTACTCACTGGATTGTTCACCGGGCGTCGTAGTAGCCGGTGGATTTCGCGCATCGTCGCTAGAAGGCCTCGTTGGTGTTGTGGTGGGCAATGTTGTCACAGCTGCTAGAAACAGAGTTGACATCGTTGTTGACGAGCAACTGCTTTCCAATTGGGTTAATGAGCAAAGAACCCTCGGTGCAGTTGCGGATTTCGGAGAATGTGGCCTAATGAATTTCGCATCACAAATTCGGCATTATGGAGGCGACACTGACTGCCTACCTATTGCTAACACTTTGGATGGCTGGAATACATATAGCCAGATTGCCGCTATGGTTTTGCCGGACGAGGTTATCCTAGTTGAGCAATACCTAATGACTAGTCGACACAATATTCGCGCTCTGCCAAACGTGTTTGTTACAAGCACGATGCGTGGATATTACGACAACATTAGATGCTCCGTTGATTTAAGATCAAATTGTTGGCCTTGGAGCGTGTATGGCGCTACGCTTGCGGGCGCGGTAATCGAAGCTGTGTCGTTCGCTTGGGGATGCGATTTAGACGATGTGCTGGCATCAAGTCTGTTTCCGGAAGACAGCGATGAAATGATCCAGGTGGCAGTCCGAAATAGTGGAAAGCCCGTTTACTTCGGAAATGCGATTGTTTTACGCAAACCTGCTGCCCCCCGTTAGGCCCTGCAAATGCCTGGAGAGTGAGTCAGAAGTGGACTAAGCGTACTCCTTCAGAGCACATCGTCGTCGGCGTCTCTCACCACCCGCGCGGCGTCATGCCTATCTCCGGCATGTTCAGCGGCGACTCTGCCGACTACATCGAGATGCACGCCCCGGTGAAACTCGAACGACTCGGGTAGGCATCTTTCTGCAGGTTGGTCGACCGTGAACTTGCAGCGATGCGGCGAGGGGTGTCAAGGAATGTCGCAAATCTAAGTGCGCAAATACTTGACAATGGACCACTACATTCTGAAAATTGTCATGTACGAAACTGACATCGGCAGCGGTGACCGGTTGCCGCTGCGCGGAGGGAAAGTTTTGAGTTGGGGAGCGTAGCGGGCGAAGTGGGAAGTTGGTTGGCAGTTCTGCCCCTCACCCCAACCCTCTCCCCGGAGTACCGAGGAGGGGGGGTTAATGCGACGGAAAGGTGGGGGGTGAACAGGGGCGGAAAGTGGTTATCAAGAAAACGGTGATATTCGCCAAGTGTGCGGCGGAGGTTGTTGCGGGTGAAAGGGTTACGCCAAAGAATTATCAGAAAAAAGTCGCACAAACAGTTATCAAAACTGGTTATCAGCGCGAGTCGGTCACGCCTCACTCGGGTTCTCGCTGGGGAACGCGGGGACGATTGTCGCAGGCAGTTCGGTTGAGCCAGAAAGGGCAGGTCGGAGAGGGCTTGAGGGGGGACGCAGCACACGCAGTTTGCAGCTGGTCCTTTTCGGGGGTGTTCACAAACCGGCGGAGTTTGTGAGCAGCAAGTGCCGTAACTCTCGGGTGCGGCGCGCGGCGGTGCTCACAGCCCCAGGGGGTTTGTGAACAAAGTTTTCCCAAGCCAGGTAGAAACGAGTGAGGTTACGGCGAAGCAACAAGTGCCAAGGGGGCTGGTTTTCAGTGCAGGCCCCTCACCCCAACGTCTCCCCGGAGTACCGAGGCAAGGGAGTGACGTAGGAGGCAAGGATGAGAGTACGACTACGACCACTGCAGGACGTCGAGCGTGAGGTTGGCTCGTTCGTTCTGACAGATGAGCATAATGTCGTCGTGGGCGGTGAAGTAAGCGGCGACCACGTTCGGGTCCCATTGCCGGCCAGCACCTTCTTTGAAGATTTGGTCGACCCGCTCGAAGGGCAAGCCCTTGCGGTAGGGACGATCGCTCGACATGGCGTCGAAGGCATCGGCCACGGCGACGATACGGGCGATGAGCGGCGTCTGGTCGCCACTCAGTTTGAATGGATAGCCAGCGCCATCCCATTGTTCGTGATGATGCAACACTGCTGGCAGCACGTCGGAGAGTTGCTTGATGTCGGCGAGGATGCGATAGCCCAGTTCTGGGTGCTGCTTGATGTGCTCGAACTCGGCGTCGGTGAGTTTGCCAGGCTTGCGGAGCACGGCGTCGTCGATGCCTATCTTGCCGATATCGTGCAGCAGGCCAGCCATGTAGAGCGTGTGGAGGACTTCGGTCGTGCAGCCCAGTTCTTTCGCCAGGCGAACGGCAATGCGGGCCACGCGATCGCTATGACCGCAGGTGTACGGGTCCTTGGCGTCGATGGCGGAAGTGAGGGCTCGTACCACGCTGGCGAGAAACTCAGCCTGCTCGCGATACAAGTCGCGGTTACCGCTGTGAATGCCAAGCATCGCACCGACGGAGTTGAGCAAGCTGGCTTCGACGGTGCCAAACTCATCGCCGCTGATGTGATTGAAGACGCCAATCCAGCCAAACAGTCGCTGACCGTCGCTCATCGGAACGATGATCAGTTCTTTGACTTCTGGGAACGGCCAATCTTCGCGCGAGGTGATGTTCGGATTGAGCACCTGGGGCGCGCAGCCGGCTTCCAGGTGCAGATATTCGATCAATTGGAGAAAGCGGTCTTCGTTGAGTGGGCAATTGCCAGCAGTGACCAGTTGCCCCAGGGTGCGGGCTTTGTAAGTGACGTTCCCTTCCTTGGCGACCGGCAACAGCTGGATCGCGGCACCTTTCGTCGGCAAGCAATCGAGCACCCAGTTCACAATGAGGTGCGCCAGTTCTTCTTCATCGCGCGAGATGCGCAGGTTTTGCGTTACGCCGTGCAGCAAGCAGATTTCTTCGTAAGTGCTGGCGAGGCTGTCGGAGAGTTTTTCGACCTCGCGGGCATAACGACTGGCTTGGCGCTCGGCCGCGTATTGAGCTTGGACGGCACCGCCCAGGCGCAGAAGCGAATCGGGAGTCCACTGCATCTGCCGGCTGAGCCATTGGCGAGCGCGGCGGTCGTCTACGCCCAGCATTTCGCACAGGCTTTCCGACGATTCGTTGGGTTCCAAGTTGCGAGTGGCAAAGGCAGCCGTCGCGGCAACCATCACACCGCCGGGCAGTTGAAACGGAATCGCAATGAGGACTGCGACGTCGTCATCGGCGACGAACTGCGGTTCGAGACCGACCACACCGCGCACGAGCAAGCCGCGCTGGGGATCGTTGCTGCCCGGTTGTTGCAGCGAGACGTGCATCAGGTCGCCGGTGTAACAGTCCCAGATGCTGAAGGCGACGCCAAAGGCCTTGCGCAGCGCGACTGCCACGGCTTGCAGTTCAGCCGATTGCTCTGCCTGCGCTTGTCCGGCGGCAGCCAGACTGCTGGCCGAAAACGGCGGTCTAATTGTGGTGTCCAAGGCGTTCGTCATGAGTCAACCCGAGGGAAACATCAAACTCGTGCTCGCTACCCACGAGCAAAGTTCGTCCTCTCAGAACTTAGGTTGCAGACGGTGACGCGCTGGAACTGGATCGCAAGCAGACCGGGCTTTTGTTGGCGACAGGGCAACTTCGACCGCCAGTAGCGATTGTGCGGCCACTGAAAACGCTCGATGAGGGAGGAGGACCGGATGCGGAATAATCGACACCTACGGCAAGCTCGTTATGAAGCCTACGACCGGCGCTGCGCGGGACATTACGTGGTTGCCGTGACTAAGGGAGCAGGCGAACCGTTCAAGGTGCTGCCGACCAGTTCCGATATAGATACGACGCACGGCTTGCGAGCTGTGATTTTCCTTGAGAACACGCTACGGGCGTTCGCGACGTCAGTAGCTGATCGGAGCCGTTCGGTTTGCTGCCCCAGCCGCACGGCTCCTCTTTTTTGCTATGCCATGAAAGACGTGCTCCTACAGAACTGGCCGTTGATTCTGTTCGCCGTTACGACGGTTGTGCTGGTGGTCCTGGCGTTGCTATCTCTGCGCGACGGCCCGCTCCCCTACGAACGCCGCGGCGTGTTGCTGTCGCCGGCAGAGGTTTCGTTCCTGCGATCGCTGAATCTGGCGGTGCGCGAGGATTGGCTGGTCTTCTCGATGGTCCGCCTGGCCGACATCATCAAGGTGCGGCCGAAGACGCGCAAGACCAGCTTTTGGCAGGGGCGGATTCAGAACAAGCACCTCGATTTTGTGATCTGCGACTACGAGACGCTCGAGGTGAAGCTGGCCATTGAGCTGGAAGACGAAACCCCTTCGCGCACCGAGCGGGCCCAGCGCGACAAGTTTCTCAACACGGCCCTGCATGCGGCCGGCCTGCCCCTGATGCGGGTGAAGCCCGAAGCCAAGTATGAAACGGCCGCTTTGCGGAAAGATATCGAAGACGCCCTCGGGATTCAGCGCAAGAAAAAACGCTAGAAAAAGTGCGTTGGGCGAATAGCGGTCTACGTCGAGTAGGTGCGCCAGAAATGGCGGTTAGTGGCAAGCAATCGCCCTTAGTGTCTGCCAGCAGTCGAGTTAGGAAAAGCTAACGAAACTGCGGATTTTCTCGGGGAATCGCCGATTTTTGCCCGCCGGCTATTTCCCGTGGGGCACCAACCTCGTTACAATAACGGAGTCAGAGAAGACGGTAACCGGCCCAACTTATCAACCATTGCTCCATTCGCGGGCTGCCGGTTACAGAGTCAGTTGACCTAACTTTTCATTCAATTCAGTTCGTACGCAGGTGAGGCGCAAGGCGGCGTCGTTCATCGGCAAATAACCGAGCGATTTTTGGTTCGCGGAACTTCGTTCCCCGCACTAAGCATTGCACGGCGAAGGGCAGCCATGAACCCAGGGGTGAGGTCGTTGTCGCGACAAAGTTGCGACGAAGGTACACCGGTGACCTGGGAAGTGAAATATTGTGGCCGAGGGTAGTTCTCTCGGCTGATTCAACTCTTACGGAACGGACGTCCCGGACCCGCTTCGAAGGGTTCGTTAAGAGGCATTTATGATTTCGTCTGCGATGAAAGCCGTGTTGCAAGATTCTCCCTCTAATACCGATGATCCTCGCGACGCGGCCGATGAAAATTCGCCCGTTTCGCTGGAACGCTTACCCGAGCCGACGGGTCGCGAACTGGTGCAGTTGTTCAAGCTGCTCTCGGACGAGACGCGGCTGCGGATCATGTACTTCCTCATGCAGCAGGAAGAACTGAATGTGCGCACGCTGTGCGACCTGCTCGAGCAAAGCCAGCCAGCAGTGAGTCATCACCTGGCACTGCTGCGAGTGGCAGGCATCATCGAATGCCGCCGCGACGGCAAGCACAATTTTTATCATTTGGTCCCCAAGCGATTTCAGCATTTTCTGGACATGCTGTTCGCGATGGAGAATAGTCAGCCTCGGCGGATTCGGATCGAAAACGCCCTGCTGACGTACTCGCACGACGGCAACGCCGCAGCCGAATAGCTTCGCCGCTGCCTGCAGCGGTACCCACAAATCAACCTCTCCCCCAAGCCCACGGATTGCAACCCGTGGGCTTTTGTTGTTTCATAGCCTGTTTGCCAAATTGAACACTGACCAAGCGGCGGCGACCGATCGCCACGTTGCACCAGCGGAGAACCTCTCGATGCGCTATGGTATGAACCTGCTTTTGTGGACCGGCGAACTCAGCGACGACCTGATTCCGGTCCTGCACATGCTGAAGAATCTGGGCTACGACGGCGTCGAACTGCCGGTCTTCAACCTGGGCCTCGACTATGCCAAGTGGGGCAAGAAGCTGGACGAAATTGGCCTCGCCCGCACTGCTGTAACCGTGCGCACTGCCGAGGACAACCCGATCAGCAGTGAGGCCGGCGTTCGTGCCAAGGGCGTCGAACTGAATAAGAAGACGCTTGATTGCTGTGCCGCTGTCGGTGCCACGACGATCGTGGGGCCCTATCACTCGGCCCTCGGTCACTTCAGCGGCAAGGGTCGTACGGCGGAAGAGTGGAAGTGGGGCATCGATTCGATGCGTCAAACTGCCGAACATGCCGGCAAGGTGAACGTGACGCTGGGTGTTGAACCGCTCAATCGATTTGAGACCTACCTGCTTAATACACACGCCGACGCTGCCCGTTTTTGCCGCGAGATCGGCCATCCTCGCTGCCGCATGATGTACGACACCTTTCACTCGAACATCGAAGAGAAGAGCATCACCGAGGCGATTCATAGCTGTGCCGACATGCTGACGCACGTACACATCAGTGAGAACGACCGCAGCACTCCCGGCCGCGGCAATGTCCGCTGGTGCGAGAACTTCGATGCCCTCAAGCAGATTGGCTACAACGGCTGGCTCGTCGTCGAAGCCTTCGGACTCGCCCTTCCTGAGCTGGCTGCCGCTACCAAGATCTGGCGCCGCATGTTCGACAGCGAAGAACAACTGGCTCGCGATTCGTTGGCCTTCATGAAGTCGCAAGTTGCCAAGCGCTGGTGCTTGTAGTAATTCCTCGACTCAAGGTGCGGGGCCGACTTGGACGCGGCTTCCATCTTCATACCCCTCACCCTAACCCTCTCCGCGGAGTACCGAGGAGAGGGAACCGCAGAAAACAATCACTCTCGAGTTCTCCATGCCACGCTTCAAAGTCCTGATCACCGATTACGCCTGGCCCGATGTCACCATCGAGCGCGACACCCTCGCCAAGATCGACGCCGAACTCGTCGTGGCTCCGAAGGGGGACATCGAAACGCTCAGCAAACTGGCTGCGGATTGCGACGCGATTATGACTAACTGGGCGAAGGTTCCTCAACCGGTGATTGAGGCGTGCAAGAACTGCAAAATCGTCTCCAGGCTCGGCATTGGCCTCGATAACATCGACGTGGCCTATTGCACCAGCAAGAATATTCCGGTGACGAACGTCCCGGACTATTGCCTGATCGAAGTGGCCGAGCATGCGATCGCTCAGTTGCTATCGATGGCCCGCAAGATTGCCTTTTATCATCACGAGACGATGAACGGCCGCTATGTCCTGCAGGCCGGTCCCAAGCTGCGTCGCATTGAGGGCCAAACGCTGGGTATCGTCGGTTTGGGCAATATTGGCCGTAAATTGGCCGAAAAAGCACTCGGGCTGAAGATGCGCGTGATTGCTTATAGCCGCGGCCGTAAAGATCCGATGCCGGGCGTTGAGTTTGTGGAACTCGACGACCTGCTGAAGCAGAGCGACTATATCTCGCTGCACACTCCGCTCACCGCTGAGAACAAGCAGTGGTTCAACGCCGAGAAGTTCGCCCTGCTCAAGCCGTCGGCATACCTCATCAATACGGCGCGTGGGGGGCTCATCGATCATGCTGCACTGGCGACTGCTCTGGAAAAGGGGCAACTAGCCGGCGCTGCACTCGACGTACAACCGGTGGAACCTCCCGATCTGTCGCAGCCCCCCTTCAACGATCCGCGGGTGATCGTCACGCCGCATGCGGCTTTCGTCTCGGAAGAATCGTTGCAAAACCTGCGATCGCGAGTGGCTCAGCAAGTGGCGACGCTACTTACCCGCGGCACGCCCGAGAATATCGTTAATGGCGTTAAGGTTGGTTAGTTCTGCGGCGGACGATTGCTTCTCATAGGCCGCCATCGATCACGTTACGCAATTGGGTTTTTGACCAAGGCCCGGTTGCGACGTAGATACTCTGTAGAAGATTGCGCGACTTCTCCGCGGTTGCAGCGGGGCATCGTTGCGTGCGCATCTTCTCGCCGCTCTGCTCCGAGCAGCGATTATCGCCCCGCAGTTACCCCTCACGTCGCAATGCACACCATGGACGACCAGGCTCTTGATGTCGCCTCCGCCGAGCAATGGCATGCGACCCTTGCGCGCCGGTTTGATGAGCGCCGGGCTCACGCGCAGGCTGCGCTCGAAGAGCAACGCGACCGCATCCGCAACCTGGAAACGCTGCTCGATCAAAGCCTGCAGCAGCTGTCGGGCGAACTTTCCGCTCAAGCACTCGACCATCAGCAGTTGGTCGCCGATCAATTTCAGCACGATGCTCGGCAAGCGGAACTCGAAGCCACTCGTCTGGCTCTAACCGAACAACAGCAGCAGCTGGCATTACAACGGCAGGCCTGGGAAACGACCCAACTGCAGACCGCTGCCGACCATCAGCGCTTTGCCGCCGAACTGCAAACCCGTTCGCTCGAGCATGCCGATCGTCAAACCAAGCTGGCCGAGCAAGCTCAGCGGCTGACTGAACAACAGCAGACGCTCACCCAGCGAGAGCAGGCTCTGGCGACTCGCCAGTCGGAGTTGGAAGTTCAGTTCGCGCAGCTCGAACAGCAGCGCCTGGTCGTGCAGCAAGCCGAGCAGCAACTCGCGCAGCAGCGGGCCGATTTCGAAGCACAACATAGCAACCAACTGACCGAGCAGTTAAGTCTGCAGAAGCAGCGCGATCAACTCACGCGTGATTTGAATGCGCTTGCCGACCGAGACCGCGAATCTCAAAAGCAAAGACGGCACGTAGCCCAGCAACTGCGCGCTCGCAAGAAAGAACTCACCGCCGAGATCGAGTTACATCGCAGCGAAATTCTCTCAAGCGCTCAAGGCCAGGAACTGCAGCTGCAACTGCGACTCACCGAGTTGCAAGGTCGGTTTGACCGCCTGCAGGAGGAGGCGACACTTCGCGATCAGCAGCACGAAGAACTGCGCGCCAAACTCGCACAGCAGCAGCCCACACTCGATCAATCGCAGTCCGAGATTCGCCGCCTGACTGACGCCTTGCGCCAAGCCGAAATGCAGCAGCAGGTCGCCAGCGGCGAATCGCAGCGGTATCGAGACATGCTGACGCAGGAACGCGAAACGGCCGATCGCCAGCGAGAATCGCTCCGCCAGCAAGCTTCGCTGCAAGCCGAGAAAATCCGTACCGATCTGCAGACAGAACTCGAACGCGTTCGTTTTGATCTCACCACCGCCCAAGCTCAATCGACCAGGCTGCAAAGCGATCTCGAAGCTTCGCAGCAAGAAGCGGCCCAGCGATTGCTCGAACTGCGCAACGAGATGCAGCAGTCCGGTGCCGGTCAATCAGAGTCTGCACAGCGGCAGTTCAAGCAGTGGGAAGACGAGCGGACCAAGCTGCAGATTCGTCTCGACGAGCAGATGCAAGAGCGAGCCGCCCTTGTCGCCGAGTTGCAACAACTGCGCGAGCGAGCCAGCCAGCAGCAGTTCACCGATCACAGTGCGGCCAGCGAAGAATGGCAAGCCGAGCGGGCTCGCCTCGAAGCTCAGCTGATGGAAGCTCGGGCACTTTCCCAACAGCAACCAGACGTGTCCGCTGATCTGGAACGCTTGCAGGCCGAGAAGAAGCAACTTGAGACTGCTTTGGCTTTTGCCCAGAAGCAGGCCGACTCAGCAGGCAATGCTCAGGACATGGACGATCTCCGCCGCCGCTTCGAGATGGCCGTGCAAGATGTCCGCGAGCTCAAGACCAAGAACGCCGAGCTTAATGACCAACTCGCCAAAGCCAAGACCGCCGCCGGTAAAGCTGCTGCCACAGGTGCTGCGGCTTCGAATGCTATGGACTGGGAATCTCGCAAGCAGCAGTTGCTCGCCAAGCTCGAGGCCGACTCCGACGACGAGGCCGACGAGAAGGCCCAGGCCGATAAGCTGACGATCGAAGGCACGATCCGCATGACGGACCAGATCATTGCCGACAAGGAAAAGGAACTGATCGAACTCCGCAAGCTGCTCGAAGACCAGTCCAGCAACATCGGCGGCCTGGCCGTAGGGGCGGCCGCCATCGCCGGCATGCTTGATGGCGATGAACTCATCCAGCAGGAACGAGCCAGCCTCAAGCAGATGCAAGAACAACTGCAGGAGCAGCTCAAGCGGGCCGAGATCGATATCAGCGTCGAGCGGGCCAAGCTGGCTCGCGAGCGCTCCACCATGGAAGAAAAGCTCCGCACCTTCGAGCAAGAAAAGTCAAAGATGCCGGGCATCAAAGAGTCTCCCTCGACCGACAAGAAGAAGGGCAGCGGCGGTGGCCGCTGGCTCTCGAAACTGGGCCTTGGCGGGGACGAGTCGTAGGCCCAGCGACTTTTCCCAAATCCGGTCTTTCATTCTGCAATCTGCATTCTTCGTTCTGCCTTTGAATTCCTCTGTAACATTCCGCCCGACCCCACGCCTAGCAGAAGTGTCCAAGTCACTTCTCTTCTCAACTAGGCCAAAAAGGGTCGAAAAATGTTTCGCAACTGGAAATTCGCGGCTGCTTTCGCGATTGCTATAAGTGCTGGTAGCACAATGGGTTCGGCTTACGCTGGCGGCAACGGCCATTCGGGTCACGGCCACAGCGGCTCCTCGGGCGGCAGCCGGATGTCCGGCGGTTTCGGTGGCTTCAAGCCTTCCTCGGGCGGTTTCAAACCATCGTCGGGTGGCTTCAAGCCCGCGGGCGGTTCGAGCGGTCCTGCTGTCATCCGCAGCGGCAACCTTGGCGGCATCAACCTGGGCAACAACTCGGGTAATAAGATCGTTCCCCGTAACACCGGCATCGTTCCTCCCAAGTTGGGCACCAAAATCGGCCCCATCGGCGGTTCAAACGGTGGCAACAGCGGCTCGCCCATCATTCGCAACATCAACAGCACTAAGAATGGTGTAGGAATCAAGATTCCTGGCCTCGGTACTATCGGTTCGAACAACTCGAACGGTTCCAACAACAACAGCAACAAGCCCAAGCTGGGCCTTGGCATCAGCATCGGTGACATCGTCGGTAACAAGGGCCCGAAGGGTCCTGGCAGCGGCAATGGCCCGGGCAACGGTCACGGTAATGGCCACGGAAACGGACATCACCACAACCACCACAATCATCATCACAACCACGGGTTCTGCTTCACACTGCCGGTGTGCCAACCGAACTACTGCCCACCGCCATGCCCACCGGTGATCTACTATCCGCAGCCTTACCCAGTTGGAGTTCCGGTTCCTGTTCCAGTCCCTGTTGCAGATCCGATGGTGGTCGTCGTCAACAACGAAGTGAACGTCGACGCCGCCAAGCCTGCCGACGCTGCCGCTCAAGGCCCCGTCGATACCAGCAAGCCTGTGACGGAACAAACCTCGGCCGAAACCAAGCCAGCTGAAGCGAAGCCTGCTGAACTGACCGATGTCGTCAGCACCGACGTCAAGCTACCCAAGATCCCCGTCGGAGCCACGGTCACGCTGCAAGGCAAGGATCTGTCCGATCGCGAAGGCCAGGTGGTGTTGCAACTCGGCGACATCGCCGTGCCAGCCAGCATCAAGGAATGGACCAACAACTCGGTTACTTGCACGCTGCCTGCCCTCGGCTTGACCAAGTCCAGCAAGGCTACCCTGCACGTCCTCAAGGCTGATGGCAAAACCGCCAGCACCATGGACTGCGAACTGGTAACCACGCTGCCAACCTCGATCGAAGCTCCTGCCAGCAGCAGCATCGATGCCGCCAAGTACGAACAGTAATCGCTAACGAAGCCATCCGGCAGTCACCTGTCATGCCTGCCAACCTCGTAAGACCCCAGTTGCTTCATCGCAGCTGGGGTTTTTTCGTTGCTTGCTAATAATGTCGCTCGCCCGTCATGACGAATCGCCATAACGAAAGAACCAAGATTGTCACTTCGGTTGCAACCAAAAAGTACGTCGTTCGTTCGATGCCGCTCACCAACAGCAACGACGGCACGCGAAACAGCACGATGCAACCATGCACCAGCAGGCAAGCCATCAGCACCGTAAAGAACTGCTCCGGCCGCAGCATGGGCCACAGAAAGAACAGCCCCAGCCCCAGCTGCAGTCCGCCATACACGGTCATGTATTCCGACATGCCCGAGCCGCTGCGAAAGGTGTAGCCCACAGAGTTCGCGGTCTGCGTCGGGCTGATCGCGCACCACGCGGCTAGCGCGATGTACGCCGCTCCCACCACTGCCAAAAAACCTCGCGTCACTGCCTGATCGGTCATTGCCACATCCTTCGCAAACTCGCGCCTAGAGACTTTTGGCACTCTATGCTCGACTTCTACATAGTCAACCCACGGCCGCTCAACTGGCGGCGATCGCTTTCTTCAGTTCCTGCATCGTCGCGTACTCGGGCATCGCCTTGTAATACGGGTCGAGTGGATAGCAGCCACTGACAATGCCATTGCGCGGCGCGGTAGTGCAATCGCTGAAGGTGCGACAGACTTTCTTCCGTTCCAGCTTGCCATGCAGCAGCGTATCGTGCGGCATCTGCGGATAAGAAAGGACCATCCGGCCGAGACCAACCGCATCGATCCAGCCCGCGCGAACAACGGCCTGCGCGACGTGTGGCAAGTAGTCCTGCAGGTAAGAGTAAGCCGTGCCCACCATCAGCAACTCGGGTACCGCGGCCTTCAATGCGCGATGCGCCTGAATCTGTCGCACGCAGCCAACGAGCGGATCTTCTGGTGGAAGATAACCGTCGCTCGGCGGAAAGATTGCTGGCCGCTGAATATGCGGATTGTAATACGGACTGCCACAACTCAGGTTCACGGCAACCACGCCCGCTGCGTGCAGCATCTTCAGCAGTTCAATCGGCTCGCGCAGGTCGTATTGCAATGGATCCTGCTCGCTCACGCCAAAACCAAAGCCGTAAGGCAGTAGCGCCTCGTAACTCATCGGCTGACCAACTTCACGGCTGGTCTTGTACGGCAGCGTATCGAAAGCGCTCAGTCGCACCACGACAGGCAGACCTGGCACTTCGTTGTGAATGCGATCAATAATCGTCAGCAGCAGGCGAGCTCGACCAGCCAGATCGCCGCCGAACTTCCCCGGCCGAGTCCGAGCACTCAGAAACTCGTGCAGGAGATAACCGTGGCAAGCCTTCACGTCGACAAACTGAAAACCGGCTTCCTGCGCCAACTTCGCCGCCGCGACATACCGGTCGACCAGCCGTTCCAAGTCGCCATCGGTCCACACCACGCTTTGATTCGCCGGATCGATGCCAAACTTGGCATCCAGCAGCGGGTGATGATAGGCAATCCGCGGTTCCAGTCGCTTATCGTTCGGCCGACAGAACCGGCCCGAATGCGTTAGCTGCAACCCGGCAACCATCTGCGGCGCATCACTCCCTAAACTCTGGTGACCTGCCTGCAATTCGTCCCACAGGGCCTTTAGCCCCGCGCGATTCGATTCAACCGCCAACGTCTGATTCGGATTCGCCCGACCATCTTCCTGCACGGCTGCTGCTTCGCCACCCCAAATCAGCCCAGCCCCGCTCAAGCCAAAATGCTTCCATCGCCGCAACGTATGCGGACTGGGGCTCCCATCGCGATTCGCATCCCAACCTTCCATCGGATGAATGCACCAGCGATTCCCTGCCGTCAGCGCCCCCAGCTTCAACTGCTCCGCCAAGGGTGAGCCCGCCGCAGCCGTCAAAATCTGATCGTCAACGGGCAACTCCAGGCTGAGTTCCGCGAGCCTGGCCCGCAGGGTCTCGACCGATTTAAGCTGGGCAACTTTGGTGTATTCGGACATGGGGAGAGGAAGTTCGGAGTTTTGAGTTCTGAGTTTCGAGACAGGAGGTTACGGGGCCCTGAAGCCGCAGGTTGTACTTTGAAAGTTGCGTGACACATCGTCAATGACGACTGGCCACTTCCCGGTCATTTTGCTCATCGCCGCCCCCTGTTCACTGCTGACCTCCCCCTGTTCAAGCCCTCACTTTGATAACCACTTTTGATAACTTTTTGCGCGAAATTTTGCTGATAACTTTTTGACCCAACCCGTTGCCACTCAACAACCTCCGCCGCGCCATCGGCGAATATCACCGTTTTCTTGATAACCACTTTCCGCCCCTGTTCAGCCCCTGTTCACCACCCACCTCCCTATCGCATTCACCCCCTCTCCTCGGTACTCCAGGGAGAGTGTTGGGTGAGGGGCTGAACTGCCAACCAACACCCCTTCTCACTTCCTCTCCTCAGGTTAACCGAGCCGCTTGCGGCCGCTCCTCGAACCCCAACTCAGAAGTCAGAAGTCAGAAGTTTCCCCGCGCGCAGCAGCACCCGCTCTGCCCCATCAGTTCACCCTCGCCGATGTCAGTTCTGCACTCACGTAATTTTCAGCATGTCGCGATTCATTGTCAAGCATTTGTGAATCTATATTACCTACATTCATTATCACTCGTCGCATCATCCCGCGGAAAGTCTTCAGTCGGATCCCTCGGTCTCAGCCAGACGAGCGCCACTCCCGTCACCGAGCCGTAGAGACCAGCGGCGACCGTCGCCGCGAGCACAACAACACCAAATGTCCGCAACGTGTGAGGCCCAAGGAGTCGATCTTCGAACAGGGCCACCACGACGGCTAAGACCATTAACCCCAAGCCGCTGGCAAGGCTCCAATAGCATCTTTGCCGCCAAACCCAGTTGAATACGGTCAGCGATTGCATCCATCCAAGACCGGCACCAAACGAGAAGGTGCCGCAGACAACTGCCAGTTCGACGCCATACCTCGGTACGACGATAGAAAGCAGCAAAGCAGGAGTGTTGCCCAATAAGCCGCACACGCCGCCAACCACCAATCCGGGATACAACATCCAGGCCCAGTAGTCTGCCTGAAGTCCCGCGCCGCGAAGTACCGTCCGCTGCACCAATCCCACAACTCCAACGCCTCCGAACAAGATGATTAGCGAGGTTAGATTCCCCAAAGCGATCCAAATCGGTACACCATCCCCTGGCTCCCGTTGCATTCGAATCGCAAAGTGCGCTGCAGCGACATACGTTCCCAATCCCGTCGCATTCGCCAGCACCCAGTGCAGCCACAGGATCTTTTGGCGATGCGGCTGAGCGGACAATGGAGGTTCGGAGTTTGAAGGCAATGCTCACTCCTCTCCTACGAAGCCCGACGCGTCAGCGAGGGGACATTGTTGCAAAGGTTCATCTTCACCTCGCCCGGAAGATCCCCCGACGAATGTTGCCTTAATGTGCGAGGAGAACCGCTCGAAAAAATCCCCTCGCTGACGCGTCGGGCTACTTAGGAAAAAGCACTTACGGTTTCTCACTCGCCGGGCAGGTGCAGACGAACTTGCGGCAGCCGGGGCAGCCGGAGCCGTACTTTTTGGAGATGGCTTCGCTCAGGTCGATGCCGGCGACATTGGCCATGGTGGCGAGCCAGGCAAGTACATCGGCAAATTCGCCCAGACGTTCTTCGTGCGTGCCGCTGCGCAGCGACGTGGCCAGTTCGCCTACTTCTTCGGCGAACCAGAGAAAGGTTCCCTCAATGCCACGGGCCTGGTCTTTTTCAAAGTACATTTCGCGAATGAGCGCCTGCAAATCGCCGAGCGAGATGTTCGGCGGGGGAATGACGGGGTTCATGGTTGGGCCTCCTCTAAACTCTGTTCCAATTCAGCAAGTTGCGGAAAGTCAGGCTCTTTCTTTGCCAGTTCGGCGATCGTCGCTTTCGCCTCAGTGAGTCTCTTTTGCGCGATCTGAGCGCGCGCGAGACCCGCGCGCCATGCGGGCTGCGAACCATCCTGTTGGATCGCGGCTGTGTATTCTCGTTCGGCCACATCGTACTTCTTCAGAGCCGCTTCGGCTGCTGCCCGCAGCGCATGCGAGGTGGCATCACGCACGTTGAGATAGAGCGCGTCGATGGCCCAGCGACAACTGGCGGCAGGATCCTTGGCAAGCGTCAACTGCGCGAGCTTCTTACGCAGCGTAGCGTTGTCGGCATCGCGTGTGGCCAGTTCGGTTAGGGCGGGCAGAAGCTTCTCGTCGTCCTTTTGTTGCAAATAGGTAAAAGCAAGGCCTTTCAGCCAGCGATCGTCTTTGGGAAAGGCCTGGTGACCACGTTCGTAGCACTTCAGTAGCGCCGGTTGATCGCCGGCTGCAGTGAGTAGTTCCGCCAGCAGAACAAGCGTATCGGCGTCGAGGTCTTGCTGATCCAGCGTCGGTCGCAGCAATTCGAGAGCCGCTTCATCGTCACCGCCGGCGCGAGCCAGCCGAGCGAGCACATAGGCGGCACTGGTCTGCTTGGCATCTTTGGCCAGCGATTGCTTCGCCCAGCGACGAGCTTGCGGTTTGTTGTTCCGTTCGAGATAGGCCCGCGCGAGCGAGGCCGCAGCGTTTGCGTTTTCGTCAGCCGTTTGTTGCAGTTTGGCGAGTGGCTGCGAATGCCTAGTCGGCGGCGCGCGTTCCTCGTCGACGATTTTTCTCACGAAAGCGGAGTAACCCTGTTCGAAGTCTGCTTGATCGACTTTCAAGACCGCCGGGATCGCTTCGGCCACGCTCTGGCGATTGGCAATTGCCGCGAGCAGCCTTTGCGGAGCTTCTTTGCCAAAGCGTTCAAGCAGGTAGTCGACATAGAGTTCCGACTGGCAGTAGGCGAGCGTCCAGTCTTCTTGGTTCGCCGGCCGGATGAAGCCGAAGGTGATATCGTCAAGCGTGAAGAGCTTGCCGGCGTCCGACCGTCTGACGAGCAGTTTGTTCCAATCGGCAGGTCGTCGCTGCTCTTCAAAATGAACGGCGAGACCTTCGGTGAGCCAATGGGGGATGCGAAAGTCCGACTGCTGCAAATTGACGACGTGGACGAACTCGTGCCGCAGCACACGGGCCCAGCTGAACTTGGTGGGCAACTCTTCCGGCGAGACGATGGCGACCATCTTCCCTGCGCAGGCACCGACGGTGCCGATGGAAGGCAAGCCCACCATACGAGCACTGAACCAGCCATGACCGGAAGTGTTCTTGCCACGCGTGAAGATTTCGATCAGCGTCTTCTCGGCCGGTTCGTAGTTCAACGCTTGCGTAATTTGCGGATAGATCTCGTCCTCCAGCACTTCGGCCGCATAACGAGCCAGCAGTTCACTCGCGCCGCGATCGAATTTGAGAATGAAGTGGTCGGTCTCGAGGACCGCGTAAGTTTGCAGCAGGTCGAGCACTTCAAGTTGGTTCTTCACGCGCACATTAAAGGGATCGAGGCGGAAGGACTCTTCCAGCAGTTCAGCTGCTTGCTTCTCATCGCCCAGCCTCATGCAGTTCAGGCCTAGATTGCCGCGCACATAAATCTGCTGGGGAAGCTGCTCGTACGCGGCTTGATAGAAATGCCCAGCGAGGGAATAGTGCCGCATTCGGTCGCACGCTTCGCCGGCCGTGTAGTAGATTTCGCCGAGACAAGCGGCATTGTCCTTGAGCGGAGCGAGCAGTTCCTTCATGCGCGGCGAAGGACCGCCCAGCAACTTGCCGTCGACATAGGCATAGCAGGCCAACAGGCGGCCCTCAATTTCCAGCGAGTGAGGCTGCAGCGGCAAGGCTTTTTCGAGCAAAGGAATCGCCGCGGCGGGCTGCTGATCGGCGATGTAGCAATCTGCTTCGAGTTGCTTGGCCAGCAGCAGATCGGGCCGAGCCGTGAGCGCACGAGCGATCGCCGCTTTGGCTCGCGGCAGATCGAACTTATCGAGATGCAATGCTGCTTGCGCGGCGTGCAGTTCCGCCGCGCGGGGATGAATGGCCAGGCCGGCTTGCAGTTGCTCGTTGGCGTCGGCTTCGTTGTACTTCTCTTGAAAGAGGAAGGTGCCATCGAGATGCACCGGCCAGAAATTCTCGTTCAGCGCGAGTGCCGCTGGTTGCAACTCGTTCACCAGTTTTTCGTAAATTCCCTTGCTCTTACTCAGGCGGGCATAGCGGGCCGCAGCGAGACCCACGATGCGCAGATCGTACGGATCCTTCACGCTCGGCAGCCGATTCATCACCGCGACGAGCTTCAAATAGCCCTGCAGGGCATCGTCGAGCTTGCCCTCGAAACGGAGCAACTCAGCCTGCACATAGCGGGCGGTGAGGGAAGCATCGTCAAGTTCCCGCGCTTGCTTCGACGCCGCTGCTGCGAGTTTTAGGTCTCCCTGATCGAGCGCCAGGCGAGCTTGCTCCGCGAAAGCTGCAGCCGATTTCGGAAACTGCTTCGTGGCCGCCGCAAGTGCTTCCGCTGCGTCTTTCCGCTCGCCCGTTTGTTCGGCGATGCGGGCCAAGCCAATCGCCGCGGCAACGTCCTTGTCTTTATCGACCGCGAATAGCTCTTGAGCCTCTTCGTAACGCCCCTTGAGCAGCAGGTTCTGAGCCTCGCCCAGATCGCCGGCCGAAACAGCGGCGACGAGCAGCAGAACCAGCCCACCTGTCGGCAGCAGGCGGGCGAACGTAAAATTGAAGGTTCGGCTGAGTCGTTGCATACAATTCTCAGATGTCTGGGACCAGCGGATGACCGCATTTCAGCCTAAACCATTCTGCAGCAAGCGAACATGAGTGAGATGACGGGCGACTCTACCGCAGCAGGCTCCCCGGGCGAACCGGTGCCCGGCGAAACGCCGAACGACTTTGTGACCGTCGCCAAAGTGGGCGAGATCCCCGAGGGGCAGGGAACTGCGTACCCGGTGAACGGCCGGATGGTGGCCGTCTTTTGCGAGAACGGTAACTACCACGCGATCGACGACTTCTGCCCGCACATGGGTGCGTCGCTGGCGGGTGGTTATGTCGAGAAAGGTCTCGTCTCGTGCCCCTGGCATGCCTGGCGATTCTGCATTCAAGATGGCCGCTGGATGGATAACCCCCGGATCAAAATCGACGCCTTCGAAACCCGTGTACTGGGTGACGAAGTGCAGGTGCGCGTGACGGCGAAGGTTCCACCGCCGGGCGTGAAGACCTAGCGAGCGAACCGTCGCTAGCACAGCTGGCCAATAAGCTCGCATTGACCATTGTTTCCGAAACTTCGATACTCCTGCTCGACTCATTCTCACGAGACCCGTCATGTCCGCCGTGCTAGCGACGCCCGACTTAGCCGCTTACTGCCTCGAAACTGCCCAGCGTGTAAAGCACGCCGCAGCGGAACTGGCCGTCTGCACCGGCGCGCAAAAGAATGGCTGGCTCCGCGCAAGTGCCGCCGCCCTGCGCAAAGCAGCCAAGGAAATCATCGCGGCCAATGAACTCGATCTGGCCGCCGCGCCGGGCTTTGGCCTGACCGATGCCGCCATCGATCGCCTGCGACTCAATGCCAAGCGGATCGATGAAATCGCTGTCGGCCTCGAAGAAGTCGCGGCACTCCCCGATCCCATCGGCGAAGTGATGGAGTCGACCATTCGCCCGAATGGCTTGCAAATCCTCAAGACGCGTGTCCCGCTGGGCGTGGTGTTCTTCATCTACGAATCGCGCCCGAACGTCACTGCCGATGCCGCGGCCATCTGCCTGAAGAGTGGCAACGGCGTGATCCTGCGAGGTGGCAAAGAAGCCGCTCATTCCAGCCGAGCGATTGTCGACGTACTGAAAAGTTGTGCTGCCGATTTTGGCTTGCCCGCCGATGCCTTGCACTTGGTGGAGACCGCTGACCGTACCGCGGTGGGTCACTTCCTGGGCATGCCGCAGTACATCGATGTTGCCATTCCGCGCGGCGGCGAAGGGCTGATTCGCCGTGTGACCGCCGAAGCGAAGATGCCCGTCATCAAGCACTTTGATGGCAACTGCCACGTCTATGTCGATCAATACGCCGACGTCGAAATCGCCGAGCGAGTCGTCGTCAATTCGAAGTGCCACCGCCTGGGCGTGTGCAATGCGGCCGAGTCGCTGCTCGTCCACAGCGCCGTGGCCGCGAGCATGTTGCCGCGCATCGCGAATGCCCTCATGGCTCAGGGAATTGAAATTCGGGGCGACGAAGCAACCTGCCAACTGACCAAGGCCTCGCCAGCGACGGAAGAAGATTACGGCAAGGAATACCTGGGCCCGATCATTTCGTGCAAGGTGGTCGATTCGCTCGAAGAGGCCATCGAGCACATCAATCGCTACGGCAGCAAGCACACCGACGCGATCATTACCGGCAACCTGGCCGCGGCCCGCACGTTCACCGCGCGGGTCGATGCCTCGGCCGTGATGGTCAATGCCAGCACGCGGTTCAACGACGGTTTTCAATTCGGACTGGGTGCCGAGATCGGCATCAGCACCGACAAGTTCCACGCTCGCGGACCTTGCGGGCTGAAGGAACTGACAACGTACAAGTATGTGTGTTACGGCGACGGACAAATTCGGGAGTGACTAAAGTAGCCCGACGCGTTAGCGAGGGAGAAGTGCCGACAGACGTCAGTTTCAATTTCCCCTCGCTAACGCGTCGGGCTACTTAAGAACGATCAACGGAGTGATCAGCAGTGGCAGATGAAGTCCTCAGCCAGGCCGAAGTCGAAAGCCTGCTCAGTCAGATGGAAGCTGGTGGCGGCCGCGCGGTCGCTGCGCCGGCCGTGGCTGCACCAGCTGTGGGTGCCGCAACCATCGCCAAGGCTCCGCGCACGCGCGAGAAGGTCACCCCCTACGACTTCAAACGCCCCGAGCGCGTCGGCAAAGAGCAGATGCGGGCGCTGCAGTCTTTGCACGAAGGCTTCGGCCGCAACTTTGGCGCAGCAATGTCGGCCCTGTTGCGCAGCATCGTCGATGTCAAACTCACCAGCGTCGATCAACTCACCTACAGCGAATTCGTCTTCAGCCTCGAAAATCCCACGTACTTCAACGTCCTCCGGGCCGATCCGCTCGAAGGGAACCTCATCCTCGATATCAACCCGTCGATCCTCTACCCGATCATCGACCGGCTGCTTGGCGGCGGCAAAGAAGCAGGCCCGATCGCCCGGCGGCCACTGACCGAAATCGAACTCCGCCTCGTCTCTCGCATCACGCAACTCTTTTTGAACGAACTCAAACGAGCTTGGGAAAACGTCCTCGCGCTCAAGCTGTCCGTCGAGCGCGTCGAGAGCAACCCGCAGCTCGTGCAGATCGTGCCGCCGAACGAAGTCGTGGTGCTCATCAGTTTCGAACTCATGCTGGGCGACACGCGCGGCATGATCAACTTGTGCATCCCGTATAATTCGATCGAACGCATCGGCAGCAAGCTCACCTCCAACAGCTGGGCCAGCTATGGCAAGCAAGGCGTCACGCCGGCCTCCGTCGCCCAAATCAGCCGGCAGATCGATCGCTCGCTGGTCGACGTCGTCGTGACGATGGCCGAGACCCGCATTACGACCGAAGACCTTATCGGCCTCCGCGTCGGCGACATCATCACCACCGATCACGACATTCGCTCCCCGCTGCAAGTCGCCGTCCAAGACGTCACCAAGTTCCACGCCAGCCCCGGTGCCTTCAAAGGCCAAAAAGCCATTCGCATCGAAGCCACCCTTCCGCCCGAGAAGAAGTAGCTCCTCCCCAAGTAGCCCGACGCGTCAGCGAGGGTCTTCCGCTGGCCATGGCCGCACTCTGCCTGCCCAGCTGAACAGTCCCTCATCAGCCCTGCTGATCACCGGCTTTGATAACTTTTTGTGCGAAAAATCAAACACAACACTTCGCCATAAACACCTTCGCTACAAGTAGTTGCGATAAAACAATTCTCGATATCGACCGTTTCCTGATAACCGTTTGATAACCAGTTTCCACCCTGTTCGAACCGCGGGCTGAACAGGCCCTAAGCGGGTGGGTTAGCAATCCGCCCACCTCTTCCCCCACGTAGCCCGACGCGTCAGCGAGGGTCTTCCGCTGGCCATGGGCCGCACTCGGTCTGCTCAGCTGAACAGTCCATCGTCAGCCCTGCCCATCGTCGATTTTGATAACTTTTTGCGCGAAAAATCAAACACAACACTTCGCCATAAACACCGTTTTTCCAAGTAGTTGCGTTAACAACACCCCTCCTATCGACCGTTTCCTGATAACGGTTTGATAACCAGTCTCCAACTGTTCAAACCGTAGCCTGAACAGGCCCTAACCGGGTGGGTTAACGATCCGACTAGAAGTCCGACCAGCGACCTTTGTCAGGCAGCCCTTCCTTGGTGAACCGAGCCGCTGGCGGCCGTTGAACTGCCAGTTCAGTTAGTTCACAGGTCGCCCGCGCAAGCGCGTGGGTTAACCAACTGCGAAGGCCTGACATCCAGCGAAGGATCGGCTACTACCTCAGCCAGTAAATCCAGGCACTTTGTGCCTGACGATCTCGTCGGCAGTCAGGCAGGAGAGACTTCGCCCTCCTCGGCTCCGCCCCTGGCTGCCAGAAAACCTTAAAACATCATTGACACAAAGTCAACAGTTAGTAACAATACTTTCCGCCGTAGACATTCGCCAAGACCCACCCTCGGTGGGGTGGCATCCGGGGTCATTCGCCATCTCTGGGTGGCATGGGTTTTACCCATGTCTGACGGCAGTTCTCGCGCAACGTCGCGTGCCAGTTTTGGTGGAGTTCAAACCGTTCTGAGGTAACGCGGCGCTCCAGTTGCTGGTGCAATCGAGTTGAGTTTTGCCTTGGCTGGCAAGGATCCTTACCTCAGAAGACTGAGAAGGACATGGGTAGAACCCATGCCACACGCCGCCCACGCTTACAAATGCCGATGACTTTCTCCGAAACTCGCCGAGAATGACACCACAGCAGATAAAGCAGTTCATAGAAGAGGCTTCGAAATGATTCGTTTTGAACTTGATAGCGTCGAGTCTACGGATGGTGGTGCATTGATTTGCGGGCGGGTCCATGAGGGAACTATTCATGTTGGCAGTTGTTTCACAGACGTGAAATACTCCGATTCGAAGACGTTGAACAATGGAGTCAATTTGACGGTGATTCGAATCGTCGCTTACGGTCATTCACTGGACGAACTTTCCGAGGGTATGACCGGGGAATTGAAAGTATCAGGTGAAGGAATCGCACAACTGAGTGCAGGTCCGTATCCTCTCACAGTTCTTGGCAAGGGTGGAGACCATGAGTAGTCGATGGCAGTGCATTGCACAAAAGAAGCAACCAGCCATAGCCACTGAGGCGGTGGGGTGGCATCCGGGGTCATTCGCCATCTCTGGGTGGCATGGGTTTTACCCATGTCTGACAGCAGTTCTCGCGCAACGTCGCGTGCCAGTTTTGGTGGAGCTCAAACCGTTCTGAGGTAACGCCGCGCTGCAGTTGCTGGTGAAATCGAGTTGAGTTTTGCCTTGGCTGGCGAGCAACCTTACTTCAGAAGACAAGGGAGGACATGGGTAGAACCCATGCCACCCGTCGCTAAGTTTTGGCGCAGGGGGCCCCTAGTCAGCCAGTTTGCCTAGCACACCTTCGTGATACGCGACGAAGATAGTCGTGAGCCCGTTCTCGGACTTTCGCAACATAGCAAACTCAGAGATGACGCCGTTCAGGAATCGCGTTAAGTACTCTTCTTGCTCTGGGTCATTTAATGACATCTCTTGCACTCCCCGAGATCGAAGAGCGAGTTGAATGACTAACTCCGACCAATGGGACGAGGAAACATAACCCAGCCGCGTCGCAAGAAATTCTTTAAAACCAACGAACGCCAAGCCACGACAACCGTAGTCAAACCCATTAAGGAAACATACGGCATCGCTGAATGACCTCCTGCTTATGTACATTAATGGATAGCTTGTAAATCTTATTAAATCATCATCAATCATTGCCGTATCCATACGAGTGTATTCATGTTCCCAGGGCTGCAAATAGCCTGAAAGAGTAAAGTCCTAGGCCGGGTAGCACTGTGATTTTTCTGGGTGCCATTTCTATGAAAAGGGTCGGACGTGCAAGTGGCATGGGAGCTGAACAACTTCGTTGCGGCTACCCGAATTTTCAGCTGCCCGCTTCAGCACCACACTAGGGCTCACCGCGATCGTGCGCGGTGAGCTTGGTTGCCGAGCGAGAGCTATTGCACGAAGACAATGCCTGTAGTGCCGCCGTCCACGAAGGTATCCGTTCCGGTTTGGCCATACACATAGCCGTAGCCAGCGGAAACGGTGGTGAGTTGGGCGGTGTCATTACCATCGCCCAGTAGCACGCTTAGCGAGTACAGGACATTCACGGCGACCATTTGCAGCAAGTCCTCACCGAACCCGGTGTCGATGAAGGCATTGCCGCCGACGGTAGCCGCAACGATCTGGATGATGTCGGCACCTGCGCCGGAGGTCAACGTGAGGGATTGCGCAATCGCCACCGCGATGACCTGGATTGCATCGTCACCGTCACCGGTATTGGCCGCCACGGACCCGAGCAACGGTGAATTCAAGACCTGCACCAGATCGTCGCCGCCATTCGTATTGATCGCGACCGTTTGGCTAGTGACGACATTGATGCGGACGACTTCATCGAAGTTGCCAGCAAGATCAACTGGCCTCGTCCCGCCGTTCTCGCCGGTGTTGATTGCGATCGTGGGAACGGTTGTGCTGATCACATCCACGAAGTCGTTGCCGCCATACGTGTTCACGCCCAGCGCCGCGGTAATGGTGGTGCCACGCACGCGCACGCGATCGGAACCCTGAGTGGCTGTATCAGTAGCGCCCGTATTGATTGCCAGATTGGCTGTCGAGGACGATTCGACCACGACGTAGTCGTTGCCGCTGCCAGTATCGACCGAGATTACGCTGGGGGTTGTTACCAGCAGGGCGACCGCGTCATTGCCATTGCCAGCCAGTACGGTAATGCTTCCTGCGAGCGCTGTTGCCGAACCCGCTGGCGGAGCTGCGACCGGCGTAGCGAAGGTGTTCGCGGCATATTCGTTCAGCAGGGTCGTACTGTACTCGACAGGGATGAAGCCGCCGTTCGAAAGCAAGCGGCCGCGAATATTGCCGGCACTGCGCGGCGGGCCACCCACGGGCGCAGGCTCCGGATCGGCTTTGACAACGAACTGGTCGTTGCCATTCCCCAAGTTGGCATAAATGCTGGTGACACCGGTGACCAGAATCGCGTCGGTGAGAGGCTCGCTCCCCTTGCGCAGCAGAGTTGGTGCCGAAGTGTCCGGTCCAGTCCCCACGCCCACGACATTGTCGAAACCGAGGACGGCGAACTCGCCGGGAATGCCTGTCCCCACGACCGACACACCGTTGGACAAACCGTCTCCTTGCAAGTAGAGCATCCCACCCAGGACCGAGACATCGACCACGCCTGCCAACAGCGAGCGGTTTTCCAGTCCTTCGAGGCGGAGGGTGCGACGGCGCTTAGGAGTGCGACCAACTTGCTTCTTGCTGCTTTTTAGCCACGAAAACATCAGCGTTCCTTCTTATTAACAGAGAGGGCCAAATGGAGCACAGTGCTCCCTAGGAAGAGCGGGCACCACGGATGGCAGGCGGCGGCTGTCCGCATTCCCCAATAAGATGTACGGATTGGGGGAGGCAAGCAACTACCCCTCCCAAAGTTTGGCAAAGAACGCTGGCAGGTAGCTTAAATGGCAGATGACCTATGGGGTGATGACAGAAGTTGTCGGCGGGTGGCATGCGTGGTCATTCGCCCTCTCTGGGTGGGCATGGGTAGTACCCTACCCGTGATCGTCAGCAATGCAGTAGGCGACAATATTACCGCCGCAGTTCGCCTACGAGCCATTCTTAATCAGCGCAACGTACCGGATAAGGGTGGCGACAAGCGAGGGTGCCGCGCGGCGGTGGGCACTGTGGTTTTTTGGGTGCCACTGACTCCGTCAGTGCCTGATGCGGAGCGAGGTTCAGTCCGACAGATGGCGGCTCAGGTGCCATTTTGCCAAAGGGGTGCAGGAATGCTACCAGTCGGTTGCTGTTTTGGCCAAAACTGATAAGTCAGTGTGCTGGTTTGCGGTGCGGTTCAGCCATTGTCCGATCAAAGCAACGAATCGGTAGCAAGTTCACCCTGTGGTAAAATAGCCCTTGAACCGATCTGAAGTTAGCCAAGTCGATTCGCAACTCAGAGCACTGGCCGAGCCAGTGGCACCCAAAACTGGTCCCATTTCGACTGTGCAACCCAGCCGAGCTTCCTGTGCGACATAACGGACCGACATTCACTGGCCGGGGCCGACGACCAGCGTTCGAATCACAAGGACCATCGCGGCCCCGGTCCAGTGCAGTGTTGGATTATCCCTCATCCGCGAGCACTTTGTCGCGTAGACTCTCCGGGAGTCGCGAGCCGCACCATGGGCAGAACTCGATTCGCATAACCGACGAGCCGCCATCGTGAATGATGATGCCGTACTCCCGAAACCGCGGCCAGTACTCGATCAAGCAGTCCGGGCAGTCGGAGCGATCGGGGTGCTCGTCGCACCGTCGCTCGACTGCCTGGCGTAGTTTTTCGCAGCAGTGCTCCATGAGGGATAACTTCTTATTCTACAGAATCGCCACGAGGCTTGATTCTTGATAACAGGAGTTTTATTCTGTCGAACGGGAAATAGAAGTCAATCATTTCCTTCAGAATCTTCCAAGCTTGCGACGGAGCGGGAGGTGTTCGGTGGCTAAAGAAACGACTCCAGTCAAGCCCGGCCCGAAGCTCTTGGAGCGAATGCGTGACAAGTTACGCGCCAAGCATTTGGCATTGAGCACCGAACGGGCGGGTGGCATGGGTAGTACTCTACCCGTGATCGTCAGCAATGCAGTAAGCGACAACATTACCGCCGCAGTTTGCCTACGAGCCATTCTTAATCAGGGGCTGAGCAACAACGGCGATTGAAAATGGCTCGTTGGCTGGCAGCCATTGTGAATCATCGTTGGCTCCGATGTCCAACAAACACGGGTAGAGTACTACCCGTGCCACCAGGAGAGAAGGCAGTTCACGCCATGTCCTGCTCTTTCAGCCCGAGTTCTTCCTTCATGATTTCGCGGATGCGGAATTTTTGAATCTTGCCGGTGACGGTTTGGGGGAAGGAGTCGACGAAGCGGACGTAGCGGGGTGTTTTGTAGTGGGCCAGTTTGGCTTTGCAGTACTGGCGAATCTCGTCTTCGGTGGCCGTTTGGCCGGCCCGCAGTTTGATCCAGGCACAAAGCTCTTCGGTGTACTTGGGATCGGGCACGCCCACGACCGCGGCCTGTTCGACGGCGGGGTGGGTGAAGAGAAACTCTTCGATCTCGCGCGGGTAGATGTTCTCGCCGCCGCGGATGACGAGATCCTTCAGCCGACCGGTGATTTTGTAGTAACCGTTGGGCAAGCGGACGGCGAGATCGCCCGTGTGGAGCCAGCCGTCGGCATCGATGGCCGCCGCTGTCGCTTCCGGATTGCGATAGTAACCCAGCATGACGCCGTGACCGCGGGCACACAGTTCGCCCTGCTGATTGTCGGGCAATTGCTCGCCATTTTCCGGATTGACGATCTTAACGCTCCAGCCTGGGAGCGGACGACCGACGGTCTCGACGCGCAGGGTGACATCGTCGTCGCAGCGCGTTTGCGTGATTACCGGCGAAGCTTCGGTTTGGCCATAGGCGATGGTGAGTTCCGGTACACCGAACTTGGCACTCACTTGCTTCATCACTTCGATCGGGCAGGGACTGCCAGACATGATGCCGGTGCGTAGCGACGTCAAATCGCGACCTTCGGCCGTGGGGCATTGCAGCTGTGCAATGAACATCGTCGGCACGCCGTATACGGCGGTGGCTCGTTCTTTTTCCATCGCTTCGAGCGTGGCTGCTGGTTGGAAGTACTCGGCGGGGATGATCATCGCCGAGCCATGCACGACGCAGCCCAGTGTGCCGAGAACGCAGCCGAAGCAATGATAGAACGGCACGGGAATGCAGAGCCTGTCGCGCTCCGTCAATCGCTGGCAATGGCCCACGTAGTACGCGTTCAGCAGCAAGTTGCGATGGCTGAGCATCGCCGCCTTGGGAAAACCCGTTGTGCCGGAAGTGTACTGAATGTTGATCGCCTGATCGCAATTCACGGCCTGTTCGCGCTCGGCCAGTTTTTCAGGGGACACCTGGTCAGCCAGCGTCATGAGGGCTGGCCAAGTAAGCATCGAACCGGAGGGAGCAGGGCAGAGGGCGACCACGCGGCGCAGCTTAGGAAACTTCTCGCTGCTCAGGAGACCATCCTTCGTCGTGGCCAGTTCCGGACAGATTTCGCCCAGCATGGCGAAGTAGTCGGAGGTTTTGAACTTCTCCACGAGCATCAGGGCGACGGAATCGCTCTGCTTCAGGACGTACTCCAGTTCAAACGGCCGATACGCCGGATTGATGTTCACCAGCACCACGCCGATGCGGGCCGTGGCGAACTGCAGCAACAGCCATTCGGGCACGTTGGTCGCCCAGAGGGCCAGATGTTCGCCGTGCTGAATGCCGAGGGCGATAAGACCGCGGGCCGTGCGATCGACATCGGCATCGAACTGCTGCCAGGTCCAGCGGCGATTGAGTTGCGGGAAGACGACCGCGTCGTGCGTGGGGAACTTGCGCGCCGTTTCGCGCAGCACTTGCCCCATCGTCAGGCCATCGACCCAGGGAGTATCAGCCACCGCCATTGGCTTACCTCGGGAGGGAGAGGAAGGTTCGTAGTTGGAAGTTCGTAGTTCGCAATTTTTAGGTAGCCCGATGTGTCAGCGAGGGAGGAAATGCCTTTGCTCCCCAACTTCGAACTTCAAACTCCAAACTCCAAACTTTCATCAGTCCCACAGCGGACGAGCCACCGTGAACGCAATCGGGGCGAAGATCATCAGGGGCATCCACGCTGCGAGTGTGGGTCGCAGCAGGAAGTTGTTTCCTAACCCCTGGCAAATGAGCGACACGATAAAAAATGCGCCCATCAGCCCGAGGCAAACTCCGCCTGCTACGAAAATATTACGGCTGGCGCGGCCTAATACCAGCGGCAATCCGAGGAAAACGAGCACGATATCGAGGAGCGGTTTGACAAAGCGACCGTGCATGGTCACCAGAATGTCGGCCCCCGATTGCAACGATCGGTTCTTCAGTCCGGAGATCAGTTCTTGCGTCGAGAGATTCTGTCGCCAGCCCGAACCGAGCGAAAACTGTTCGAACGTGACCACGCTCACCACAAAGCATTCGTCGGGCTTGAGCCAACTGTTATCGCGCGGGCTGAGCAGCACCGGTTCGCCATTGATGCTGAGCGAGCTGAGATTCGCCAGGTTCGTGGGCTGCTTCACACCAGCGAGCAAGTAGCCGGCGGGACGCTCATTTTCGGCAGGCAAGTAAAAGGCTGAGTCGGCGGTTACTTGTCGCCCCCAGGTGGCGAACTCGGGCGAGAGCAGGCGAAAATAAGGAGCCTCGATCTTCTTTTCTTTGCCCACGGTCTTCTTACCGGAAATGAGCACGTCGGTGCGGGGATCAAACTGGGGCGTGCAGTTCTTTTCTTTATCCCCTTTCCAATCTTGCGCGTTGCGAGCCAGTTGTGAACGGAACGACGGTAACCAAATTTCGCGATTGGCCACGCCTAGGAGGGCAATCAAGATCGTGCAGAACAAAATGGGGCGCAGGACACGCGCGGGAGAGATGCCGGCGGCGAGCATCGCGGTCAGTTCCTGCGTGCTCTGCAGCCACGTGACAGCGAAGATGGCGGCACTCGCGGCGAGGATGCCAGCCGTTTTGTCGAAGACCCACAGCAGGCGCGGGCCGTAGTAATCGGTGAGCAGGCCGACGATCCAGAACTGATAGCCAGCTGAATTGGCTACGTGTTCTTCGAGGTTGGCGAAGACATCGACGAGCATGTACATGCCCGCCATCACCAGAAACGACATGATTAGGGCCTTCAAATAGAGGCCCAGTACGTAGCGGTCAATTAGCGTGGTCATGCAGAGATCCTTCTCAGCGGCCCCACCGTCTTAGCGAGGCAACTGCGCACCTTAGGATTTCTGCTGGCTCTGCGTCAAGACGAATCGGCGTGCTAGCTGAGTACCCTTGCCGCCTTACCGTAGGCATCTTGCTCCGCAAGATGATTCATCTCGGCGGAGCGAGATGACTACGGTGACTACTCGCTGATAACTTCACCGCCCGCACGTGTAATCATGGCGAAGTAGGTGGCCTGTTTGAGCGATTCGCTTAGCAGCCGCACGCTGCCGTCGGCAAACGCCACGTTAATACCGCCCGGGTGAAACGAGTAGGCCTCGTTGTTGTTCGAACAGTTCATGATGCAGGGACCGGGGCACGAGAGCCCGTCGTTGGCATAGCTGTGCAGGGTGAACTCGCCAGCCGGATCGGCCCAGGCAGCTCCCTTTACGACGCCACCGGCCACATCGGCTTTGCCACAGGGGTCGAAGTTGATATCGTCCGGCCCCTTCTTGCGGCGAACCCAGAACTGCGGGCGACCGGCATCTTCGAGCACGATGATCGTGTTCGAGGTGCCGTCTTGAACCTCGGCGATGCGAATACCAACGTCTTCTTCTGACATAATCCCCTGGCGTGCCGGTGGCCTGGGCACATTGTTGACGTTGTAAGCGTCATTCGAAACGATATGACAGATACCGTAGTCGGAAACCGTAGCCGTGCGATTGCCGCCGACGTTTACCTTGCGCGTGATGCCGCCCGGCGACGAGGGACACGTGTAGACCTTCACGGGCGAGTTAACGGCAACCTGGTTCGCCGCATTGCCGAAGGGCTTCGTTTGATCGTACTTTTCGTAAATGGCTCGTCCTTCGATGTAGGGCAGAATCACCAGCATCCAGTTACGGCCGGGATTGGTGAACGAGCGGGGCGGAAAGTAGCCGTGGGTATCGTGGTAGTTTTGCAGGGCAATGCCTACCTGCCGCAAATTGCTACCGCAACTCATTCGCCGGGCAGCTTCGCGTGCGGCTTGAACCGCAGGCAACAGCAGCGCGACGAGCACCCCAATAATCGCAATCACCACCAGCAGCTCCACGAGCGTGAAGCCATTCCTGCGCAGCGACATCCTCATATCGGCCTCCGGGAGAGAAACGGAGATTCGACGAAACTATTTCCAACGAAGAACTCGTTGAACCAGCTGAGTTTTGAAAGAGCCAGCGATTAGACAAGAGCGAGAAAAGGTCGCACTCGAAAGGGTGCCCGTCTGATTTTTGCTTCACTGCTGCCGCGTGAAAACGGCAACGGAAACAGCCGTCAGAGAAATGATTCGCGTGCGAACGGCATGGTAGGCAAATCGGGTTGCCGATTGCAACTGTTTTCAGAGAAAATCCACCGGTTTGCACGAATTGTGTTGATGAAGAATCTGCTGCAGCGGAGTAGAGATTCGCAAGCAAGTTAAGGACATTTCTTGTTGAATCCCGAATCCGCCCCTCGGTGACTTCCCCGTAATTTTCCTAGGCGACAAGATCTGTCTCTTGTCGCAGCTGGGACAGGGTGGTAGGCTTACCTTGTGGGTTAGCGCGGCGGCGCAGTTTATCACGAATGTATTAACTGCAGATTCGCTGCCACCCTGAATGGTCGGGTTGAGACGTGGATTTTCAACTGCATCTTGAGACCGATACGGTCGAGCAAGCCTCGCCTTCGCCCGCCGTTTGCGCTGCGCCGGACGATAGTATCCGCAGCGTGCTCCGCCTCCTTCGCGAAGCCCAAACGGGTGCCGCGATGATCTGCCGGGACGAAAAGCTGCTGGGCCTGTGCACCGAGCGAGATCTGGTTCGTTACCTAGCCTCGGAAGGTAACCTGAGTGCCAGCGTCAGTTCGATCATGGTGCGGGATCCAGTCGCTCTGCAGCCCCAAGATTCGCTAGCAACGGCAATCACTTTGATGGCAGGTCGCGGCTTCCGCCAATTGCCGGTCGTCGATGCGGCTGGCCGCATCCAAGGTGTCTTGAACGCTACGGGAATTCTGCACTACTTGGTGCAGCATTTTCCCAAGGTCGTTTATACACTTCCCCCCGCACCGCACCACAAGACAGCGGAGCGGGAAGGGGCGTAACAACCTATCCTGCTCGGCATCTTCCCACTCACGTCCGCCAGTTAGCGACATTCCACCCAGCATTTCCCGCCTTAGTCCAAGACCTGAAACGGCCGATATTACTTCGATACTCTGTGCTTAAGAAACTGCCTGAGATCGTTCCTCCAATACACATTTTGACGAGTTTTTCGAGAAGGGGCTAATTGCCAGCCATGTCTACCACGATCGAGCCAGTAGTGCAGTCGCACAAGCAGACGACCAAGATCCCCAGCGCCACGATTCGCTTTGCCGGTGACTCCGGTGACGGTATGCAGATCACGGGCGATCAGTTCACGCGCACCACGGCTCTGCTCGGCAACGACATCGCCACCTTCCCCGACTACCCGGCCGAAATCCGCGCCCCCAAGGGGACGCTGGCTGGTGTTAGCGCCTTCCAAGTTCACTTTTCGAGCGAAGACATCTTCACCCCCGGCGATCAACTCGACGCCCTGGTGGTGATGAATCCCGCCGCTCTCAAGACCAACCTGAGCGACCTGCGCAAGGGTGGCATCCTGATTTGCAACTCGGACGGCTTCGAGAAGAAAGATCTCGAACTGGCCGGCGACACCGAAAACCCGCTGAACTCGCAGGTGCTGGAAGACCAGTACCAGCTGTTCAAGGTGCCGATGACGAAGATCGTCGAAACGGCCCTAAAGGAGCTCAAAGCTGCGGGTATGTCGACCAAAGAAATCGACCGCTGCAAAAACTTCTTCGCGCTGGGTCTCGTGTACTGGCTGTACGGCCGCGACATGGACGCCACGATCCGCTTCTTGCAAGCCAAGTTCGGCAACAAGCCGCAGATCATCGAAGCCAATACCAAGGCCCTGCAAGCGGGTTGGAACTACGGCGAAACGACTGACGCCTTCGTCAGCAATTACAAGATCGACCCAGCTCACTTGCCACCGGGCAACTACCGCGACATCAACGGCAACACGGCCATGGCCTGGGGCCTGATGACCGCCGCCAAGCTGAGCGGCAAAGAGCTGTTCCTCGGTTCTTACCCAATCACCCCCGCCAGCGATATTTTGCACGAACTGGCCAAGTTCAAGAACATGGGCGTGCGAACCTTCCAGGCCGAAGACGAAATCGCGGCCATCACGTCGGCCATCGGCGCTGCTTACGGCGGTGCCATGGCGATCACCACCTCCAGCGGTCCCGGCATTGCCCTCAAGGGTGAAGCCATCGGCCTGGCTGTGATGCTCGAAATCCCGCTGCTGATCATCAACATTCAGCGCGGTGGCCCCAGCACGGGCTTGCCGACGAAGACCGAACAAGCCGACCTGTTCCAAGCGATTGTCGGTCGCAACGGCGAATGCCCGATGCCGGTCATTGCCGCTCGTGGTCCGGGCGACTGCTTCTATGTCGCTCAAGAAGCTTGGCGCATCTCGACTCGCTTCATGGTTCCCGTGATGATCCTTTCGGACGGTTACATCGCCAACGGTAGCGAGCCTTGGCTCATTCCCGAAATGAAGAACCTGAAGAAGATCCCCGTCACCCATGCTCCCGAGCAAACCGACGGCAGCAAGTACCTGCCTTACAAGCGTGACAATTACCTCTCGCGTCCCTGGGCAATTCCAGGCACCAAGGGTTTGATGCACCGCATCGGTGGCCTCGAAAAGCAAGACGTGACCGGCAACGTCAACTACGAGCCTGACAATCACCAGCACATGACCAACACCCGCGCTCAAAAGGTGGAAAACGTCATGCTGGAGATTGAAGACCAAGAGGTCGAAGGACCAGCCACCGGCGACGTGCTGGTACTCAGCTGGGGCGGCACTTACGGCGCTTGCCGTACTGCGGTCGAAGCTTGCCAGGCTGAAGGCCTGAAAGTGTCGCACGCACATCTGCGCTGGCTCAATCCGTTCCCGAAGAACCTCGGTGACATTCTGAAGAACTTCAAGCAGGTGCTGATCCCCGAATTGAACATGGGTCAGCTGCGAACCTTCATTCGTTCCAAATACTTGGTCGATGCCATCGGCTTTAACAAGGTGAAGGGTCGTCCCTTCGCCATTGCCGAACTCATCGGCGAAATCAAGCGAGTGATGCCGAAGTAGTTTCCGCTCACGCACTGACTCGATTCACGACCGCACAAACAATTGTTCCGGATGAAATAGCTGCTATGGCCAACGACATTGCCCCGACTCTGACTGCCGCCGATTTTGCCAGTGACCAAGACGTCCGCTGGTGCCCAGGCTGCGGCGACTACTCGATTCTCGCCCAGATGAAAAAGGTGATGCCACAACTCGGCGTCCCCCGCGAAAAGATCGTCTTCATTTCGGGCATCGGCTGCTCCAGCCGCTTTCCCTACTATATGAACACGTACGGCATGCACAGCATTCACGGCCGTGCTCCTGCCATCGCCACGGGTTTGAAGTGCGTGCGTCCCGACCTGCAAGTGTGGGTGGTAACCGGCGACGGTGACGGCCTGTCGATCGGCGGCAATCACTTCCTGCACTTGATGCGTCGTAACGTCGACCTCAAGATCCTGCTATTCAACAATCGGATTTACGGTCTCACCAAGGGCCAGTACTCGCCCACGTCGCCGCTCGGCAAGATCAACAAGAGCGCACCGATGGGCGTGATCGATAACCCACTCAATCCGCTGTCGGTCGCCATCGGCGCCGAAGCCACCTTCGTCGCTCGCTCGATCGACGTGAACATCAAGCACCTGGGTGAAGTGCTGAAGCGGGCTGCCGAGCACAAGGGCACCGCCTTCGTCGAGATCTACCAAAACTGCAACATCTTCAACGATGGTGCATTCAACTATGCCACCGACAAGGCCTCGAAGCTCGACACCACGGTCGAACTCGAGCATGGCAAGCCGCTGATCTTCGGTGTTAACAAGAATAAGGGCATCCGCCTGAATGGCACCGAGCCCGAAGTGGTTGAACTTGGCAAGGGAATCAGCGAAGATGACTTGCTGTTCCACGACGAGAAAGCCCCCGAGCCAACGCTCGCTTATCTGCTCAGCCGGATGCGTCATCCAGAATTCCCTGAGCCGATTGGCGTGTTCCGCGCGGTGGACCATCCCAAGTACGACGTTGAATTGAACAAGCAAGTCGACCTGGCCCGCGAAAAGAAGGGCCCCGGCGACCTCGACGCTCTGTTCAACAGCGGCGAAACCTGGACCGTCGGCTAGTCACTACGACTAGTTTCACCATGGGTAAGGCAACAACAGGGTTTCTCCCGCATGGAATGTCCTTACTGCGATCATCCGGTCATCGAAGGGGCTGATCACTGCGATGAATGTGGCCTCCCCCTCGACGATACTTCCTTACCGGAACCAGAAAACGCGGTTGAGTTGGCTTTGCTGACCGACCGCGTTTCACTCTTTGAGGGGCGACGACCGCTCCTTATCTCGCCCACGCTCCCAGTTCGCGAGGCCATTCGGTTGATGGCCCTCAACAACATTGGCTGCTTACTGGTCGTCGACAAGGGCGAGGTGGCCGGCATCTTCACCGAGCGCGACGTGCTGCTGAAGGTTGGCGAAGACCTCGTCGGCAGTGCCGAGAAGCCTGTCAGCCTGTACATGACCAAGAATGTGCAATCGCTGCCGGTCACAGCCAAGGTAGCGTTCGCCCTTCATCGCATGGACCTCGGCGGCTATCGCCATGTTCCCATCCTGAACGAACAAGGCCGCCCCGTCGGCATCTTTTCCATCCGCGAAATGCTGCGGTATCTCACCCGCACCCTCGCTGAGTAATTGCTGGGCCGGACGCATTCGAAGAGTGATTGCTTGTTACCGAAGGCGATAGTTTCTTGTCTTAATCCCGAAGGGATCTCAGCCATTAGCCCCGGGTCGCGCAGCGCACCCGGGGTAGGCGAGAATGTTCGAACACCCCGACCCCGCAGGGGTCGCAGCACCGTTGTTCATTCGAAGTAAGTCGGATCGTATTCAATTTCGGCGAGCCGCAGTAGTTCCAGCAACTCATCCCGCGATGAGCGCTGCCGATGATGCTCTTCTTGATTGGCAATGTACGATTTCACACCGCCTCGGCCGCTTGGACTCACCGTGATTGCCGCGTAACCTTCCTGCCACGCGAACGAGCGTTTTCCAATTGCGTCATGAACCCATTCGGATGCTGCCTTCTTCAATTCACGCATCACATTTGCCAGACAGTGCGTCGACTTCAGTCCCACCAGCATGTGTACATGATCGGCGATACCTCCGACACCTTGTGAGAATCCACCGAGGCCTTGGATGGTACCGCCGAGGTATTCATGCAATCGGGATTGCCATTCGATGTCGATCGTTGGTTCGCGGTTCTTCGTGGCGAAGATGAGGTGATAGTGCAGGCTCAGATAGGTGGAGGCCATGGCAGGAACTCGCGAAATGACTTGAAGATGTCCTTCGCGGAATTGTGTGCGATGGTGAATGCGATGTCAAAAATTCGCATGCTGCGACCCCGCTGGGGTCGGTACGTGTCGTGGTTTCCCAACCCCGGGTGCGCTGCGCGACCCGGGGCTAATGGCTGAGATCCCTGCGGGATCATCGGGGAAACGTACCGTGGGCAATTCCACGGAATTACTCCCCGATCTTCATCAGCTTCGCTGCTGGCCTTGCCGGTGGCGTTTCCTGCCGGACGTCGATCCACTTCTTCTCGTCGAAGTGCTTGCCGTAGGTGCCGTAGTCGTTGAAGAAGAAGTACTTGGCGAGTCGATAGGCCCAGGACTTTTCCTTCACTTCGGCGCCGGGGTTGTACTGACTCGGACGAAGGTCCATCGATTGTAGTTCAGCAACTGCGGCGTGCCGCGCGGTAGTGTCTCGCGCGCCGTGGCGTTGGGCCAGTTGCTCGAGCAAGTCGGGACGTTCGAGTACGATGCAACCGCGAGTATGCTGAGCAGCGGTCTGACGAAAATCGCGAAGAAACTCGCTCTCTTGAAAGACCTGCTTCAGCGGCCGTTCGTCGTAAATGGTCTCTTTGGCGAACTGAATGATCGGGCAAGGCTCGATATCGCCCCACGGGCTGACGTGATGCGTAAAGCCCGTTGCCGCGGGGCAGAGCGCGCGACCTTCGCCGTCGTAGTAGGCATCGACAATCACGATCGGCTTTTTCGCCCGCATCTCCACCACAAACTTGCGGCACTGCAGTTGTTGCTCGGGCGTGAGAGACAGTTCTGGCTTCGCATCCGGACCGACGGGCCGATAGATGTGAAACCAGGTGTACATCACACCCATTTCAATCAGTCGGTCGAGCCACTTCTCGCTGAGCAGATCGAAGTTGGTCTGACACAAACTGGTGCAGACGCCAGCCATCACTTTGTTATCGAGACACGCCTGCAAGCCCTGCATCGTCTTGCTGTAGACGTGATCGCGGCCACGCCGTTCGTCGCTGACGATCTCATTCCCCTCGACGCTGATCAGCGGAGTCACATTGCCGCAGCGTCGCAGTTCCTTGGCCACCTCGTCGGTGATGAAGTGCCCGTTGGTGAAGACCTGAAAGTAGCAGTCCGGGTGGTTCGCAAAAATCTGCAGCACCTCGGGGTGCATGAAGGGCTCACCACCGAGAATGCCGAAGAACGAATTGCCCATCGCCTTGGCTTCGGTAATCAGCCGATCCATGGCGGCGACTTCAATTTTCGATTGCTTGGCGGCCACATCGACCCAGCAACCTTGACAGCGAAGATTGCAACTGTTGATGACCGAGACGTACAAGAACGGCGGGAAGAACTCGCCTCGCTTCAGACGAGCCTTGTGCTTCTGGACAGACAGAACGCCCTTGAAGCCAAAGTTCCAGGCCAGCTTCCACAGCAGGCGTTTGTCTGTTTCGCGTAGCAAGCGCCACGCCATCCGAGCATACATCGTCTCACCACAGATCCAGTTCGAGCCAAGGTTCCGAGCTTGAATTATAAGCTGAACCGTCAGGCAGCGACAGCGCCGCGCGTGTCGCTATGATGGAGCAACGTCCTGCATCCATTTTCTGAAGCGACAAGAATCATGGCCAAACTCCTCGCAAAGCAAGAAGTGGCTCGTTGCCCTTGGGCCAAAGGCGAACTCGATCAGCAGTATCACGATGCCGAGTGGGGCGTGCCCGTGCATGACGACCGACTGCTGTTCGAATTGCTGATGCTCGAAGGAGCCCAGGCGGGGCTCAGTTGGTCCACCATCCTCAAAAAGCGAGACAGCTACCGCGAAGCATTCGAGCAGTTCGATCCGGCGGTAGTCGCCAGGTTCACTGCCAAGCAGGAAGCGGCTCTGATGCAGAACGCAGGCATCGTCCGCAATCGCCTGAAGATCGCTTCGGCGGCGATCAACGCCAAGGCGTTCCTGCAGGTGCAAGCGGAGTTCGGTTCGTTCGACAAGTTTATCTGGCAGTTTGTCGACGGCAAGCCGATACAGAACCAGCGCACCGCCATGAGTGAAGTGCCGGCTCGTACCGAGCAATCCGATGCGATGAGCAAGGCGCTCAAGAAGCGCGGCTTCAAGTTCATCGGCACCACAATCTGCTACGCCTTCATGCAAGCCACGGGCATGGTCAACGACCATCTCGTCACTTGCTTCCGCCATCAGCCCGTGACGAAGCTGGCGAAACGCTAAGCAGCAGTTCGTGCAGCGCCCAGATCATCACCGCCAGCAGCACGCCGAAGTATCCCACTGCCGATAAGTTCACATACTCGGCCAGCAAACCGCCGCTCGCGGTAATCGCTGCTCCGCCGAAGGTCGCCGCGCTCACTTGAAAGCCAATCGCATGCGCGGCGTAGTTGGTTCCCAGCCGCGCCGGCGTGCGAGACATCAAGCAGGGAAAGATCGGCGCGAGCCCGAGTCCAATCAGCACCAACCCAGCAGTGCTGCCGATCAAGCCCGGCGCGATCGCAAACAGCAGAGCACCGGCAACGGAAACCAGCGTAGCGATCCGCAGCAGGCGATCGACGCCGACCCAGTTGGTCAACGTGCCCAACACCACGCGCCCCACACCAATTGCGCCATAGTAGGCAGCCACCACGAAACCGGCGGACGTCGGCGACACTCCGCGCCCTTCGGTGAGGATCGTCTTGCTCCAATTGCCAATCATGAACTCCAGGCCGGTGTACAAAAAGAAGATCGCAATCTGCAGCCACACCAGCGATCTGCCCAAGGTCGCTGCCATCGATACTGCTGGCGTTCCGCTTGCCGTTGAACTTGAAGTCCCGCTATTCCAGGCTCGAATCGAAAGGCCAAACAGCAGCGTCAGGGTGAGGACTGTTCCCGCGACAATCGCATAGCCGGGCCGCCACGAACCGGTCGACGCCATGCCCACCGTCATTACCACCGGCCCGAGCGTCGCCCCCAAGCTGTAGCAGGCATGCAGCCAATTGAGATGCATGGGCGAGAAATGACTGGCCGCGTAGTGATTCAATCCGGCATCGATGGCTCCGGACCCGAGCCCCCACACCGCGATGCAAACCAGGATCAGCACGAAGCTCGGCGAGACCGAAATCCCAAACATCGCGAGTGCCACAAGCAGACTGCTGCTTGTCAGCAACAGGCCCACCCCCAGCGCGTTCATCAACTTGCCGGCAAAGAAGCTCGAAAGAAAGTACGAGCATCCCAGCGCGACAGAGACCCAACCCAACATCCCTTGCGAGAGCTGAAAGGTATCGCGAATGCCATTCGCCGCCGGCCACGCCACGCCGGTCACTGCGTCTGGCAAGCCGAGGCTAATGAAGCCCAGATAGGCGATCACCAGCAGCAGGACGCGAGCCGTTGTGACTGGTTGGGCAGAGTCTGGTTTGTCCGTTGCCATTGACGATGCATCTCATGGTGTGAGTTCCGTTCGCGTCTTGGCAGGACAGCTCGATTAGAACAAATTCTCGTCGGGCTCGCGGCCCAACAACTCGGTGGCTTTGGCGAAGTCGCTCTCGGCTTCCTTTTCGCGCTCGAGCTTCTGCAGACTCAAGCCGCGGTGATAGTACAGGACGGCCATATTCCGATCCATCAGTTTCTGCTGGCGAGTTTTCTCCGGCTTGGCAGGAACCTTCTCTGTCTTCTCGGGTGCGGGGACCTTGCTGCTCTGGGGCCGTTCCTCGGTGACCTTGCTGGCCAACACAGCGAGCTTGATGGCCTGATCGAAGTCGGCGCGGGCTTGTTCGGCCAGCCCCAGGTTCAGCTGCACGAGTCCCCGAGTATCGACATAGCTGGCCACGTTCATGCGCGCCTTGGCGACCTCCTGGTGGTATTCCTTCGTATCTCGCTTGTTGGTCACCAGGTCGCTCAAGATGCCACTCTTCCGCGTTAGGTCCACCCCGGCCAACTTCACGGCTTCCTGCGCGTCGACGAGTGCCTCGTCCAGTTCCAACTTGGCCACGGCACGAGCATAGGCCAGCGTATTGAGCGTTTCCGCACGTTCGGGCAGACCGGTGGCCTCGCTGATCCGCTTCACCATTTTCAAATCGGCGATCGCTTCCGGATATCGCTTGAGGTGTTGAAAGGCCTGGCTGCGCATCATTAGCAAGACGGGGTTTTCGGGCTCGATGGCCATCAGCTCTTGAAACAGTGCCAGCGCTCCTTCGTACTCGCCGTCTTCCAACTTCCACACGGCCAGCCGAAGCTTATACTCAGCCTTCTGCGGCAGCCGTTCCATCGCCTCGTTCAAGTACTGATAGGCCGGTTCGTCCTGCCCTTTCTCTCGCGCGTCGAGCGCTGCGGCATACTTCCACTTGGCCAGTTCGTACGGCGCTTCGACAATCAGCACGATGCCGCCCAAGACCAAGACAATCGCCCACGCCAGCCAAGAGCCACCGATTTTTCGAGGCTTGACCGGTTTATCTTCAAAGGCACTGCGGCGGGCCGGTGGCGGCAAGGTTGGTTGGTCGGTCATATTCTCATCAGCCATCAAAGGTCGAGCACCAGGGCTGCTAGCACAGAAACGCCAGCGCACACCGGGCAAGCTGTCAGCATAACATCATTAATCACCGCTGTTATCCCTCCCTCTCGGCCCCGCATTGTTAAGCTGTAACCCGTCCGCTGCCGGCGTTGCATGCCGCTGTTCCCAGCGGTCGATGGTGAACGAGTAAGCTCGTTTGCACGGTCGTTAGCTACTTCTCACAACCTTGTATTCGATGCCTACATTGCTACGATGAGGCTTGGCCTACGCTGGAGGCGGGGCGCCTGCCGGTAGCCATTCGGTCCTTTTGATTTTGAATTTTGGAGTCCCCGCCCATGCTGCTTCGCAATCCCCGTCTGCAAAAACTCATCGGCGGTACCTTCATCGAATGGCTGGGCATCGATATGGCCGCCCGGGCCGAGATGCTCGCCCTGATGATGCACAAGGATTGGAACAAGCTCAAGCTCCTCCGCCGGGCCCGCCGCGAACGCCGCTCGATGGTCACCAACTTCGAGTCGTTCATCGTCCATTCCATCGCCACCGGCATGGCCAAAGCGCCTGGCGATATCGCCGAAGTGGGCGTGTTCCAAGGCAGCACGGCCAAGGTCATTTGCGAAGCCAAAGGTGAGAAGACCTTTCACCTGTGCGACACCTTCGAAGGTCTGCCCGAACCGTCGGAAGTCGAAAAGCACATCGAAGTGAAAGGCCGCTTTGCCTGCAGCATCGAATCGATCCAAAAGTACCTGGCTCAGTACAAACAGCTTGAGTATCACAAGGGATTCTGCCCCGAAAGCGTGAAGGGCGTGCTCGACAATCACAAATTTTGCTTCGTCCACCTCGACGTCGACCTGTACCAAAGCACCAAGGAGTGCCTCGAGTACTTCTTTCCCCGCCTGATCCCCGGCGGCGTCGTCCTCTCGCACGACTACTCCATCCTTCCCGGCGTCCGCCAGGCTTTCTCCGAATTCTGCGAAGGCCGGCAGGAGCAAGTCATCGAACTCCCCACCACGCAGTGCATGCTGATCAAGACCACGGTCTAGATCGAATATCAGCTTCCCCCGTCTTCACTCCCTCGCCTCAGTACTCTGGGGAGAGGGCCGGGGTGAGGGGCAGAACCGCTAACCAAACTCTGCCATCGGGAGTCGCGAGTCAGAAGTCGGAAATTCAGACTCCCCCGCCCTCACACCCTCGCTGCAAACCAGCCCACGTGGCACTTGCTGCCTCGCCGTAACCTCACTCTTCGTAACCTGTCTGGAAAAACGGTGTTCACAAACCCCCGGGGTCTCTAACGACCTCCGCGCGCCGCACCCGAGAGTTACGGCACCTTTTGCTCACAAACTCCGCCGGTTTGTGAACACCCCCGAAAAGGACCATCCGCCTCTTACGATCGCTGCGTCCACTCTCCAACCCATCTCGACCTGCCCTTTCTGGCTCAGCCGCCTTCCTCCGACGATCATCCCGCGCTCCCTGACGAGAACCGGGTACGAAGTATTGCAGCCTCGCGCTGACAACCACTTTTGATAACCTTTTCGCACTTCTTTTTCGCCCGCCAGGCTCTTCGCAACTCATTTCCCAGCAACCACTTTCCGCGAATCGATCGAGTTATAACCGGTTGCTAGCGATAACCGTTTGATAACCAAAATCTCGACCTCTCCAGCCATCGCGAATGTCACTCTCACCAGGCTCGCAACTGCCACTTTTGTCAGAGCAATATTTGTGAGCCACTGCTCCTTTTGTCCATAAACCAGCCTGCCCCTTTCACACCAACCGCAGCCAACGTCGCAAAATCCCGCCCATCCCCATCGACGGCCTGCAAGGTTTTTGGACACGTTACTTTCCCCTGTGCACTGCACTTCCGATGACCTGCGCACACAACTGCACAATACATGCCAGCCAATAATAAATAATGTAAACACAACGACAGACACAACTATAGAACACATCATGACTAGTCTGGTCACGACTCGCAATTTTCGCAACCATTCACGCCAGCACCGTACCTTGACCACCATCCCCGTTGGATACGGTGGCACGGCGACTCTTCACACCGAAGGTGTGGGACAACATAGCCTAGGGTCGCGGTACTCCGCGCACCCTAGGTAGCCTGAACAATTTTTGTATCTGAACCCTGAAAGGGTTCGACAGGGCATAGCTTGTGCGACACTTTCAGGGTCGGGTTCAACGGGTGTACCACCCCGGGGTGCGCGGAGTACCGCGACCCCGGGCTATGTTGTTGAACCGCTTCGCGGTTAAGCCGAAATGGATGCCCTGCTTCGCAATCTCGAGTCGCGACAGAAACATTCCGCTTCGCTCCACTGCGGGACGAATTATTCTTGCCCAAGAAAGCAAAAAAGACCCGAGGTTTGCACCACGGGTCTCGTCGGAGAGGTTGATTTGTTGTCGATAGCGAATTAACGCTTCGAGAATTGCGTACCACGGCGGGCACCACGCAGACCGTAGTGCTTGCGTTCCTTCATGCGGGAATCGCGAGTGAGGTAGCCGCCGCCACGCAGCGTGTTGAAGCTTTCGGTATCGATGGCCAGCAGGGCACGAGCAATGCCCATGCGAATGGCACCCGATTGGCCGGTGGGGCCGCCGCCGGCAACGCGAATCGACACATCCATGTCGGCCCGGTGACCCGTGGCTTCGAGAGCATCGACGACGTTCATCCGATCGGTTTCGACCGAGAAGTAGTCTTCCAGCGGGCGATTGTTGATCGTGATCACACCGCTACCTGCACGCAGGCGAACCCGCGCGACGGCGGTCTTGCGGCGGCCAGTACCGAGTGCATCACCAGTGAGCTTGTCTTTTTTCGCTGCGACCATGTTCGTCTACCGAGTCTATTGGCTGAGTGTGATGTATGAGAGAAATGACTTACTTGACGCCCATTTCGCGAGCTTCAGGCATTTGGGCCTGGTGCGGGTGCTGCGGGCCGGAGTAGATCTTCAGGCGGGCGAGCATTTTGCTGGCCAGCTTGTTCTTGGGCAACATGCGGCGAACAGCGTCGCGCAAGATGCGATCGGGATGCTTGGTCAATTGGCGTTCGGCCGAAACGGTCCGCTGACCGGTATAACCGGTAACCCAAGCGTACGTCTTTTGCGTCCACTTACGTCCACTAAACGTCACTTTCTCGGCATTGATGACGACGACTGCGTCGCCCGTTAACACGTGCGGAGTGTACGTTGGACGGTGCTTGCCCATGAGAACCATGGCAATTTCGCTGGCCAGACGGCCTACGGCTTTGTCAGTCGCGTCGACCACAAACCATTTTTCTACGATTTCGCCGGGTTTGGCGATGTATGTCTTCGTGCCGTATATCTTCGTGCCAGCCACGACGTCTCTCCTCAGTCAGGCTCCACTGCAGGGCAATCGCCAGCGGGGCCTATCTTTCGCGATCCGATTTGGGGAAACGCACAGTTTATCGGTCTGAGCCAGATCGTTCAAGAGCCAAAGCGGGTACAAACGCCTTTTTCGCCTTTCCTCGCTACTCATCTTACTCCCCACCTACCGTAGGCATCTTGCTCCGCAAGATGGTTCCACCCTACCGTAGGCATCTCGCTCCGCAAGATGGTTCCACCCTACCGTAGGCATCTTGCTCCGCAAGATGGTTCCACCCTACCGTAGGCATCTTGCTCCGCAAGATGCTCTGTCATCTCGGCGGAGCGAGATGACTACCTTATGCATCTCGGCGAAGCGCCGCCTGCGATAAGACGTCGATTCGTCCTTGTGGCCAGTCGCCGAGCTCGATATATTACGGGGCTTACTCCGACTGTCTTTTGGCACTTGTTTTGAGATTTTCCGATGAAGACCCGTCCTCGCACCAAGTTCGTGCTGCAAACCGGTGAACGCCGCTGCCCCAAGTGCCACGCCAAGCTGAACAATCAAGTGACGCGCTGCAAACGGTGCCACGCTACCGCCGCTAAGCCCAAGAAGCGGATCAAGCGGAAGGTCAAGCACCGCGTTAAGGCTGCCGCCAAGAAGGGCTAAGCACCCCACTCAAAACCAGGCTGGTTCGCTTCCGTTCTGTTGAGCACTCCTGAGGGTTGCTGACATGCGGTGGTTGCTCGCAGATCCGCAGATCGCCGAAGAACGGGACTGGAAGCAACATGTGGTTGCCGCCACCGACCGTTGGTGGCAGGCCTTTCAAGCCAATGCATCGAACATCGCCGCGAGTTTCTCTCGCGCGAACAGCTTCGACATCGTTCAATTCATGAACGACAATCTCGGTCGCCTCCATCCCGATCTTTGCTGGGAATATGGTCCGGCGCGGCACACCGAGAATCAACGCAGCGGCGGTCATCGCCTGGTGATCAGCCCCGAAGGAAATCACTGGCTCCGGCCCGTGACCAATTATCTGCTCTCCAGGGCACCCGCAATTCCCAACTGGGAATTCTATGCGCACCGCCCGCCCGAAACGGTCGAGCATGTGCACCTCACCGTCGAAGCGCGCGAAGGTGTCAAGTTTCAGCAAGCGGGCATCGAAGCTCGCATCGGACGCAATCGCAAAATTGACTTGCTCTACACCTTTCCCAAGGAAAGCTGGCCCCACGAGAAGGCGCTGCGCGTCGCGTTTCAAATCACCGAAACGCTCATGGGCGAAGAAACGCTCGATACCTGGATCGGCGCCATCGATGTGGTCGATGCTCGCGAACCGGGACATCGCTGGCTCACGCTCGACCGGGGTCAATCGCTCGTCGCTTCCCTCGCCCACAGCCTGCGCGAGCAACTACCCGCCCAGCCCCTGTGGAGGATCGACAAAAACCTCGCGGTTTGGAAGAGCTACAAAATGGAGCCCGAGCGCGACTGGCCCGAATACCCTTATCGCAGTGACGTGATCGTCGGCACCACTTGCGACTTCGACGTCGTCGAATCGTATCTCTCCGGCAAGCTGTTCGACTCCCGCTGTCACTCGCGGCATCAAGAGATTTTCTGTTACCTGAAGATCGATGCCTCGGAGGTTGCCGATTCGCGGCGAGTCGATTTTCGTGGCAACCTCGAAGATCCACTCGACGCCGCGCTACAGCAGGGACAAGTCGGCGGGACCATCGGCGGCGCCAGCGGACTCATGTACAGCTACATCGACCTGTCGCTGACGCATGTCAATCAGGCCCTCGCCATCATGCGCAAAGTTCTCCCGCAGCGCGGAGCACCGCTACGCAGTTGGCTCCTCTTTTTCGATTCGCAGTACGAGCGCGAATGGGCCGGCATCTATCCCCAGACACCACCCCCGCCGGTGTTTGCGGAAGGGGAAGAAGATTGATCGGCTACCGATCATCGAGCGCGGTCGGCGCACTACCCGATCGTGACGAATCGAGATAACTGACCAGCAGCACGTGCGCGGCGATCTTGTCGCGACGTTCTTTCCGCTGCTTGGGTGAGAGTCCCGCTTCGGCCATCAACTCGTTGGCCTGCGAGGTGGTGAACCGTTCATCGAAGAGCACGATGGGAATGTTCACAAGCGGCGCGAGCCAAGTGGTAAACGCTCGCACTTCGGCCGATTTCTGACTTTCCGTTCCACTCGTATGCAGCGGCAATCCCACGAGCAATCCCACGATTCGCTCGCTCTTCACCAACTGCTGCAGCCAGGCTCCATCTTTTTGTTCTCCCCGGCGAGTGTAGTTTTCCAGCGGGTTGGCGAACTTCTGATCGGGATCGGTAATCGCGACGCCAATTCGCACGCTGCCGTAATCAATTGCCGCGATTCGCCCAGCGCGCGGCAGACCGTCAGACATCGAAGCGGTGTTTATCGGCAGTTCCATCATTCGAGGTATTCTACCGTGGGCTGAAAGCCTACGAAGGCGCTTGCTAGCACGGCATTTTGCGAAAACAATTGCATCGACAAAAACCGATCTGTTATAGTAGAGACCGCCGTTGTGGCTCCCACGATGGCTCCTTCCTCCACTGCCACTTGCCTGCCCCCCGCCTGCACGCACAAGGTGCCTCATGCTCAACCTGTTTCCTGGTCGGACGCGTGATTGTGAAGGTGTTTCTCGGCGCAGTTTTTTGCAAGTTGGTGCGCTCGGCGGACTAGGGCTTTCGCTTCCTGGCTTGCTCGCCAGTCAGGCAGTCGCGAAGTCGACCGGCAAGTCGTCGCTCGGCCAGTGCAATGTGATTCTGGTTTGGACCCGCGGTGGTACCAGCCATCACGATACGTTTGATCCCAAGCCCGATGCTCCCGTGAACGTGCGCGGCGAATATGGCGTGATTGACACGGCCATTCCTGGCGTCAAGTTCACCGAGATCGTCCCCAACTTCGCCAAGGAAGCCAAGCGCTTCGCACTGTTGCGAGGCTGGAACCCGCTCAATGGCAGCCATGGTGCGGCCGACCAGTACGTGATGTCGGGCCGCAAGATGAATCAAGCCGTTCGCTATCCGACGATGGGCTCGGTGGTTAGTTACCACAAAGGGTTCAAGTCGGCCCTGCCCCCGTTCGTGCAAGTGGGCACGGAAGTCGATCGCCGCTTTGGTGGTGGCAGCCCGGGCATTCTTGGCCTCGAACATGGTGCTTTCGAAATCGCCGCCGATCCCAGCGCCGAGAAGTTTATCGTCCGCGATATCACGCCCCCTGCTGGCGTCACCAGTGAGCGGATCGATCGTCGCCGCAAGATGCTTTCCGCCGTCGATCAATTGCAACGTCAGGCTGACATTCAGCCAGCCGCTTACGACGCGCTCGACGAACACTACAAAACGGCGCTCAACATGATCACCGCGCCCGAAACCAAGGGTGCCTTCGCCATCGACAAAGAAGACGGCAAACTACGCGATGCCTACGGTCGCAACAAATTCGGCCAAGGATTGCTGCTGGCCCGCCGCCTGATCGAAGCTGGTGTTCGCTTTGTCACGGTCACCGACGGTGGCTGGGACACGCACGCCAACAACTTCAAAACGCTGAAGAACAGCCGCATTCCGCCCGTCGATCAAGGGCTGCCGCAACTCGTCATCGATCTCGAACAGCGAGGCATGCTTGACAACACCCTGGTCGTGTGGCTCACCGACTTCGGTCGCACTCCCAAGATCAACTCCGCCAGCGGACGCGATCACTGGGCCTCTTCGGGATTTGCCATGATGGCTGGCGGCGGTGTTCCCGGCGGTCATGTGCTCGGCCAGACCGACGACGAAGGTGGCTTTGTCACCAAGGACGAGTACCTGAGCGAAGACATCGTCAACACCATCTATCAAAAAGTCGGCATCCCCGCCGATCTGATGGTCAACGCTCCCGACGGCCGCCCGATTCGCCTGCTCGAAGGCAAGCCCATCAAAGAATGGTTGTAGGGTGGAAGGGCTGGGGGCTAGGATCTGGGGGCTAGGGGAAGCGTTAGTCAGTTCTCTGGCGACTAGCATTTTTCTAAGGTCACAGATTGTGACCTTAAAGCTAGCGGGCCCTTTTATTCGATTCAACGGTCGCCAGCGGCTCGGTTAACCATTTGCTGCCTTTGCAGTTAACTCTCTGAGAAAGCCCGCTGCGGGCTTACCTTTCGAGCATTTGCGAGCCCTCGTATAATCGAGGGCTGCTGCGAGTGATTTGACTGCGAAGGATGGACGCGATGAAGGTCGGAGCTGTTTCCTATCTGAATACCAAGCCGTTGGTCTATGGCTTGCCTACGCGCGAACGCGACTTCGAGCTGGTCTTCGATCTTCCCAGCCGACTGGCCGATCGCCTGGGTCGCGGCGAGCTCGATGTCGCCCTGATTCCTTCGATTGAGTTCTTTCAAAACCCCAGCTACACGATCATTTCCGATGCCTGCATCGGCTGCCGCGGACCAGTCTTCAGCGTGAAGCTGTTTTCGCGAGTTCCTGTTTCGCAAATCAAGACCTTGGCCCTCGACGAAGGTTCCCGCACCAGCGCCGCACTTGTTCAGATCCTGCTGAAAGAACGCCACGGCGTAACGCCCGCGCTATTGCCACTACCCATTGGTTCGCCCTGGGAAGAATCGCCCGCTGATGGCATCCTGGTCATTGGCGATCGGGCCATGCATCCGCCCCGACAGGGTAGTCATCTCGCTCCGCGAGATGAAAGCATCTCGCGGAGCGAGGTAACTGCCCTGGGCGAGTATGCCGAGATCTGGGACCTAGGCGATGTCTGGTGTCGGTGGGCGGAACTCCCCTTTGTGTTTGCGATGTGGGTCGCGCGACCCGGCATCGACACCACCGATCTGGCCGCGCGATTGTCTCTGGCCCGCGATCAGGGTCTGGCACATTTGCCGCAGATCGCCGCCGCCGAAGCTCCGCGGTATGGCCTCAGTTACGAACAATGTCTTGTCTATCTGCGCGACAACTTACATTTTTACCTTCACGACCGTGAACTGAGCGGTTTGCGCAAGTTCCACGAATACGCCATCCGCCTGGGCCTGGCTCCCGCCGAAGTTGGAGTTCCGGCTTTAGCCGGCGTGACTCGAATTGATAAGGGCACCGCCTGAAGGCGGAACTCCAACATGATCAACACCATTCTCAGCAAAGCGGTTGCTGGCGAACGTCTCACTTCCGACGAAGGCCTGACGCTGTTGCAATCGAACGACCTCGCTGCCATCGGCCGCGCTGCCGATGCCGTCACGCGGCGGTTGCATCCCGAGCCGATTCGCACCTACAACATCGACCGCAACATCAACTACACCAACATCTGCACGGCGGTTTGCGACTTTTGCGCGTTCTATCGTCGGCCCAAATCGCCGGAAGGGTACGTGCTGCCTCGTGAAGAACTGCTGCAGAAAGTTCGCGAGACGGTGGAACTCGGTGGCGATCAAATCTTGATGCAGGGCGGATTACATCCCGACTACAAGCTGGAATGGTACGAAGAACTGCTGCACGACATTCGCAGCAACTACCCCACGATCAACATCCACGGCTTCAGCCCGCCCGAGATTCATCACTTCACCAAAGTGAACAAATTGCCGCTGAAAACGGTGCTTCAGCGGCTGAAGGATGCCGGCCTGGGTAGCTTGCCGGGTGGTGGTGGCGAGATCCTGGTCGATCGCGTGCGCGGGGCGATGACGCGCGGCAAAGTGATGACCGACGACTGGCTGAACGTGATGCGAGTTTGGCACGAACTGGGCGGTCACGGTAGCGCCACGATGATGTTCGGCCATATCGAAACCCTGGCCGAGCGAATCGAACATCTCGAGCGGCTCCGCCAGCTACAAGATGAAACGCACGGCTTCACTGCGTACATCTGCTGGACGTTTCAGCCTGACCACACCGACATGGCCAACGTGCCGCCGGCCGGCTCGTTCGAATACTTGAAAACCCAAGCCGTCAGCCGACTTTACCTCGATAACTTCCCTAGCATTCAGTCGAGTTGGGTCACGCAGGGCTTGAAGATTGGTCAGCTGGCTCTGCTCTTCGGCGCGAATGACATGGGCAGTTTAATGATCGAAGAAAACGTCGTCGCTGAAGCAGGCACCGTTCACTTCCTGACACTCGACCAGATTCGCGATTCGATCAGCGAACTCGGGTTTACGCCGCGGCAACGCAACGTGCATTATCAGTTGCTGGACCTCGATCACGAAACTCGCGCGGTTGCTGCCAATCGTCGGCGGCAAACATTGCCCCTCGTGCAATTGGCGAGTTGATATCACGCGGGCAACTGCGGAATCACCTTCAGCAGAAATTTCGCCAGGCGTTCGGCGGCTTTATTCGCTTCGTCGCGCAGCTTCCAAAGATCGAGCGCGGTGCCGGGACGCTTGAAGATTGCCTGCAGCGCGATGCCTGCCTGCTTGGCGAGATTTTTTTCGTTCATCAGCGCCTCGACCTCTCGGGGCAATTCATCTTCGAGCGCATCGCTGATGATCCGCACCGACAAGAATCGCACGCCGGCCAAGCTGCATTCTTTGGCAACAGCAAATGTCTCCATATCGCAGGCCAGCGCGCGATGTTGCTCGCCGGCAACTCGCTTTTCGGCCGTCGTTTTGAGAACGCCATCGACCGTGAGCAAACGCCCTACATGCAACTTGGGGGTCGGTTGCATTTTCAGTTCAATCTGCAGTTCTTCGCCGGCGGTGTTCGCCACCGAGTTTGCCATCAGTATGTGACCGCGGTGAAGCTGATCGCTGAGAGCTCCCGCAAAGCCGGCCGAAACAATCCACTTGGGCTCGTAAGCGCGAATCATTTCGCGGGTCGCCCTTGCCGCTGCTTCCTGACCGATGCCCGCTTCGGCAATCACGGCCAACTTTCCTGCCAATGAACCGGCGTGCTCAACATGCTTGGGCCGTTTGGTGGAAACGACATCTTGCAACTGATCGACCAGAGGCCCCGCTTCCATTCCCAGGGCGAAAATCAAGGCAAGATCGCACGGGAGCTCCTCTCCCGGAGTCACTTCCGCTGGATCGCTGGCTGAAGCACCCTGCCCCGCCGGTCGTTGACCGGAGATTGCGCCGCCCACATGTTGCCGAATGGCCTGTTCGGCCGCATCTCGCAAGTAATTGTTCACCAGCCAGCGAAGGAGCATCGAGTTAGTCTTTCCGTTCGGTGCGGAGCGGTGCGCGCGGCATGATATTGATGCCCAGGCGACTGAGACAGGCGAGAAAGATCGTCGTGGCAACCACTTCGTCGATGTTTCCAAAGCCGGGAATGTTGTCGGGTAGAAACTCAATGAAGCCGGCAGTGGGGTTTGCCAGATAGATGCCAGCCAACACAAGGCCGGCAACCGAGACGAGATTGCTCACCATCCCGGAGCGAGCGGGCAGCACGTCCGAATAAACGGGAGCGGAACTGTTCGTGGAGCCAGATTTCGGGTCAGCCATGCGAGTTACTTTCTCTGTTTACCTACCGCCAGCCTGTAACCAGCGGCCAAACTCTGTATCGAGCTTGGCGATCGACGTTTCGTACGCTTCTTCCAGGGCCTTTTCTGCCACCACGCCCGCCTTTAGCTGGCGAGTGCAGCGTAGAAACTTCTTCGGCTCGGTTTGCAGCAAAAAGGCCACCATGCCAAACGATTGCAGGTAATCGCGAGCATCCCAATCTTCGAGTTGCCGAATCGTTTGCTCTACCCAAGGACGCAGCCGGTTCGCGGCGAACAGTTCCCGCAACTGCGAAACCCAATCGCCGGGCTTCGGGCCCTCATTCTGATTATAGACCGATCGCCACAAATTCTTTTTCAAAGCCGCAAATTCGCAGTACTCGGCAAATCCCTCGCTGAGCCACCGGGGTGCGCGATAATTCGTGGCGACATTCAGCTGCTTGCGACCACCCATAAAACAAACTCCGTGAACGGGTGGTCTCAGCTTCATGGTTTGGGGTGTTTCGTAGAAAAAGGCCATCAGCGTGTGATCGAAGGCAACCAGGCCGCGGCCGACCGACCAACTCGGGCCGCGTTCTTCCAACGAATACAGTTTTTCCATTACCGAGCGGAAATGTTCGTAGGGTTCGGAGCCTACGAAGCACATTTGCTCGTAGGACTCCGGCCGCGTGCAGGTCAGTTCCATGCTGCCGGTCAAATTTTGCAGATGACCGACCAGATTCTCAAATCCCTGAGCCATTTTCACGCATTCCGGCGATGGCATTTGCGTGTGTACGACCACGTGGCGAGTTTCGACCCGTGTTAGCTGAAGATTTGTCTCTTTTTCCCACTTCTGATGGGAATCGCGAGCCGTTTTCAGGCGGGCGGTCTGCTCATCGACCAACTCCTGCTGATTGCGATTCGCCTGACACTTGGGGCAAAACCGATGGGGAACTGCATCTGCGGCCTTGGGAGCAGGCTGACCTTCAACATGAAAGTACGGCCGGCGGTTCTTCAGGGGCAAAAATCCCAAGCCACCGCAGTCGGGACAGTCATTTTTGGGGGCCTCTTGAGCGCTGATTGGCACCGAAGCCACAGTCGCCAGGGAAAAAGCGGCGGCTTTTTTCAGCCAGGTGCGGCGATCGATGGGGGAAAACATGTCGAAGCTCCAACGCGGGGCAATTTCGCTGTCGCTCATTATGCCGAACGGCGAATGCGCAGGCCACTTTTTCTTCGGATCAGACCGAGAAGCAGCGGCAGTTAGTCAGACTTTTTCAGCGTCAGCAGCAAATCGATGCCCGTTGCTTCGGCGGACACCTGAAAATGAAGCGCTGAGATTTCTGCGGTCATGGCCAATCGAGCCAGGTCACTGCGGGTTCGATACAGCAAATACCAATTCCCGATCCATTCCATAAAGGCCCGGCTGGGATTCCACGGCGCGAAATTGAAAATAAGTGCTTCGCCGGCTGGATTCAGGCAGCTCCAAATCATTTTCACCATGGCGACCGCAGCGTCGTCCTCCAGGTAATCGAAAAATCCTGTGCACACCACAAGATCTGCGTTACCCATTGCCGCCACCCTGGTCGATTTTTTGGGGAGCCGAACTAGATTCTCAGCCTCGGCTGACAATTCGATGTTGCCCAAGTGAGGCTGCAAATTCTGTTGAGCCAGGGAAATCGCAACTGGATCAAGATCGAGCAAACAGATCTGGCCGCCGGCTTTCTGTTCCGCTGCCACGAGCTGCAACGCATCGGCAATCTCGAGTGCCGCCCCACTGCCGATGACGACCACTTTTTTGGGACGAATATCTTGGTTGAAGAATGCGACGATTCGATCGCGCACTAGCTGCATTCGATTGCGAACTGCTTGGGGTGCCGCCTGGCGAAGAAAGTACCGATCAAAGGCCGAACCGAGTGGATCAGAGGTTACGCGCTGCTGATAAATAGCACCCAGCATTTCGTGGTCGCCCGCATAACCTCGCGGCTTTTCTCGCGCGCGCAATTGCAGCCAGCCAGGCTGAAGAATCTCGCCGGCGTGCTGCCACATCAAGAATGAGATCTCGCGATTCGCAGGTCCCCAAAGATTAGCCTGGGCAAGTGCAGCCAGCCCGCAATCGAGAATGAGACCAACATCGCGGCCTGCATCGACAGCCGCCGGAAGTTGCTCGCACCAATACACGCCGACGCTCTTGGCAATCGTGGCGAGATCGGAAGATGACTGTGGATTCAGCATAGACACGAAAAAACCCCTTGTGAGTTGCCTCACAAGGGGTCCATATTTCGAAGAGCTGAGTAAACTCAAACTCCTTACTAGCAAAAAACCCCGGCGATACCTACTTTCGCGTTTGTTGCACTATCATCGGCTCCGAAAGCTTAACTACTGTGTTCGGGATGGGAACAGGTGTGGCCTTTCGGATGTAGTCACCGGGAATGATACGGCAGCCGGTAAAGACTGCCGCACCCTATACATTAAGGTTGTTGGGTAAATGGCACCAGGTTAGTTCAAGTCCGCAGACTTGATTTTTGCCCAATCTTAGCCTGAGAAGCTTCAGAAGCTATCATACTTCAGCTGCCTCAGGAGAATTGTGAATAAATGTGGCCAAGCGTTCGTCCATTAGTACCAGTTAGCTAAGCATATTACTACGCGTACACATCTGGCCTATCAACCTCGTCATCTTCGAGGGGACTTTCGGCAAAGCCTACGAAATCTAATCTTGGAGAGGGCTTCACGCTTAGATGCTTTCAGCGTTTATCCTTTCCGCACTTAGCTATCCAGCCGTGCCACTAGCGTGACAACTGGTACACCAGAGGTGCGTCCTTCTAAATCCTCTCGTACTAAAGAAGATCCTCCTCAAATTTCGTACGCCCATGGCAGATAGGGACCGACCTGTCTCACGACGGTCTGAACCCAGCTCACGTACCACTTTCATTGGCGAACAGCCAAACCCTTGGGAGCTTCTTCACCCCCAGGATGTGATGAGCCGACATCGAGGTGCCAAACCGCTACGCCGCTGTGGACGCTCGGTAGCGATCAGCCTGTTATCCCCAGAGTACCTTTTATCTGATGAGCGATGACCCTTCCATACGGAATCACCGGATCACTAAGCCCTACTTTCGTATCTGCTCGACTGATAAGTCTCGCAGTTAAGCACCCTTCTACCTTTGCGCTCGGCGCCTGATTGCCAACCAGGCTGAGGGTACCTTTGGACTCCTCCGTTACTTTTTTGGAGGAGACCGCCCCAGTCAAACTGCCCAACTGACACTGTTCCCTGCCCGGATTCACGGGACAGGGTTAGAATTAAAGCACATTCAGGGTGGTATTTCAACGTTGGCTCCCCGATAGCTGGCGCTACCGGTTCACAGCCTCCCACCTATCCTACACAAAACGTACCTCAACCCAATATCAGCCTACAGTAAAGGTTCATGGGGTCTTTCCGTCTAACCATGGGAACGTGGCATCTTCACCACGACTACAATTTCACCGGGTCGGTGGTTGAGACAGTGCTCCAATCATTACGCCATTCATGCAGGTCGGAACTTACCCGACAAGGAACTTCGCTACCTTAGGACCGTCATAGTTACGGCCGCCGTTTACCAGGGCTTCGGTTGCGAGCTTCGTCTTGCGACTAACCCTCTTCCTTAACCTTCTGGCACCGGGCAGGCGTCAGACTCTATACATCCTCTTACGAGTTGGCAGAGTCCTGTGTTTTTGATAAACAGTTGTTAGAGCCGATTTTCTGTGGCCTCCAATAAAGGAGGCACCCCTTATCCCGAAGTTACGGGGTGAATTTGCAGAGTTCCTTAACCACCGTTCTCCCGAGCGCCTGAGACTACTCGTCTCGCCTACCTGTGTCAGTTTTAGTACGGTTACTAATGCTTTAACCCTTAGAAGATTTTCTTGGACGCCCTGCAAGTGACTTCGAGAACATAAACGCTCTCGGGCCTACCCCTTGGCTTATGTGGGCGGATTTGCCTATCCCACACCTCAAAGTAGTCCACGGACATTTCTAGTCGTACCGCTCACTATTCAGACGCCGTCCCTCCATCAGTTCACATTAGCAGCGCAGGAATGTTGACCTGCTATCCATCGTCTACGCCTTTCGGCCTCGACTAAGGTACCGGCTAACCCTGGGCGGATTTCCCTTCCCCAGGAAACCTTAGGCTTTCGGCGAACAGGATTCTCACCTGTTTTATCGTTACTCATTCCGGCATAATCACCTGTACAGCCCGGCACCGCTCGTTACCGTGCGGCTTGTATCTGCTGTACAGCGCTCACCTACCAATCTTTCGATTCCATAGCTTCGGTTTAATACTTACTCCCGTTCATTATCGGCGCGACATTACTCGACCAGTAAGCTGTTACGCACTTTTTAAATGGTGGCTGCTTCTAAGCCAACATCCTGGCTGTCACAGTAACGTCACTTCCTTAGTGACTAAGTATTAATTTGGGACCTTAGCTGATGGTCTGGGTTGTTTCCCTCTCGACGACGAAGCTTATCCCTCGCCGTCTGTCTCCCGAGATAGTCATTATGGTATTCGGAGTTTGGCTCGGCCGGGTAGTCGGGAATGACCCCCATACCAATTCAGTCTCTCTACCCCCACAATGTAGTGCCTCGAGGCTATACCTCAATATATTTCGGTGAGAACCAGCTATCTCTGCGTTTGATTAGACTTTCACTCCTCCCCACAGGTCATCCCACCGGTTTTCAACCCAGACGAGTTCGGACCTCCACGCAGTTTAACCCGCGCTTCATCCTGCCCATGGGTAGTTCACGCAGTTTCGGGTCTACCACCAGCGACCAATTGTCGCCCTATTCAGACTCGGTTTCCCTAAGGCTTCGGCCCGTAAGGCCTTAACCAAGCCGCTGACGGTAACTCGCCGGATCATTATGCAAAAGGCACGCCGTCATACATTCCCCGAAGGGCATAGTACTCCGACAGCTTGTAAGCACATGGTTTCAGGTTCACATTCCTCCCCTCGACGGGGTTCTTCTCATCTTTCAGTCGCCCTACTGAGTTTGCTATCGGTCGTCAGAGAGTATTTAGCCTTACGGGATGGTCCCCGTAGATTCAGCCGGGGTTTCACGTGACCCAGCTTACTCAGGTATCCTTCGAGAGATCAGTTGAATGCCGCTTACGGGGCTGTCACCCTCTGTGGCTGGCTTTTCCTTGACCATTCTGCTATTCACTGATTTTGTAACTCTCATGTGAAGGACCCTACAACCCCGCATAGGAAAACCTACGCGGTTTGGGCTCTTTCGCTTTCGCTCGCCGCTACTTACGAAATCGATTTTTCCTTCTTTTCCACCGGGTAATGAGATGTTTCAGTTCTCCGGGTTGGCCGTTAGCACCTATGGATTCAGTGCTAACTAATTAGGGAACTTCGGGATCAACGCTTGTTTGACAGCTACCCCAAAATTTTCGCAGTCTTCCACGCCCGTCATCGCCTTCTGACGCCAAGACATCCCCCATGTGCCCTTAGTAGCTTGACCACAATTATTCAAAACTCTCCACCAACTACTACCGCAACAGCCTTTCGACCACCGCGATTTGATTAGTAGAGCATTCTGGATTGAGGCAGCTACGCTTTTGGTACCCAACCGCACGTTGTGAAACGTGGGGCCGGTACATCCAGCGTTTTCTAGTAACGATAGCTCTATTTCATCTCACCAAACCAGGCTTTCGCCCGATTTGGCATACGCTTAAGAGTTTCATCGTGAGCATTCCGTGTTGGCCAAGCCCTTTCGAGCCTAACCAAGACGACACTCACATGAAGATGCCATCTACCCAACAACCAAATTGTCAAAGATCTAACCAGGTGGAGGTGGCCGAAACCACAAACTCAAGCCTGCCTGTTGACCAGGAGAAGTGGCTCGTTTTCGAAGCAACTTCTCGCGATCAACCTTCGTTTTTCACTTGGGGTTAACCAAAGTGGGAAAGAGCGAATTTACAACTCTTGGCCACCCTCGTCAACACCACCGACAAAAAATCACTGCTACTTTTCTAACCGACTGGAACTTCGCTTCCCGAAAGGAAGCGTCCCGCGAGTAAGCGGAGAGCAGTAATTCCTTCGACGGTTTCTACTATAGGAATTCTGAAACGGCGGGCAAGGGGTGTTTTGCGTTTCGTCTCAGATTTCTTTTTCGAAGCCGTCCTTTGCACTGCAGAACCAAATCAATCCATCAACTTCAACAAAACCAGTGGAGACGAAGGGGATCGAACCCTCAACCCCTGCCTTGCAAAGGCAGTGCTCTCCCAATTGAGCTACGTCCCCGGCTTTCAAGTGCGCGGCACAAGATTCGAACTTGTGACCTCGTCGTTATCAGCGACGCGCTCTAACCAACTGAGCTAGCCGCGCATTTGACCGGCTGTTTCCAGCGGGAAACCTCGAATTGTAAACAAGCCGGCAGGCTTGTCAAACGGGGCTCACCACTGAAAATCCTCGGCGAAACCTAGCGCGTCCCTGCCAGATAAGCCTCAGCACAGCCTTGTGCTGAGAACCGAAATTATCGGCGAAGAGGTCGCGGAAGTTGAGAAACCAGCGAAAAAATGTTGGAAAAACATCCTTCCCCACCGGTACAATCCGAAAATCTTGCCACTCACGCTGATTCCGCCGCGGCCGAGCCGCCGAAAAAGATCAGAGTCACGAACGACAAGATTTCTCGAAATCGACCTCACGAATTCGACACATTTGCATGGATGCGGGTTCGCGGGCCCCTTGGGCCACCAGCTCGCAGTCCACTCACGGAAGGAACGGAAGCCATGTTGCGAGCACTGCGTCGGGCATTTTTGGCTGGTTTGGCAGCGCCTGTTTGTTTTCTCGGCCAAGCTTCGGCCGAATCGCCTTCCGCCGCCGATGCACTGCGGCTGGTGCCGGTCCAGCCTGGAATCAACTTCGATACGCCCGAAAAGCAGGACCTGGCTAAGTGCAAAGTTGACGTCGAAACCGTTGGCGGCATTACGGGGTGGGTCGTGCGTGACGCCGGTGGACAGTTGCTGCGACGGTTCCTCGACACCAATGGCGACAACAAGGTCGACCAATGGTGCTATTTCGCGAATGGGATCGAAATCTATCGCGATATCGACGCGAATTACAACAACAAAGCGGACCAATATCGCTGGCTCGGAACAGCCGGAATTCGCTGGGGAACCGACGAAAACGAAGACGGCCGGATCGATGCCTGGAAAAATATTTCGCCCGAAGAAGTAACCGAAGAACTCGTCGCGGCGCTCCGCGATGGCGACGCTGCCCGCTTTCAGCGTCTGCTGCTGACCGGCGAAGAACTGCAAACGCTTGGTCTGGGGACCGATAAAGTCGCCGACATCAAGGCGAAAATTGCGGAAGCAGCCGAGAAGTTTGGTGAAGTGGCCCGCAAGCAGACCATGGTCGGCAAATCGTCCGAATGGATCTCGTTCGGCGCGAGCAAACCGGGTGTCTTCACCGCTGGTACGGAAGGTTCCACCAAGGATCTGGTGATCTACGACAACGTCACAGCCATCGTTCAGAATGGCAAAGACAAAACGTCGCAACTCATTGTGGGGTCGATTGTTCGGGTTGGCGACCGCTGGCGATTGATCGACCTGCCGAAGAACCTTTTGTCCGATCCGAATGCTTCGACTGTGGCCGGGTATTTCTTCCAGGCAGAGCCCATCGCGCGGACCGGTTCGGAAGAAGGAACCGAAAATCGAAGCGTCAGTCCCGAAGTGCAGAAGCAGATGGATCAGCTGACCAAGATCGACAAAGCGCTCGCCGAAGCAACTTCGGCCGCCCAAGTGACCAAGCTGAATAGCAGTCGTTGCGATGTGCTTGACCAACTGATCAAAGCCACGAGCGGCGAGGATCGATCCATCTGGATCCGCCAATACGCCGAGACCGTGTCGGCAGCGGTGCAATCGCGGGCCTACCCCGATGGGGTTCGCCGGCTGGCGACCTTGCTTGAGACTATTAAAGCCGATCCGAAGCTTCGCGAGCATGTTCCGTTCGTGGAGTTCCGCCAAATGAGCGCGGAATACAACCTGAGCCTGCAGGAAAAAGAGCCCGACTTCGAAAAGATCAACACCGCTTGGATGAACAATCTCGAAGCGTTCATCAGCCAGTATTCGACGAGCCCTGATGCGGCCGAGGCGATGCTGCAACTGGCCATTGGCTACGAATTCTCGGGCAAGGAAGAGAAAGCCCTGGAGTGGTTTGGCCGAATCGTCAAGGACTTCGGCACAACCGATCTGGCGAAGAAGGCCGCGGGAGCCAAACGCCGGCTGGAATCGGTCGGTCAGCCGATGTCGCTGCAAGGGAACCTGGTCGACGGCCGCAAGTTCGACCTGAGTGCCTATCGTGGCAAAGTCGTGCTGGTTCATTACTGGGCCACCTGGTGCGAACCTTGCAAACAGGACATGGCTCTGATTTCCACGATGCTCAATCGCTACTCAAAAGAATTCGCACCGGTTGGGGTGAACCTCGATAGCGACCTGAACACAGCGAAGAACTTCGTGACGACCAAGAAGCTCAGCTGGGCTCACGTCTACGACGAAGGTGGTCTCGAAAGTCGCGTGGCCAACGAAATGGGCATTCTCTCGCTGCCGACCATGCTGCTCATCGATCGCAACGGTCGCGTGATCAATCGCAACATCCACGCGAGCGAGATCGAGACGGAATTGAAGAAGCTGATTAAGTAAGGGCGTTTGCGATCGATGGTTGCAGACGTCAGGGAAATGATCCATGCGTATCGACATCGACGTTCACGAGCTGCCTCGTCGATTTGACGAGGCTTTGAAGGCTATGGCAAATGGTGATGAGATTTACCTCATCGCCGACGGAAGAGCCTGTGCGAAGCTCGCTCCATTGCTGCCTCGAACTCTCGATCTGCACCCGGGAGCATTCCAGATGGCGCCCGATTTCGACGATCCATTACCCGATGAGTTCTGGATCAATGAAGACAATCCGTTGATGAAAACGCATGGACTTCCCCCACACGACAGCCCCGATCAGAAACGTCTCGATTGCAAATAGAAGCCGCACATCTTTGATTCGGCTTTAAAACGCGGCGTTCCCTTCACGTGGAAATAATTCGATGTGCGAAACTCCGAGACGTTCTGCCCGTAAGCGGAGAACGCTTCGATTATCCTGCTCTCCAGAACTGGCTCAGGAAACATCAACTGCAGGAACTTCGTTGCACCTTCTGTCGACTGAGTAGACTCGGTTTTGGCTTCGTCGCGCCACGGCGGAATCTGGTCAAACTTTGCTTGAAGTTCGTTGGCGATTGACTCGATCCATTCGTTCTCGCTCTCCTCGTGATCGCCGGTAATCTCCAGGGAGAGTCGTGAAACAAGCGGTAGGGCCGCGTGCTCGAAGTTGAGCGTCTGAAAAAGATTCGCCGACTCGCTTGCGATTCGCACGAGCTTTTCGGAAATAAAACTTCCCGGGTGGCCATACCAGATGGCGTTCACATACACCGTTTGCTCGCCGAACACTACCGCGATGCGCTGCGAGTGGCTGCCGGCTTGAGCACGACAACTGACGTCCAAAAAGCGAGAACCATCCGTCAACAGAGCTTCATCAATCGACTTGACCTGCTTCTTACCGCGAGTATCGCAGGTATCGAACCAGAGATTAAACGCATCTCGGTATTTCGAAATCATGTAGTCGCAAAACAGCTTCGTTAGCATCCGTTCGTTCATACTTCACGCATCAATGCCGCTACCTGCTGATCATCGTGACGCGGCGAATTGGCGAGGACTTCAATCACGCGCTCACGACGTTCCGCGGGGTGGTTCTGATTGAGCTTCCACTTCCCTTCGAGTTGGTCGATGGTGATCTCGAAGCCGACGATCCCGCCAAGCAGCTTGTCGACGAAGGCCGTGTTTTGGGCTTCAAGTCGCCAAGGCTGCGGCTGAGGAGCCTCGTAGACGTTCACCGTTTGGCGAATCAGCTCAAGCAAGCAGTTTGGGTCTTCAATCAGACGCAAGCGGCCGGTGGCATGCACGGCAACGTAGTTCCACGTGGGCACCGTATTCGGCTCGGCATACCAAGTGGGCGAAATGTACGTGTGCGGCCCGCTGAAGATCGCCAGCACAGGGATACCATTGGATTCACCAACTGCGGCTTTCCACTGGGGATTGGCTCGGGCGAAGTGCCCACATAGCGTGCCGTATGACGCAGCATCGGGCTGATACAGCAGCGGAACGTGACTGGCGAACGGAACGCCCTCGTGCTGCGTGCAGACGACCGCAAAGCTGTGGTCGGCCATAAACTGCGCAAGGCGGGCCGGGTCACTTACTGCGAACGATGGCGGGACGTACATAGATCCTCAACCGCCGACCGCGCGGACCTGAAGGGGCTACAGATGCGACTCGGTGGAAGCGCCAGTGAAGGCACCACCGCGGCGGTCGTCGGTAGAATTGGTCACCATTCTCACCAGACGGCTTTCACCAGGACGCTCCTGTCGTGAAGCAGGTTCACTCGCGAGTAAATAACGCTGGCTTTCGAACACATTGCGTTCGATGTTAGCCGAGATTTCATCGAGCGGCAAATGACTGAGGCGATCGAGCGCGAAGGGATTCTGCAACTCGATGCCAATCTGATCGAGCGACAACAGCGGATAGGCCACGATGAGCACAATGATGGGAGTCATGATGCCCGTCTTGTCGACAATGGCGATGGGTAGCGCAACCAGGTAGACGAACAAAAAGCGACGAATCTTGATCGAAAAGACTTTCGCAAGAGGAGTCTTGAGGATGCGTTCGCAGGCACCAATATGGTCGATCAAGGTCGCACGCTCGTGCTCGGCTTGCATGAAGGCAAAGCGATCGAGGTGGCCATCGCGAACGGCGCTGCCCAGCAACTGCGCCAGCCTACCGGCGACATACATGGGTGCATGCGGTGCGGCAGCCAGCAGCGCTGTCTGTTGCTTGCCCAGGAGCCGTTCGAGATCCTGATAGTCGGTTTCGCCGCGCAGGCTATGACGGCAGGCATGGGCGAACGCAGCGGTCCAGCGGCTGAATTCTTCCTGCCAGTGGCGATCTTGCGGGCCATACACGGCCCCGATCGTCGCCAGGTTGCGAGTCTGATTGACGATGCCGCCCCAGAGCTTGCGGGCTTCGTACCAGCGGTCGTAGCCCGCATTGGTCCGCGTGACCAAGATCAGCGCGAGCACGACGCCGACGATTTCGTACGGCGCAACGGCCAAGCCGGTTTCAATCTTGGTCCACTCCACGAAGGTGTGTACCGCCATTCCGATCACGCAGAAGATGAAGACGCGCACGGCGATTTGCGGCGACACCGAACCATTTAAGCGAAATACTTCCGACCAAAAATCTTGTCGCATCATAACCACCTTATCCCTTGCGAGCGTGTTCATCTCTGCTGCGTGAATGCTTGTGCGTGCGCGGCGAACTCAACCCATGACATACAAGCCCATCGAGGTCTTGCGCAAGATCTGCTCGGTCATTTCCGTCTGCAGGGTGCGGAGTACGGGATTACGCCTGGCAATCCCTGTAACGACCAGATCGGCTTGCCACTTTTCGGCATAGGCGAGGAGAGAGGAACGGACGGAACCGCGCAACCAGCCACTTTCGAAGCGAGGTTTTTTTTGACCTCGACCGTACTCGGCTAATTCGCGGAGGAGTTCTTTCGCTTGATGATCGGTTTCGCCAATTGCCAGTAAACGATGGTCGGCAGTGGGAAAGAGCTCTTGAGAGAGGTACTGGCGAATCGCTTTGGCTGCTGCCGGCATGCCGTCCGTCACCAACAAGACGCGCCGAATCAACTGCGGGGGGCTGCGTAAGACCAGCAGTGGTTGCACGCCATGCCAGATCAGATTCGTTACCTCGGAAGCAGTCAGTCCTTGCTCAAAAGCCCAATCATGACTGGGCTGAAAACCAGTGATTACCAGATCGTGAAATTGGCACTCGCGGGGCAGTACCTCAAACGGGTCCCCTCTCAGCCGCCGCACGTCGAAATTGATGCCGGCCTTCAGGCAGTCGGTTGATAATTTCAGCCGGATGTCATCGTGGGTGCGATCGACGCGGCTAAGTCGGCCCGACTCGGCAGTGCAATAGGCGGCCGATTCGCAAGTCGTGGCCAATTCCGTAAAACGCCGAGTATCGAGGAGGGTGAGACCGCGAATTCGCGCGCCGTGACGTGTGGCTAAGTCGACCCCGAGCGAGATGATCTCGCTGGCCGACTTCGCTCCGCCGAGGTACAGCAGCAGACTACTTAGCATCGTCCCTCCGAGCGGAATTAGCGAGTTTGGCAAGGCGTTTGCTTCAACCCCGAATCTCTTCAGCTGCAAGGGCTTGCGACATTTTGTCGCAGTTGACCCATTCTTGCACTGGATTACATTTCCGTAACTTTAGGGAGATGATCGTCCATCGACAACTTCGCATTTGCCGCAACATCCATTGAAAATTTCTAAGTATCGATGGAATCCTATGAGATGCATTGGTGCGAATTCAAAAATAGGTCTCGCCAACCATCGCGAACGGTTTTTTGAATACTCTGCCGCACGATCGTGTACCCAACCTGCCTCGCTCCTCTCCACAACGCTGAGTCCCCTGCCACAGGAGCACACCCACGCATGACCGAGAAGCTACAAGACCTTAATTTCTTGCACCTGTTCTACTTCTGGATGGTCGTGCGGCATGGCGGCATCACCGCTGCCTGCGAGCGTTTGCATCTGACGCAACCGACGATTAGTACCCAGATCCGCAAACTGGAAAAGTCGCTCGGGCACGAACTGTTCAGCCGGGCGGGAAGGGATCTGGAATTGACCGAGGTGGGTAAGACGGTTTTTGAGTACGCCGAAGACATGTTTGCCGTCGGTCGAGAGATGCTGGGAACTCTGCGGGGTGTTCCCTCAAAGCGCGCGCTGCGCCTGCACGTCGGCATTCCTATGATCTTGCCGAAGTTGATTACCTATCACTTGCTGGAACCGATCCTGCATTTTCCGCAGCCATTGCAGATCGTTTGTCACGAAGCACCGCTCGATAATCTCATCGCGGACTTGATGCGGCATAAGTACGACGTCATTCTTTCCGACTCGCCCGTTCCGTCCAACAAACGAGTACGCACCTACAGCCATCCGCTGGGAAGTTGCGGGATTACGATGTGTGCTTCTCGCGAGCTTGCAAGTCGGCTGCAGAAGAGGTTTCCGCAATCGATGGACGGCGCGCCGATGCTGATGCCGGCCGCCAATACGGAACTGCGTCGCCTGATCGATCGCTGGCTGGACGACACCGGCCTATCGCCGCGCGTAATCGCCGAAATTAATGACAGCGCCCTGCTGCAGGTTTTTGGGCACGGAGGCGCCGGCGTCTTTCCGGTTCCCACAGCCGTGGTCCCCGATGTGAAACGACAGTTCGATGTGGAGGTCGTGGGCCAACTCGAAGATCTGCAACTTCACTTCTATGCGATCACTCTCCAGCGCAAGTTGACGCATCCCGCGGTGGTCGCGATCTCGGCTGCGGCCAAAGATGGGTTGCTGGCCATGACCCCGGCATAGCGAAAAATCGACGGCGCTGCCACACTTGAAGTGTCCGCTATCACGGGCGGAATTTGCGTGAAGATCCACCGCCGGGGAGTTTGAATGAGGTTAGTTCAACCACTCTTCAAACGGAGTCCCGGCGATGGAAGAGCGACAAACCTATCGGCATTTTACGTTGGTCGAGCGGCAGGTCCTAGCGCAGCTGGTGGCCATGCGCGCCACGCAGCAAGAGATGGCAAGCTGCTTGGGTCGTGACGTGCGAACGATCCGAGCCGAGCTCAAACGCAACTCGCGTTATGGCGGCTACTCTGCGTGCGAAGCGCAACGCTTGTCCGAACAGCGGCGTTGCCAGGCTCGACAGAAGTGCCGCAAGTTACGCCGACCCGAGTTGGTGGCAGTCGTCACGGCAGGGCTCCGTAAGCGCTGGTCACCCGATCAAATCGCCGGTCGTTTGAAGCGGCAATTCCCGTGCGAACCGCAGCGTCGCTGCTCCAGTCAAACGATCTACCGCTGGATCGACACCGACGATTTCGGTTACCTTTGGCGGCGAATGTTGCGAAACCACAAACGCCGCAAACCTCGTGCGCGGCAGGTCAAGTCACCGGCGCGCGAGATCGCCGGGCGGCCCGAGATCATCAACCTACGCGAGCGAATCGGCGACTGGGAGGGAGACACGATCGTCGGCCGTGGCGGGCGGGCCTCGCTGGTCAGCCTCGTCGAACGGAAAACCGGCTTCGCCTTGCTGCTCCCAGTGGAGAACCGCTGTGCTCCCACGGTGAACAACGCGATAAAACGGCGCTTAGGCACGCTTCCACCCGAGGCTCGGCACTCGCTGACATTCGACAATGGCTCCGAATTCGCCGGTTACCAAGAGCTGATGTCGAGTCTGTCACTCGACATTTATTTCGCCACTCCACGCTGCCCTTGGCAACGTGGTAGCAACGAGCATTTCAACCGCCTGGTCCGCGAGTTCTTCCCCAAAGGCACCGACCTGCGTGGCCTGAATCGGCGCAAGCTGGCCGAGGTGCAGCGGTTATTGAACCAACGACCACGCAAACGCTTAAACTATCAAACCCCCGACGAAATCTTCTCCGAATTCTGCCAGCGGACACTTCTAACTTGACAGCGCCGACGCGAAAAATCGACTAGATTTATTTGACAAAGAATCAGGGGCCGGGGAAAATATCCACACCAACTAACGAACAATTTTTAATCAACGCGAAATCAAATCATCAGTCGCTTATGCAAAACGCTGCTTCGAAAAGTGGTTATCAGACGGTTATCAGAAAAACGTGCGATTCGCGGTTATATTTCATGGAAACGCTGACACGACAAGGCTTTCGGGCGATGACAAAATCCAATTTTTTCGCGCAAAAGGTTATCAAAACAGAGCCGAAAGACAGACAACCCAGAGGTACCCATGACTGAAGATTGATCGATCAACTGCCCTGTAAAACGCCAAGTGTCGAGTGACAGGAAACGTCGACTGCCAGCCGGGAACGCTCCGAACAGCCGGGTCGTTGATAGCAGTTATTCACATTTTTCCTTTCAGCCCTTTCCCCGGCTTCGGCCAGGGAACATAATGTTGTGGTCCGCCTTTGCTGAAGCGGCGGAACCGTAGTGCTGGTTTTGTCGTGCGGGCGTCCTTATCCTACGCCCGTGCCTTTCGGCCTATTGCTCCCGCCCAGCCTTATCACGTTTTCGGAACAACGCAGGCTCCTTTCCCCGCTGCCTGCGACCAGTTTGCAGAACAGGATGCCAGAGCCCGCCGCCGGGTGTTCATTCCGGTTGGCAGTCCCCTGTGGCATTCACAAGGATCGATTCGCATCCCGCCCCAGCGCCGTTCGCGCGCAACAAGCACCGTCTCCGCTTAGCTCATCAGGAGCTCCAGTATGGCTACGTTCAAGAACTTTCGCCGCGGCGATCGAGATTCCCGCTCAGCGCGTCCCGCCAGCGACAACGGCAACACGAATCCACCGAATCCCAATTTGCCCAAGCACGTGCAACGCTTGCGCGAGATCGAGCAAGAGGGTGAGCCGCTATCGCTGGCCGAAGAGCTGGCCGACTTGATGGCCCATCACCGCGAAGAAGCGGGCACCGAAGAGCGGTACGAAGAGCTGAAGAAGAGTGGCTTTCAAATCGCCGATTTGCAAAAGCTGACCATGGGCGAGCTGATGGAAGAAGCTCGCAAAGAAAAGCTAGAAGAGGTCGCCGGCGTTCGCCGCCAAGACTTGATCTTTCGCATCCTTAAAGAACGAGTCAAACAAAGCGGCTTGATGTACGGCGAAGGGACGCTTGAGATTCTGCCCGACGGTTTTGGCTTTCTCCGCAGTCCCGACTATCACTACCTATCATGCCCCGACGATATCTACGTATCGCCGAGCCAGATTCGCCGCTTTGGTCTAAAGACGGGCTCTACCGTCGCCGGGCAGATTCGCCCGCCCAAAGAAAACGAGCGCTACTTCGCCCTGCTGCGGGTGGAAGCGATCAATTTTCAAGATCCGAGCCTGGCTTCCGGCCGCGTGACATTCGACGATCTCACGCCGCTCCATCCAGACACACGAATTGTCATGGAGCACGACCCAGAAGATGTCTGCACGCGCGTCATCGACCTGGTCACGCCGATTGGCTTTGGTCAGCGCGGCTTGATCGTCAGCCCGCCGCGCGCGGGCAAGACAATCTTGATGCAGAAAATGGCCAAGGCCGCGCTGAAGAATTTCCCTGATGCCTACGTGATGATGCTGCTAGTGGATGAGCGGCCGGAAGAAGTCACGGATATGGAGCGGCAAGTGAAAGGCCGCAATTGCGAAGTCGTCAGCAGCACCTTCGATGAAGCGAGTTCCCGGCACGTGCAAGTAGCGCACATGGTACTCGAAAAAGCCAAGCGACTCGTCGAGTGCGGAGTCGATGTAATCATCTTCCTCGATTCGATCACCCGTCTCGCTCGCGCCTGGAATAGCGAATGCCCGCAGTCGGGCAAGCTGCTTACCGGCGGTCTCGATGCCAATGCGTTGCAACAACCCAAGCGATTTTTCGGTTCCGCCCGTAAGGTGGAAGAGGGTGGCTCGCTCACGATTCTGGCCACGGCGCTCGTCGATACCGGCAGCAAGATGGACGATGTGATCTTCGAAGAGTTCAAGGGAACGGGCAATCTCGAAATTCATCTCGACCGCAAGCTGGTCGACAAGCGTATCTGGCCCGCCATTGATATCAACAAGAGCGGCACCCGCCGCGAAGAAATCTTGATGAATGCCGACGAGCACAAGCGCGTCAGCATGATGCGCCGCGCGCTCGCCGACCAGAACCCGCCCGACGCCATGGAAATGCTGGTCACCAAGCTGGCGAAGACCAAAACCAACGCCGAGTTTTTGATGAGTGTGAGTTTGAAGTAAAGGCAGAATGTAGAACGAAGAGCGCAGAATGAGTCGGCACGAGTTACATTCTGCATTCCCTATTCTCATTTCTGGATTTGCCTTGGGAGTTGGTTCATGTCATTGCTCCTCGTACTTGCTATTCTCGCTGCCGACCCCAACGAGAAGCTGTTTCAAGCAACGGCGCTCACCAAGCCGGGCGAGTTCACGGCGGGCATCGAAGGCCCAGCCTGCGATGCGGCGGGCAACATCTACGCGGTGAACTTCGCCGAGCAAGGAACTATCGGCCGCATCGCGCCTGACGGCAAGGGAGAGGTCTTCGTCAAGCTTGATGGCAGGAGCATTGGCAATGGCATTCGCTTCGATGCTGCCGGGCAGATGTATGTGGCCGACTACGTCGGGCATAACGTGCTGCGGATCGATCCCCAGACGAAGAAGATTACCGTCTTCGCCCACGAACCGAAGATGAACCAGCCTAACGACCTGGCCATGGCCGCTGATGGCACTCTCTTCGCCAGCGATCCTGCCTGGGCGAAGAACACGGGCCAGCTGTGGCGAATTTCCACGAAAGGTGAAGTCACACAGCTGGCGAAAGACCTGGGAACCACCAACGGCATTGATGTCAGTCCCGACGGGAAAACGCTGTATGTCAACGAGAGCGTACAGCGGGGTGTGTGGTCATTTCCGATCCAAGCCGATGGTACGCTCGGCGAAAGGAAGTTGCTCAAGCAGTTCGACGATCATGGCTTCGATGGCATGCGCTGCGATGTGAAGGGGAACCTGTATATCACTCGCTATGGCAAGGGAACCGTCGTCAAACTCTCGCCTGCAGGTGAGGTGCTGCAAGAGATTGATGTGCTCGGAAAGCAGCCCAGCAACTTGTGTTTTGGCGGCCCCGACGGCCGCACCGTCTACGTTACCGAAGTCGAGCATACGCGGCTGGTTCAGTTCCGCGTCGATGAACCAGGCCTGGAATGGCAGCGGCAAAAACGCAACTGAGCTGCACTCTTTAGAACGGGTCTTTTACAAAGTCGTTACGACCAATTCGACCTTCTTAGAACAAATCACTGGTTAGGATCGTCTAACATATCGCCAGTGATGCGCGAGCGGTCGCTGCGTGGGCCTTTCACGAAACCCACGGGTCTAGTTGTAACGACAGCAGCAGTTCGCACGCACCGGTGGCGGTAGCAACCGCTGACGGCTGGCGTAGGCTTGTAGGCCGCTCGCGCGCAGCGTGCCTGGACACCACTCAGGAACAGATCTGATGAAGTCTCTCTCTCCTCTCCGCCTGTTCGTCGCGGCACTTCTCTGCTGCCAGCTGCTAACCGTCGTCACGTTGGCCCAGGCACCGATGCCGCCGGCACCAACGCCCGACGACATCGCCGCCGCAGATGGGAAACCCACGACGCTGCGTGAGCAGACGATTTATATTCCGTACGCCAAGCTTCGCAGCCTGTTCGAAAAAGAAGGCCGCGGCGTCTTCATTCCTTACGACAAGTTTCAGCAGCTGTGGAAAGCTGCTCAGGCTACCGCCAAGAAGCTCGAAGAGATTAAACCGCCGATCGATGCTCTCATTAGCGAAATCGACAGCATCGCTGTCATCAACGACAAGGCCGATGTGGTCGAAGTCACAGCCACCCTGAAACTCGAAGTGCTCCGCGAAGGTTGGAACGAAGTTCCTCTCCGCTTGAAAGACGCGGCCATTCGCTCGGCGAAACTCGGCGACAATCCGGCCCGCCTGCTGCACGACCCGGCCAGCGGCTACCGCCTGCTCTTCGAAAAGAAGGGCAAAGAGCCCGAGCAACTCACACTCAAACTGGTCTATGCCCGCGCGTATACCAAGTCGCCTGGCGCTAACACGGTGCAGTTCGATGCTCCGCTAGCACCAGTCAATCGCTGGGAAATTCGCGTCTCGCAGCCTGGCGTGAAAGTGAATGTGCATCCCAAACTCTCAGCCACCGAAGCTTCCGCCGAAATGGGCGATGCCAAGGCGGAAGAGAAGAAAGAAACCGTCGTCGAAGCCTTTGTGGGTGCCGCCGAACAAGTGCGAATTGACTGGACACCCAAATCGGAAGGTGCCGCCGGGCTCACAGCGCTCGCCACCGTGCAAGTGCGACAGGAAGTGACTATCGACGAACGCGTGGTGCGTACACGGGCCTCGCTCGTGTACGAAATCTCGCGAGCCGACCTGAGCAAGTTACAAGTGGCTGTACCCGCCGATCACGACGTCGTTAGTATCTTCGACGACAACGTCAAAGGTTGGACGCAAAAGAACGATGCTCTCGGTCGCATCATCACCATCGATCTCTTCCAGCCTGCGCGCGGTACGCAGAATCTGGTGATCGAACTCGAAAAGATCATCGCCGACAAAGAGATGCCGGCCGAAATGGCTCGCCAACAAGTGAAGGTGCCGGTGATTCGCGCGATTGATGTCGGCCGCCAACAAGGTGTGCTCGTCGTGCGCCTGGCCGATTCGCTCCGCAGCGAAATCGACAGCCGCCTCGATCTGCTGCAGATCGACGCTGCCGAACTGCCGCAACAGCTGGCCGGTCAAACCTGGGCTTATGCGTTTCGCTACTCGCGGGCCGCTTACGATTTGACGCTGACCGTCGAGTCGGTCAAGCCGCAGGTGGAAGTTGACCAACTGGCCGAGGTATTCCTCGAACCGCAACAGACAACTGCCACGTTGCTGGCCATCTACAACATTCAACGGGCCGGGCTGTTCCAACTCGAACTGGATGTGCCAGAGGGTTATGACGTCCGCCAGGTGCAGGGTCGCGATATCGCGGGTGCTGCTGCCGTGCAAGTCGATTCGCATCATCTGGCCGAGCGTGATGTGGAAGTGACCGTCAACGGTCAAAAGGAAACTCGTAAGAGCAAGTCGCGATTGAATGTGAATCTTGCCCGCAAAGCGCTGGGCAAAGTAGCGCTTACAGTCGAACTACAAAAGCGCGTCGAAGACCCAAACCTGATGACGCCGACCGGTAAGAAGTCGGCGCTCGAGATTCCCGTGATGCGAGTGAATCCGCAGAGTGCGGCCCGCTCGCAAGGCCGGTTGCTCGTCTACACGCCCGAGAGTTTGAGCGTCCATCCGAGTGAGCAACTTGGTCTGCGTCCCATTTCGCCTGCGGAAGCCGTGCAAGGAATGGAATCGCTGCGCGCGGGACGCTTCCCGCTGGTGCGCGAACTGTTGGCCTTTGCCTTTACGCAAGAACCGGCCAGTTTGAAAGTCGAAGCCGAGCGGCGCAAGCCTTACATCGAGGTGCAGCAAACACTCATCGCCCGCGTGGAGCAAGGGGTGGTGAAGTACGAATCGATCTTCAACTACGACGTGAAATACAGCGGAGTGAAGTCGCTCCGACTTGATGTTCCCACGTCGCTCGTGAAGGAACTGCGCAATCAAACGCCGGCCATTCGCGACCGCGCGATGGAACCTCAGCCCACCGAGATCACACCTGGATATACGGCGCTCGAACTGGCCGGCGAAGCTGAACTGCTCGGCAATTTAATCGCCAAGTTCACCTGGGAAGAAAAGCTCGCCGAACTCGCCGCCGGCAAAGGCGTGAAGATTCGCCTGCCGATTTTGAAGGCTGTCGGTGTCGATCGTTTTTGGGGACAGATTGCCGCGACACGTGCGGAGACAATTGATATCGGCGTCGATGGTGAAGCGACGGGCCTGCGTCCCATCGACCCCCGCGTCGACTTGAAGGTGAGCGTCCCCGATGCGGCTCGCGCGTTTGAATTCCACGACGACTGGTCCCTCACGCTGCTCGCTACTCGGTACGAGTTAGAAGCGGTGAAGAAAACCAGCGTCGAGTTGGGACTCGTCCGCATGGTGTCCACTCGCAGCGGCGAAGTGACCGTGCAGGCCCTCTACCGCATGCGAAGTGCCAAGCAGCGTATTCAAGTGAAGTTGCCCGACGGCATCGACCTGAAGAAGGCCTTCGATACGCAGCCTTTGCGAATCAATGGCCAGACGGCAAATCTTGAGAGCGATACACAGGGGAATCTTTACATTCCGCTCGTGGGTCATTCGCCCGATACGCCCGTCGTTGTCGAGTTGCGTTATACCTACACCGGCAACGCGAACAGTTTGCAGGTGCCGACTTTTCTCGACGACGAAACGGCTGTGCAGCAGATTTATCTGGCGGCTTACTTGCCCGAGGAACAGCGCCTGGTTGGCTTGACCGGACCATGGACCGCCGAGAATCGTGCTGCCTGGCCGCCGAACGAACATGCGACCAGCACCGATGATCATCTGCTGAATCAGATTCGCGCCAGCGTGGCCGGCTGCGATACGCTCGGCCGCGACTTCCGCACCGATGGCAACTTGTATCTCTTTTCGGCCCTGCGTCCCAGCAAGGACGATACGCTGGGCCTGGTGACGCTCAACAAAACCTTCCTGCAGTTCCTGCTATTCGGGATCGTTGCCCTCGTCGGCATCCTGCTGACGGCTCGGCCGGTGGGAGACCGACTCTGGTATCTCGCAGCACTGGTAGTGGCCATTGTGCTCGTCGCGGTCCTGATGCCTACCACGGCTCGCGCGGTGATCAACGAAACTCTGGCGGCTGCGATTGGCCTGGTCTTGCTGGTGTGGATCGTTCGCTTCCTCGCGTGGTCGTTGCCGGGAGTGATCCACTGGATTACCACTCGGCCAGTTCGCTCCGCAGCGGCAGCTTCAGCCGTGGCAGCTGCCGCGGCCACTTCGCCACCATCGGCAGATGGCAGTTCTCCCTTTAGACCGGGAGGGCCGGGCAACACAACAGTGGCAGTAGCACCCGAAACGCCTGGAGCGACTCCTGCGACGCCACCTGTGCCGCCGACCTCGGAAGGAGGTGAGCGTCATGAGTAAGCACCTGTTCTTCTCCTCCCTATCGACGCTGTTGTTACTAGCAGCGACGGCGCTCGCACAGCCCGCGATGCAAAACAATGCCCCAGCGCCGGCTAAGCCCGCTGCGGGCGATAAACCGCTGCGCGAGATCTTCGTTCCGTTCGAAGATCTGCCGGTGATTCTCGAAAATGACAAAGAGCGAGTCTTTCTCACGCGGCAAGAGTACGAAGACCTGTTGAAAGTCGTCGAGGCAAAGGCCGTCAAGCAAGGGCCGGTGAATCTCGTTCCGCTGCAAGCTGCCTACACGGCGAAAATCGACGATGGCCGCGCCCAGATCAGCGGCACGATTCAGTTCGAGGTGCTCCACGAAGGCTGGCAGATCATGCCGCTGCAGTTGGGCTATGTGGGCGTCGAGAGTGCCAAGCTCGATGGCCAGCCTGCCTCGATCGGCCGCCCCGATCGCGGCCCACTGCGTCTGTTCGTCAAAGGTATCGGCAAGCATGAACTCGAACTTCAGCTGACCGCTGCCGTTCCCGCTGCCGCCGCTTTGCAAACGCTGCAAATCGCTCTGCCCACGCCGCCAGCGGCGACGTTGAATTTGTCGGTGGCCGGCAATGTCGAAATTAAAGGTGGCGCCTCGGTCGTCAGCCGCAAATACGACGAAGCTGCCAATCGGACCGAACTCGATCTGATTCTCGGTCGCGGCGCGCAGTCGATTGTGATGTCGCTGAACAACAAGCAGGCGCGCGAACAGCGATTGGTCGTGGCCCGCACCATTCAAGTCGACGAAATCACGCTTGGCTACGAGCGTTTGCACGTCAACGTCGCCCATCGGATTCTGCACGACCCTGTCGACCGCTTTCGCTTTGTAGTTCCCGCTGGTTTTGAAGTCACCAGTGTTACTTCGCAGCGGCTATCCCGCTGGGAAGTGAAGCCCGATGACAAAGGCCGGCAGATTCTCGAGGCCATCCTCAGTGAACCAACTACCGATCCCACGCTCATCGCCATCTCGGCTAATCGTTCCCCCGAGTTGGGCCAGGATTGGCTGGCGAGTTTGCAAAAATGGAAGCTGCCTCGTTTGCAGCCGCTCGATGTAGCTGGCGAAGTCGCAGTGGTCGGTCTGCTCGTCGATAGCCTGCTCGAACCGCAAGAGCTGACGACCAAGCAACTGCTCCCCATCGACGCCGCGATTCTCATCCAGGCCATGCCCGAGAGTATCTTCCGCGCGGAACGGGGCGCGCCCATCGTGCGCCACGTGGCCACGTACTATGTCCCTGCGTATATCGACGCAACGCAATACGACCTGAGTGCTAACTTCGCGAAGCCCGAAGCGGGCCTGGTGGTGGCAACCAGCTTGTTGCTGTCACTCAGCGATCAAGGGCACGAGTTGCTCGGTGGCTTCGTGGTCTCGCCGCAGGCTGAAGATTTGTTTCAAGTTCGCTTGCGCGCGCCGCTTGGTTGGCGCGTGAACGAAGTTCTCGGCGATAATAACCAGCCCTTGAATCTGGAACGCTACGAACTGCCCGATGGCAGTACGCGGATGATCGTGAAGCTGGCGCAGCGAATTCCCGCGGGTGGCCGAGGCAAAATCGTCGTTCGCGCCACGAGTAATCCGCCCGGCTGGCTTGCCGCTGGCAAACCCCAGGTCGCCACGTTCCCGGATTTTGTGATTGAAGGGGCCTCGCGCGAAACCGGAGCCATCGCCGTGCAAACTGCCGACGATCTGGCCGTGCAACCACAAGATCTGACGGGCCTCGTCCCACTGCTGGAAAATGAGAAAGCGGCCACGGGCCTCGGCGGCGTGATCACGGCCGCTGCGTATCGATTCGAGTCGCGTCCATTCGCCGTCAAGTTTCAGGTCGAACGCAAGCAACCCTCGCTGGCTGCCGAAGTCTTTTCATTTTTGCACGTGCTACCAGATGCACTGCAGGCTCACTACGAAATCGTCTATCAGGTCCGCGAAGCTCGCACGCGGCAACTGGCTTTCTCATTGCCCATTGCCACGCCCAAAGAAATCAACATTCGCGGTCTCGACGGCAGGGCGGTGAAAGAATTTCGCAGTACGGACGAAGGTGATCGGCGGCGCTGGACAGTGCAATTAGCCGATCGAACCGACGGCGAAATTCGCCTGGCGGTCGACTTCCGCCTGCCCGTCGCTGAAGGAGAGCTGAAAGCCTTTTCGCTGCCGCTCATTCAGGCGGAAGATGTCGAGTTTCAATCGGCATTCGCCTGGCTCGAAGGTTCGCCAGAACTCGAAGTGCAAGCGACCACGGCCCATCGCACCGTGGATGAAGCCGAGTTGTATCAGGCCCGCTTCTTGCTCGAGCAGGCCAGCGGCACTGGCGATCGTCGCGTCATCGGCGCTTATGGCTATCAGGGTGAAGATGGCGACATTAAGGTCAACGTCGTTCGTCGCCAGCAACATCCGCTGCCGAGCGCCATCGTCCAACGAGCAGAACTGCTGACTCAAGTCTCGGCCAATGGCCTGACGCAATCGGTGGCTCGCTACGACCTGGCGACCAAGGCCTCCATGCTGGAAGTGTCGCTTCCGGGAGATTCTGTCCTGTGGACGATGCTCGTCGATGGTCAGCCCACCAAGCCGCAGAAGGAAAAGAACGCGCTGCTCGTCAGCTTGCCGCCGCGCGAAGATTTGAAACTGCGGCGCGTGCAGATTGTGTACGAAACGACAGGCAATCCCATTTACCTCACAACCACCGTCGATGCCTTTGCCCCGAAGTTGCTGCTGCGCACCAGTGGCGACGAAGCGGCCCGCGAAGTGCCCCAGGCCGATCTGCAATGGAAACTCATCCTGCCGAAAGGCTTTGAACTGCGCAGTAGCAGCGGCACCGTGTCGCCCGTCGAAGCGGCCAAGCCGCGTCGGCCACTGGCAGCATTCCAAGTTGCTGCGGTGCTATATGGATTGAGTGGAGGTGTACGTGAACGATTCCCGGTGGAACTGGCTGGAGGCACCACCACGAAATGGGCGGATGCGGTGAGCCGAGCTGAGACGGTCCGCCCGTTAAGTGCAGACTTCAGTCGCGAAGGACTCGAAAAGCAACTGGCTGATCTGCGATCTCTCGACGCTCCACTCCCCATGGAAATGCCCAAGTCGGAAATGGATGCTGCTCCTCAACCTCCTGCGCCCGTCGTTGACAATGTTGTCACTCCCCGCCCAACAGCACCGACGGCTACTCCTCCTCTCCCTGAAATGGTTCCGCCACCGACCGCGATGCCTGCGGAAACAGCTCCGGCACCTGCGCCGGCTACGCCATCAGATCCGTTCGCTCCAGCCGTGGCGATGAACCAGCCGTCGCGCAACGACATGGCCCCCAAACCGGGCGAAGGTGAAGAGGCTCAGCTTGGGCAAATGGTCGCGCAGGCGAAGATCTTCTCGGCACTCGAAGGCGTGAGTAGCATCCCGATCGAGTTCAACGTGCCACCGGGGTCCACGACGGTCGAATTCCGCAGCTTGGGCGTGAATCCGCATTTGCGCGCCACGCTCGTCGACACAAATCGTATTTGGTATGCCGCCGTCGGCATTGGGCTGCTCGTCTTTTTACTCGGTGTCGCGCTCACGCATCGGCCAGCCAAACAACAGGCCGCCTACGTCATTATCATGCTGCTGATCAGTTCTCTGCCGGTTCTGCTCACCAGCGCCTTCGACGATATCGGCCTCTTGTTCGACTATGCCTTTTTCGGTGCGTCCGCGCTGGTTCCCTACTTTTTGCTCGCGTCGGTGTTCCTGTCGTGCTGGCGCGCGATCCTCGCGCGCTTGCCTGCTGATTGCTGCCGTCCCGAGACAACCACGGTGCCGCTCAACAGCAGCACACCGACCGGCACCATCATCACGCCGCTCATGCTCGCGGTGCTCTTCTTCGCCGCAGGCCAATCGGCATCGGCGCAGCCACTACCCGAGAACGCCAAGCTGGTCGATATCAAAGATCTGCTGCCGATTCTCGATCCCGGTGGTCCCGTCGCCATTCCGAACGACGCGGTGATCGTCCCCTACGATGCCAACTCGGAATCGGGCCTCGCCGATGCCAAGAAAGTGCTCATTCCCTACGCCAAGTTCATCGAACTGTGGAATCGGGCTCATCCAGAAAAGATGAAGGACACGAAGCCCGCGCCCGTGGGGTTTGTGGTAGTCGCAGCCGATTATCAAGCCACGCTCGAAGCAACTGACGAACTGCTGGTCACAGTCAAGCTGACGATTGATGTGCTCAGCGACAAGCCCGTTGCCATTCCGCTGCCATTTTCCGGTGGCGTGTTGGTGAAGGCCACGCTCGATGGCCGCCCTGCTCGCCTGCAAGTGATCGAACCGAAGGATATGAACCCGCCAGCGCAGCAGGCCGTTCAGCAAGCGGCTGCGCCCATTCCTGGCGGCGGTGCTGTGATGGTGCTGCACGCCGATGGTGCGGGTCGCAAAACGGCAGACATCTCGTTCCGCCTGGGACTCACGCGCCGCGGTGGTTGGCGACAAGTGGCTGCGGCCTTGCCCTTGGGCGGTTCAGCGAAACTAGCGCTCACCGTGCCTGAAGCGGGCACCGAAGTTCGCATCAGCAATACGTTCGACAAAGGGAGCTTCGATACCAAAGAGGCCAACGAGAAGATCGAGACTACGCTGAGTGGCACGGCCAATGGCCGGCTCGATCTACAGTGGCGGCCAAAAGTAGCCATTGGCCAGATCGACCAAAGCTTGACGAGCAAAGGAACCGGCGTGCTGGATGTGCGCGAAGACGCGCTGCGGCTGACCTGGGTGGCGGAACTCAGCTTCGGACGTGGCACGCGCGATCAATTCGAGTTCTCGTTGCCGCTCGACTACTCCATCGAACAAGTACTCAGCGAGAACCTACGAGGCTGGCAAGTGAAGCCCGACGCCGCGCGGCAGTTAGTCGAAGTCACGCTCCTCAAAGCGGCAACCGGCAGCGAAAAGATTACGCTGGTCCTTTCGAAACGCGGCCGCATTGGCACCGGCGAGTTCGCGAACTTTGATGCCCCCGCTGTGTTCGTAAGCGGTGCCGCACTGCAGCAGGGAGAGCTGATGGTCCGTCGCAGTCCGCGTTTGGAACTTCGCACGGAACTCGCCAAGGGGCTGGTCCGCGCCGATAGCGATTCCAACCTGGCTCGCACCATGCAAGCGGCCGATGTCGACGATCCGTCGATCTTGAATCTGCGTCCCTATCAGGTCTATCGGTTTGTCGCGTCCGGTGCCGGCGACAAGTATCAGTTGCGTTTGAATGCGAGCGAAACGGCCAGCACCACTTCGGCGGAAGTTCGCACCATCATGCGCGTCGCCGAACGCGAGGCGACGCTCGAGTCGAGCATTCGCTTTCGGCCGCAAGGCCAGCCTCTCTATCAGGCCGACGTGCTGCTGCCGGTTGGCTTCGAACTCGATCAACTCCAGCCCGACAACTTCCTCTGGTCCGTCACGCCCGATGTGGCCAGCGGGCGCAAAAAACTGAGCGTCCATTTGCTCGATGGCCGCGAAGGTGATTTCACCCTGACGATCATCGGTCGCTTTGGTCCCCGCGCCAAGTTCGAAGAGGTTGCAGCGCCGATGATCAGCGTGCTGGGTGTCGAACGCCAGCAGGGAGAAGTGGTGGTGCTCTCGGACCCCGATACGGACGTAACCGTCACCGATCTGAAGAACGCCGAGGCCGGTTTGTTGCAGCAAACGCAAAGCTGGCTGAAGAGCGACCAATATGCCAAGGCCCGCGTGGTGTTCAACTATCGCGTGCCCGATTACTCCGCTCTGCTCAAGCTGCGGCGTAAGCTGGCCCGCGTGAACGTGCGGACCATCAGCAATGTGAAGGTCACGCGCCGGGCCATCGAAGAAACCTTGCTACTCGACTATTACATCGCCGAAGCGGGGATCCACCAGTTGCAGTTTCTGCTCCCCGATTCGCTGAAGACTGCCCGCATTCGGATTCCGCAGGAAGAAAGCCTGCTGCAGCGAAAAACCATCGAACCGGCCACTCAAAACGGCCAGCCGATGCCGGGCTGGAGTCTGGTGAAGCTGATGCTGCAAGAAGACGTGACCGATCGTCTCGGCGTGATCATCGAGCACGATCGCTTACTTACCGACAAGCCGCAGGACGTCGCCATTCCGCAATCGCTTACCGGCACGACGTCGCAGCGACTCGTGGTCATCGAAAATGCCGGCCGCGACGAAGTGGTGGAAGTAAAAAGCACGGCACTCGAACCCCTCTCGCGCCAGCAACAAGCGTGGCAAGATGTTGTGCGGATGCTGGGCGACGATTCGCATGTGACGCAGGCCTATCTTGCCATTGGCGATGCCCAGCCAGCACTCACCTTTCAAACGCAACAGAACCAGCAACTCGAAACGGCCAAGGCCCGCATCGAGTTTGCCCGCACCAAGTTGATTGTCGATGAAGCTGGCGGCTATCTCGCCCGCGTGCAGTTTCAAGTGAGCAACAGCACCGAGCAATACCTCGATATCGTCCTGCCGAACAATGCTCGCCTGTGGACCGCGACGGTCAAGGGTCTGCCCGTGAAACCGGTCGAGCAGACGCCGCCGGTCGAGGGTGAAATGAGGATCCCGCTCATCAAGACCCCCGCTGGCAGCGGCGATTACGAAGTGGAAATCAAGTACGGCGGCTCGCTCGGCAAACTGGCAACGCTGAGGACGATCAACTTTCCGCTGATCCGGACTCGTTCGATCAACATCGAACAGAGCCAGGTGCAATTGCTGCTGCCGAAGACTTTTCAATGGCCTCACTTTGGTGGCACGATGAAGCAAGTCGCCAGCGAAGTGGAACTCGAAGAAGGCTTTCAATCGTACTTTCAAAAGAAGCTCTCCGAAGCCAAGCAAGCATTGCAAAGCGACGACCTGAACACGCAGTTGCGAGCGCAAGCGAACCTGTCGGGGCTGATGCAAACCTGGCAATACAATTCGAGCACGCGCAGCGCGAATAACCTCGAGCAGTCAGGCCTGGCGATTCACAACTACGCGGAATTGCAGTCGGCCCAGCAAGATGCGCAGGCTCAGGTGCAATCGCAGTTGGAAGGTCTCGAAACCAACGACAATCGCGGCCGCTTGAACGATGCTTGGCTCTCGAAGAAAGTTGCTCGCAGCAAAAACGTCGTTCAGCAACTGGGGAACAATTTCGATGGCTCGTTGCCCAGGACTGGCGAAGCCAAGCCCGACAATGGCCAGACGCGAGGTGAACTAGCTTACAACCCGCAGTTCCTCAAGGGGAACAAGCTCGATACGGAAGCAGCCAACGAGCGGATCATTCAAGAAGAAACCGAGAGGTTGGCAAAAGACGCTTCCAAATCTGGGAAAGAGGTGAATGTTCCGCAGAGCAAAGCTCCCGGCAAACCGACCGCCAACCCGGCCGAACAACAGGGACGTGTCGTTCGCGTCGGCAAAGTGGCTGCTCAGCCGACCAAGGATGCCGATGCAGCACCGCAGGCTGTTGAACTGCAAGACTTCGGGGCGAACAAGGCTCCCACGAACGATTTGATGAGTAACCTGGGCAGATTCTCGGGCAACGGTCTGGCGGGTCGTGGAACCGCCGACCCCCGCGGTTACGGCAACGCGCCCAACCAATCGGGCCAAGGTCAGCCTGGCGATCGCTCCGGCGGTGGTCGTCAGGGCGCTGGCCAAGTGGACGGCCAGAAGTTCTACAACAACGAACAGTTCCGTCAGCGCGACAACGCGAATCGCTATCAACAGAAGTTGCAACAAGAGGTGCAAGAGCAGGCAGCAACGCAGCAGCAGTTGCAAGTCCCAAACCTGACCTTTCAAGCGCCTGGCGCCGGGAACGCGCAGCCGCAATTCGGAGGCTTTGATCCAGCCATTGCCAACGGTCGTCCTGGTAGCAGCCCCACCGGTGGACCGGGCGGATTTGGTATGGGCAGCGGGGGTGGGATAAATCTTGGCATCCAGAATTTCAACGACACGCTCGTTGTCGACGCCTTTGGCACTCGCCGGGGCACTGGCCTGGCGAGTCTCGATATCGACCTGCCGAATGTCGATAGCCAGGAATTTCTCTTCACCACGCCGCGTGGGGCGATTGAGATCACGGCTCAGCCTGTGTCGTCGGACCTGATTCGTCGCTGGACGAGCCTGGGCATTCTCGCGGCTGTGATTCTGGTGGGAGTGGTCGTCTACCGCATCTGCCGGCAACTCCCCCTGCGCCGCGCGACCGGCACCATGGCCTTTGCCATTCTGCTGTTGCTGGTCGGCTTCCTCAGCCTGCTGTTCAAGTTCCTGCCGGTTGTCGGGCTGTTCCTGCTGATCGCCGGAGCCGTCCTGGTCGTTCGCCGCGTGCTCGATCGCCGAGCCGCGGCCACCGCAGCTGTGTCGTAGGTCATGGCCACCGGACGTGACTTTGGTTTGTGATACAAAGCATCATTGCTGGCCCAGGTCACGCCGGGCTGATGCAACCTACGGAGCAACATGTCGCGAACAACTAACAATATTTAGCACACGACATCATTGACAACAAGTCACTATACCGCAATAATGCCGGTACGTTCTCTCACAGTTTGGTGGTTAGAAGCGAAGGCCCCGACGCGGGTGCATCGCTTCGTTCTTGGTGCGTCCAGCTGCGTTCGTTGATTAAAGTCAGGCTGACAAGAGCGTGTCCAACAATGGGCCCGGTTGTTGGACAAAGAGGATGAATGGCAAATTCAACTCAACGAACACAAGTGCTAACGCGGCAGCGGTTTCGGGCGAAAATCGAAAACCGGTGCCTGTCCAACAACTGCGGTGATTGTTGGACGTTTACGATGGTGCGGCCAGTTACGCAGTAGGTCACATCCGCCGGATGCGACCTACTTTTGCGCCGTATCGTCCGGTCCATTCGCCGGGGCATTCGGAGTGCTGACGATCTCCACCGTCGAAGCCGTTGGCTCTGGTGCAGCGGCGATCTCGGGCGGCGATGCGGCTGCCGGCGCGACTTCACCCGGCACTTCCCGTTCGTAGCCATCGAGCAGGCAGCTGACGTTGACGTCTCCCATCACGTTGAGGGCCGTGCGGCAGCGATCGAGAAACCAATCGACGGCGAGCAGCATGGGAATGTGCTTGATATCGAGCCCGACGGCCGTGAAGACGAGCGTCATGGTGACGAGCCCCGCTTCGGGAATGCCCGCCGCCCCGACCGAGGCAATCACGCTGGTGACAATCACGAGGAACTGATGCCAATAGTCCAGTTCGACGCCGATCAGCTGCGCGATGAAGAGGGCCGACATCGCTTCGTAGAGAGCGGTGCCGTCGTTGTTGAAGTTGGCGCCCACCAGCGAACCCAAGCTGGCCGATTGTTCGCGGAGGCCCACTTTCTCGCGCAGGCAGGTGTAGGTGACTGGCATGGTGGCGGTCGAACTGCCGGTCGAGAACGCCATGACCAGCGCATCGCGCATTCCCATCACCACCGTGAAGGGATTGCACCACGAGAAGAACTTGATCCGCACCAGGTAGTAGATCATTTGCAACGACAGGGCGATGAGCACCGCCACAACAAAGCCGCCCAAAGAGACAAACGGCGCGAAGCCCTTCACACCGACGAGGTTGGCCACTTTGCAGAACACAGCGAAGGGAATGATCTCGATCACCCAATGCAACATGGTGATGAGAACCGTGAACATCACATCGACGACGTCAGCTACCTTGGTGATTGGCACGTTTTTGTTCGGCCGCAAAGCGAGGCCCAGGGCAACGGCTAGAATGATCACGGAAATCGCTTTGCCGTTATCGCTGAGCGGGCCCAGAATGCTGCGGGGAATGTTCTCGAGAATCTGCTCCATCGAGAACTTGGGGCCGACTTCCTTTTTTTCCTCTTTGGGTTTCTCTTCGTTTTTTTCTGCGGTCTTTTCGCCGGCTGGCTGCTCGGGAGCATCGGCTTGGGCAGCTTGGTTTTCTGCCGGCTGCTTGGCCCCAAACTTCCACTTGCCAGGCTGCAAGGTGTTGGCCACGAACAGGCCGATGAGAATCGCCGCCAGGGTATTGATGAGCAGCAGCGAGACCAGCCGGCCAATCGTGCCGGGCGGAAACTTCGCATGCATGAGGGCTTGAATCACGGCGAGCAAGATGAGCGGCGGAGCGAGCGCACCGAGAATCCGCAGCACCAGGTTCGCGGGAACCTCGAGACCGTAGAGCAGGCCAGCGGCATGACTGTGAACGGATTGCTTGTCGGTCGGCTTGGTCAGTTCGTCCCCAGCAACTTGGGCGAGCAAGAGACCGACAATCAGCCCCGCAATCACGCCCGCCAGAATTCGCAGGTACAGCGGATAGGACTGCCAGACGCGAATCGCCCTGCCGACGAATGACGAAGATTCTTCCGCTGGTTCCGACTTCTGCATGAGCTCTCTCCACCGCTGGCCTGAGGCAACTGAGCAAGAGAGATCTTAAGCGCTCGGCAGGCGGAACATAACGGGAGAGCAAAACCGCAAAAGGGGGGCGTTCAACAATCGGGTCAATTATTGAACAGCAGATAGCGCAACTCTCGGGTTTGAGTGGCAATGTCTGTTCAACAATGGCCTCGATTGTTGAACAAGTTGGTTCTTTTTTGGGGTGGCAAAACAGGCTGGGTTCGAGAGCCTTTGGCGAGCAGCGACTCTCCATTTGCGGAGTTCTTACTCGCCAAAGACTCCCGACCCCAGCGGTGCATGCGACTTATGGTGCCAGCACCTCGTGCGTCAGCTTCTCCTGGTTGCCGGCAGCGTCGATGGCGTGGGCGGCGAGCTTGGTGCTGGTGCCGGAAAGGCTCACTTCCCATTCACTGAAGTTGGCAGCAGCTGACTTCGCTGGCTCGCCATTCACGACCACCTGCTTCACTTCGCCGTTGTCGCTGCAGGTGCCGCGGACGATCAGCTTGCCGTCCTGGCGGATGACGTGGGTGATGACGGTGGCCGGCGGCAGGTCGTCGACGGGGTCGAGTACCTTCGGGAAGGGAAGATTTGATACTTCTTTCACTGCTGACTCGTTGCCTGTGAGCGGCGGTTCCTTCCGGAACGAATCTGGCTCGGCCTTGTACTCGGGCGAGCGCGTGCTGACCACCATCGCATGGCGACCCGGGCCGTAGTGATCGTGCAAGTAGATTGGGACGCCTTTTTCTGTCTTGGGTACAGGACGGGGACCGCCGCCGAGATTCACCAGGGCGCGAGACTTGGAATTGTCGTTCCAGTTGGTCGTCTTCACACCGCGAAAGTGCGAAGCGGCCTTGCCCGTCGGGTTGTCGTCGGAGATCTGAATCAGCGGCATGCCTCCGGAACGCATGCTGTCGAACGTCAGGCCGTCGACGGTCACCACGCCGTGCTGCACGCTGTCGTCGTCGTGGCCGCGATTGAAAGGCTCGGTGTTCGTCGCCTTGATCGACAGATTGCGGTACTCGTGCCGATCGAAGTTGGGATGATAGATGCCGTAGTGCGATTGGATCGAGAGGTTCTCAATCAGTAGCGAAGGTACTTGCGGACGAAAGCCGTAGTGCACGTCCCAGATCTTCGTGTTGCGGACCACAAACGGGTGACGCTCGTCCGGACCAACACGGTTCACGCCTTCGCCCAGGTTGATGCCGTACAGACCGGCATTGCTGTGGACTTCGTTGTCTTCGAATCGCACAAACGGCAACGTGCGGATATCGACGACCTTCTCGCTGCCATCGGGCTGTAACACCGGCATGCTTAATTTGAGTGAGCGAGACTCGGTGGCTTCGTAGCGAAAGCCATAGCGATCGTTACCAGCGGCCACATTGCGAGTGAACGTATTGAGGCTGTTGGCCCACCAGAAACCGGCTCCTTCATTTTGATCGAAGGGGAGCACTTGCTTCGGCAGTCGCTTGCCCGCGACGGCACCGACCGCCAGGTTGCGATCGAGCACGTTGAAGACTTCGGTGCCGTCTTCAAAAAAGTAGCCATGCCCCACACTGCCGAAGCCGACGTTGTCGCGAACGACCAGGTAGTTGGTACCGTGAATCGTCAGCCAGCGATTATGGCTGTCCCAGATCGACGCGCCTTGCACGTAGCTGCCACGCATCGTGTTGCCGATGAGATGAAAATGCAATGCGTAGCGGCCCAGGACATTCTTCTTTCCCAAGTGGCGAAACTCTGCGTAGCTGATGCTTCCCTGGGAGAAGCGGTGATACATGGTGTGGCCACGTTCGCCGGCGGGATCAGCCGACTCGACAATGACATTGCGGCTGAGGTTGCCGACTTCGCCGCGAGTTTCTCCCTCGCCCAGATGCTTGTGCTCCAGAGCTTCGGCAAACTTGACGGTCGTTCCGTCGATGGCAGTGATGACTCGCTGCTCGGTGACTGGTTCGTTGCCGTAGTCATTTTGCGTCGGCGTCAGAATGAGTCGATCGCCCACGCGCCAGCCCGAGACGGGCTCGGCCAGGGTGACTTGCGTGGCACCTTTGGCAGCGGTCTCACCGAGTTTGACCCAGGTGCGGCTCATCGGCTGGCCATGAAAATCCATGCGACCGCCGCAGCAGACAATCGCCGGGCACGATTCTTTATTGAGACCTTCGACCATGGTCAGTCGAATCAAAGCGTGGGCGTTGGTGGCAATTGGCTCTGCCGGTGTGCCGACGAGCAAGGCCGGCCGAGCCTTGCCCGGCTCGGGTTCCGAGACATGCCCTTCGCAATCAAAGCCTTCCTCTTCGGTGTCGTCGCTGTCTTGGATTTTGATGAGGCCAACATTCAAGCGCGTCTTCTTAGCCGGATCAAACCGTAGCGTACCGGCAATGTGGACCGAGCGAATCACCAAGTCGTCTGCTGCCTTGATGTCATAGGTCACCGTGTGACCGGGCAGGATCTGCACTTTGACATTCGAGCCGGGAACCTTGCCGCCCTTCCAAGTTGCTGCCGCGGACCAATTGCCCGTGGCGACCGATTGAATCACGGGCACATCGGCGGCCGTGACTACCGAGAGACAGAAAGCGGAAATAGCGAACGAACAAAGACTCGCGAGACAAATACGCCGTAGCATCGAAGGACTCCCTCATTGGTCGGCAAGGCTTGGCGGCCTTGGAGAAAGGTGGGCGCTGATGGACGATGGCGGTCGTCAGTGCAGCGGACAAACAGGAAGGTCGCTCGAATTGTAAAGCGAGTGGCCAGCGACTACCCAGAGAATTCTTCGCCAAAATTCGGTCTTAGTCGCGGGCTCGAAAGACGTCGTACAGGCGGAGCAGCATCTCGCGTAGGTCGCCCTGGTGCGTGGTGTACGCCTGGGCAACATCGGCGGGCGTGATGCGATCGTCGCTCTCTGGCAGCAACTGCTGCACAATGCCGAGAGCCAATTCCAGCGACGGTTTGGTCGTGAAGATCACCGGCAGGCCGACAGGCTGATGGGCCGTGACGAGCAATCCCGCGCCGCGTAAGCAGCACCGCCACTTGAGCAGCAGACGCTGCCACGAGCTCAGTTGCTCGTAGCCGTCAATCACGACCAGCGTGCGATTGGTCCATTCGCGGTGCTTCAGCGGCTGCCAATCGAGGGCTCGCTGACCGCCGTGCAGTTGCTGCTGAACAACCACTCGTCCCTGTGCTTCCAAGCGGGGCGCAAGCGCCGCCAGCAAAGAAGACTTACCGCTCCCGTGCGGGCCGATGATCGACCCTTGCCATTGCTGAGCTTGGAGCTGGGCAACGATTGAGTCCGCCGTGACGTCGCGGGGAAACAGATAGGGAATCGCGCCCGGACGAATGAACTTCGTCGCAAACGGATTGCTCCCGGCACTTTCGCTAGTCATTTACCGTACGCTGCCCCATGACTAATCTTCGTCGGCGTCTTCACTCGGTGGAGGGACAGGCGCGGCGGGCACGCTGCCGAGCGTAAACGGATGTTCGAGGACAAACTCTCTGCCCCGGCGCACAAACAGTCGCAGCCGCACTAGCCAGCGGATGCGCATGATGGCACCCTCATAGCTGAGCGGGCTGTTGGGCAGCATCACATGAAAGCGACGCAGTGGGCGCAAGTCACCTTCGTCAGCATCGGCTGGCAAGCGACGCTCGAAGAAATGGACGCCCATATCTTCTTCGCCCTTACCTTCCGTGATCCATAGCACCGATGCTTCGACGGCCTGAATCTCAGCGAGATCCACCGCATCAACCTGATACTCCACGGTCAGTTCTTCGCCAGCGGAGTAGTGCTTGCGACTGCCGCCGAGACAAATGCTCAGCAAAGGTTCTTCGGAGAGGCTCGATCCTTTCATGCCCGCACTCCCAGGCCGATCGTGGCCACTGGAGCGGGCGGAAGCATTGCTTGTCGGGCCTGTTGCGAACCAACCTGCACCTGCGAAGTTGCGATGCCGGGATACACCACCAGCGGGAACGCGCGGCGAAACTCTGGCCAACCATCGGCCGAACCGCGCACCACGAGGCGCCACTGCACGCTGTTATGCGCACCCTGAAACGAGTGCATCGCATCGGCGGGAATAGGAAGCAGAAACGAACACTGAAAGGGCTGCACAGGCTCAATGAGGAACTCACCGTGCTGGAACACTACCTGACGAAACACTTCGCGCACCTCGGTGCGGCAGTCGGTCCCTTGGTGGTACGTCGCCTCTTCTTCACAAACCAGGCAAACCTCGAACGAAAAAACCCGGATATGTCCCTGCTGCCAAACGGCCACCCGATACTCGCGGCCGGCATGCAAAGGCAGATCGGAAACTTCGACCGTGGTGGGCCCCATGCCCGTGTGCACCACGATTAAGCGCAACAAGTAATAGACCGACCAGCCACCAATGGCGATGAAGGGAATCAAAAACAGCGTGAAGAGCCAGTCGCCGTCTCCCGCGAGATGTCCGCGGATCGCCCAAACGGTAATCACGCAAGCAACGGCGTTCCAAATGAGCGCGAACAGGGTCGATGCCAACAGCCTCCATCCGGCAGACTCAGTTTGCGGCAAGCGATAGCTCAGTTCTACTCCTGGACTATTGATTAACCCTTCCAGTTCGGGCAACGTCGGATAGACGGTGGGAGTTTGCAGCGTTTCGCTGAGGGGGTCGAGCTCGGTGGCGGTTCGTGCCATCACAGAACGCCGTTCGATCGAGATGCCAACCCGCAGCGCCGTCCAAATCAAGCCAGCGCCGCCGAGGATCGCAAAGCTGGACGAAACGAGGATCATCAGCCAGCGTCCCGCGCCCCATTTGTAGGCGGAAGGGTCGTGCGGCCCGATCAGCGTCGACAATGCTCCCATGCCCAGCAAAAACAGGGCGCCGAAAAAAAGCACTTCGCCGACGGTGCCGGCCATGTTCGAGCCGGTCCGGCGTTTGCCGCGTTTCTTTTCCAGGAAGCGAAACAGTCGGGCCACAGGGGGCTCCGGGGAGGAGAAGGCAGACAGCCGCGCGCTACGAAAGACGGAACAGCGTGACGATTGCAGTGATGGTAATGGTAACGAAAAGTGCCCGAACGCGCAGGTTCGTCGAGGCAATCGCCTAGCGATCCGTTCGATTATAGGTCTCTGCTCTTTCCGGCTCCAATACCTGCAGCGGCCGGATTTACGGTTTCCAGACCACAAAATCAGCAAATTTTGCTTGTTCCGAATTTGCTGCGAATTGACAATGGCAAAGGCAGCGGCACAGAATGAGAGTCGGCAAGTTGCATTTCCATGTACCTTGCCTCCGGAACAGACGTCAGTTTGCCCACTCTCATCTTCAAACTGACGCCAGGCGAGAGCTTGCGGGCTCCGCTGTCACGCGCTGAAAACACTGAGCGAAGCACCCCCGGTGGGTCGTCGCGGCAATCCTGCTGGCGACGATAGGCAAGGGGTCATGCTGCCGCTTCGCTTATTCGGCGAAGCGACGAAAACGGACATCACATCCCCGGACTGGAGAATTGCATCGTGGCTCGTAAGGGAGACTTCACCGAAATTCTGCTCCGCCGGCGGATTATCAGCCAGGACCAACTCAACGAGGCCAAACAGGTTTCGAAAGACTCGCGGTCCAACGTCGCCGACACACTCATCAAACTTGGCTATGCCACCGGCGAAGACGTCATGAAGGCCGTGGCCGAGGAGCACGGACGGGCCTACATCGATCTGAGTGAAACGACGATTCCCGAGCATATCATCGAACTCGTGCCGGAATCGGTAGCCCGCGAAAACGCGATCCTGCCTCACTCGGAGGTCGACGACGCCCTAAAGGTAATCGTCAGCGACCCTTACGACATCGACACCATCGAAAAGCTGCGATTTATCTTGAATCGCAAGATCGAGATCGCCCTCGCCCCGCGCGACAAGATTCTCGAAGCGATCAATAAGTACTACAGCCAGATCGAAGGTGAATCGGCGGACTCGGTGCTTCAAGAGTTCACCGATACGGCCATCGACTTCACGGAAACGGAGGGGGCAGCCGTCTCCAGTGCCCAGGAAATCGTTGATGAGAACAGCGCACCGGTCGTCAAGATGGTCAATCTGATGATCTCGGAAGCCGTTCAACTCCGGGCGTCCGACATTCACGTCGAACCGTTTGAATCCGTCGTGCGAATTCGCTATCGCATCGATGGCATTTTACACAAACGCGATAGCCCACCTCGCCGTCTGCTAGCGGCGATCATCAGCCGCATCAAGATTCTGGGAAAGATGGACATCGCCGAACGTCGCCGCCCCCAGGACGGGCGGATCAAGGTGACCGTCGGCGATAAGGATCTGGACCTTCGCGTCAGTATCATTCCCACCGCACATGGCCAGTCAGCGGTCATGCGGATTCTCAACAAGGACAATATCAAGGTCGGTGTTCGTCAGCTGGGCCTTTCGGAGAACGACTTCACCAAATTCCAGACGCTGCTGAAGCGACCGAATGGGATTGTGCTCGTCACGGGACCCACCGGTTCGGGGAAGACGACAACACTCTACGCCGCGCTCAACTCGATGAACCGGCCGGACAAGAAGATCATCACCGCCGAAGATCCGGTGGAGTACTACCTGCCTGGAATCAACCAAGTCGAGGTGAAGCACAACATCGGGCTCGACTTCTCTCGCATTATCCGCGCGATGTTGCGGCAAGCCCCGAACGTGATCCTCGTGGGCGAAATGCGCGACGAAGAGACGGCTCAGATGGGTATCCAAGCATCTTTAACTGGACACTTGGTTTTTAGTACGCTACACACGAACGATGCGCCCAGCGCCGTGACGCGCATGGTCGATATGCATGTGCCGTCTTATCTCGTGGCAAGCTCGGTGGTAGCGGTGCTTGCCCAGCGTCTGGTGCGGCTGAATTGCTCGAAGTGCAAGCACCCAATTCAGATCCCCGAATCGATTTTGACGGATGCCGGGATTCCTCTGAAGGTCGCGGAGAGAGCGACTTTCATGAAGGGAAAAGGCTGCGGACATTGCAACAAGAGTGGCTATCGCGGCCGGCAAGGAATCTTCGAGCTGATGATGATCACCTCGAAGATTCGGGAGCTGATTTTCAAGAACGTCTCGTCCACCGAGATCCGCAAGGTTGCCATGACGCAGGGCATGAGCACCCTCTATGTAGACGGTATTCACAAGACATTGAAGGGTATAACCACTCTTGAAGAGGTATATCGCAACGCCAAGCGGACCGAGCAGGACGTGATCGAGTAGAGACGGTTCGCAAGCGTATCAATTTGCTCGCGAATTTTGATTGACCAAACTTTGCCGGCCGGCTCAATCGAGCGCGAGGAGCACCGAGTCGGCGAAGTGAAAGTCGGCAGCTGGTGATTATCGCGGATCGCCCGTAGCGACTGCCGGCGAATAGGAACTGATGACCCCTGAGAACGAGCTGCCAGCGACCGTCGGGCTGATGTTCGCCCAGCCAGTGAACTCCAACGGTCCAGATCCTTCCCAAATCGTGTTCAAGCAGTTTTCACAGGCAATTGATGTTTTTTCGCGACAAAAGTTGTCGCACCTGCGCCGGGCAGTGATAATCAAGCGTCTGCTCGGAACAGACTCTACTCATCAGCCAGGCACAAAAACCAGACACAAACGGATTGGACAGACTCCTGTCGTCAATCACGCAGCAACAGACAACTCGAACGCTCGCCGGGACGGCGGCAATCGATCTAGCGCAGGCGGGTCTTTACCAAGGGTTCTTACCCAGCGCGAAATCGGCGGCGGCACTTCGAGTTTGAAAGACGATTTGCAAGAGGCGGAGCGAAATCTTCTTTTCGCTCCCACACTTTTAAACATACACCTCGGATGAAATGCGGCTGAGTGCCTCGCGCAGAGTTCGCGCGCTGCACGCACCGGTAAAGGATTCGTATGGCATCCATTCTGATCGACAAGTTGTTGCAGGCGGCCATCAAGCAGGGGGCGAGTGATATTCACATCGTCACTGGGCAGCCTCCGGTATTTCGTCTGCACGGCCGCATGCGCAAACTGGAAACCAAGGTGCTGGAGCCCGAAGACTCCGTCGCACTAATGAAGAGCATCGCCCCCGAGCGCTGCCAACGCGAGTTGCAGGAACGAGGAAGCGCCGACTTTGGTTTTGCCTTCGGCGATCTGGCCCGCTTTCGCGTCTCGATCTTCAAGCAGCGTGGCCACGTCTCGATGGTGCTGCGGCAGATCCCGAACAACATGCTCACCCCACAACAGTTGGGGTTGCCCGACGTCTGCGTGAAACTGGTGATGCGTCCCCGCGGTCTGTTCCTAGTCACGGGCCCGACCGGTTCCGGCAAGAGCACGACTCTCGCCAGCCTGGTCAACTATATCAACGAGACGGTTGACCATCACATCATTACGATCGAAGACCCGATCGAGTTTTATCACTATCACAAGAAGTCGACGGTCAACCAGCGCGAAATCGGCGTCGATGTGCCGAGCTTCTCGGAAGCGATTCGCCGCGCTCTGCGACAAGACCCGGACGTGATCCTCGTCGGCGAAATGCGCGACTTGGAAACCATCGAAGCGGCCATTTCCGCCGCCGAAACGGGCCACGTGGTGTTCGGCACCCTGCACACCAACAGCGCTCAAGGCACGATCAACCGTATCATCGACGCCTTCCCCGGCAACTTGCAGGACCAGATCCGCACTCAGCTTTCAACTTCGGTGATTGGCGTGGTGGCTCAAACGCTGCTGCCCAAGATCGGCGGCGGTCGTTGTGCGGCCTATGAGATTCTGGTCGTTACGCCGGGCATCGCGAACCTGATTCGTGAAAACAAGACGTTCCGCATCAACAGTGCCATTCAAACCGGCACCAAGTTCGGAATGCAGCTGATGGACGACCACTTGTTCCGTCTGTGGATGGAACAAAAGGTCACGCTCGAAGACGTGCTGACGAAAGCGCAGAACCAGGATGAACTGGCCAAGCGCATTCACAATGCCCAGCGCGGCATCATGGACGACCCCACACAACAGGCAGGCCCCGATTTGAATGCCGCACCGCGCGGTGGCGGACATTAGTTGAATGTTGCGAGTACGCGTTTTTCCCCAGACCCAAATTCCTCACACCTAGCTCCCAATCATGGCCATTCGTCGCATCGGTCAAATTCTGGTGGATATGGGTTTCATCTCCGATGACCAATTGGAGATGTTGCTCGAAGAACAGCAGAATCGCCCGGGCACCTTGCTCGGCAAGATCGCCATCGAACTCAATCTGGTAAACGAAGAGCAGCTGGTGCAAGCGCTCTCGGAACAGATGGGCATGCGCGTGGTCGAGCTGAGCGACATTACTCTGTCGCAAGACTTGCTCAACAAAGTCAGCGAGTCGATGGCTCAGTTGTATCGCGTGGTGCCGGTTCACTTCGAAGGGAACCGCCTGACGATCGCCACTTGCGATCCGCAAAACATCACCATCCAAGACGAATTGCGTTCGCTGCTGGGTTACGAAATCCGGACCGTCATCTCGACGGAAACGGAAATCCTCAAGACCCTGGATAAGCACTACTCGTCGGACAAAGACACGATTCAGGGCCTGATTAATGAGCTAGAAGACGACAAGGACCTGAAGAAGGCCATTCAAGAGGCCGAATCGGGCAAGCACGACCTGAATGTCGAAGACCTCGCCGATAGCGCGCCGGTTCGCAAGCTGCTCAACATGGTGCTGCTCCTTGCGATCAAAGATCACGCGAGCGACATCCACTTCGAGCCCTTCGAAGACGAGTTCCGCATTCGCATCAAAGCTGACGGCGTGTTGTTCGAAATGGTGCCGCCACCACGTCACTTGGCGTTTGCCATTACGACCCGCATCAAGGTGATGGCGAATCTCGATATTGCCGAACGCCGCCTGCCGCAAGACGGTCGCATCGAACTCACCGTCGGTGGTCACCCGGTCGACTTGCGCGTAAGCGTACTGCCCACGCTGTTTGGCGAGAGCGTGGTTATGCGAGTGCTCGACCGCTCGGTCGTCTCGCTCAATCTGGCCAAGGTGGGTCTCGATCCCGCAATGCTCAAGACGTTTCGCGGCCTGATCGACCGGCCCAACGGCATCGTGCTGGTAACGGGCCCGACGGGTTCCGGCAAAACCACCACGCTCTACTCGGCGCTCACCGAACTCAACTCGATGGAAGACAAACTCATCACCACCGAGGATCCCGTCGAGTACGAAATCGAAGGGATCGTGCAGATTCCCATCGATCACGATATCGGTGTGACCTTCGCGGCTTGCTTGCGGGCCATTCTGCGGCAAGACCCCGACGTAATCCTCGTCGGCGAGATCCGCGACTTGGAAACAGCCGAAATCGCCATTCAAGCCGCCCTCACCGGTCACATGGTGTTCAGCACACTGCACACCAACGATTCGCCCAGCACGATCACGCGTCTCAAAGACATGGGCGTGCCCACGTTTTTGATCACCGCTACCGTCGAAGCGATTCTGGCTCAGCGCCTCGTACGCCGCATCTGTGCTGCTTGCCGCGAAGAGACTCCCGCTTCGGAAGAGCTGCTCGCCGAAATTGGCATGAAGCTGGAAGACGTCAAAGACAAACGCTTCTTCCGCGGGCGTGGTTGCGAAACCTGCAACAACACCGGCTACAAGGGACGCGTTGGTTTGTTCGAGTTGTTGATCGCCAACGACACGATCCGCGACTTGATCATGCAAAACGCGTCGGTCGACGACCTGCGCAAGTGCGCTCAAAGCTTTGGCATGGTTACGCTGCGCGAGTCGGGCCTGTCGAAAGCCTACGAAGGCGTCACCACGCTCGAAGAAGTCGCTCGCGAGACCATTCAAGAAGCGTAACAAGCATTCAGGAGGGGCGTAGCTTCTGCCGAGCCGAAGACTTCTCTCCAAACGATAAGCAGTATCCAGTAGTTCGATTTAGCAGTGCGAAATAGTTGAGGACAAGGCGATGCCTACCTTTCAATTTGAAGCGATGGATGCCACTGGCGCCGAAATCCGCGACGTCATCGACGCGGGGTCGGAGGAAGAAGCCCAGGCCACCATTCGGCAGATGGGCTACTTCGTCACCAAGATCGCTGTCAAAAAGCAATCGGGTGGCACCAAGAAGAACGCCAAGGGTGGCAAAAAACGCAGCTTTGCCATCGGCGGTGCCAGCACCAAGCAACTCGCTCTGTTCACCAAGCAGCTTTCGATTCTGCAAGACGCGGGTCTGCCAATCGTCCGCAGCTTGCGCATTCTCGAGATGCAACAAAAGCCGGGCAAACTCAAAAACGCCCTGATGGACGTGGGCGAGGAAATTGAAGGCGGTGCCACGCTTTCGGAAGCGATGGGCAAGAGCCCCAGCGTCTTCAGTCGCTTGTACATCAACATGATCAAGGCGGGTGAAGCGGGCGGTGCTCTCGAAGTGATTCTGCGCCGCTTGTCGGAGTTCCTCGACCGGTCGGAATCGCTCAAGCGCAAGGTCAAAGGCGCGATGATCTACCCGGTGGTGGTCGTGCTCGTGGCGTGCTTGATCTTGATCTTCATCATGCTCAAGATCGTCCCCGTGTTCCAAAAGATGTTCGAAGAGTTCGGTCTCAAGCTCCCCGTAATGACCGAAGTCCTCATCAATCTCTCGAAGTGGATTGTGAAGGATGGCTGGTGGTCGTTGCCGCTGATGCCCGTAGTTCTCATCATCTTGGTCAAGCTCATTCGCAAGTTCAAACAAGGCCGCATGGGCTGGGACTTGTATTGGCTCAAGCTGCCAATCATCGGCATGCTCACCGAAAAGAACATCATGGCCCGCACGACGCGTACCCTCGGTACGCTCGTCTCCAGCGGTGTGCCAATTCTCGAGGCCCTGACGATCACTCGCGAAACGGCCGGCAACGCCATGTTCGAACGCATGTACGGCAAGGTGACCGACGCGATTCGCGAAGGTGAAACCATCGCCAAGCCGATGGGTGCCAACGCCCGCGCTGGCTTCCATCCGGTCGCGGCCTTTTTGTGGTTCGCCAGCGGGGCCTTCATTCCGCTCATGATCATGCTGCTGCCTGGCGTCGCCGCCAAAGCCGGCTACATGAACTTCCTCAGCTTTGCCGGTGCCGCCGGCATCTGCGGGCTGGCCTATTACATGCTGAACATGAACGCCCGCGTGGTGGATGAACTGGTGGTGAATATGGTCGACGTCGGTGAAGAAACCGGCGAACTCGACACCATGCTCTACAAGGTCGCCGACTTGTTCGACGAAGAAGTCAGCACCCTGACCGACGGCCTCATGAAGCTGATCGAACCGCTCCTCATCTGCTTCCTCGGTGGTGCGGTCGGTTTCATCGTCATCGCCCTGTTCCTACCGCTGATTTCGCTCATCCAAGGTTTGACTTAGTTCCTGTTTCGACAGGCAAGAAGCCTAGCCCCGCGTTTCACCCTCATCTCGTGCAGTTGCGATTGTTTTCGAAGGAGTTGGTTATGGTTACTCGGCGACGGTCGGCTCCGCGGGCCTTCACCCTGGTCGAAATGCTCGTCGTGCTCGGCATCATCGCCGTGCTCATCGGCCTGCTCCTCCCGGCGATTCAAATCGCGGTGAACAGCGCACGAAGAGCAACGATTGCCTTGGAGATCAGCCAAATCGATGCTGCGTTGAACACCTACAAGCAACAGCGGGGCGAGTATCCACCGAGCTTCGGCGAAAACTACGCCGATCCCGCTCGTTACTCATCGGTAGTCGAACGCCATTTGCAGCGTTGCTATCCCAAGATTGGGACGGCGCATAAGAAGCTGTTCTACGACGAGATTGAAACCAACGCGATTGATCAGGGTGAAGCTCTCGTGTTTTGGCTTAGCTCAATCAGTACCAGCCCTTCGACGCCGTTTGACACGACCTCAACTCGCTCGGGCTATTACGAGTTCGATGCTCGTCGCCTCTCGAACGACGACGGCGATAAAGTGCAAGAGTTTCTAGCCAAGAATTCGCGTGACACGCCGTACATGTACGCCGAGTTCCGCACCTACTCCAAGCACTTGACCACTTCGAGCGCCATGTCGGCCATGAGTGGCAAGTACTACACACAGCCTTACTTCGCCGACAACACAGGCAACACTGCCACCACACTCAAGGGGATGAAAGATAAGAGCTTTCAAATCATTTGTGCGGGCTTGGATGGTGAGTTTGGCGATGTGCTCGATAACTCGGGCGGGACCTACAACAACCTGAAGAAGTACCCCAGCGGCACCAATCTTGAGACTGGTGATCTCGACAACATTACCAACTTCAGTGAAGGCCGCACTTTGGGCGACTCGCGTCCCTAGTACCTGGCCACGAACCGCCTCTACGACCACGAATGTTCAGGATCGCTCTTATGAATCAGCAACAACCTCCAACGACGAGCCGCAGCCCACAACGGCCGGCTCGCGCGTTCACGGTGATCGAACTGCTGGTCGTGATGTTGATCCTCGGTCTACTCGTGGCGATGTCGCTCACGGCGTTTAACTCCGCGATGGAGCAGTCGCGCGTCTCGCGCACCAAAGCCATCATCGCCAAGCTCGATTCACTGATCATGGAAAAGTGGGAGAGCTACCACAGTCGTTCCGTGCCGATTAAGCCGATCTATTTGTCGGATCCAACGAACAAAAATAATGTTCGCCTTGCAGCACGAAACCGTTTGTTTGCCCTTCGCGAATTGATGCGATGCGAATTGCCCCACTGCCAGGAAGATGTTCAGGATGCGGTCTCACAAATTCCATCCCAACCCGCTCTGACTCGGGCCTACAACCGCAAGGCTCCGTCGGGCACTTGGACCTCGCAATGGGAAGAAGCGGAATGCCTCTATCTCATCATTTCCTGCATGCGGGACGGTGAACGGTCGGCATTGGAGTTCTTCACCGCTGACGAAATCGGCGACATCGACGGCGATGGCGTGAAAGAGATTCTGGATGGATGGGGCCAGCCCATCATGTTTCTCCGCTGGGCCCCTGGCTATGCAGCCGACGCAACCACGCCGGCTCTCTCCATGCAAAGCGCGGACACGGCTGACAGTTTCGATCGGCTGAAGGTCGATTCTCGCAGCACCGACATGGACACCACCAACAACACGTTCGATTTGAAGCCGCTCATTTACTCCTTCGGACCAGACCGTGACCCGACGGGTATTCAACTCCCTGACGGGCCTGCTAGCTACGATCCGTTTAAATTAATCCTGGGCAAGTACATCGGCACGATCAGCGATAGCGCCGCAGTGGCCGACAACATCTCGAATCACTATCAGGAGGCCGAGTAATGGCCGCTCGCCATCCTATTCCACGTAGGCACGCGTACACACTGATCGAATTGCTTGTCGTCATTATGATTGCCATTCTGTTGATGGCCGTCACGTTGCCGGCTGCCAAAACGGTCATGGAGAATGCTCGCCCGCGTGAGGCCTCGCGCATTCTCAACGCGACCTTCGCTACGGTGAAGGCTCGCGCTGCTTCGACGGGTCACCTAACCGGTGTCGATATCGTCTTGTCGCCTGTAGGCGATCCTGCTGCCATGGTCGTGCCGCAACAAGCGACGCAAATGTATATGGTGGAAGTCCCCGGCATTTATGGTGGCGATACCTTAGAGTCGCTGGCGGCCGTCGATGGTGGGATGGGGAACAGTGGCTGGTATCCGCTGGTGTTTCATGACTCGCGCCCCACAGCCACGCCGCCCATGCCCACCGAAGGCGCATCAACGACTGGCACGGTCGAATCGCTCGTCCAGGCAGTGCCAGGCACCTACGACATTTCCACCGACTTGTTTGATATCCGCTTCGATCAGCGGGGCCCTTGGTACCCGGCGAGAATGAAATCGGCCAAGGTCTACGAGGTCAACATCACTGGCACTTTCCCAGCGTCGGTGGTGGGCAACTTCATGGGCAATCAATACCGCTACGCTTCCTTCCAACTTCGTCGTCCGCCCAATCGTGTTGGCAATCCCATCGAACTTCCCAAGGCCACCTGTATCGATCTGTCGTACAGTGGCATCGGACCGCAAGGGAACGAATTTGGTACGGGCCGCAAAACGCTTCGCATCATGTTCTCACCAGCGGGTGGCGTTCATTCCATCACGATCGGAACTGCCTCCGGGTCTGCCTCCAGCGGTTCGCCTCTCGGCACGGTTCACCTGCTCGTCGGCTTGCCCCAAAAGGTGAACGACCCGCTGGGTGCCAACTCGAATGGCTCGTTCGTCAAGAACATGTTCGATCCAGAAACCTCGAACCTCGCCGACCCGAATGCCTTGTGGGTTTCCATCGGGCGAGCCTCGGGCCTGGTAACGACCACCGAGAATGCTCCGCCCGCTTTTTCGACGGTAACCGATGCCAACGACGCGATGCAACAGCTGCAGTATCTGAATACGGCCCGCACCTACGCGACTGCTCGTGAGCAGAAGGGGGGCCTGTAATGGCTCAGGTTTTTGTTCAACACGGGCAGCGCGCGACGCGCGGCGTCAGCTTGCTGGAAGTGCTGTTTGCCATACTCATCACCAGCATTGGTCTGATGGGGGCGATCGCCATTTTTCCCGCAGCCATGATGCAAGCTCGTAAGGGCGCACAGGCCGATTCGACGACGCACGGCGGCATCACCAGCATTCATGCGTTTGATGCCGAAGGCATGCGGAGGCCCGATCGCTGGCTGTATCACAACGGTACTGCTTATACGCAGGTCGCGACGCCGAACGGTTCGATTGCCTATTGCATCGATCCTCGCTTCATCGCCGCGAATCCCAACGATGCGAACGCGCACAAGTTCCCGTACAACAGCAGCTCCAGTGTGATGGGCCGCGTCACGCTCAATAACGGCATCCTCAACTCGACAACTCCCATGTCGAAGCTGATGGCTGATCTCCACTTTGAGATCAGCGACGATCTTTCCTTCGACCGCTTTCGCGATGGTGTGGTCGTCCGCGATAACACCCTGCAAGCCGCCTCGATCTTTGTCCGCGACGGCAGCAACAACGCTCTCAAGCGACAAACCGAAGGGCACATGACGTGGATGGCCACGCTCAGCCCCAAGCTGGAACGGATGCCCAACGGTAGCACCTTCGAAGATCGCTATGTCCTTTCGGTCGTCGTCTTCTACGATCGGCCGGGCGATCTCAAGGCCGATACGACGGGCGATCGCTTGGCGACGGAGTGGGAACTGCGCATCAACAACACGGGCTTTTACGATGGCGGTGTGAATGGCGGCTCGGTCCAGCTGACCGACAATTCCACTTCCCTCACCGCCGAAGAGCGTGCTCGCCGGCTCGATATCCGCTCCGGTCAGTGGGTCATGCTGCGATCCAGCACGTCGGCAGGTTCGCCCGCGAAATCCATGCCTCTCTGCCGTTGGTACCGCGTGGTCGATGCCGACGAACCAGACACTTCCACCAACACCGTCGATGTCACGCTCTCCGGCTCCGATTGGGAAACTGCTCAAACCAGTCCCGCCAACACGGCCGACGTGGTGGTGATGCAGGGTGTCGTCGCCGTCTTCGAAAAAACGATCAAGCTCGAACCGAAACAATAGCTCACTCGGCAATAGCCGGCTGGGCCTGTTCCCGCGAACGGGCTCGGTCGATTCCCATAAATCCTTATCACGAAATGGTCGGTCTGCTGCACTTATCGCGGCAGGCAGACATCGTCTTCGCTCCCGATTCCGGTAGCGAAGGCGAGTGCGGTGTAGCACCTGCTTGCGGGTGCCGGCTTCGGAACAGGCCGCAGCACCGCTGGCTCGAACGCACGCCAGAACAAGAGGTCTCCCCAGATGGCACGCACACTTGCAGATCAGCCTCGCCTTCCCCGCTCGCTGCGGAAGCGCAAACAGGGCATCGTCCTGCTGATGGTCGTCAGCTTGCTCGCCCTCTTTCTGCTGATGGGCGTCACATTCGCCGTCCTCGCCATGCAGTACAACTCTGCCTCGCGTATGCACGCCGCCCACGAACGCTACGGCGACGACCCGATGATGGAGCTCGACTTAGCATTTGGGCAAGCGCTATACGGCACACAGACAAATGGTTCGTTACAGGGCCAAGAGATGCTCCGTGACCTTTATGGCACGGACAGCTTGACGGCGAATGTCGGCAGCCTCAACAACGACACGAACAAGACTTGCGGCAATCAATTCACGGTCATTCAGCTAACCCGCACTGCAGCTATGTCTGCTGCGCCGGGTTTCTACAACGGCCGCGTCCTTACCTTCATCAGTGGAAATGCTGCTGGGTTGAGCACGCGAGTGGCAGGCTACGAGCCAGACATTGGCGGGGGAACAGCCGAGATCTATATCGAGGCTGTGAAAGGGGAAGGCTCGACAATCATTACGCCAAGCAATGGTGATGACTTCGTAGTCAATGGTCAACCTTTTAATGGCTACGGCTTCGGCTACGACCCCTATAGCCTGCAAGTCGACGCGGTGGATGCAACTACAACTCAACAAGTCCTGCTGATGCCGCATTACGCTGGCTATACCACGCGCTATGCAACGACCAATTCGCCAATTTCTCCCGGTGCTCAGTTTACGCCGGACGCTGGCGGTGCAGATGAACCCTATGACGTGCCTGATTACAACAATATGCACATGGCGCTAGTACCGCCTGGGATGTTTGCAGCGCCAGGGACTTTACCCCTTTTGCCAAGCTGGCACCGTCCAGAGCTCGTCCATTACTGGCTCAATCACTGGCCCGGTGGTGGCTCGCCAACACTCAAGAACGATGCCAATCAGCGAGACTTCGCTCGCCAAGTCATCTTTCGGCCAATGCCATGGGACCATCACAACTTCACGGGTAGCAACCCGAGTATGACGGCCCCCTCATTTTCAACCGCAACCGATGCTGACTACCTCACGTTGATCCAGCGATTGGCTCAGCAAGGCGGCTGGAGTCCTTATGTATGGGACGTGGACAACGATTCGGACGGTGTTAAAGACAGTATTTGGGTTGATGTTGGCCTCCCCGTGATGACGAGCGCAAATGGCCGACGATACAAGCGGCTGTTCGCCTATCTGATCAAAGACTTGGATGGTCGCGCGAACGTAAACGTACATGGTAACCGAGCTCAGCAAGACGCCACGAATCGCACGCAGACGCCGTTAAATCACCCCTTTCCAGTTTTTGTTGCTCCTACACCTAATGTTGGCTTTCCACTGCTGGGCGGCACGAGCTCCACCTCGCTTTATTTGCCACGCGGGATGGGCTTTGGTCCAGCCGAGGTCGATTTGCAAATCGTTCTGGATGTTGGTGGAGCGACAGGGAAACTTGCTAATCTTATGGCAGCGGGCCCCTGGGGCCGCTATGGAACGGACGGCTATCCAGGCATGCAGGCCACGGACGATCCATTAAGCGTCGTGAAATTTTCGGGCATTCCGAACAACTACGTCCAAGTCGCCCCCCCGGCCGCACCACCAGCTTGGCAATTCACTGCGCCTGGCTCTTGGTATTCCAGCCCTCCTGATGTTTGGGGCCGCGGTGCGATTGCCGTCGATTTTGGTGGCCGACCGATGCACTTTCGCATGGCCACAACGGGTGAGACTACGGACGATCCCTACGAAATGGAGTGGGAATCGACCCAAGCTCGCAATGATTCTCCGTACTCCGTCAACGACATGGAGAAACTGCTGCGGTTTCATGACCCCGATACTCAGGTGCTGCCCAGCAGGCTAGTGAACGCTGTATCGGAATTGGCAACCGGGCCTGGTCAGCCAGATCTCAATGCGGCTCGTTACGAACGCTTGCGAAACTCGTTGACCACGATGAGTAGCAATGTGCCGGTGCCATTGGCGATTCCTTCGTTTCAAGATCGCACCGACATGCGAACCGCGCTTGTCAACTTGACCGGCGGAACGCAAGCAACGGCATCGCAGACAATGATCACTGCGGCAAACGCTCCGACGGTTCTCGGTCTGTACGCCCTCCGCCTGACTGCTGGTGGGGTAACGCCTGCCAATGTCCCCGCCGAACTGAAGAAAATATTTCCATTTGAGTTTTGGCAAGGCACCAAGCTAAACCCAAACCGGTTCGTCGGTAACGGCATCAACGACAACGTCGCAGGCACTCCGCCTGACAATGTGCATCAAGTCGTCGATGAACCTGCTGAGTCACAAACCATTAATCCACTGGAGCTTGCCTGGGGAGACAACGGCACGAACCGCGCGCCTTCCGGTGGCAATTTGCCAACGGGTTTTGCCAGCCAGCGTGCATTTCCGGTCAATGGCGTCGACGCCGATGGGAATGGTACTCCCGACCTGTCCGCAGCATCTGCTGACATTCAATACGCGAGGCAACTTTTGGCTCGCCACCTCTACTGCTTGATGCTCGCCATCAAAGACCCCGCTTTCAACTCGCCAAACCTCGAGGCAGCAGTCGCAACTTCGAATGAAGCTACGACTCGACAGATTGCCCAATGGGCGATCAATGTCGTCGACTTCCGTGACCCTGACGCCATCATGACGGCCTTCGAATACGACGTTAATCCGTGGAATGGCTGGAATGTTGATGGGAACCCGGCCACTACAAGCGACGGCCCAGATCGACGTGTTGTCTGGGGCTGTGAATACCCTGAACTGCTAATAACGGAGACGAAGGCCTTCCACAATCGCCGTGTAAAGGACTCGAAGTTTGACACCAGCATGAAAGAACGCGGCGAAACCACGGATCCGGACTTGGACGTCGATCAGTTCCGCGTTCCACAAGGATCTCTATTTTTCGAAATGCTCTGCACCCGTTCACACACACAATACAACATGACCGGTGGACAGGAGTCGATGTACAACTCGCAGCTCCCTTGGGAGCTGTATGACCGGCAAACTGGCAAGCTCGCGCTAGATCGCGTTGCTCCAGGGGGTAACCCAGTGTGGCAGGTTGCGGTGGCCAGATTAGCTGCAAATAACAATGAGTCGCAATACTTTCCTGCCGAGCGCGTTCAAAACCGGAATCAATGGGACTCGACACTCTATACCGACCCTACGGATCCGGCAGTGATGACGCAAACGTCCTATCCGATCTATTCTAACATCGCAGCAACAAATGGCGGTGCGCTCGATCAAGTTAACATTGAGCGATATGTGTGGTTTACCCCGACTGACGGCGGTGGCTCAAAAAGAGACCGCATTTTTCACAATCAGAAGAACTGGAATGCCAAGGTCTCTCCTGGCCAGTATGTGGTTGTTGGCCCACGAGAAGAGACAGTTGTCAGTTCGGTGCGAGACCCTGCCGCACCCGGTGGCTGGGGTGGTGATAGCTCGCAGAAGATTCAGCTTAGCAATACGACCGGTGTCACTATCACTAACAACAATGGTGCAACCACAACTTACAACCCTGGAACACAAACGCAGCCGGTCGTTGCAATTGTTGCTGACACCCGAGCGCCCGATGCATGGACAAATGCCGCTGCCGTGAATCGTCGCGTTGGGCTGAACATCACAGAACCACTGACACAAGGGATGACGTACTACGATGAGTACAACGTCTCAAATGATGCTCGCATGCCCGTTGACGCCTACCACGATCCTTCGTTGATGGATCCCACCTTGATCGACGAGCCGTTTGACAGTCGACCGGGAAGACCATTGGAACAGGCTACAATGGTCAAAACGGGAACGTATTCAAATCGTTCCGCAGTTTTTCTGCAACGCCTTGCAGACCCAACGAAAGCATGGGATGTGCTGAGCAATCCATATATCACAATCGACTTTGCATCAATTGACGTCACCGTTTACTCGGGAGAGGAGGATACGGATCGACAGGTTATGGTCGGTATGCCGCCAATGCCCGAGGATGTTGACCCGAGCGATCCAAGCTCGATGACCGATCCGATGCGGTTGGTTCCGCAGTTTGGCTCGGAGCAAAGAGGCAATGAGGAGCCCGCGAACACTGCGAACAGCAATCCATGGCTGCCCTATTTCACCAACAAGGCGAACAACACGCCAGATGCTGGACTTCCGGCCACTCCGCCCTACATGCGACATAGCCTGCGTCATACGTTTGGCTTTATCAATGAACCGATTGGTGTGCCCCGTAGTGACAAGGGCCAACCGTACCTGGGCGATCCTGCGGGCAGGCCATTCCCTTGGCTAACCTGGCTTAATCGGCCGTACGTCAACTCCGCGGAGTTGTTGCTTGTGCCGCTAAGTCCGCCAGGCCGTCTGCTGATGGATATGTCTCCTGATCATCCTGCAGTTCCACAGACAGGCACATTCAATCCATATCAAATATCAACTGCGCAAACCTATCGTGCCCCATTCGTGCAATTACTAAACTTCCTACACTCGTCAATTACCCCTGGCCAAAGCGGTAACTATTCGCGCCTGTTTGATTACATTGACACTCCATCAAACTTCGTGGGCGTCGAAAAGTTTTACAGTCCCTCCGCAGTCGCAAATGATGGGTTGGCACCGTACGCTCCCTATGTGCCGCCATTTCTATACCGCCCACCATTTAATCGCATGTCGAAGTTCCGCGATCCAGGCCGCATCAACATCAACACGATCTTTGACTTTGATCGCTCGACCGGAAGTCTTCGCTCTCCAACGTGGGAAGCCATTCAGGGAATTGACACGACAGCAGGGACGAACCTGCAAAACCAGAGAGCAACGGCGGGCAGCATTTTCAGCAGCCGACAGGGCTTTAATGGCGATGCAGCAGGTACGAATATCGGAACAATGGATGCCAACCATCCGACGTTGTTTGCGAATCCATTCCGGCCTGCGAATTCGGCAGACCTAATGCCGAACATCGGGAACATGCGCAAGACTCCAGTTGAAGCGACGCTGCTTCGCTCTGGAGGCACGGCCAACAAGCCACTGCTCGCCAACCAGTCAGCAAACGCATCGCTTGCAGATGCCGATGACCCGGATCGAAATGCTTACTTCCGCTATCAGGGCCTACAGAAGGTTAGCAACATCGTTGGCACACAATCGAATTGCTACGCAGTGTGGATTACGGTGGGCTACTTTGAAGTCGAGGAAAACCCAGCTGGTATTGATGCAGCTCATCCCGATGGGTTCATGCTCGGTCAGGAGTTGGGCATTGATACGGGAGAGGTGCAGCGGCATCGCTCGTTCTACTTGATCGATCGCTCGATTCCGGTGGGCTTCATTCCGGGGTTGAAGTTGAATACCGATAACTGCGTGCTGCTGCGGAGGCAGATTGACTGAGGAGGGGGCTGGGAACTAGGAGCTAGGAGTTAGGGAAGGCAAGGAGGAAGGCACCCTCGCTGACGCGTCGGGCTACGGGAAAAGCGCTCACGCGGCGGGCTACTTGGGAAGTTGCGAAAGGGGAACGATGTCCATCTCACTCGTTTGTGCGCATTGCGAACATGCGTTTCACATCAGCGATCAATGGGCAGGCAAAAAGATTAAGTGCCCGCAGTGCGTGGGGAAGCTGGACGTGCCAGCGACTGGTGCGGCGGCCACGGGTCAGGCCCTGAGCGACTTCATGCAATGGGCCGGCAGCAACAACAACGCAGCAGTCGGCAACGATGACTCGCAGTGGTTCCTGCAAACCGCCAGCGGCAAGCACTACGGGCCTGTCGATCGGCGGTTGCTCGACTACTGGCATCGGCTCGGGGCGGTCACGGCTCGCTGCCAGGTGCTGCGAGAAGGGGACAGCCAGTGGCGGTGGGCCAGCGAGTTGTATCCACAGCTTGGCTAAATGCAGAAGTTCGAATGCAGAATGAAGATGGCAGATTAGAAGTGGGACCGGACCGGAGTAGAAGAATCGACGAAAGTGCCAATACACTCAACCGGGGGGCGTTCACAAACCCCGGTAGGTTTGTGAACAGAGGATGCAGTATCTCTCGGGAACGGCGCACTTTCGTGTTCACAAACCTCGGGCTTTGTGAAAGCAGTTTTACCAGGCACGGGACGGTTTCGGCGACTTAGGTCAACAGATAGGTAACGGTGAGTCGAGTGAAGACAACAATCATCCATCACGCGCGGCGGGCCTTCACGCTCATCGAGTTGCTGATTGCCATGGCGCTGACGTTGATCCTGGTCTATGCCATCGCCGAGTTCTATGCCTACGTGGGCAATGCCGTGCGCGATAGCCGCGCCATGATCGAACTCGGCGGCCAGCTTCGCTCGGTCGGACAGCAACTGCAAGACGACCTCGACTCGCTGACGCTGCGCCCGGAACCGTGGATCGATCCGAATGCGTCACCGGGATACGCCACGTTTTATGAAGGTTCGGGCTACGATGCTGATCCCGATGCGAACGGGATTGGCACCAACAGCCTGATTGCCATGACTGGCCAAGTGCCTGATCTGATCCAGAATAACAACATCTCGAATCTGACCGGCGACGGCGACGATGTGGTGGCGATGACCATTCGTGCCAAGGATGTTCCCTACCAAGGGCGCTACAATGGCGTATCCGAGACTTCTCAATTTGCGGAAGTGATTTGGTTCACGACATTCGTCGATCTGGACGGCAACAATGTGTGGAACCTCGGCCCCGATACGGCTGCCACGATTCAACTCAGCAACAACGAACTCCGCATTCTCTGCCGCCGCTTGCTGCTGATTCGTCCCGACAAAGGCGTGATGGGCACTTACAGTTCGCTGGCCAATGCGCTCGCCTTCTGGAATGACAACGATGTCTCGGCGCGGATCGTCTACAACAACACTTCGATGCAATATCAGGTGATCGCTAACTCGCTGGCCGATTTGTCGAAGCGTGAGAATCGCTTTGCCTGCAATCTGGCTTCGAACGGCACGGCGCTGAATGCGTTTCCCTTCGGTATTGATCTGAATCCCAACAGCACGAATTCTTTGAATGTTTACACCCTCTCCGGGAATGCGTTCGGCGAAGATCGTGTGCTCTCCAACGTGCTGGCGTTTGATGTTCGCGTATTTGATCCGGGTGCTCCCATCTATCAAGACGCTGGAGGCACAGCAGCACTAGTCCCTGGCGATCCGGGCTATGCAACCGCTGCGGCCACAGTCGGCAACCGACTGGGTTTCGGCGCGTGGGTCGATTTGTACTACAACCAAGGAATTACCCGCGAAGGGGGCACCGCGATCGCAGCCACCACGGGCAATCCGGTACCTCACTTTGCCATGGTTCCTTGGAACTTCAGCTATGGCGTTTGGGATACCTGGCCGCTGGCTTATGAACTGCCGCCTTATAACACGGGCCGCGCGTTCAATGGGCTTGATGATTTGGTGAGCGGCGTTGCCTCAAACGGCGTCGATGATGCCGCCGAGCGGGAAACCAATGCTCCCTATCCGTATCCCCTGCGTGGCGTGAAGGTGACCATTCGCGTCTATGAGCCACAGACGCGGCAGATGCGGCAAGTGACGGTGGGGACCGATTTTTTGGCGGAATGAGCTGCTGTTAGTTCTCCGCCGCGTCCTTCACAATTTCGCCCTGGCTGTTGATCAAGCCCAGGGGAGTGGCCGAGCAGAGTCGCTTGGCTTCGATGAGTGAATCTTGGTTCGTCACGGCGATATAGCGCAGGCCGGGAATGCGCAGCAGCTGCTCGATGGCTTGCTCCAAGGTGGCCGAGCTTTCGACGGCGATGAGTTTGTCGCCGGCGATGACATCGATAATGCTGGATGTGTCTGGATTGGGTTCGCCGGCAAAAAGTTGAATGACACGATTCACAACCGTCGTATGCGCTTTGGTCCCCATCCGAATCCTTTGATAGTGCAGCTCAATGTTAGCCGGCTGTAACATAAATGGATATTCCGCGACCTTCCACCCCAAATGAGGAATTCCCTCCTCTGCGTTATCGTCGCCCGTGGTGACAAGTGGCTGTCATCTCCCCACCGAAAGTTGCCAAGGAAAAAACAAATTTCCCCTACTGGTGATAAGGGCAACCCAGCCGCCATATTGGGGGCGTTGAAGTCACCCAGAGAAGTCACGCCGCGAAATTCACACGAGGGAGCAGGCAGCGATGGAGTTGCGACCGCTAGGCCGGACCGGATTGAATCTTTCTCAGCTCAGTTTTGGCGCGTCGTCGCTGGGGCAAGAGTTTCGCAGTGTCGATTTGAACGAAGCACTCCGCTCGGTTCGCACGGCGCTCGACCTGGGGATGAACTTTATCGATACCAGCCCGTACTACGGCCGCGGCATGAGTGAAGTGCTGCTGGGTGTGGCCCTGCGCGATGTGCCGCGCGATTCGTACCTGCTCGGCAGCAAGCTGGGGCGATACGACGGCGCGCACTTCGATTTTTCAGCGAGGCGAGTCGTCGAGAGCGTGGATATCAGTTTGCATCGCATGGGGGTCGAGTATCTCGACATCATGTTGTGCCACGATATCGAATTTGTTGATATGCGGCAGATCATCGACGAAACGCTGCCCGCCCTGCGTAAGGTGCAGCAGCAAGGCAAGGTCCGCTTCATCGGCATCAGTGGTTACCCGATGAACATCTTTCGCTATGTGCTCGATCAGCAACCGCTGGATGTCGTTCTGTCGTACAACCACTTCACGCTGCAGAACACCATGCTCGGCGACCTGGTGCCTTACCTGCAGAGCAAGGGTGTGGGCATTATGAATGCAGCACCGTTCTCGGCCCGCCTGCTTACCAATCAAGCGCTGCCGCCGTGGCACAAGGCGACGCCCGAGGTCCGAGCAATCGCCCGCCAGGCAGCCGATTTTTGCACCAGCCGCGGCGTCGATGTCGCCCAGTTGGCTGTGCAGTTCAGCATCGCCAAGCCGGAACTAACGACGTGCGTCGTGGGCTCGGCCAACCCTGCTAACGTGCGCAAGTGGATCGAATGGGCCTCGCAGCCTATCGACCAGAACCTGCTGGCCGAGGTGCAGCGGATCCTGCGGCCGATTCACAACTGGTTCTATACCGAAGGCCGGCCAGAGAATAATGACAAGCCATTGTAGATTCGAGAGCCAAGCTATTCGCTGATTAGCGGCACGAATCGGCAGGCAATCGAAGGCTCCATAAGCGCGCGGCCATCGATTTTGCGAATGATGGTAAGTGTCTGTTGATCCTGCGGACCAAATGGGCCGATGAGCAAGCCGTTCTCGGCCAATTGTTGCCACAGTGCTGGGGGGCAATGATGGGCGGCGGCGGTAATGATGACGCGATCAAAGGGGGCTGCATCGGGCCAACCCAAGCTGCCATCGCCCACATGCAGGTGCACGTTTTTGTAGCCCAGCGCGCGAAGCCGCTCGCCTGCCTGTTGTGAGAGCGGTGCGTGCCGTTCGATTGAATAGACCTCACTTGCCAGTTCCGCAAGGACCGCTGACTGGTATCCGCTGCCGGTCCCAATTTCCAACACGCGCTCGTGTCCCACTAGCTGCAGCGATTGTGTCATCAGCGCAACCACGTAAGGCTGGCTGATCGTCTGGCCACATTCGATCGGCAAGGCAGCATCGCTATAGGCTTCTGACACTTCTTGCGCGGGCACGAATTGCTCGCGCGGCACGCGCGATATTGCCTGCAGCACACGCTCGTCAGTGATTCCTCTCGCCTGCAGGTGCTGATGCAACATCTGCTGCCGAGACAATTCGAGATTGGGTGGATCGGTCGTCATCGCAAAAAGTTTATGCATACGATGTGCCAATACGTTTAATCAACTCCGGACCTAAGCAATCAGCTTGGTGAGCACGTTGCCGCTGACGTCGGTGAGGCGATAGTCGCGCCCCATGACTTTGTAGGTCAAACGGGTGTGATCGAGGCCGAGCAAGTGCAAGCAGGTGGCATGCAGGTCGGGAACCGAAACCGCATCGCGCACGACGTTGTAGCCGAATTCATCAGTCTCGCCGTAGGTCGTACCGCCCTTGATGCCGCCGCCAGCCAACCACATGCTGAAAGCCTTGGCGTGATGGTCGCGACCCTTGCCATCTTCGGCGAACGGGGTACGGCCGAACTCGCCACCCCACACGATGAGCGTCGAATCGAGCAGCCCGCGGCGTTTCAGATCTTGAATCAGGCCCGCAATAGGCAGATCCGTTTCACCGCAGTGCAAGTCGTGATTCTTCTTGATGTCGTCGTGCGCGTCCCAAGCTTTCGGACCTTCGTTGCCCCCGCTATAGATTTGAATGAACCGCACGCCCCGTTCAACGAGACGACGCGCTAGCAAACAATTGCGGCCGAAGTGCGACGTCACCTTATTGTCGAGCCCATACATCTGGCGGATCGACTCGGGCTCTTGGGCAATCTCGACGGCCTCTGCGGCGTGTGATTGCATCCGGTAGGCCAACTCATACGATGCGATGCGCGCGGAGAGTTCGCTCTCGCCGGCGTTCTGCGCGCGGTGTTGCTCATTCCATTTGCCGAGTAGATCGAGCCGGGCTCGTTGCTGCTCGCGCGAGACACCCGCAGGAGGGCTGAGATAAGCGATCGGGTCGCCGGTCGGACGAAACGGCACGCCTTGATACGCAGCGGGCATGAAACCATTCGACCAGTTGAGCGCGCCATTTACCGGCGCGCCATCACGGTCCATGAGCACCACAAACGAAGGGAGGTTTTCGTTCTCACTCCCCAGGCCATACGTTACCCACGAACCGATGCTGGGGCGGCCAGACAAGCGATCGCCGGTTTGCATCTGAAAGAGCGCGGGGGCGTGATTGTTGCTCTCGGCATGCATCGAGCGAATCACGCATAGTTCGTCGCTCAGCTTGGCGAGGTGCGGAAACTTCTCGGAGATTTCCATCCCCGATTCGCCGTGCTTGGCAAACGTGTACGGGCTTTGCAGGGCCGCGTTCTTGCTTCCCTTGCGGAAGACATCGTTCTGATCGAACACCGGAATGGGCTGGCCATTCCACTTTGTCAAAGCAGGCTTGGGATCGAATAGGTCGATGTGACTGGGGCCGCCGTACATAAACAGAAAGATCACCGCCTTCGCTTTCGCGGCGAACTGCGGCGGTCGAGGGGCCAGCGGATTGCTGCTGCGGATCGTGGCTTCGGCTCCACGGGCAGCATCTCGCTCCAACAGCCCTCGCAGCGCGAGCGTCCCGAAACCGCCACCCAGGCCGGCGAGCAGTTCGCGACGATTGATTCCAGCCATAGGTTATTACTTCGTCTTCACTGAGCCGGCAGCGTAAGCGCCCGGAGCGTACTTTTTTGCGACTAATCGACGTACAAAAACTCGTTCGAGTTCAGTAGCACGTGACACAAATCGGTGAGTGCCAGGAGCGCACTATCAACAGTTGTCTTTTTTGCTGCTTGATGAAATTCGGTCTGTATGCGCAGGAAGTCTTCGGCTTCACTCAGCCGGCTACTCGTCGGCTCGCGGCCAAGTGCCAGCCACAGTGCCCGGCCGGAAGCAGCGCGCGGATCTTGGCCCGCTTCGCGCTGCACCCGTTTCGCCAGCCAGCTGGCCTGATCCTGCGTGAACTGGTCGTTCATCAGCACCAGGGCCTGAGTGGGAATGGTGCTGTCCTGGCGACAATCGCAGGTGTGCGCGGTGCTGGGAATATCGAACAGTTCGAGCAGCGGAAAGGGCATCTGGCGTTTGACGTAGATGTACACACTTCGCCGCCAGTGGTCCGGGCCTTCGGTCTTTACGACGGGCCACTTGTTTCGTTGACTGGCTTCCAGCAGTTCGGCGGGAATGCGTGGCTTCACACCTGGGCCGCCGACGCGTTCGTTGAGCGTGCCGGCTACGCTCAGCACGCTGTCGCGGATGGCCTCGGCTTCGAGTCGCCGCTTGTTCATACGCCACAGCAACAAGTTTTCGGGATCGATCGACTCCGCTGCCGCGGAACCTTGCGAAGCCTGCCGATACGTGGCGGAAGACATCATCAGCCGATGCATGGCTTTCCAACTACCATTCCGCGAGGGCATTTCCACCGCCAGCCAATCAAGCAATTCGCGATGCGTGGGCTGTGCGCCGGTCAGGCCGAAGTTACTCGGTGTGGAGACGATGCCGCGCGAGAAATGGTGCTGCCACAAGCGATTGGTAATCACGCGCCAGCTAAGCGGGTTATGTTCCGAGGCAATCCAGTTTGCGAGTGCCAGTCGCTGGCCGGTGCTACTCTCGGTGGCTGCAGGCTGAAATTTGTTCTCGCCCAGTCGCAACACCTGCGGCACATCGGCCTGCACCTTGGGACCCTTGTTATTCAAGTCGCCACGATAGAGGACGAACGTCTCTTTCGCCTGCCGACCAACATCGGTGATGGCCATGATGCCGGGCTGCCCCTTGGCCCACTTGCCCGCCAGTTGAGGCCGCCCCTGTTCGTTGAAGGGAATATCTTTCCGCGTGATGTTGTTAAAAACGGCCAGCAGCTGGTAGTAGTCGGTTTGTGGTATCGGATCGAATTTGTGATCGTGGCAACGAGCACAGCCCACCGTCAGGCCCAGATAAACAGCCGAGGTCGTGGAAATCACATCGTCGAGCAAATCGAGCCGGTATTTCTCGCGGTCGAACGCATTGTTGCCCATGTTGTCGTCGTTCGTCGGCCCATTGCGACAAAAGGCCGTCGCTGCCAGCGCGTTCTCGTTGTCCGGAGCGTATTCATCACCGGCTAGTTGGTCGCGAATGAAATCGGCGTAGGGCGCGTCTGCATTCAAACTGCGAATCACGTAGTCGCGATAGCGCCAGGCATGCGGCCGGTCGAGATCGTCGTGAAAGCCACCGCTGTCGGCATAGCGGGCCAAGTCGAGCCAGTGGCGTCCCCAGCGCTCGCCGTAAGCGGGCGAGGAGAGCAACTGATCGAGTCGACGTTCGTAGGCATCGGGCGATTCATCGGCAGCGAATGACTGGACCTCTTCAGGCGATGGCGGTAGACCGACCAGATCAATGGCCGCGCGTCGTAGCAGCGTGGCGCGATCCGCGGGTGCTGAGAGTGTGAGGTCCGATTTTTCGAGTTTCACCAGGGTGAAGCGGTCAATGACGTTCTCGGCTAGATCAGGCTGTCTAACCTCTGGCAGCGGACTCTTTACCGCTGGCTGAAAGGCCCAGTGATCCTTCCCTTTTGCGAGCAGCGGGCGATCGGGGAGAGCGATGTCTCCCAGTTCGTCGACCCATTTCGAGATGACGGCAATTTCGTCTTCCGTCAGTTGCCCTTCCGGCGGCATGTGCGGCTTCGAGCCCTTCACGAGCAACTGTGTGACCAGGCTGGCCTTGGCCTTGCCCGGCGTGACAATGTAACCCGAACGTGCACCGAGAAGCAGCGATTCTCGCGTCGATAGATTCAGGCTCGCTTCGGGTTCTTCCGCACCGTGACAGTCCAGGCAATGCTTTGCCAGAATTGGCAGCACTTTGCCTGTGAATGTGGCATCGTCGGCTGCTCGTAACGAAGCAGTCGCTGTGCAGCAAGCAACGGCCAGCAACAGGCCGGCGCAGCAGGTTCGATATTCGCGAAACCAAGCCATGCTTCCAAAAATCCCAACTGCGGTGGAGAGGCGAGGGCGAGCCAGTGACGGCCCCGGTGGGAGGCTTTCAGTTTCGACGCCCGCTCGAAACAAATCAACTGGAAATCGCGAGTTTGGCTTTTGTGGCAAAGCAAATCGGCCATCAGAAAATCTTGACGCTCAATATATCGCTGTGCTATACATAGCTGCGCGATAGATGGCCTGGCGAGGAATGGGAGTGGGGATGAACGACAAGTTCGAGCGCGATCTGCTGCGGGGCAGTTTGGACCTGATGATTCTCTCGGTCCTGGCCAGCGGCAAAAAATATGGCTACTTGCTGCAAAAGCAGGTGCGCGATGCCAGTGGTGGCCGCGTCGATTTGCCGGCAGGGACGCTCTACCCGCTGCTGCATCGCCTGGAAGAAGACAAACTCATTCGTAGTTCGTGGGATGATCAATCCGGCCGCAAACGCAAGTGGTACGAGTTGACCGCGGCGGGTAGCAAACGATTAAAATCGCAAGCCCAGGCTTGGTTCGACTATGCTCAATGCGTGCGTGAGTTGCTGCAAACAGCGGCCATCGTTCCCGGTTAATGCGTGGCCAGTTGAGGAGGCATGGCAATGTCTCAAGACGAATTTGACAACTACCTGACCTTGCTCACCAGCTTGCTGCAACTGAAGGGCGAGCAGCGGGAAGCAATGGCAGAAGAATTGCGCGCTCATCTCGAGGATCGGCTCGACGACTTGCTGGCGCGAGGTTACGACCGCGATGCGGCCGTGAAATTGGCATTGGAAGATTTCGGCGATGCGGCCGGCCTGGCCGCCAACTTTTCTCTTCTCGTTCGGAACAGGCGTAGGAGGTGGATGATGAAGGTCACGTCGTATTCAACCGCGGCATTGGTGTTGATTGCCTTGGGCCTATTTGCCCTTTGGCCGGAAAATCGCCCTGGACCTGCACCCCGGCAAGCGATCGCTCAGCAAGCGGGCCCGGGCAATGCTCCCGCTGAAGTTGTCAAACCACAAGCGAATTCGAACCCGGTCACAGCCCCGATCTCGAATCCGGTCACGAATCCACCCTCGAATTCGAGATCCATTCCCGGCACGGTGGTGGGTGGCGACAATTCGCTCGACGAAAAACTGGCCAAGCGAATCACGGCCGAGTTCGTCGAAACACCTCTGCACGAGGTGCTCAGTTATCTGTCCGATGTCGCAGAACTTCAGATCTTCGTGAATCAACGCGCGTTGCAAGATGAAGGAATTACCGTTGATGAACTCATTTCAATCAACTTGAAGAGTGTGCGCGTCGATATGCTGCTCGATTTGATCTTGGATCAAGGAACTGCAGGCGGGGCGACTTATGTCGAACGAGACGGCATCCTGATTGTCTCGACCCTGGCCAATCTCGAAGGGGCTAGCGAAGTTCGCGTCTACAATTGCCGAGATCTGCTGGCGATGGAATCGCCCAAGGCTGAAGGGCCCAAAGCGGGCGGAGTAGTACCCGGCTTGGAAGGTGGCGGTGCTCCCGGTGCAGTGCCTGGGGGCGTTCCCTCCGGTGCAGCTCCGGGCCTTATGGGAGCGGGTAACAATCCGTTCGGTGCCGGCATGGGAATGCCAATCATGGGCGGAGGAGTGGGCGGAGAGATGGTCGCTTGTGAGGCTCCCACGAACGAAGCTGCTCGCCGCGCTACGGCGCTGAAGTCTCTGATTCAAACCGCGGTCAAGCCCGATAGCTGGCAAGACCAAGGTGGCTACGGCACTGTTTCGGACTACAACGGCCTGCTCGTGATCAATCACACCGGCAAGACCCACAAGCAGATCGAAAACGTGCTGAAGATGCTGCGCGAAGCAGCCGGCTTGGATCAAGCCAAGACGACGAAGGTGAGCAAGCGGTAAGTCGCCGTGGCGTATCCTACGCCAGGGGCTGGCCCAGCAAATTTCGCAGCGGGAAGACGCGCACGGCTCCCGCATGCGGCAACGCATAGACGGCCGTGATGTTCAGCTGGGCTAGTTGGTCCAGCGAACTCTCACGCAGCCACCAACCAGTCGCGGGCACCATTTGCTTGGTGCCCGTCGCATCGGGCAGCACAACGCAAGGCAGACCCGAGACATCGCTAGGCTCGCGCGAGCCATCCGTCGAGCGGAGGAGTTGATCCGCTGCCAAATAAGCTGCGTTGCCCCAGAGCAATGTCTGCTGAGGATCAGCACCGGCCAGTTCTTCGAGTTCGACCGCTTCCACTTCGCTGGTCTTTTTGCCGTAAGGCTGGCGGAGCAAGAAGCCAGGCCAAAGTGCCGCCGCCCGAACGGCTTCGGGCAATTGCTGCAGCGCTGACCAAGCGGTGGAAGTTGGCTGCAAGTTGCTGGGGACAAAAGGCTCGTTCGTGGCGGTGCAACCCACGGCCGCGTCGGTCAGTCCAACTAGCAACTTGGCCCCTGCATCGCCGGCCAGTTGGCACAGGCGTCCCAACAGCTCGACATCCTCGCGCGAAGCACTCAATCGCTCATCGACGACAATCACTTGCCAGCCTGTATCGCCCGGGCGTTGCTTCGGCCGCGTGACGAGCAGCTCGTAGAGTGCAGCCTCGGTTAGATCGTCGTGGGCAAAGTCGGCGCGAAGTTCTGCCGGGGTTATATCGACGACGGCGATCTTTACGGCCACGTCGGATTCGACTCGCTTCGTCAGCCAATCGACGGCTCGCCAGCGAGCTTCGAGACTCTTGAAAGCTGAATCCTGCAACAACTGCCGCACGGCAAAAGCAATCGCCTGGTCAGCAGCAGCGACCCAAGGTTCCTGGCGAGGATCATCGGCAGGCACGGTGTAATTTGCCATCAGGGCCTGTGCATAGCGTTCCACTTCGGTAGGCCGGCGCGGTTGCGACTTTGCGTTCTGCTCGGTGGCTGCCAGCATTTGCTCGAGCAGGTCTTCACCACTGGCGGTGGCGGAAGGTGTCGTCACCGGGGCCGGTTCGGCACCGGCGACCTGCGAAACGGGCTCGGCCGGCGGTTGCAAGCGGCCAGCAGCTTCGGCTTTGGCAGCTGCGAAGGTATCGCGATTGGCCAGTTGCCGGCGCAACTCGCGCAGCGACTTGAACTGATTGACGCGCTGCAATAGCGCATCCGGATGAAAGTCGTCCAGCGAACCGATGGCCAGCAGGCCGAGTTTGCCGTTCGGTTCCAGCGGAACCTGGTCTAACTCGACGTTCAGGTGCTGCATCACCTGCTCGAAATTATCGCGGTCGATCAGCATCGGCCGATACGCACCGACTTGGCGAAGAGCTACGCCTCGCCGGCTGCCACGTCCGCTGAAGTCGCCCAGCACCACGATTTTCAAAGGTTGATCTCGGCGGGCTTCCTCCGCGGGTTCTGCATCCATGCCGATATTGACGCCGCCAAACTGCCACGACTTGCTCATGTTGCTTGCTCCTGCCCAGGTGCGAGGCCGCCGCTCAGCCGTAGTTATAACAGTGAATCGCCCTTGCCCGGAGCGGTACCACCTTCCGATAATACATCCGGGCACTCCAGCGAAAACCAGGACGGCAGTATGACCAGCATTTTGGCACGGAAGATCAGCGGCAACCTCGTTCTGCTGGGCATGGCGGTCGTCGCGAGCGCGCTCTTGGCAGTTAACGCGCGGGGGCAACAGCCTGCTGCTGCGCCTTTCAACATCCCGGCCATTCCCGCTTTCACGCCACCGAATATTCCCTCGGTCACGCTGGGCGGCGAGCAGTTCTGGAGTGATGAACTCGTGCGCAATGGCTGGCGCGTGCAGATCAATGCCATGACCGGGCATCATCGGCTGCTTGACGCCGAGGACGTGCGCCGCGCCTGGGGCACTCACCAAGACTGCGTCGACGAACTCAACAAAACCGCGCTCCAAGAAAAGTGGGCTCCGCCGAAGAAGCGCGCGGTCATCACCATGCACGGGCTCATCCGCAGCCGCGAAGCCATGGAAGGGATCGGCGAGTTTCTGGCCAAGGAAGGTGACTACGAATGGGTGAACGTCGGCTACGCCAGCACGCGGCGAACCGTTGATCAGCATGCCGAATCGCTGGCGAAAGTGATCGACGGCTTGGATGGCGTGGACGAGATTAACTTCGTCTGTCACAGCTTGGGAAACATCGTCGTGCGTCGCTACCTGGGCGAAGCAGCGACGCCGAATCCCAAATGGAAGCCCGACCCGCGAATCAAGCGGCTGGTGATGCTAGGCCCGCCGAACAACGGCGCGGAACTGGCCAAACGCTTCAAAGGAAACAAGCTGGTCGCCATGGTCCTTGGCTCCAGCGGCAAAATGTTGGCTGGCGACTGGGAGCAAGTGTCGACGCGCCTGTGCGTGCCCAAGTGCGAGTTCGGCATCATCGCGGGCGGCAATGGAACCGACGATGGCGCGAACCTGCTGATCGCCGGCGACGATGACGCGGTGGTGGCGGTGGCTGAAACTCGCCTGCCTGGCGCGTGTGACTTTCGCACTGTCAACTTGCTGCACGGCCAATTGATGAACAACGATCAGGTCCGTACCTATGCATTGAACTTTCTGCAGCAGGGTTGCTTCGAGTCGCGCGACCTGCGGCGGCCGATCACGATTCCTGAGATGCCGAAGTGAGGCACTCGGTTCCCGTCGTGCTTTACGGCGTGACGATTTCGAGCAGTTCGACGGCTGGTTCACCATCGCAGTAGATAAGCGCGGTGCGCCCAAAGACTTCGCTGCCGATGGGTAGCTTAAAGTAGTGAGCCAGTTCCGGTCCGCACGAGATGCGATAGATCTGCTTCAGCTCGACTTCGCGCAGTACGTTGTGCTTGATGAGGACACGGCCGAGCGGCGTTTGTTCTCGCTGGATTTCGTCGCGAACCGCGGGACTGACGGCGTTGAAATCGAGCCGCACAATCCCGAACTGAACGACGCGGCCGTCCGATTGCCGCGTGAGGAGAATCTTGCGGCTGTAGTGCCGCCCGGTGCTTTGCCGATCGAGCACCACGACATCGACCGGGCTATTGTGAAAATGCTCGACCGTGACGGTCATGTGCGAATAGTGAGCGAGCAGGTCACGATAGGCCTGCGGAATCTGCCGCGGCTGCACGGGTGCGAAGGTGCCCAATTCAGCAACGTCAGCAAAGAAGATCGCCACCAGCTCGTGCAGGTCTGGAATTTCGCTGACTTCGTGTTCCGTCATGATGTCCTGCTCATCAAAGGCCAATTGGTTGCTTAGTCTTTGCCGCGTCCAGGTTCGCTGGTAATCGCCGCCGCAACAATTCTGCAGCCTCGTACGTGATCACTCGCGAGGAAATTCCGCAGACATCGCTTTCCCATTGCAACTTGCCGAATTCAGCCTCACCGACAATATCGCTAGCCAGTGCAAAATCGAGCTCGACAAAGTCCGCTTTCGGACGCAGTAAATATGCTTCCGGAATGGCTTCCCAAACGGCGTCTTTCGCAAGCAGGACGACTCGCATTGCCTCGGTATACCAGCACGTCAAGATCGCTCCCTCCCAGTATCGAAACCACCAGTCGTGCGCTTGATCGGCGGTCGGTAGCTCGATGGGATAGAGTGCGACTTGTTCCACTGTGACACTGTCCCATTGAATTTCAACGGTGGTCGCAGCAGAAATCAACAAGCACTTACTTCTTCCGGGGCAGGCCCGCGCGTGCCATTGAGCGTGACTGCGACTTTCTGTCTTGAGCCACTGCTGGAATGCCTTCAGCGACTTGATTTCGTATTCGTTCACGATTTCCGAGTCGCTTGTGCGCGTGAATGTGGGTTACTTTTGCGGGCTGATCTGCAACACATTCACCGGCTGGGTTGCAGGCGGGTTATCCAGCACGCTGTCGATTAAATAATAGAGCAGGCGGCGGAACTCTTCTGGCTGAATCTCGTCGGCGATGGCTTCGGCCCGTTCGCGATGCTTCTCGATCAGGCGCGTGGCCTTTTCGAAAGCGCCCGCTTCGTTGTAAAGCTGGCGGACGCGAGCCAGACGATGCGAGGCATCGGCCGTCTCATTCGTCACGAGCGAAAGTAGCTCCTCTTGCTTCGCGGCATTAAGGCCTTCGAGAGCCAGGGCCCAGAGCACCGTGGGACGACCGCCGAGCGTATCACCGCCGGCCGACATCTTGTTGTGATTGTCGCCGTCCCAGTCGTTCAGATCGTTGAGAATCTGAAACGCCACGCCCAGGTTACGAGCAAACAGCTTCATCGGCTCGGCGTAGGCTTCAGCGGGGCCAGCAAGCCGGCAACCGCTGAAGAGAGCCGCTTCGAAGGCAGGCGAAGTCTTGAGCGCGTAAATTTTTAGTGCGTCGATGGGCTTGAGTCGCTTGTCGCGAGCATCGCGCCACAGCAGTTCGGCTCCTTGCCCTTCGCTGAGGCGCAAGTGAGCGTCGGAAAGGCAATTCAAAATATCGGCAACCGCAGCGCCGCCGAGCACAGCCGTCTCTTTGGCAACCAGGCGATAGCCAAGCCCAATCAAATAGTCGCCGACGTTGATCGCCGTCGGCACACCAAAGCGGCGATGCACCGTTTCTTCGCCATAGCGAAAGGCATCGGCATCTTCGATGTCGTCGTGAACCAGCGACGCCTTGTGAAACGCTTCGATCGACATGGCCGCGCGGCGCACCGCATCGGGCAGGGCCGCCAGGTGTTCAGCGCCAGTTGCACTTGTTCCCTTGGCACCCGTGAGGGCATCGTGCACGGCCAAGGTGATGAAGGGGCGCGAGTACTTGCCACCCTTGCCGAGAAAATCGTGGGCGATCAGTTCGGTGGCGGCAATCGGATCGATATCGGCAGCCTTTTGACTGACCTCCAACCGCTGGCTACCACGCAAGCGCGGAACAAGCCGTTCGAGTTCTTCGGGCTTGAAGAGATTGGCCGCGGCCCGCAGCAGATGAACGTAGGTGCTTGTTTGCTGCAGCGAAGTCGGAGGCTGGACCTTGATCATGTCCATGACCCACTGCTCGTCGACGCTCGTGTTGCGGCAGTCGCTCGAGAGTAGCGGCACGGCCATGCACGGGATGCCGGCGAGCAGGATCTTGTCGATGGCTTTCTCGAGCACGTTCAAACAGGCCACGCCGACAATCGCGTCGACATGCCCGCTGACGATAATCTTCAGCACAATGGGCGAGCCTTCGGCGACAAGCACCTTGTAGCCCATCTTTTCGGCTTCAGCGCGAAAATCGGCGATGCTGCACGCGCCGCACGTTTTGCATTCCAGGCCATACTCGTCGTAATCGGCGGGGCAACCTTCGGCATGCTTCAGGCAGTGAGGCAGCAAGAACAGGCGGCGGGCCGGGTCGGTCGCGGCCACCTGATCGCGCCAGAATTCGCTGCTCAGCACGACCATCACCCAGCCCAAGTAACCTTCGGGCAGACTGTTGTCGGTGAGGAGTTTGCGGACGACCACTTCCATCTGATCGACGGTCAGCGGGTTGGCTTTATCGAGCGTCGCGGCAACGGCAGCACACTTCAGCCGAATCGCCTCCCGCTCTTCTTCGGTGGGCGGCACGGTTTTCAGATGCGACGTATTGCGACGTTTGCTGCGTCGTGGCGCGGCGAGTTCTGGCGGCAACTCGGGAGGCACAATGCTATCGGCCAAATGCGTCGAGCTTGGCACGGAAGAGCTGGCTGTGGACAAGGCTGAATCCTCGCGGCGATACTCGGTGCGGTTCTACAGGCGGTCGGCCTTGGGCACGATTCGGTTTGCAGGTGGGATCAATTCGGCGGGCGAGCAGTTGGCAGGGCTTGCCCTAATGTACTCACCGTAAAGATGAGTGGATACAACTGCTCATAGTACCATAGTTTAGCGAAGTAAAAGCCAATTGGCGAACTGCGGGTGTGCTGACTCTGTTCTACCTGCTCGACCAGCCACGCCAGGCCCCGCTCGATGCTCGATTGTACCTTCGCACTTTGCTCCGCCGCCAGCAAGGCTTCCACCGCCAAAGCTGTTTCTTCCAGGCTGCTCCCCCAGGTTCCCTCGGCATTCTGATGCTCCACGAGCCAGCGCACTCCCCGCTTGGCGGGTTCATCTCCCATCCTTAGCAGGTCGCGATAGGCCAACAACACCTTCGCCGTACCATAGACCGGGTTGTCTTCCTCGGGATGATCTTGGTTGCCGAACCAGAGGGGAGACCAGCTGCCGTCGGGGTGTTGTCGCTTTGCCAGAAAGGCAAAGCCTCGCTTCATCGCCTGCGAAGCATCGGGACCGCCATACGAACGCCAAGCGAAAAGGGCACGAATGGCGTGAGCCGTGAGGTCGGTGCCACTCCGGTCGAACGGCAACTTGCCCCAGCCTCGGCAGAAGGTCGGCCAGCCGCCGTCACGATTCTGCAAATCTAGCAACCAAGCCAATCCTTGGAACGCAGCATTCAGTATTGCCTCGTATCTTTTTGCTGGTCGCGGATTGCGCAAGGTCCATAGTATGAGCGCCAGCAGCGCTCCGGGCGTATCATCCGCATCGGGAACCGCGCCGCTGAGATCGGTCCAGCCCCAGCCGCCCGGATCGGCGCCGGTGAAGGGATGCCGCTGCAAATGTTGGCAAGAGAGGAGCCACGACCAGCAACGCTCATCGTCCGGAAGTTCCTGACCACCGGCGGCCAGCGCATTCAGCGACAGCGAAGTCACCCACGTGGCCAGATTCGTATCGATGGGCCAGCTCCCATCGGCTCGCATCGAAGCTTTGAGAAACTTCACCCCCGCCTGCGACACGGCGTGATCGGCGCGGCCGGTAGCCGCGAGGCTCATCACCACAAAGCTCGTCAGCGGCGTCGCTTCGAGGTAGCCACCACTCTCGGGCTGCATCCGCAGCAACACCCGCATGCTGGGGTTCACCGCCGCCCCGCGTACGAACCGCGAATACGGGTTCCAAGGCTTGCGGTGAAAGTAGTGGGCCTGACCAATGGCCACCAGCGCGGGGATGGCGTAACTGACGACGGGCATCTGCGCGAAGCGATACCAGCTTTGTGGAATGCAGGCGAGCTCGAACGGCAGTGGCGAAATCTCTTTCCAATCGCACAGTCCGGCCAGCGCCAGATTTGTCATGATCGGCACGACGAAGGTCTTGTCGACGCCGTACCGCTCCTTCAGTCCCGCGAAGCCACCTTTGCTTTCGATGTACTTCCAGGCTCGCGTCAGCAACTCATTGAAGTCAGCTTCTCGCTGGGCCAGATGGAGGGCGGCAATCACCAGGTAAGTTGTGGCGATGTTCGAGTGACTCTTGTCGGTATCGCCAAATCCGCCATCGTCATTCTGCTGCGTGGCCAGGTACTTCACGCCGGCATCCACGAGCGATTGCACATCCGCCGACGCATCCTGGCTGTGCCGCTTCACGAGCGAGAGGGCACTCACGGCAGTGGCGGTCGAAAGCGAGGAACTTGCCAGTTCTCCTTCCCAATGTCCGTGCACACCCCGAGCCGCCAGCAAGTCGTTGCGGGCGCGAGTGTAAGCCGAGAGCAGCCGTTCGTAATCCATCCGTTCGACAATACTCGTCGCCTGCTTCTTCGCCAAGGCTTCACTTCACTTTCCTGATCGTCTTCAACTTTGAACTCTCCCGCCCCGAACTCACGTCGAACCAAACACCAATCTCTTGTACGATTGCAGCATGAACGAACCGAAGCCTGCTCCGCCGCGTGAGTCCTTTCCCAATGCCTCGCGCCCGGTCACCCGCCGCGAACTTACGGCCTGGGCCCTCTGCGATTGGGCCAACAGTGCCTACTCGACGCTGTCGATTACGCTGCTCGTCGCCTACATCACCAAGATCGCCTTTCCGGTGCAACCCGGTGTAGCGCCCCTCGAGTTCTGGGGAATCGAGATCACCGGCCTGCGCGTCTGGGGCTGGGGGCTCGGCATCTCGATGCTCTGCGCCGCCTGGATGTCGCCCATCTTGGGCGCGATGGCCGATGCCCGCGGCGCGAAATGGAAATGGCTCATCGGTACCTCGATGCTCGGAGCCACTTTGGCTACATCGATCCCGTTTGCACCGATCTCTCAACCCGTGCTCATCATTGCTCTGTTCTTCTTCACCAGCCTCTGCTTCGAACTATCGTTCGGTTTCTATAACGGCTTCTTGCCGGAACTGGCCGACGACGAATCGATGAACCGCATCTCGGGGCTCGGCTTCGCCGCCGGCTATCTCGGTGGCGGACTCGCGCTCGTGGTCGTGCTGATCCTATTTGCCGTGGGCCCTTCGATTGGCCTGCCCGACAAAATCACGCAAGCCCGCGCGGGCCTCGTGGTGATGGGCCTGTGGTGGGGACTCTTCATGATTCCCGCCGCACTTTGGCTGCGTGACCGCGCCGTGCCGCGCAATCTCGATCGTGGCTTTGGTAGCACCGCCGCTCATGCGATTGGCGAAGTCTTTCACACCCTGCAAAACGTCCGGGCCTTCAGCGTCCTCTCGCTCTTCTTGCTCGGCTACTTGATCTACAACGAGGGCATTCAAACGGTCATGAGCCAGGCCGGCGTCTTCGGCGAAAACGTCCTCTCGATGGAAGCTTCCGAACTGATGCTGCTGGTGCTGATGATTCAACTCGTCGCGGCACCCGCCGCACTGGGCGTGGGTTGGATCAGCGACCGCATCGGCGCGAAGACGACGTTGCTGCTGTGCCTATGCATCTGGTGTGGTCTGCTCGTCGCCGCCTACTTCGTCAGCACCAAGCCGCAGTTCTGGGTAATGGGCGTCGTGGTCGCATTGGTGATGGGCGGCACGCAGGCAGTCGGCCGCTCGATCATGGGTTCGATGACCCCCGAATCGAAAACGGCCGAGTTCATGGGCTTCTTCAATCTCTCGGCCCGCGCCACCAGTATGGTCGGCCCGATCTTGTTCACCGAAGTGATGAAGCACACCGGCAGCGCCAACGCCGCGATCCTCAGCTTGCTGGTCTTCATCGTGATCGGCATGGGCATCGTCTCGTTCGTCAACCTGCAGCGAGGCATTAGCCAAGCGAAGGCCGAAGACGCGAAAGCCTAGGGCCCGTTGGGACCAACTTGTCCAACCACAAGCCCGTTAATTGGACACGTTTTGCTCGGAAACCCGAGAGTTGCGCTAGGTACTGTCCAAATAGGACGTCCTTAATTGGACGCCCCCCTTTTGCGGTTGGTGCCCGCAACGCGCCGCTCAAAGCGTCTCGCGCGCATCCTCCGCTCGCAGCGAAACCGACAGATAACAGCCAAACTCCTGCGGAAAATTCGAGCCGACGCGGGCGTGTACTTTTCCCTGGCGACCGAAGAAGCGGAACGAGTCGTTGACCGGACAGAGCGCTTCGTGCCAAACGCCAGGATGAATGTAGAGTCCGGTGCCCCCTTCCGAATAGAACGCAACAAAGCTGTCGGGCGTGATGTCGTCGCCGGGAAGGGCCAGCGTGGTGACGAAGGGGCCGGGTTCTAGCGGAAAGAACAACTGGCCACCGTCGGGATGATAGTTGCACCGCCACAGTAATAGTTCTTCGCGCGGGGCCGTCTGTTGGTCCTCGCGAGCTTGGCTGGGCTGACAGGTCCAGCCTAAGACATAGTCGTCGTTCACGGCTTCGTTGCGAGCCCGCAGCACATCACCGTGCCATCGAAAAGCAAACAGCCCTTCGGTGGTTCCACCTTGATCGCCAGTTCCCGGTTCGACCTGTCGCCAGCCCAGCGAAGGCCAACGGACGATCTCCACCTGGCGCGCATCGGCATGCTCGATGATCTCGCCAAAGCCGCGCAAGTTGGCTGCAGTTGCTTTGACCAGCGGCACGCGATGCACCGGCAGGTCCGGCATCGTCGCTGCCAAGGGCTTAAGATTCGGAGCGTTCAAGGTTGCCCCCAACATCCTATGGCTTCGACTTCAGTGCAAAGTCGAACGACTTGCTGCTGCTCGAAACATTGGCCGTTAGTTGTGAGGCGCTATTGTATGCTGCGGGAATGCTCGACGGCGGAGCAACCACTTTGCCATCGGGGCCTTCGATGGGCCCACCTTCGTCCGAACCTTCACCGCCGCTGGTCAAGATCCGCACAATCTTCTCGCCAGGCATGCAGCCCGCTTGGTTGCTGTCGTACATCAGTCGATAGTTGCCGGCAGCATCGGTTTTGCCGTCGGCAAAGCGGTTTGGCGGCCCTTCGAAGCGAACCGTCACCCCCGCCAAGGGTTGGCCATCCATCGTTACATTGCCGGTGACATCGACCAAGCCCAGTTCGCCGTAATGGGGCCCTTCCGACCGGCAGCCGGCCAGCACAACCGCGGCAAGTACAGCGAATAACGTCAACAGCTTTGGAGCCAGGTTCATTAGTAATTTCCCAGGACTTCGCCGCCATCGCGGCTGCCGAGTGCTTTGTAAGTGGCGGCATCAATCGAGTACGTGATGTAGCGCACCGACGCATCGCCGAACGAGAACAGGGTGCCCGCCGGATGAAAACTGGAGAACGACAACTCTTTCACATAACCAGAGGTCGAAGCAACCTTGCGGGCGTTGATCGGCACGCCGGTCGAGCCCACGAACTCGCTGAACTCCGTCGAGCTGCCGGGCCAGGGATCGGCCTGTGGCGAACCGATGTACCAAAAGTCCATCTGGTTGCCGTCTTGCGAAAATGTCTCCCAGTAGCACTCGCCCACCATCACCGTGTTGGAGGTGCCGTCGGTGATGTTCTTGAAACCGATCTTGCTGTCGCCGAAAAAGATTCCTTCCAGGTCGGTCTGTTCCAAGTACCTGCCGACGGCCGACGTGCTCGGATCGTCCGAATCAGCCGTTGAGGAAGCCACGCCGCGATAACAGGCCGGCACGCGGAGCGGAATCCCTTGATTGTTCACATGCTCGGGAATCGCCGCGCTGGGGCAACGATAGGTCTTAATCAGCGTGCCTGCGGCCCGCTCGTTGGGTGTGTTGTCGGTATCCCAGTTGTTGCCCTCGGCCCATTGCAGCGTGTTCCACAGAGGAGCTTGCTCGACAAAGGGGAGCACGCACGCGCTCCAGCCTTGGCCGCGGTTGCTCCAACCAAAGGGGAAGCTCCCGTTCGTATCGTGATAGTTGTGCATCCCGATGCCGATCTGCCGCAGGTTGTTCGAGCACTGCGTGCGTCGGGCGGCTTCGCGGGCGGCTTGCACCGCCGGCAGCAGCAGGGCGACTAGCACTCCGATGATGGCGATCACCACCAAGAGCTCGACCAGCGTAAAGGCACGCTGCTGACTGACTTTGCGATAGGTTTTCATGCGGTCCCCCGAAGGTAAATCTCGACCGGAAATGTCGATACCCGAAGATGGCAAACCCACGCCCGGAATCCATGAAGGTTGCGTGAAGATTTCATGAAGCCGGGTTCGGAGAGTGTACCAATCGCCGTTCCTTTACAACAGATTTTCGCAAATTTCGCTTGACTGCCGTGCCGCACCTTTGGCGACCGAATTTGTGGCTGTTCATTTTCCCTTACTCCACCTCGCTCGACCCACCCTTGAACAGCCCCTGAACACCCCAAGTTTGATAACTTTTTCGCGCGTTTTTTTGCATTGGAACAGCCTCTTTAAACCACTTCGCTTCCACCACTTCCGTCGACTGATAACCTGTAATCACCCGTTTTCTCGATAACCGTTTGATAACCATTTAACCCTGCCATTTTGGCACGCGAACAGGCCGTGTTACTCACCATTTCCTGAATCATTAGGGCGTCCTAGGAACCACAGTTGCTAACGAACACGATCCTTGTCAGCCTTCACTTACGTCAAAACTCCTTAATCAGGACTGCTAAGGTGTACTTTCCGCACCAACACACCGCAGACGCTCGTTTCCCGGAGGCAAGCTCCTCGCTCGGGGCGCTCTCGCCACCTTTCCGCATCTCCGCAATACACCCGCCATTGGCGCAACACGGCGATCTTTTGTCAATTAGATATTTTTCAGATGTTCGTTAATTACGAACTTTATACAGCAGTCATTCTTCAGGCCGGCGGGCCGGGACCATGTCAGCCCAGGGCCGCACCGACGGTGCTAAAGAACCGCCACTCAGAGAAGCACTTCAGTTGTATGCCACCCTTCTTTTGGTCGGTGAGCTGCCAGTAACTTTTCTGGACCGCGCACGCTAAACCCCTAAGACACTCGTCTCGTGCCATTCGGCAACGATCCTTTTGGCTTTTGCGGCATCTTCGCCGCAGAGCGGCCAGGATCGACGATTTCTCGGGTCGGCGATTCATTCGTTGCCGAGAAGGTTGCAGCACCCTGCGGTTGGGATGGTGCGCGGCCAATCACTCCCAACCCTTTTCCACTGTCTGTAGGGAGCACCTGCCATGGGCCTCAAAACCAACGTCATCGAAACTCTTGCCTCGAGTCCCGTTCGCTGGATCAACTTCAGCTTTGCCAATCGGCTGGTCTCGCCGATCGGCTACTACTACATCGGCAGCCTGGTGAGCAACAACACGATCAAGTGCGAGGTCGATGCCGCGCTCGGTCACACGGCCATGTATGACGTGACCAATAACAAGATCATTGCCAGCGACGGCAGCTATGGCGAGCGATACTTCGACGAAAAGTCGCTGCTGATCCACGAATGCACCCATGCGTTGCTCGACCACTTTTACAGTGGCCGCGATATGAACGGTAAGGCAGCCGCGGCCATCACGGTGCTCGAAGACGAGACCATCGCCTACATCGCTCAGGCGATTTACGTCGTGGCGGCCAAAGGTGCTACGCCGACAGACGAAACGAAAGCCGATACCCACGCCTACAACGCGGTGAAAGAAAAGATCCTGGCCATGATGAAAAAGGGTTGGACGGGCTGCGATACACTCGTGCTGACGAATCAGGATGTGAAGGATCTGCAGTCTTCCATCAAGCTCAACCCCAACTACAGTAAGACCTACAGTTCCGCCGCCGTTCACGATGGCTAAGCCCAGAGCGGTTAAACCAGAGCCTGTCGCCGCGCGATCCTAGCGGCCAAATCTTGCCAGGCCCGAGGGTGTAGGATAGCTTCAATCACAGTCGGCCCCGTCACCTGGGTTCCAGGGATTTCGCTGAATATGGTTCGGAAGAAGTAGCAGCGAATATGCCCACGGTTGAAATCCAAGCAGTAACAACCCCGGCGGAGTTGCGAACCTTCGTCAAGTTCCCGTTTCAGCTTTATCGAGGCAACCGCTATTGGGTCCCGCCGCTCGTGCGGGACGAGATCCAAACGCTCGCTCAAAATCCCGCGTTCGAGCATTGCCTGAAAAAGTACTGGCTGGCCAAACGCGACGGCCAGGTCGTCGGGCGGATCGCGGGCATCATCAATCACGCCGAAAATAAAAAGTTCAGCACCTCCACCGCCCGCTTCGGCTGGATCGACTTCATCGACGATCCCGAGGTCTCGGCGAAGTTGTTTCAAACCGTCGAAGACTGGGCCCGCGAGCATTCAAAGAACCACATCCACGGGCCACTCGGCTTTTCGGACTTCGACAAGGAAGGGCTGCTGGTCGAAGGCTTCGAGGAACTGGGCACCTTCGCCACAATTTACAACCACGCCTACTACGCGAACCATTTCGAGGCGTGCGGCTATCAGAAAAGCACTGACTGGGTCGAGTACGAAATTCACTCACCGGGAAAAATACCTCCCCGCGTCGCGCAGTTTTCGCAGAAAGTGCAACAGCGGTATGGCCTTCGCCAATTGCAAGTCAAACGAGCGAGCGAGCTAAGAAGCTATGCCCCCGAGATTTTTCGACTGGTCAACGCAGCGTACAGTCACCTGTACGGCTACGTGGAACTAACCGAGAAGCAAATCCAGTTCTACACCGATCAATACTTTGGCTACGTCAATCCGGATTTCGTTTCCACCATTCTGAATCAGCAGGACGAAGTGGTGGCCTTTGGCTTGACGATGCCTTCCCTGTCCCGCGCATTGCAAAAAGCAAAGGGAGAACTCTTTCCGTTTGGGTTCTGGCACTTGTATCGCGCGCTACAGAAAAATGACCGGGCCGATTTTTATATCATCGCCATCCGCCAAGACTATCGCAGCAAGGGCGTGCATGTGATGATCCTGGAAAAGATCCTGACCACCTGCTTGAAGTTCGGCATCCCCCTCGCCGAGACCAATCCCGAACTGGAAACCAACTTGCAAGTGCAGCTGATCTGGAAGGGCTACGACCGCCGCCAACACAAGCGACGGCGGTGCTATGCGAAGGAACTTGGTTAAGCGGAGACTGCATCCATGAACTCGCTCGATGAATCACTGCAGTATGTGCGACGGTGGCCGAATAACGACAACCACGGACATCACCAAGAGTTATTTGCCGACTGCAATATCACGAAAGGGAGGGTCGTCGGTAGGACAGATGTTACGCTGGAATGGAGAGTTCCCTGCGAGATTGGCTCCTACAAGTATGATGAACCACTGGAATGTGTGCACGCTCGGCGGCACGCCTTTGGTGGGTCATCGATCCGGTTCGATAAGCCGGTCCCCGCCGACATTCCCGAGCGATGCCTGGTATCGGACCGATCGTACCAAGCTGTGTATCGTTGCCGATCCATTCGACTTCGTTGGTTGCTCGACAATGTGTTTGAAGTGCCGCAGTTTTGTGTGGGATTAGCAATCTCGGAACGGTTTCGTGTGGAATACGAGTGTTTTGAAGATGGCACTTCGCTACAGATGCTGAAAGCTGCCATGCAGATCAAACCCAAGCCGTACGATATCGTTGGCGTCTATACGGACGATTTCAATTTGCAGGGTGCCGTCGAATTTGCCGAGCACGTAGGAGACGACATTTATCTCGGCCATGTGATCGCAGCGACGGCAGAGGGGCGCCAGCTCTGCCCCGGCGATCGATTGTTCGGCCGCGATTCGCGCCTGATTGGCCAGACGAAGATCACAGCCGAGCGCTGTTTGTTCGAAGTGCTGGAAGTGGGAGAGCAGCCGATCCCACCGCTGAATACTGATCGCGACTAGCCGGAGATTCGGTGGTCGGGAGCCTTTGAAATCGAAACCAACCTGCAAGTGCAGCTGATCTGGAAGGGCTACGACCGCCGCCAACACAAGCGACGGCGGTGCTATACGAAGGAACTTGGTTAAGCGGAGACTGCATCCATGAACTCGCTCGATGAATCACTGCAGTATGTGCAACGGTGGCCGGGAACTTACCAGCAAACCTGCAATTACAATCTACTTTTTGTAGAAGGCACATTCGATAAAGGTCGAGTTGTCGGCAGAAACAATCTAAGACTGCATTGGAGCAATATTCAGCAATTTGTTAGCCGGGTTTACGATGATCCGTACGCCGGTGAAAGATCGCGAGAAGTAGCGTTCAGCCAAGGCTGTAATTGTATTGGCTTGCTGGAACCCGTTCCGGTGGAACTCCCCGAGCGATTCTTGATTTCGAGCCACTCCCATTACACGGACTATCGCCGCGGATCGATTCGTCTTCGCTGGCTACCCGAGACAGTGTATGAGGTACCGAAGTATTGCGTGAAAATCGCAATCCGGGAATTCTGGGCCGAGCAATTCAATTGGCGCCGTAGCGAGTCACTCGCGCAGGGCGAGTCCGAGACGCAGCAGACCGCCTCGCCGATCAAACCAAGAGCCGGCGACGTGGCTGGAGTTTACACGGAGGATTTCAACCTGCAGGGGGCCGTCGAATTTGCCGAACACGTGCAAGACGACATTTTTCTTGTACACCTGATCGCCGCGACCGAACGGGACCGTCAATTGCGAGCCGGCGATCGATTGTTCGGGCGCTATTCGGGCCTGATTGGCCAGACGAAGATCACCGCCGAGCGCTGTTTGTTCGAAGTGCTGGAAGTGGGAGAGCAACCCATCCCACTGCTGAATACTGATCGCGACTAGCCAGCAAACTCCGTCTGCAAGCCCGCAGTTCCGACGCCTGCTACTTCAGCAGTTTGCTGAGGTTCTCTTGCGTGGAGTCGAGATAGAGTTCTTTTTTGCCGAAGCCGGGAAGGGCGCCACTTTCGATGGCTTCTTCTTGATACTGCGGATAGTTGCTGATAAGCATCACGGGCACAGCGGCAATTTGCGGATCGGCTTTCATCGCGTGAATGATGTCCAGGCCGTCGCTGTAGTCCTGGTCGAGCTTGCGATTGACGAGCACCAGGTCGAAGTGCGTCTGCTTGAGCAGCACCAGAGAATCTTCGGGGCCATGCGCCTGGATGACTTCCGCGCCGAATTGCTTGGTAAGCATTCCGCTGATCGCGCCATGATCCACCGAGCAGTTACCGATATCGAGTACGCGTTTGGGCATTTTCTTTTCTTCACGCCCCCGGGCCTGCCCCGGGGGTTTAACGGCTTTTGCACTAGCTAAGATAGTCGAGCTGGAGCGCTGCTGGGCAAACTACTGCGTCGACCCGGCACCTAGTGCACAAGCCAATGAACCCCCGCCGCAGGGGCGGGGGCGATTGTCAGAACGGATAAACCTACTTCTCGCTGCCGCCAGCAGGGGCTTCGATGGCGAAGACGTGGTCCTTGTTGGCCAGGTACAACACGCCATTGGCAATGATGGGCGTGCTATAGACCGAGTTCAGCAGGTTGATCTCGGCGACCGGGTCATGAACCTTCTTGTCGAGATTGAAGACGATGATATCGCCGTCTTCATCGCCGACCATCACCTTGTCGCCGCAGATCATCGCCGAGCCCCACGCCGCAGCCAGCATGTCGTGCGTCCAGTACACCTTGCCGGTCTTGGCATCGAGGCAATGGAACAGACCGCTGAAGTCGGGCAGGAAGAGCAGGTCGTCCTTGATGACCGGCGTGCTGATGCTGCGATGGAACTTCTCCATGAAGTCGTCGATTTCGCCGTTGCCGTCCCAGTCGTACTCGGTGTACTTCCAGACCACGCCCGAGTTCGGGTTGTCTTCGATGACGTCGCCTTCTTCTTCGACGGCCGCTTGGATGCGCTTGCGAACGACGGGATTCTTCTTGTCGTCGCGATTCTTCACCAGCTTTTCGCTGATGTCGCCCCGCCTGGTCGGATCGATGCACCAGAAGATGCCCGAGCCTTCACCGTGTTCGGGATCTTGGCCGGTGGCGAAGTAGACCTTGTTGTCGTACACAACGGGCGTGCTGATGATGTCGTTCCGCGTGCCGCGGCCGCCCAGTTCGAGAATGCTGTCCTTTGGATTGCAATCGAACTTCCAGAGCAATTCTGGCTTGCCGTCCTTGCCCTTGTTGGCCTTAAAGCTATACAGCCAGGCGTCGCCGCCGCCGAACAGCACCTGCGCTTCGCCGCCCATGATGGCGACGGTGGGCGACGACCATTGGCCGTGCAGAATCAGATCCTTCGGGCTGTTGTCGGTCCAGTAAACTTCGCCCGTGTTCTTATCCATGCAGATAAAGCTGGGGGCATCGGGAGCAGGCACGACCAGGTGCGATTCGTCGACGCCGTTGCTGGTGTTGACGAACAGCAAGTCGCCCCACGAGGTGACCGAGCAACTGCACATGTTGTGCTGCGAAGTGCCCAGTTGCTTCATCATGTCGTACGACCAGATGACGTCGGCTTCTTCTTTGTCGTCGGGAGTGGTGATGCGGAACACGCTGAGCCGGGGACCGGCGAGCGTGGCATAGAAGTCTCGCTTCACGCCATTCGACGTCGCCGAGATCAGCCACTTCTTTGGTCCCTTGGCTTTTTCATCAAGCTTCAGTTCGACTTCGCCGGTGAGCGGAGCGCCGGCCGCTTCGAAGCGGGGCTTCAGGTCTTCGTTGAACTTGCCTGCTTCCAGATCGGCGAGAATCGCTCCGAGCTTATCGTTGGCGGGTTCATCGGCCCGCACCACATCGAACAAGCGAGCCGGTTCCTTGGTCACGACGCCGTCGTCTTTGCCGTCGTAGTAGCCTTCGGTATCGAGGCACTTCACTTCACCACGGCTGGTGACGAACCACAGGCGGTTCCCTTCGATCAGCGGCGAGCAGCAGACGCCTTGCAACGGCCAATCGTGGACGCGGCCGGTGTGTAGCTTTTCGCTGCTGTGTTGCCAGAGGAACTTGCCGTCTTTTTCGTCGAAGCACACGAGGCAGCCGAGATCGGTATCGCCGGGATAACGCTTGATGTAGCCGTTGCTGTTGTTGGTGCCAAGCAGCACCTTGCCCGAGCCGACGACGGTGTTGCCGTACGTTTGGCTTCCGAGCGTAGCGACCCACTTGATGTTCTTGGCCTTCGATTTTTGCCATTCGCCGGTCTTGCGATCGAACGTGCCGGGAGCGAACTCGAGTGGCACTTCGATATCGGTGACCGGGACATTGTTACGCATCGAGGTGCCGCCCCATTGGCCCCAGTCACCCTTCTTCACGACCGGATTCTCGCTCACGGTCTTGGGATTCAGACCGGGCTTTTCGGGTGCCAGCGCGACGGTCTGGTCGGGCTTGGTTTCCGGCTTGGCTGCTTCTTCAGCCTTCTGTTCGGCGGTCGTGGCTGCGGCCTCTTTCTTTTCTTCTTCCTTCAGGCCCTCTTGAGGAGCCTTGGGTTCGCCCAGTTCGGGCTTCGGCGGAGCAGGATCGGCGGGAGCATCGGCTGGTGGCTTGGCGGGATCCGCTGGGGCTGGATCGGTCTTCGCAGGCGCGGTTTCCGCTGGAACTTCGATGCTGGGGACGTCGGTCGAACGATCGCCATCGGTGATCTTGTTCGACTGAGGTGCCGAGGGCTGGCAACCCGCCAGCATGGTCGAGGCCGTCATTCCCAGCACGAGGCTGGTGAAGATTGCCAAATAGGTTCTGGTCCGTTGCATAAAGAGGCTCCCTACAAAGTTCATTCGCCGCGCATTCTGGCCGGAAACTGCCATCGGCGAAGAAATAGTTGTTTCAACAAGTATCCGCCGGTGAACCCGGCAGAGTCAAGGGTAAAAACGGTTGCAAGCGCGGGCTTTGACCGCGCCGCTGCTGTGACTACGAATTTGGGGTGACCAGCACATTGTCGATCAAGACTTCGGCGTTGGTGGCGTTGCCAAACAGACCCGGCGCACCTTCTTTATTAGGCTGTGGGTCGTTTAGTTCGAGTGTCCACTCGGCAGGCTCTTTGTCGGCCTTCTTCCAGACCTTAGCCTTCACCACCGCAGCACCGTTGACGTTCGCGGCTTGCAGCTTAAGGGTGTACCAATTGCCCGGTTCGAGCTTGAATTCTTTGGTGGCAAAGAAACGCTTGTCGTGCGAGACCCAGCTGCCGATATGCAGCAGGTTTCGCTCACCAGAAATCTCGAATGTGTAGCCTTGCGCGATCAGGCCCATGTCGGGCTGTTTGCCATCGGCTTCAAAGGGCAGCATATCGGCTTGAATGGTGTAGTCGTGCAGATCGGAGTGACCGAGTGAGGCACGGCTGCGAGTGCCCTTGGGAATGGTCGTGATCTTGGCGAGCACATTGTTGCCATCGATGGTGCGCAGTTGATGGCGATAGCGAGCACCAATCCAAGTGATAGGCGCGTCCTTCAAACCTTCCAGATCGAACTTCCACGGCAACGGTGGCACGATGCGAATCCGAGCGCGAGCGCTGATGTCGCCCACCGATGCGGTCACGTACGCAGCCACGTGCGCCGCATCCGCAGCAGCGGTGAATTCGCCCTTCTCGGTGACTTGCCCGTTGGCATCGACGGCGAACTTCGCGTCGCTGGCCTTGAGAAACTGACCACGCGAGTTGTAGAGCTTGACGGTGAAGTTCTGCTTTTCACCGGGCCGCATCAGCACTTCAGCGGGGACGATCACGGCTTGTGTTGGCTTTTGATCTTCGGCGACCGGTGTTTCTTCCAACTGCTTGGGCTGCGGTGTCGAGCCCTTCTTCTTGGCTTTGTCTTCGAAGCAGTAGAGCGCGCCGGTCGTCAAAATGTACAAGCGACCATGGCTGATGACGGGCGAAGCCCAGCATTCATCACCAGAGGGAAAATTGCCGAGCGTCTTATTGCGAACAGGCTTGGCGACACCCGTTTCGTTGGGAGTCAAAATGTACCAGCGACCATTCTTTTCGCTGTAATAGATCTTGCCATCGGCGTAAATCGGCGCTCCGAAGTTGATGGTACCGAGGCCAACCTTCGGCCCGACTGGTTCGCCGGTCTTGGCATCGAGAATGAAGAGCTTACCGGCATCATCGGGGCAATACAGTCGATCGCCGAGCTTCTCGTCTTTGACCTTCAAAATCGAGCTCTTGCCGTCAGCGATTTCCAGCGTGCGCCAGATTTCAGCCTTCTGTGTGACGTTGCCTTCTTGCGTGGCATCAATAGCCGCGACTGCGCCGACCACGCGCTGATCGGGCACGCGATTCTCTTCGCTGTGGCCCATGTAGACGACGTCGCCATCGACGGTCGGGGAAAGATTCAAACCGCGGCGTGAAAACTCGTACTCCCAAACCTTCTTGCCGGTACGCGGTTGAATTGCATACACGTAACCGTCACCTGCGCCCGTGATAAGCAGTTTTTGACCCTTGATGGTCGCAATGGTGGGGCTGTTGTAAATCGTGTCTTCAGGACGAAGCCGCGTGCTGATGAACCAGACGACCTGACCATTGGTCTTGTCGAACGCGATAATGCGGTGGGCGGGGACCGCCATATCGCCCCAGCCAATGACGACGGAGCCGAGAATCACCAGATCTTCGAACACAACCGGACTGTTGGTGCGGCCGCCATAGGTAGTAAGCACGCCGAACTGTTCGTGCAGAGGAATCTGCCAAATGATTTTGCCGGTCGCGCCATCCAGGCATTGAAACAGGCCGTTGGCTCCCATCGAAAACACGTTGCCGGTGGCGGGATCTCCAGCGACGTTGGACCAGCCGACGCGGGTATCGGGAACGTCACTCGACCAGACGTTGTGAATACTCTCCCACACGGTTTCGCCGGTTGCCGCATTCAGGCAGACGACCTTTTCGCACTCGCGCGGCGTGGCTGGATTGTGGCGACACAGGTAGTAGATTTTGCCATTCATGACGATTGGCGTGCTGCGGCCGCCGACGTCATCGCGCTTCCAGGTCAGATTGCTTCCCTCGCCGCCACCCGGGTTGATCGTATCGGGCAGGCCGGTTTCGCGGGAAATACTGTTTCCCTCGGGACCGCGCCAGAAGGGCCAGTCGAGCGGGTCGCTCTTGGCTTCCTGAGCAAAGGCTGCGCTAGCAACACTCAAACTGGCTAACAGGCAACCAGCAAATGACCAAACGAGACCAGCACGTTTCATGATTGACTCGCGTTGAGCGGAGAGGCGGGACGGAACTTGGTGGGCTTCTCTCGAACCTTCTACGCAATTCAAGATAGCGCAGCCCGCTGCCTGCCGCAACGGTGCTAGGTACCTGGTACAGATTACGAACCAGTCGCTGCGACAGAATGACTTACTTCGAGGCTCTGCGGCTAAGCGACGGCCAAGCTGCTACTGGCCGCGCTTCAATAATGAAACATCACGCAGTGGTAACCAAATCTGATGCCTGCGCGGTTGTCAAACTGTGCTGCCGCAATTTGCGCCGAGAACCGCTCAAAAATCGAGCAACGAAATGGCAAACCTCAACGGATGCAGCGCGCACGGCAGGAGGCCGCCGAAAGCACGGACAGGAATTTTGAGAAATGCGCACAGAAAGTGGTTAACCGCAGGGCTTGGCGTGCCGTTCTAAAAAGAGACGGCACTTGTCGCAAGTTGGGAACACTAGGCATCTCCGTCAACCAGGTCGTGGCGGCCGCAATCATGCTCCAACATGGTCGTGGTGATCGGTTTAGAGCGTTTTTCCTGAAGTCAGGATTTTTTTGGCACTCCAATTGCATTCAAAAGAGAGCATCTTCGGCAGCTGCCGAAAATCACTCTCCTGCTCGAAGGAGCAACTGCGATGTTTAAGCCTACTTCGAAACCAGCCGCCGCTCCTCAAAAAGCTGCCGACCGCGCTGCGATCGCCGTTCAAGTAACGGACGTTGAATACGATACGACCAACCCAGCCTGGGTGACCTTCGACAAACAGATGTCGGCCCAACTGTTCGACCTCGAAGTTCGCCACTCGGCTTTGGCCACACCTCTCTCGCTGTCGAAAAAGGCAGATGAGAAGAGCCGACGCTAGGGTTGCTTTAGACCACTCGGTCGCGATCCGATTTTGGTTCGCGGCACCTGGGGGACAGCGTTTGCTGTCCCTTTTTTGTTTCTTGCCTCGGGAGCGATTTTGCGTCACACCAGCCCGAGTGATAAACTTTCAGCATGATTCACGACCCACGAAATATTCAGTTGACGCCGGAGCAGCAACAACAGATTGCTGACCTCGCCGAGCGAACCGGACATCCCTGGGAGCGTGTCGTAGAGAGTGCGCTCAATCAATATGGACGGAATCTGGCGAGGCCCACCGCTGGTTCGTCACCGGAAAATGCACGCGATGCCCTGAAACGACTGGGGCTGTTAGGGGCGATCAAAGGCGGACCTACGGACCTCAGCACTAACCCGAAGTACATGGAAGGCTTCGGAGAGTCGGAATGAGAGAAGACGTAGTCGTCGATACTGGCGCAATCGTTGCGATTTTGCGCGCCGCAGATGCTCGCCACGAAGTGTGCTTGGAGCAATTGGCGCTACTTCAGCTGCCACTGTTCACCACTTGGCTTGCGATCACCGAGGCAGCTTGGCTGCTGAGAGGCTCCCTGTCCGACATTAATCAAGTCATCGCTTTGATCGAGTCAAACTCACTTGAATGTGTTGATTTCGACGCCGATTTTGCTCCTTGGTGCCGGCAAATGCTGGCCAAGTATCACGACCTCAAGCCCCAACTTGCTGATCTTTCGCTGGTCTATATCGCGAACCAGTTGGAAACCAACACCATCTTCACTCTCGATCGCCGCGACTTCACTGTCTATCGCAACTCCCAAGAACACCCGTTTGACCTGCTGCCTGCGGGTTTTGAGGCTTAGCTCGACGCTTGCAGTCCATATCGCTCCCCGCCCCGCCCCTTCCCCTCGATTCCGCCGCACGGGATAATTTGAGCCTTCCATTCTGCATTCTGCTTCCCACTTCTGCATTCAAGAGTTTTCGCCATGCCTGTTGTTGGCACGTTTCCCACCATCCGTTCCGAAATCGCCGGCGTTCCTGTGGTCGAGTTGGCCAAGCAGTTCGGCACCCCCAGCTACATCTACGACGCGGCTTCGATCGTCGAGCGGATCAACGACCTGAAGCAGTTCGATGTGATTCGCTTCGCTCAGAAGGCCTGCTCGAACATCGCAATCCTCGACCTTTGCCGCCAGAACGGCGTGGTGGTCGATGCGGTCAGCGGTGGCGAAATTCACCGGGCAATGAAGGCCGGCTTCAAGCCCGGCAATGTCGAGCATCCCGAGATTGTCTACACCGCCGACATCTTCGACCGCGAAGCGCTCGAAATGGTCGTCAAGCTGAAGATTCCCGTGAACTGCGGTTCGCCCGACATGATCGACCAATTGGGCGAAAAAGCCCCTGGGAGCAACATCACGCTGCGCATCAACCCCGGCTTTGGTCACGGCCACAGCCAGAAGACGAACACTGGCGGCGAGCAATCGAAGCACGGCATCTGGCACGAGCAACTCGACGACTGCTTGCAGCGGGCCGACCGCGGCAACATCGCCGTCACGGGCATTCACATGCACATCGGCAGCGGCACCGATTTGCATCACCTGTCGCAAGTTTGCGGCGCCATGGAGAATGTCGTCGAAACCGTCGGCCGCAGCGTCAAGACCATCAGCGCCGGTGGTGGCCTGCCGATTCCTTACAACACCCAGCAGTCGTACGTCGATCTCGACCAGTACTATCAGCTGTGGGATGCCTCGCGCAAAAAGCTGGAAGCGAAGCTCGGCCACAAGCTGACGCTGGAAATCGAACCCGGCCGCTACTTGGTTGCCGAAAGCGGTTACCTGCTCAGCGAAATTCGCGCGGTCAAGCAGATGGGCAACAACACCTTCTATCTGCTCGACGCCGGCTTCAACAATCTTGCTCGCCCCATCCTCTACGGCTCGTATCACCCCATGTCGATCGCGCCAGCCAATGGCGCCACAAGCAGGCCCGAAGTGGACGTGGTCGTCGGTGGTCCGCTCTGCGAATCGGGCGACATCTTCACGCAGGAAGAAGGCGGCTTCGTCTGCACTCGCAAATTACCCCAAGCCAACATCGGCGACTATTTGATTCTCGAGCGCGCCGGCGCTTATGGCTTCGTCATGGCTTCCAACTACAACAGCAAGCCGCTCGCTGCGGAAGTGCTCATCAAAAACGGCAAGCCTCACCTGGTTCGTGCCCGCCAAACACACGAAGACATCACCCGCGGGGAAACGATTCCTGCGTAGCATTTGGCATGTTAGACTGAAGGCATGAACACCGTCAGCTGGCAGGATTTGCAGCGTGATCCATCCTCGCTGCTTCAACGCATTGAAGCAGGTGAGTCGTTGCTGTTGACCAACAACGGATTGACGATTGCGGAACTTCGCCCGGTCGCTCGTTCACCGGTTGGCCAGCGGCCCATCGGACTAGCCGAAGGCGAATTTGTCGTCCCAGCAGATTTCGACGCGCCTCTCTCCGATGAGGTGCTCGATGCGTTTGAGGGACGATGAAAATTCTGCTCGATACGCACGTCTTTCTCTGGTTTGTCGCGAACGATCGGCGACTACCAACCGCTTATCGATCAGCAATTCAAGACTTGAACAATCAAGTCGTTCTAAGCATTGCCTCGGTCTGGGAAGCAGCGATCAAATACCAAACGGGCAAACTTCCGCTCCCGGGCAATCCTGGAGTCTATCTGCCGAAGTTGCGTGTCACACACGACATCGAAAACCTGCCCATCGAAGAAGGTGCCCTCACGATCCTGGCAACTCTACCCTCGTTGCATCGTGATCCTTTTGATCGCCTGCTGATTGCACAAGCGATCCACGGCAATTATCTGCTTGCTTCGCTTGACCCGCAGATTGCAGCATACTCAGTTTCATTACTTCCAGGCTGAACTTGCCTGAGATGGTCATGATATCCGCGACCGGCAAGTTCGTTGTTATCCCCTATCGCCTCGGCAGCAGAAAGCTCGCTTCGGTTTCGCCGTTGGAGAAAAGGGCGAAGCGATCGCCGACGAACTCGAGTTTCCAGCCTTCGAGAGCGGAGATCGGTTTTCCCAGGTTGTCGGTGATCGGCGTATTCGGTCGCAGGACGATTTCGACGCCCCCTTGTTCGAGAATCACCAGCCCCTTTTCGCTATCCCCGCGATTGATGACTTGAGTGATGGTCAACTTGTCACTGATGGGGCTGGGTGGTGCGACCGGAACGATCTGTAGTTTGGCTTCCACTTTTTCGCAATCGACGTGGTGACTTCCGCTCACGTTCGGAGAGTTTAAGAACGTCAATTTGCTGCCGGAGAGTTCCATCAGTCCCGGTGTAGAGCAAATGGCTCCTTGAGCATGACTGATCCGTAGTAGCCCGCCACTCATCAGCAGGCTGCTGCTCACCATCTCCGCGCCCGGGCGACCAAACATCGAGCCCTCGTGGGCGACATCAATGTAGTGGCCAGCGAGCACGATGTTCCCGCTGCCATGAGAGATATTTACCGCACCTCGGGCAATGATGACACAATTACTCGCATGGGCAATTCGAATGCTCCCATCAATCAAGTAAACGCTGTTGTTAGCAAAGCTGACTTCGTGGCTGCCACGGGCACATACCATTTCTCCAGGTCCGCCGCGACCGGGAAAACCTGGCGGACCAGCCGGTTTGCTAATGCACTCCGCAAACTTCACCGGCATGCGCGCCGTTTTGGCCGTCGCCGCACGGTTGGCTTGGGTGACGAGTCTTGTGACGGCTCCTTCGATCAGCGGATCGGTCCAGCCCGGCTTTTGCCATTCGGTTCCCTTCGCATGTTCGCGAATCCGTTCGAGCAGTACGCTCCAAGTTACCTTCTCCATGAGGGCATTCAACTTTTGCTCGCCGAGGGCACTCAGGATGAACTGAGCCCGGCGCGATCGTTCCAAGTCCAGCGAACGAGTTGCCTCAAGCAGTTGCTTCTCGGCGGCCTCTGCGTTTTTGAGCAGCTCCTTCTGAGCTGCCTCACGAACATCGAACGAAGCATCTCCAAGCTGCTCGATCGCCTGCTGGATGCGAGCGTCACTCAGTGGCTCGGCAGCATATCCGACCGCCAGTGGTGCACCAACGACGGCGAGGAAGATGACCCAAGTCAGAGCAGAGAATCGCAACATACTTATGACTCCTGAGGAGCGGCGGATGGGCGATTATAAACGCCTGCGGTCAAGGGAGACAAACAATTGTCACAGTTCATGAACCCGGAGTGTTACTCCTCCGCTTGCTCGGGCAGTTTCACCTTGGCTGCTGTCAGCACTTTATTGAAGACAGCCAGCGGCGAGTTGGTGACGGGAAAGCCGCTCGTTGGCTTGCCGTCGATGTATGCCTGCACCGACATGCATTGAAAGCAAATCACCAGTTCGACCGTTTGTTTGCCAGCTTGAATGCGAATTCCATGACGCGGCAGGAAGCAGCCGGCGACGGTGCCATTATTCTCGGCCGACGATTTTTGGAGAGCCGCGAGCAGTGTCTGGCGATCTTGCTTGGTCAGCTTGGTGCTGCCCAGTACGACGTAGTCGTGAAACCGCTCTGGCTTGGCGATCGGGTTGGTTTTATCCTCCTCGGCAGCATCAGTGGCAGCAGCCTCTTCAATGGGTTCGAGCGATAGCAGCTCAACGCTCTCCCCTTTCTCCCATGCAGCCGAGATCTCAGCGGGAACCTTGTTGTCGTCGATTAGCATCACAAACAGATAGACGCTACCAACGAGCACCAGTGCGGCGGCCGAACCAAGGAGCTTCGCCATGGGAGAGTGATTCCTGGTGAAAGGGTGCTAGCAAGTTGTTTCGATGCACAATTCCGCTCTGGCCCTTCTGGCGGCCGCTGAGTACTATCCGCCCCGGTCTCCATCCTTTTTAGCCTTCGTTCTTTGCCAGGGCCAGTCGCACGCATGCGCGGGTCTCGTTCGCCACACCTCGACACTCGCTCGCTTCGCACTTGCTGCGTGGCGCTGGTGCTGTTGTGCGTGCTGAATACGGGCTGCGTTCGCCGGCGCATGACCATCCGCAGCTTTCCTGCAGGGGCGCAGGTGTTTGTCGACGACCAGGAAATCGGCACGACTCCTTGTTCGTCGGCGTTTGTCTATTATGGCACGCGCAAGATCATGCTGGTCAAAGACGGCTACAAGACCGAAACGCTCTATCATCAATTCACCGTACCTTGGCACCAGTACGTTCCGCTCGACTTCATCAACGAAAACCTGAATCCGCGCGAGATCCGCGATGAGCGAATCGTCGATGTCACACTCGCGCCGCAAGAAACCGTCTCCCCCGAAAAACTGCTCGAGCGGGCCAACAACCTGCGCAGCGGCGCCCGACTCGGCATGATCACGCCGCTACCCACCGTCCCACCGGGAACCGTGTTGCCCAAAATGGGCGTCCCCGGCGATGGCTTGCCCGGCAATCAACCGATTCCCTATCAATCGCTCCCCACACCAACCGGCCAGCCCGCCGTCGGTGGCGGGAACACTCCACTCGGCCCGCCGGCATCGACCTTGGGACCACAGAACCTCAGTCCGCAAAATCTCGGACCTCAAAACCTCAGTCCCCAGCAATTCAACCCACCACTCCCGACCTTCGGGCAGCAACAGCCGATCAATGGTGCCCTGCCGCCAGGTCAACCGCTCCCCTCGGGGGCCGTCCCACCGCGCGGCGCGATGCCACCCACCGGTGCCGTTCCGCCCGCTGGCTCACCACCGCAGTTCTTCCCCAGCCAGGCGTTTCAATAGCCGCCTACAGCAGCTTCACGCCATTCCCGGGCACGTTCGGATAATGGCAAATCCCTCGTTCCACGCGCACCCCCGTGGCAATGTCTTTTGCCAGCAGCACCGCGCCGTCCATATCGACGTAGTCGAGCAGCGGCAGTAGCTGTGCGATGGCCGAAATCCCGACGGTCGACTCCGTCATGCAACCCACCATTACCTTCAAGCCAAGCTGGCGCGCCTCGGCGATCATTCGCCGCGCGGGAGTGAGCCCGCCGCATTTGACGAGCTTGATGTTGATGCCGTGAAACAGCCCGGAACAGCGGGCCACATCGCTTTCGACGATGCAGCTTTCGTCGGCCATGATCGGCAACGCCACACTCTCACGCACGCGGCGAATCTCTTCCCACTTGTTCGCTGGCAAGGGTTGCTCGATGAACTCGACGCCCAACTCTTTCAGTTGCGGAGCATACTCGAGTGTTTGTTCGGCCGACCAACCACAGTTGGCATCGACGCGAAACGTGGCACTCGTAGCCTGACGCAGGCCACGGACAATCTCCAGATCGCGATCGGTTCCCAGCTTGATTTTGTAGATCGGCCAATCGGGAAACTCCTGCAACTTTTCCAGCATCTTCGGCAGCGTATCGATGCCGATGGTGTAGTTCGAGGCGGGAATCTTGTCCGTCGTCAGCCCCCACAGTTCGTACACAGGCTGGCCCGCTCGCTTGCCCCACAAGTCATGCGCAGCCTGATCCAGCGCGCACAGGGCGAACGGATCATCGGCCAGCAAGGGCTGCATCTGCTGCCACAGTTCTTCGGGCCGCTCCCACTTTGCCGTTTCAATCTGTTGGCGAATCCCTTCCAAACGATGGCTCATGCTCTCGACCGTAAAGCCGTAGTAGCGATTCGAAGTCGCTTCGCCGAAACCGCTCACGCCGCCACTCGTACCATCGTCTTGCAACTCGACGATCATCGTGGGCTGCGTGTCGATCGACTCGCGCGAGATCGTGAAGGTATGCCGCAGCGGCAATTCAAACGAGTGCAGGATGAGTTTCATGGGATGGGCAAGAGACAGGGTGCGAGGGATGGAGCCTGAGACGAACTACGAAGACGAGAAGAAAGTGCCACGTGCGATTATCCAACTTCGCCGGCCTCGCCGAAAGTGCCTGGCGATCGTCACTCGTCTTCCTGCGGGCGGTTTGCATATTCGGAGATGACTTTCACGGTGAAGCCGCCTATCATCTCGCCCTCAAGCAGGTAGATCCAATCGTTTAGTTGACTGATCTCGAAACGAACTCGATCTCCTAGCTTCAAGTTGGGCACTCGCGCGGGATCGTTCCCCAGCGTGCCAAAAATGACTTTGTCCTCGATGCTCGAAACCTTGATCCAAATAAACTCCTGGTCGCCCTTGGTACCAATCGGACCTTTGACGTTGAACTGATGGTCGACATTGCGGTCGCGACTCTCGAATGCGGCGACGAACTCGGGCCAGCGGGCTTTCGCTTCGGCCACGGCAGCCATCATCGCTGGATCGTCGTCGGGAATCGCGATGATGGGCGCGTGATATTGCCGTTCCAATTCGCCCCGCGGATCTTCGCCTCGCAGCTTCTGTTCGGTTTCGGGATCGTAGGCGAACATTCGCCCGGCATCGGGATCGAAGATAGCCAACACATTGTCGTCGGCCAGTTCAGCCAGCAACCGGGCAACCAATTGATAGGCAATGGTTTCGGAATTGGCTTCTGGGCCGAGCCAACTCACCACGTCGACGGCCGTCCAGGCTCGATGTTCCAAGATCGCGTGGTGCAAGCGGCGCTCGACCATGTCTTCGGCAGCGCTTTCGGAATCGTCAAAGTACTGCTGATCGTGATGATGAACGATCAGAAAGGCCTGCGGATGCTTGATCATAAACAACGGAGGATCGCCAACGACAAAGGCCGTCTCGTCGCCATCGGCATTGTCATTGTCGCTCGGCGCGGAATCGTCTTCGTCGGAGCTTTTCGTAACGGAAATACCCCAAGCCTTACTCGCTAGTCTCGCGAGCACGGCTGCATCCAGGTAAGGCTGCTCCCGGAACAACAGAACCAGCGAAAGAAACGGTTTGTCGTTCTCGTCAGCGGCCGACTCTTCGTCCTTGTCGCTCAGGTAGAAGTAGGTGACGCCAAACCCGGCAGCCATCAACCCCACCCCGAGCACGCTGCTGATGCTCCACATCGTCCAGCCATTCAGGGAAGCATTGATGAGCATGGCCAGGAACAGCAGCAATACCCAGGGAATTCCCCACCACCGCGCACCAGGCACTTTCAAGAATTTGCAAATTGCAAAGACGATCCCAAAGATTGCCGCCAAGACCATGGGGCGCGGCCAATCCGCGATCGTCCAGCGATTTTCAGCAATCGCCCAATACAACGTATAGAGACTGATTAGCACTGCGGCCGGCGCGTACCAATCGACGTCATCATCAAACCAGCGTGTGAGCCATTTCATATGACGGAGAAGTTTAGTGGCGGGCAAATGAACTGGCAAGTTTTTACCCGAGGTAGACTAGAATGAATATTGTCACCTCTCGCCAGTTTCTATTTGTGTTGCTCCCCGCATGTGGAATGGCACCAATCGATTGAGTAAGCACCAGCGGCACAGCGCGATCATTGTCGCGGCGCTGGGCATCTTGGGCCTGAAGGTACTGGGCTCGATCCTGCTGGAGTATCGTTGGTACTTCCCGCCGAACTTTGTCGAATCGGCCTTTCTCACGGGTCGCGAAGAGTCGTTCACGCGGACTTACGCCCTGGCCTTCTACACGCACATTCTCAGCGGGCCGCCCACGATCCTGCTCGGCACGTTTCTCTTGTGGAGCCGTGGCGCGGGGCGTTTTCGCGTGTGGCATCGCTGGGCCGGCCGCCTGCAAATGATTCTGATCTTTGCCGCGCTCGTTCCCAGCGGACTCGTCATGGCGACGCAAGCCTTCGCCGGTCCCCTCGCGGGCTGGGGCTTCGCGACGCTCACCCTCGCGACCGCTGCTTCTGCCGCGCTAGCCGTCTGGCACGTCCGCGCGGGACGCATTCAACTCCACGAGCGCTGGGCCTGTCGTTTGTTTATCCTGCTCGTCTCCCCCTTAATCCTGCGCCTCGTCTCCGGCGTATTGATCGTCACCGGACAGGAATCCGCCACCGCTTACATCCTGAACGCCTGGCTCAGTTGGCTCGTCCCACTCATCGCCTACGAGATCTGGCAGCGAACTCGCAGCACGCATTAGGATCCTCTTCGCGATTAGGCCGGCAACGAGCGGTACTCCGCGCTGTTCCGGCGCGCTGCCCCTGCGCACGACACTCACCACGCCCCCGCCCCTGCGGCGGGGGGTTTATTGGCTTTTGCACTAGCTGATGCTTGAGCCGCTCGACTGCCGGCTTCCTTCCCCGTTGGAGTTCCGGCTTTAGCCGGTCCTGCTCCCTGCCTCTTCCCCTCGCGGTTGCTTGCGCCGCTCCCCTGCCGCCCTACTTGCTACTTCGCCTTCCTCATCTTCTTCTCTAACATCGCCTGTCTTGCCTTCCTTTCCTTCCGATTCAGTGGCCGTCGCACCCCGGGGCCCTCCATCGCAGGCAAGCTATCGCCCCCTGACCCTTGCTCACTGGTCACCTCACCTGCCCCCGCACGTTCTTCCCGGTGCTCCACAGACACCACCACCTCACCCGTCAACTCGCCGTGAACAGTCCGCCGCGCGGCCTCTTCTTCATACAACTTCATCACGGGCCGCGTCGCCGAATCGAAGGCTGCCATTGCACTTACGGGATCGCGGAACTTCTCGTTCCGCATCTCCGCAGCCTCCTTCGCGAACAGCTCTGAACAGTCCCTATTCAGGGGGCCGCTGCGCCGCTCAGCCCGCTCGGGGTCAGGAGTCTTTGGCGAGCGACGATCATCCATCTTCGAAAGTCTCTCTTCGCCATAGACTCCCGACCCCTGACTCGTTGCCCGCTCCTTCGCCGGACCTTCCTCCGCATCCAAGCCTTCCTCTTCGCCCAAGCCTTCAGCTTCTTCCGCTGCCAGCGCTGCAGCCGCGAGCGAACTGAGGAGCGAAGGCTGTGGCAACATCGCGGCGTGTTCGGCCAACTTGCACGCGACCATCAGGTAGCGCGGGTCGCCGTAGCCCGTCCGAATCGTTGTCACCGAATTCGCCCCGGTGAAATTAGCCGACTTGCGAACGGTCTTCATCGGCCCCTGCGACATGCGCCACGCGTTTTCCGCCTGCGCACACAAGAAATTCAGCCTTTCCGCCGCCATCTGCTCGGCGACGTACAACTGCTGCTCGCGCCGCACGATGTCCTTCACCCCCGGCGACATTTCCACCAGATACGCCGCGACACGCTCGATAATCTGACGGATCCGCGTTTGCGAAATCTTCAGCTTTCGCGCCGCGACGCGCGTGCTAAACTGCGACACCTTCACCAGTCGATACGCTTCAAAATCTCGCCAACACGGCGGCAACGACACCTGCATGGTCGATCCCTTTCGCGAAAATACGCTGTGCAATCTCACAACACACCTTCGCCAACCTATCAACCACTCGTGACTAGTTAGGTCACGCCCCGCTAGCATTTTTTCAGGAAACCCGAAGCGTCAGCGAGGAGTGTGTGCTCGCCCGCCTGCGATTTCGCCGCCCGTTCGCCATTCGTTTCGCCCTGGCAGCGTTGGCCGATACGAACGGCTCAGCTTGGACAAGCCGCGCTAACCACCCCTGGCGCGCTCCTCGCTTACGCTTCGGGTTTTCTAATCTCGTCCGTCACGAACATAGAGAATGGCGGCTTCCAAATGTTCTTCTTGAAAGAGCCAGCGGATGCTTCCTCGCTCAGCCCACCAATGTTCTCGCGACTCTCCACCTTCAGCTTGTCGAAAAGCCTTGAGTCGTCGCGTCAACCACGCTTTAATTTGAGCTCTCATCACCCGGGGCGCGGCACTTGCCGAGACTACCGCGTGCAGATGATTACTGCGGCAATTAACGGCATATAGGTGCCAATTTTTGAACGAGCAAGTTTCTTGTAGTTGGCCGTGAACCACTTCTCGATCGCGTGGTGAGAGCAGGCAGCAGTCTTCGTTCAGCTTGGCCAAACTTTCCAGTTCTCGCCAAGGATTAGGGAGCTGAAATCCATGGCGAAACTCAACCCAGCCTCGTGCGTCGCCTGGCAACCAGGTTCCGTAAGTCGCCCAAGTAAAGAAGAACGCAATCGGATCGGTCTGGCTGCGAACGAACGTCATGGATATGGATACTACGAATGCGGCAGGGCATTGTCACCTGCTCTCTCGATTTACGATCTCTCAAATCGCGTGAGCGAGAAGTGTGCGCTCGTAACATTCGTTTCGCCCCGGCAGCTCAGGCCGGATCGAACGGCTCAACTTGGACAAGCCGCGCTAACCACCCCGGCGCGCTCCTCGCTGACGCTTCGGGTTTCCTGGGCGAAGATCAACCAAGTGAGGGCAACCTGCAAACGATTTCCCCCGCCCTGGTCCCTAACCTCTGGCCCCTGGCGCCTATTCCCTAACCCCTAGATCGGCACGCCGTTCCAGCGGGTGAAGGCTTCCATGGCGAAGTACTCGGGCAAGCCGACCTGGTTGTAGCGCGCGGCGGTGCCGGTGTTGCGGTCTTCGGCTCGTTGCCAGAACTCGCGCGGATCGCTGCCGGGGAAGAGCGCTTCGTCCTTTTGGCTCTGGTGCATGAAGATCGCTTTGCGCTTCTGCAAGATATCGCCGGGGCTGAGTGGCACCGTGATTTCGATTTCGTGCAGTTCGTATTCTTGCCACGCGCCACGATAGAGGAGCGCTTCGGGGCGTGAGCCATGCTCCTGTTCAATCTGCAGCAGCGCACGAAAGATGGCCTGCGCACAAACGCGGTGCGTACCGTGCGGGTCGGAAAGATCGCCGGCGACATAAACCTGGTGAGGCTTTACCTTCTCGATCAGGTCCTTGATGATCTGGACGTCTTCTTCGCTGATCGGCTTCTTGGCGATGGTGCCGGTGCGATAGAAGGGCAGGTCGAGATTGTGCAGATGCTCTTCCTTGGCACCGACCTTGAACGCACCCGCTTTGGCTTCGCCCCAGCGGATGAGTCCTTTGATTTTTTGCACGGCGTCGATGTCGCAGGTTCCCGGCGCTTTGCGATCGAGCGCTTCGTGCACAGTGCTTTCGACCAGTTGGCTACGCTCGGTATCGATGCCGAACATGCGGTTGTATTCGGTCACCAGGTCGGCGATGCGCTGGGCGTCGTGATCGAAGACGGCGATGTTGCCGCTCGTCATGTAAGCGATGTGCACTTCGTGGCCATCTTCGACCAGACGAATGAGCGTGCCACCCATGCTGATGACGTCGTCATCGGGATGCGGGCTGAAGCAGATGACGCGCTTCTTCTCGTCCTTGCCGGCCGGATGATACTCGATCGTTTGCATCAGGTTGGTAAAGACGTGGTGCGCGATCTTGGGCGCGGGGCCATGATGCCGCAGCAGTTGATGCAAGCCATGCTGACGCAGATCGTCGTCGGTCAATTTCAGCAGGCTCTTGCCCGTTTTGTCGCACAGCCAGATCATCGCTCGCTTGATGAGCGCGTCGGTGAACTCGACGTTGCCGAGTGCCCAGGGCGTTTCACTGCTGATGAGTTTGCTGGCCGCGGCCGTATCGACCAGGACCGTCGCATCGGCATGTTCTTGCAAGTACGAAGCGGGAACACGCGGCGATACTTGTCCTTCGGTCAGTTCCTTGATGATGCCTGCTTTGTGTTCCCCCAGGGCCAGCAGCAGAATCTTGCGCGCGTCGAAAATGGTACCTAGGCCGAGCGTAATGGCCTGCGTCGGTACGTTCCACTCGCCGAAGAAGTCGCTGGCCGCGGCGCGACGAGTAACGGGATCGAGCGTACACAATCGCGTGCGGCTGTTCCGCACGCTGAAGGGCTCGTTGAAGCCGATGTGGCCGTTGCCACCAATGCCGAGAATCATCAGGTCGATGCCGCCGGCCCGTTCGATTTCGCCTTCGTACTCGCGGCAGTAGGCATCCATATTGGCCAGCGGAATATCGCCGCGGGGAATATGAATGTTCTCTTTGCGGACATTCACCTTCGAGAAGAACTGTTCGTGCATCCAGCGGTGATAGCTCTGCAGCTGATCGGGCGTCAGGCCGTAATATTCGTCCAGGTTGAACGTGATCACGCCCGAGAGATCGAGCCCTTCTTCCTTGTGCATGCGAGCGAGCTCGCGATAGACACCGACCGGGGTGCTGCCCGTCGGCAAGCCGAGGACCGCGTTCTGCCCCAGGGCGTTGCGTTCGCGAATGATGCCGGCGACGATTTGCGCGACATGCCGGGCTAAGTCAGAGCCCGATTCGAAAACATAGGCGGGAAGATTGGTGCCCGCCGCGCGGCGAGCCTTGGGTGCAGCAACAGTGCTGGTAGCCATAGTGCAGATGAATGTCGGCCGAGAGCCGGAAAATAGGGCGAAAAATAGGGCCACTTCTGGCAGCAGCCACACGCCTCGTTGCTCTCCCAGTATGTCACAAAGGGTTCTCGCCCGCCAGTTGCTTCTGGCCGCCAAGTCGCTCCGCCCGATTATCAACTCGCCGGAAATCGTGTATGGTACTAGCTTTAACCCGCCCACAATGGACGAAACTGCGGGCCGCCGCTGACCCGTGGTGGGCCAGTGTCGATGGTAAACAGCGTCGCTGGCAAAATTGGCGGCTACTGATGCGCGGCAGCGATCCGTCTGCTGTCAGGCTGCGTACAGACTGAATACGTTTGCATCCGTCCCAACCAGCACACTCAAAACCTCACTGCGATCGAGGAACATTCATAATGCACACGCCGCTCAAACTGTCTCTCTCGTCTTTGGTGCTGGCTCTGGGCATCGGTGGCATTGCCACGGCTCAGCCTGCTCCGCCCAAAAAGGCCGACACCAAGCCCGCAGCCAAAGCGCCCGCCGATAAGAAGGCTGCTGACACGAAGGCTGCCGATAAAAAGGGTGCCGAGCCCAAAGCAGAAGCTGCTCCGCCCGCCGCTGGCGACGATCTCAAGGCCCTGATGAAGCGCTGGGAAACCGTCATCGACGATCTGCGCAAGCTCAAGCTGAAGTACGCCGTGGCTCAACCAGCAGAGCGCCCCGCGCTCGAAAAACAGTGGCAGGAACTGGTGACTCAGGGGAATAAAATGATTCCCGAACTGGCCACCACCGGCAAAAAGGCCTACGAAGCAGCCCCCAATCAAGATCCTCAGCTCACACGTTTCCTGGTGAAGATGGCCGTCGATGACGCCCAGAACGATCACTATCAGGCTGCCTTCGATTTGGCCGAACTGCTCATTAAGAACGACTGCGGCGAGAAGCAGATCTATAACGCCGCGGGCATCGCTGCCTTCGGTCTGAACGAATTCGCCAAGGCCGAAGAGTACTTCACTCTGGCTCGCGATGCCGGCACGCTGGCTTCGCCCGGCGATGAATACGCAGGCGAAACCGCCGCTTACAAAGGCTTTTGGGAAGAAGAAAAGAAGCTGCGTGAAGCCGAAGCCACGGCCAACGACCTGCCTCGCGTGAAGATCGAAACCACCAAGGGCGATATCGTGCTCGAATTGTTCGAAAACGAAGCTCCCGACACCGTCGGCAACTTCGTCAGCCTGGTCGAGAAGAAGTTCTACGACGGCACGCCGTTTCACCGCGTGCTGAAGGGCTTCATGGCACAAGGTGGCGACCCGACCGGCGACGGCACGGGCGGTCCGGGTTACCAGATCTTTTGCGAAACTGATAAGCCGAACGCTCGCAAGCACTTTGCCGGCAGTTTGAGCATGGCTCATGCGGGCAAAGATACGGGTGGTTCGCAGTTCTTTCTCACCTTTCGCCCCACCGCTCACTTGAACGGTCGACACACCTGCTTTGGTCGCGTGGTCTCGGGTTTGGACGTGCTGGAGAAGTTGCAAAGTCGCGACCCATCGGCTCCTGATAAGGCCCAGCCCGATAAGATCGTGAAGGCCACCGTCGAACGCAAACGCGACCACGCCTATGTGCCCAAGAAGGTTGAGTAACGTCTCTTCTCGATCGTCTTGCCCGCGAACTATCCACGCCATTGCTCTCAGGTAAATCTCATGACGCGTTCACTCTCCCGCCTGGTTCGTCCTGCCTCGGCTCTTTCGTTGATCATCGCCCTGAGCACCGGCTGTGCTGCTTTTGGTCAGCCTGCTGCACCAAAGGGAGAGGCGCCCAAGGGCGAAGTGAAGCCGGACGAGAAGAAGGCGGAAGAAGCGAAACCTGTCGAGAAGCCCGCGGAGGCACCGGCTGATGATTCCCCCGCTGGCAAGTTCAAAGCAGCGCAAGCCCGCTGGGCGGCTGCCGATAAGCAACTCAACGACCTGGCCACAGCCTATGCTGGCCAAACCGACGCCGTGAAGCGATCGGAAATGAAGGCCGAGTATGTGAAACTCGTCGGCGAGAGCGAAAAGCTGTTGCCCGAGTTGCGAGCCGCGGCCGTCGCAGCTTTTGACGCCGAGCCAAACAAGAGCCCCGACGTCATTCGCACGCTGATTGGCATGGCTGCTCTCGATGCTCGCCGTGATGAGCACGAATCGGCTCTGAAGATCGCGCAGGCAATGCTCGACAAGAAGTGCGAAGAGCCCATTCTGTACTCCGTCGCCGGCACGGCCGCCTATCGCATGGACGACTACGAGACCGCCGAAAAGTACCTCAAGCTGGCCAGCGACAAGAACGCTCTTGATCGCGACGGCCAAGAGTATTTCAAGGAACTGCCCGCTCAAAAGAAAGCCTGGGAAGCTGAGAAAGCCATTCGCGAACAAGAAGCCAAGGCCGACGACCTGCCCCGCGTGAAGCTGGAAACCTCGAAGGGCACCGTCGTGATCGAACTGTTCGAGAATCAGGCTCCAGGAGCCGTCGGCAACTTCATCAGCCTGGTGGAGAAGAAGTACTACGACGGCCTCACCTTTCACCGCGTGCTGGGCAATTTCATGGCCCAGGGTGGTGACCCGACCGGCGACGGCAGCGGCGGCCCCGGCTACGAGATCTACTGCGAATGCGAGAAGCCTGACGCTCGCAAGCACTTTCGCGGCACGCTGAGCATGGCCCACGCGGGCAAGAACACGGGCGGCTCGCAATTCTTCTTGACGTTCCGCCCGACCACGCACCTCAACAATCGGCACACCGCGTTCGGCCGAGTGGTCGAGGGAATGGACGTGCTAGCGAAGCTGCAGCGGCGCGATCCGCAAGCACCTTCACCCCCACAACCGGACAAGATTGTCAAGGCAGAAGTTTTGCGAAAACGAGACCACGCTTACCGGCCAAACAAGGTGGAGTAGTTTTCTACTCGTTCAAATCGGGCATATGCCGCCAGCACGAGCGACAGCCTGTGGTGTGAGACTACCCTTGGCAGAAAACCGCCAAACGCCAAGTAGTTGCCTAAGAGTTCCGATTAAAGGGACTTAAGACGCCCTGCGGATGGCCGCATCCGCACTTTAGGGTATGTTAATGGCCATTATGGCTCCTGCCATCGTTCGCTACCGAACATTAGCAGATAATTTGCAATCTCTTAAAACTCTGTCACTTGACGAACCGCCAAGTAGGGTTGAGAATTTCAAGTAAGACGAAAGCGGAGAATTTTGACGCTTTTCTCGCCCCAAAGCCCGCCCGATTGCGTTTAGTAAGTGGACTTGAGTTGTTGCCTGCACTGGGATCCCACCTATTTCCCAGATTTCGGTAACAATTTCGTAAAAAATCCGTAGACCTGGAAAGGTCAGTCGTCTTACTTGCGAATGTACTACAGCAATGTCCGCACGCGTTCAGGGACTCGCGGGCTGATGATTGCTGCACTGCCAGCCAGGTTAGTTTCCTTAACCGTTACCGGTTAAGAGCCTGACCAAGCCTGCCCCAACCTGTTTCACTCTAAGAAGTTACAGGCCGGCTCGCTGAGCACGAAGTCTGCACCTGCCGCCACCCGAGGTAAAAACCCATGTCCAAGACATCTTCTGCCGACGAAGTGAAGCTGCGCGCCGCGTTTGACAACGTGCGCGCGGTGCTGCTCGAAGGGGACTTTCAAGATCGACTGGAAAAGCCGCTCGCCTTCTGGGTGCTACCAGCCGATCGCCGCCTGCCGCTGGCATTTTTGCCGCGGGAACTGCGGGACCTGCTGAAGCAATCGTTCGATGAACTGGCCGCGACTCCGGGCATCGGCAAAAAGAAGATGCTCTCGCTGGTGAAGCTATTGGGGCGGGCTTTGAAGACCGATCCCAACGCCCTCTCCGCCTTTCCGGGCGATAAGAAGGGGCGTCCGACTGTCGCGGCAACTGTCGTCGACAACGGTCAATTCAATCCCGAGTTGGTTTCGGAACTCGTTTGGGCCCAATGGCGCCATCAGGTGCAGATTAACGGTCTCGCCTACGAGAAGGTCGGCCGGCTTTGCCCCGCCCTGCGCGATGTGCCCACGGTCATTTGGGATACGCAGCTGGGCTTCTACTTGAACTACACCCTGGCCGAGATTCGCGCGCTCAAAACTCACGGCGAGAAGCGCGTACGCGTTGTCCTGGAAGTCTTTCATGCCGTCCACAACATGCTCACCACCATCCAGTCGCTGGCCGGCCTGGCGGTTCGCTTGCAGCCCAAGTTTGTGATCGAACTTGAGAACAATCTGGCGGCGCTCCGCTCGCAAGGCCACGCGCCGACCAAAGCCCAGCTCGAAAAAGGGCTGATTCAACCTTTGCTCGCCCAACTCGATCTCGATTGCGGCGAAATCGTGGCGGTGATCGCCCGCGATCGGCTCGGCCTCGGCGAGTCATCTGGTGCCAAAGGTTCCGCAGCCAGCGGCGTGAGTGTCCGCGTCCAAGCTCGCAAGCTGGGCGTGACCCGTGCTCGCGTGTATCAACTGCTGGAAGAGTGCAACCGCGTGATGCTCGTCCGTTGGCCCGAAGGTCGCCGCCAACTCGATGACTTCGCCCAATGGCTGGACGAAACCTTCGCCCCCGCTGAATGTGCGAACTTGCTCGCCGGCTTGCGTGAACTGCTGTTTCCTCCGAAGTACGACAACATGAGTGACCACATGTTGCACTCCATGCCGGAAACAGCAGCGGTTGGCTAACTGCACCGGTGAAGCCATTCACTTCGCCAGCGGTTCACGCAGGATGTTCTCGAGCACGCGATACTGGGCCTCATACTCAGCTTCGCGCTGGGGAGTTTCCTTCGCGCGGCCTTGAGGAAGCGCGTTCGCCGGACTGAAGCCCACGTAAATCAGCGCTCCCTTGCCAATCGCCTGGCGATAGAGAATCGCTTGCGTCTTTCCCGCGCCGATCAGGCGCTCGCCCGTTTCGACAGAGAGGGGCAAGTGGTTCGCAGCTTGCAGCCACGCCAGATCGCTAGTCGTCGCCAGGTGAGCAATCCACGGATGCTTCGGCTGCAGCACTTCATAGCCGGCCGACTTGGCATTCTTCACCAGCTTTAGATTCTCGCCGAGCCACAGCTTGCCCTCGGGCGTCGAAAACAGATCAAGCCGGTCGCGCATCAACACCAGCACACCACCGCTGCGCAGATACTCTTCGACGGTTTTGAGATCTTCGGGCGAGAACGCGGTGGTAGCAACTTTCGCGCGTCCCAGGCTGCCGTCGTACACCACCAAATCATATCGTTTGAACTCCGCAGGCGAGATCCACGCGCGTTCGTGAGCCGCTACGATCGTCCCTTGCTTGCGCAGGGCGAACTCGATCAGCGGAGCATCGAAGGCGGGATAGCCTTGCACGAGCAGGGCCGTTTTGATGGCACTCGCGGGCTGCGATTGCTCCGCGCGAACGAACGGCGTGAACGGCGTGAACGACGTGAGCGGCGCGGGTGATGTCGCTGGAATGCGCTGGCCAAAGATGTTCCAGCGGCCCTGCACACCGACGGCCGTTGGCTCGGCACCGAGCGGCAGCGCGCCGCGATCGGGACGACCTGCGTCCTTCACTGGTTCGCTGGTGCCCCAAGCTTTCGGTACTTCCACTCCGCTATTCACGGCCGGACTCTCGGCAGTCAAACGAAGATCGACCGGCTCGCACCAATCGCTGCTGTACTTCACGAAGCCAGGATCTTGATGAAGGTCGTTCGCAGTCCAGCCTAGCGAGTAGTGTTTCTGACTCGCCACAAACGCCGGCGAGCGACGGAACTTCTCAAAGAGCGCTGGCAGCTTGTCGCCATCGCTTAAGCTCCAAGCCAGATTGCCGTCGGCCACAAAGGCAGCTTCCGCCGGGGGCAAGGTGCCGCCGACCAGTCCCTTGGTTTGCACCACAATGTTGTTGAGCACCCACCGCTCGGTGCCGTGGCTCATGGCGCGGCCAAGACCATCGGTCAGGTAGTCGTAGCGCGGCGGATCGACGGCGAGGATTGTATTGTGGACGATCTTCATCGGCTCCCAGGCCGGGCTGCCATGATCGCCGCCGACGCGCCCGAACGAATCAAGCTCTTGCCCATCGTCCGGCCCCTTCGGCCAGCGATAATGCACCGGCTGGCGAAAATCGAACACGTTCCGCGCAATGAGCACGCCACCACCCATCTGCTTGCGATTCTCGGCCAGAACTTTCTGCCGGCCATGCCCCACGCCAAAGGCAAACGTCGTGAGAATGCGGGCGAAGCGATTGTGCGTGATCTCAATGTTGCCGCCCCACGTGCTGCCGTCGTAGGCCGTCGTCGAAGTCAGAAAAATGCCATCGTCGCTGATGTTCTCGACCAGGTTGTGGTGAAACTTTGTCTTCCGCACACTGCCGAGAAAGATGCCATCGACGCTGTCGGTGAATTCGCAGTTCGCGATTTCGAAATCGCCGCTGTCGTCTCCCGTGGGCGACCAACGGCTGGCCGAGAAGAGCCTCGCTTCGACCGCGCGATACTTCAAGCTGCCACGAAACGTCCACGGCGCAGCGATTCCGCGCACGGCACAGTTCGTCATCCGCAACCCCTGCGTATCGGTGGCGAGCACCGCCGTGTTGCCACCATGAACACTCAGACCGTCGAGCGTGATGCGCTGGCAATCATGAATGTTCAGCGCCGACTGCACGGAGCCACGCAGCACCAGATCTTGCAGCACGATGTGCGCGCAGCTGGCCAGCTTGAGGGGCGACGTTTCCCAGCCTGCGGTGATGGCTAGGGACAATTTGCGCGGGTCACTTTCGCCGCGATAGTTATCGTCGCCGAGGCCCGGCAACTTCGTTGGTGCCAGGCGGCAATGAATTCGCTCGGTTGCTTCGTGAAAGAAAATGCCGGGACCGCAGTAGACGAACGAATCTTTACCGACCTTGTTGTCGACGTTCCACCACGGGTTATCGGACTGCAAATCGCCGTGCAGGTTATAAGCCTGCAGCGGAATCCAGGAGTCGCCAAAATGGCCCATCGCGTTCGTGGCGCCGGGGCGAATCTTCAAATTCGGAAAACTCTTCGTCGAACGATACTCCCCGGGCGATCCTTCCGTCACCGGTTCCCACGCCGTTGCTGGCGAATCGTAGAACTCGCGCAGGCCACCATCGATGACGACTCCTTCGCCCGGATAGCTGCGAATGGTGATGGGCTGCTGCTCGGTACCGCTACGAGTGAGGGTAACGTGCTCGTAGTAAATGCCGCCTCGCAGGTAGAGCGTGTCGCCAGGCTGCAACTGATTCACCGCGTGCTGAATGGTTTTCCAAGGAGCCGCCTCGGTTCCGGCAGCAGTATCTTTTCCCTTGGCAGCATTGACGAACTTTGCCGGGCCTGTGCTCAGCGGGCGAGCACTTGGCTGCGGCAATGGCCGCGGCGGCAAGTGCGAGGCGAACTTCGCTTCGGCAGCGACAGCCACGAAACCGGCGAACCCAACGATCAGCAGCGAAACCAGGAGCGGTGGGGTACGCATGTCAGCATTCCTGAGCGGGGAGAGGCGTACTTACGAGGCGGGACCGGCATTGTAGGAGAGATGCATTCTGGGTGCGAATTATTTCGATCCGCCTATTCCGTGCACGATTTGCTGCGGCCCCGGCCTCCTCGTCTTACGCCCCCTGCTGGGCTGGTTCCCAGTCCCTGGGGCGGAATTCGCGGCGGCGGTGTTGGGCAAGCGCGTGACAATCGCTACGGGCGTTGCTATTCTGGCCCCCTATGAATAAATCCTCTCCCCAGTCGGCTGCTTTAACCCCCATCGAAATCGAGATCGACGCCGTCCGGTCTTACAACGCCCGCTTGGGACTGTGGATGTTCGCCGTCTATTTGGCGGCCTATGTCAGCTTTGTGGTGCTCGCGGGCACCTCGCCGCAGATCATGGGCCAGCCTGCTTGGGGCGGCGTGAATGTCGCCATCTTGTACGGCTTTGGCTTGATCTTGGGGGCCTTCGTCGTGTCGATCGTCTACATGCTGCTGTGCCGCACGCCCCCTCGTCGCAATTAAGAGCAGTTCTTCACGCATTTGCAGCCGCGCTCGTTCCCTGTCCACTCTCCCGGATTGATTCGGCCCCTATGGACCACTCTCCTACCTTCCTCGCGATCTCGGTCTTTGCGTTCTTCGTCTCGATCGTGCTGGCGATTAGCTTTTATCTCGGTTCGAAGGCCAAGTCGGCGCAAGGGTACTACGCCGCGCATGGCGAGATTCCCTGGCTGGTGAACGGCGTCGCCTTTGCCGGCGACTATCTTTCCGCTGCTTCGTTTCTTGGCATCTGCGGCATGATTGCCTTCTACGGATATGACGGCTTTCTTTACTCGATCGGTTTTCTCGCGGGCTGGATCGTTGCCCTGCTGGTGATTGCCGAGCCCTTGAAGCGGCTGGGGAAGTTCACGTTCGCCGACGCGCTTGATAGTCGCTTTCACAGCAAGGGCATCAAGCTGGCCGCGGCCATCAGCACGCTGGTGGTCAGCTTGTTTTATCTGATTCCGCAAATGGTCGGTGCCGGCGCGCTCATCAAGCCGCTACTCGGCGTCGAGCAGCACTGGGTCGGTGTGGTCGGCGTCGGGATTGTCGTCGTGATGATCGTCGTGACCGCCGGCATGGTGTCGACCACCTGGGTGCAGTTCATCAAGGGTGCGTTGCTCGTTTTGTTTTGCACCATATTGACGATCATGATTCTGAATCGAGGCTTAACGACGCAGCCTCAACATTTGGGCAAGCCGCTGCAGGCTCACTTTCAGTCGCGCAGCTTTGCCGAGTTCGAGCAAGCGGCGGGCAAAGAGTTTGAACTGCTGCCTCGGTCGGGCGACTGGGCCGGAGACGCTGCGCAGAACTTTTATTTGGTGAAGAGTCCCGAGGGTCGGGTTCGCGTCTGGCACAAGTTTGCCGGCAAGACCGGGGAGCAAATCCACGAAGTTCAATCGTCGCAAATGATCGGCGGCAAGATCTTCGTCAATGGTGTGATGCGCGAACGCGGCAAGCCCGAGACCGACTTCTTGCCGGTTGGCCGCGTGGTCAGCTTGCCCACGGGCGTGAAGGAAGATGCCCCGCTGGGGCCGCTGCAGTATCTGGCGACGTTGCAACAAAGCGAAATCGAAACCTCCTCGACGCTCAAACTGAAAGATGCTGATGGCCTGGAAACAGCCATTTATTATCCGGTGATCAAAACGGGTAACGATCTGATGCTGCCCGGCGCCAGCCCGACGTTCAAAGGGGTCCGCAGCCCCAATCTGGCCGACAAGTTGAACTTTTACTCACTCATGCTGGCTCTGTTTTGCGGCACGGCTTCGCTGCCCCATATCTTGATTCGTTACTACACGGTGAAAGACGAATCGGCCGCGCGCAAGAGCACCGTCATTGGGATCGGTAGCATCGGCTTCTTCTACATCCTCACGCTCTACCTGGGCCTCGGTGCCATGACGAGCGGCGTGCTCGACCCCACCAATACCAACATGGCAGCGCCGCTGCTAGCGAAGCACTTTGGCGAGCTGATGTTCGCGATCATCTCGGCCATCGCCTTCACGACCGTCCTCGGTACCGTCAGCGGACTGATTCTGGCAGCGAGCGGAGCCGTCGCGCACGACCTGCTGGGGAACTTCCTCAGCTACAAACTGACCGATCACGAAAAAGTTCGGGCAGGCAAGCTCTCAGCAATTGTCGTCGGCGGCATTGCCATCGTGCTGGGCATCTTGTTCGAAAAGTTCAATGTGACGTTCCTCGTCGGCTGGGCTTTTAACATTGCCGCTTCGGCGAATCTGCCGGCGCTCATCATGCTGCTGTTCTGGGCGCGCACTACTAAGCAAGGCATCACCGCCTCGATTCTCGTGGGCATGACCAGCTCGCTGGCCTGGGTGCTCCTCAGCGGCGATGCCTTCAAGGATCTGTACGGTTTGAGTCCAACACTTGCTCCGGTTCCTTTCAGTCAACCCGCGATTGTCACCGTGCCGCTGGGTTTCCTCGTACTCATCGTCGTTTCGCTCCTGACACCTCCGCAGCTGGAAGATATGGGCGAAAAGGCCCGGCGGGCGGCTGAGCGGTAGTGGCTTGATCGTGTCCTGCCATTCGATCACGATGAAGAGAGTGGTCGCTTCATCCGCAGAGAACCTTTTTATGGCCGCAAGTATTTCCGTTGAAGAAGCAGCCAACTCGCTGCTCGCCGTAATCGGCAACCTCGCTCCCGGTGAAGAAGTGATTCTGACGCAGAATCACTTGCCGGTTGCCAGGATCGTCGCGGAACCAGTCGCAACGGGATCGCGCCCCCTGCCTGGCTTGGGCAAAGGCACTGTGGTTTATATGGCTCCTGACTTCGACGAGCCGCTCGAAGAGTTCCGGGAACTATCCTAGTCAAATGTAGACGGCACACTGATTGCACCCTCATTGAGCTGGATTCGTATTAAACCCGTCTCACTTGAGGAAACCAGTCATGAGCAAGCTACCAGGCAAAGCCGAAGCAGATGCGGCCAAGCATTCGAAAGATGGCCAAAAGAAAGTGACTCGCGAGAACACCCAAACGCGCGAAGAAGTCCGCAAGGAAACCGTCGTCCACAAGCAGAATTCGGAAAAGGGCGGCTAAACGGAATAGCTAAGCCATCAAACCCACAATCGGGTCCGCTTGATAAATATGATGCGGGCGGTCCGATTCATCGCGCCAGCTAGCGACGGCGGGAATGCCCAGCGCCGAGTAGATGGTTGCTGCCATCTGCTCCGGCGTTTGAGGATCGTTGTGTGGATAGCCACCAATTCGATCGGATGAGCCAACGACCGCGCCCCCTTTCACTCCGCCGCCCGCAAAGAAAACGGTCTGCACCGCCCCCCAGTGGTCACGGCCGGGGAGCCGAGTAGCGGAAAGACCAAACACGCGCGGGGTGCGGCCAAATTCGCCCGCCATCACGACCAGCGTTTCGTCGAGTAGGCCCCGTTCCGACAAGTCATCGAGCAAAGCGGAAACAGCTTGGTCGGTCGGCGGCAGCAAGAAATTCTTCAGGTTCGGGAAGATCGACTGGTGATTGTCCCAAGCTTCGTTATTGCCAAGATTCACCTGTACGAGCGACACGCCCGCTTCGACCAACTGCCGAGCCATCAGCAGAGAACGACCAAAGCTGTTGCGACCGTAAGCATCCTGCAGTTTTTCACTGGCCCGGGTGACATCAAACGCAGCCTGCGTGCTGGGCTCGGAAAGGAGCGAGATCGCTGATTGGCGGAAGCGATCGAACTGCTGCACGCCGGCCGCTTGTTCCAGTTCGCCCCGTTGGCCATCGAGCAGTTTGCGCAGATGTTGGCGATTGGCGAATGATTCTTGCGAGAGCCCTTCCGGCAGCGCCAGATTCGGCGCTTGAAAGCTGAGCTTTGAGTCGGCTTTGCCCGTTTCGTGATGAAACTCGTACTCGGGATAGGCACCATAGGTCTTGCCGTTGAATGGCGAAGCCGAGATGAACCAAGGCTCTCGCTTCGGTCCCATCAGGCCGGCGAACTGACCGGGAATGACTCGCCCCGTGCGGTGAATGAGTCGTTCCGGCAATACCACTGCTGGGGGCAAGTTGTTTTGCGGACGCAGGGCATCGCCGGCGATCGCGGCCATCGAGGGCCAATCGCTGGGCAATGGCTTCGAGGGGTTGAAGCCGACCGGCATTGGCGAACGGCCCGTGAGCATCACATGGTGCCCTTGCGAGTGTTCGTTGTACGGATGAGTCAGCGAACGAACGAGAGCCCACTTATTACTGCGGGCAGCCAGCAGCGGCAAGTGTTCGCACACCTGCACGCCGGGCGTCTTCGTCGCAATGGGTTTGAAGTCACCGCGCACGTTCTCAGGGGCAGCGGGCTTGGGATCAAAACTGTCTTGCTGGGAGAGACCACCGGAAAGAAAGATGTAGATGACCGACTTCGCCGGCTTCACTTTGCCAGCGTTATCTGCTGCCCGCAGTGCCGCCAGGTGATTCATGCCCAGACCAAGCAGGCCGATGCTACCAGCCTGAATGACCGTGCGCCGCGAGATCTGCGGATGATGTGCGGCGGTGATCTTGGCAGGCATAGCTGGCTCCTTCAGGCTTCGTCTCAGCAAGTTCGCATTCTACGAACGGCTACGTGGGAATCGCAAACAGGTGGATCGGCGATTTGTTCCCCAGGTACTTGCCATCTTTGCCAATTGGCCGGCCGTTGCCGTTGCTGCCGGCGTTGGTCGCAGCGACGGCAAATCGCTTACCATCGGGGTGCCAACTCAGGCTGTGAGGGTTCGCCAGTTTTTTCTCAATAAAGAACGGCGCCTTCTCTTCGGGCCGCACATACAGCAACTGACCCTTGCCGGGTGTGCCATAAGTGACGAGCGAGAGAAAGCCTTCGTCGTGAAAACGAAGATCGGCCACGAACACGTCCTGGCCATCACCGAGGTCGAACTTGTGCGTTTGCTTTCCCGTGGCAAGATCGAACAGCAGCAACGTCGGGACCCCCACAACCGTGCCTCCGTTCTTGGGCAAGGTGCCGCCGACCGCGAGCGTCTTGGCTTCTTTGTCGAACGCCAGGCACTGCACACCGCCGCAATCTTGCAGCCTCGACAGCGTGAACAAAATGCTGCCGTCAAAGGTTTTAATGACGGTTCCGTCGACCTTCAGCCAATGAACGATGCCCTTGGCATCACCGACAAGCAGCGAGCCATCGGGATGGAAGCGAACGGCTCGCGGATCTTCGACAATCGGCAGTTCGTGCTTCAGCGAGCCATCAGCAGTCGACCAGATTTTTAACTTGTGGTCGGTCGCTACGCTGGCGAGCAACTGACCGTCGGCACTCAGGGTCAGTTCACGAATCCAGCCGTCGTGGGCTTTGTCGTTCTGCCATTTCTCGGTTGGTTTCTCGCCAGCGATATCGTTCCAGCAAACGAGTTTGCCCCAGGAATCGCCGGAGAACAGTTGCTCACCACCGGGGCTGAAGGCAAAGCCCTCGATCCAGCCATGATGCCCGTCGAGGGGCGAGAGGACCGTGAACTCTTCCGTTTGGAAGTTCCAGCGGTGAAGCTTGGCATCGTAGCCACCGGCGACGAGCACCTTGCCGCATGGACTGAACCGGGCACTCGAAATTTGAGGATCGGCATCGATGACTTTGAATTGCTTAGGCTGGTATTTTTTCAGGAGCTCGGGAGTTTCGATCATGGTTCGTTCCTACGTGTTCACACTGGGGAAGGGGGTCACCCGCAACTGTCATCTCGCCGAGCGAGACGACTACGAGAGCAACTCCTTCACCGGGTGCATATCGTCGTGAGCGATCGGCAAAGGCTGGCCGACATTGTTGTATTCAACCTTTTTTGGATCGATGCCCAGAGCCTGAAACCAGGTATGGAACAGGTGGCCGATATCGTGTTCGTCGCCGTCGACCCAGGTGCCTTGATCGTTGGTCTTGCCCACCACCAGGCCGCGGTTGATGCCGCAGCCCGTCATAGCAACCGACCAGGCTTCGGGCCAGTGATCGCGGCCGATGTGGCCATTGATGCGCGGCGTGCGGCCGAACTCGCTCATGGTGATGACGAGCGTATTTTCGAGCATACCGCGTTCGGCCAGATCTTCGATCATGGCGGCAAACGCCTGGTCGTAGCGTGGCATCAGGCTCAGGTGCCCGTTGAAATTGTCGCCGTGCGTATCCCAGCCGTAGCTGTTCACTTTGACGAACGTCACCCCGGCTTCGAGCATCTTGCGGCCTTGCAGCATGTGCCGGCCAAACTCGTGCGTGCCGTACCGCTCGACGTCTTTGGGATCGAACTTCGAGGTATCGAACAGGTCCTGCCGCTTCATCAGCGTGCGAGCGACGTCGTACACATAGCCTTGCGCATCGCCAACCTGCTTGCGACGACCTGCTGCGTATTTGGCGTTGGCCAGTTTTCGCAGTTCGTCGCGCTCGTCGTCCAGTTCGGGCGTGATCTCACTATGGAGCGGCAAGTTCTCGGGTGGCTTGCCGTCGCCAAAGGCAATGCAACCGTACTTGGGGCCGAGGAAGCCCGCGTCGGTGTGAATGAAGCCGCTGCTGCCGGGCTTGATCCACACATAAGGAGGCAAGCCGCTATCGCCGGGGCCAAGCAACTTGGCCACTGCCGAACCGAAGAAGGGGTACGTCACGCCGCGGTTCTTCGGATCGCCCCGTTGAATGCGGGCCACGCCGGCCGAGTGAGAATTGTCCTTCGTGCACACGCTGCGAATCACGGCCAGGTGATGCATCTGCTTGGCCGTTTTGGGCATTAGCTCGCTGATGTGAATGCCGGGGACGGAAGTGGGAATCGCGCGGAAGGGGCCGCCGAACAGTGTATTCGGTTTCGGATCCCAACTTTCCAATTGGCTCATGCCGCCATCGATCCAGATGAACAGCACCTGCTTGTTCTTCTTTTTCACTTCCTCGGCAATCGTCGGCTGCAGTAAGCCGTTCAGCCCGAGCACGCCGGCCGTGCCTGCAGCTGCACCGAGCATTTGCCGGCGCGAGAGCGTGTGTTCCCACGGTTTACAGAGCGGATTGTTGAGCATGGGAAGTTCTCGTATTTTGTAGCCCGACGCGTCAGCGAGGGTGAGTGAACGTCAAACCAAGTAGCTCCCTCGCTGACGCGTCGGGCTACATGATCGGAAAGCCCAAGTTAGTGATTAATTCCAAACTCGTTCGAAGCCAGCAAACTCCAGGCGAGCGTGCGAATCGCTTCAGCACGCTTGTCAGAGTGTTTGGCCAGGTAGTCGGCCACGATTTTCTTCTCGTCGTCGGTGGGCTGGCGGGTGAGCACGCTCAGGTACATTTCGTCCGCGAGCGCACTGACGTCGGTTAGCTTTTCCAAGCGAGCGGTGAGATTATTCTCCTGTGGCTTCAGCCAACCGATGACCGTGGTGTCGTTGAGCAGGAACAGGGCGGCCTTCACCGACGGAGCATGGTCCACTTCCGGTTCGCGGGCGGGCAACGCAAAGGCCTTGTCAAACTTGGCTTGCAACTCGGCGATTTGCTTCTCCTCTTTCACGCTGTCAGCCATGCCGGTGGCCGTGAGCATGCTTTGGAGCAACTGCTCGGAGAGCAGGGGCTTCTCGAGGGCCACGCGGTACGACTGCAAAGGCAGATCGTCCGCTGCGAAGGGCGCTACGGTGCTCCGTTGATAGGTACGGGTGAGTGCCAGTTCTTTGATGAGCCAGCGGAGGTCGAATTCATTCGCTGCCAGTTCATCGGCCATTAGCGACAAGACCGCCGGATGCGAAGCGGGGTTCTCCTTGTGCATCAAGTCGAGCGGATGCACCTGCCCGCGACCCATCATCAGCCACCAGATTCGGTTGGCGATATTCTGCTTGAAGAAGCTGTTGCCGGCATTGGGCAATTGCTCCGACAGCGATTGCAAGGCACTGAACTTCACCTTGCCCGGTTTCTTTGTCTTAGGATCAGGCTTCACTTCGTACTCTTGCCCCTTTTCAAAAGTGGGCAGCGACACTTCTTGCAGGCCAGGAACCTGCGGGCCGATCGACTTCGGCTCTTGCACAAAGACCGACATGAATTCGACCTTCTTCAGCAGCGGCTTTTCGGCCACTGCCGGGAATTTCACATCGGTCCGCAAACCAACCTGGCTGATGTAGGCAAACAGCCCGTGGTAGTGCTCTTGCTTGTATTCTTCAACAAAGAGATGGTCGTGGCACTGGGCACATTGCACATCGATGCCCATCAGCAGACGGCCCACATCGCGTACGAGTGCCGGGACATCGACCGGGTTCTGGCCGTAGTTTTCCAATCGCTTGGAGAAGAACAAGGCACTACCGCGAGTCGCTTCATCTTCGGCATTGGGGTTGAGCAGTTCGCGGACAAGCTGATCCCAGTGCTTGTTGGCCTTGATCGACTCAGTCAGGTACTTGCGCCATTCTTCGTGATCGCCCAGACGTTCCATCAGCATTACATGCAGCACTTGCTGCAGGCGGCGAACGTGGTCGTCGCTGGCCAGCAACTGGTCGATTGCTTTGGCTCGCTTGTCTTGGCTTGGATCGGCAAAGAAAGCCGCCGCTTCGTCACGCGTGGGAATGCGACCGGCCAGATCGAGATAGGCCCGGCGCAGAAACTCGCCGTCGGTCGCTTGCGGAGCCAGTTCGCCGCCAGCAGACGCTTCAATCAGTTGATCGATACGCTGATGGAGCGGAGCTTCTTCCGCCTGAGCGAAAGCGAGCAAACTGCTGACGACCAGGCAGCTTGAAAGGAGGACGTAGCGGCTAACCTTCCAGACCATAGGAGAAACCTCTGTCGGCAGGCTGGGGCGGGCGGGGCGAAGGCTTGTTTCGGGCGGGGGTCGCATGAGCGACGGCTGATGCTTAGTCTAATGAATGGCAGCGGCGGCAGGAAAGCAGAATCTGGCAAAAATCCTGGTGTCTCCCATGCAAACATCTTTTCCCGATCGAGGTTGTGAATGATCGCTCGCCGTTTTGTGTTTGGTTGCGTGCTTGCTCTGCTGGTTGCCTCCCGGTTAACTCCGACGTTTGGGCAAACTGCGCCTGTCAGCGTGGTCACGCCGGCTGAAGCTGGCTTTGATCCTGAAAAACTAAGCGAGATCGACGCGATCGTCGCTCGGGGCATTGAAGAGAAGAAGATGCCGGGCTGCGTCGTCGCCTTTGGTAGGCAAGGCAAACTCGCCTGGCTGAAGGCCTACGGCAACAAGCGCGTTGCCGAAGGAGATCAGCCAGCGGTGGCGATGACCACCGACACGGTCTTCGATCTGGCGTCTCTCACCAAGCCGATCGCCACGGGCACCAGTCTGATGCTGCTCGTCGAGCAAGGCAAAGTGAAGCTCGACGAGCCCGTTTCGACCTATCTGCCGGCGTTCATCGAGACCGGCGACGAAGCGGCCAACGAGGCAAAGAAGAAAGTGACCGTGCGCCACCTGCTGATTCACACCAGCGGGCTGATCGCCGACAACGAAATCAAGGACTACGCCGATGGCGCAGAAACCGCCAAGAAAAGGCTGCTCGCCCTGAAGCTGCGCACGCCAGTCGGCGAGAACTTCGTCTATAGCGATGTCAACTTCATGACCCTCGGGCTGCTCATCGAAAAGGTCAGTGGGCAAAACGTACACGAGTTCTCGCAAGCCAATATCTTTCGTCCGCTGGGCATGCAGGAAACGGGCTACGTTCCCGGCAAGGAACTTCGCGAGCGAGCCGCTCCGACGCAGAAGCGGAACGACCAATGGATGCAGGGGGAAGTGCACGACCCGCGGGCCTACAAGCTCAATGGCATCGCTGGCCATGCGGGGCTGTTTTCGACGGCCAACGATCTCGCCAAATATGCCTCGGCCATGCTCAATCGCGGCGAATACTCCGGCGTGAAGATCATGCAGCCCGAAACATGGAAACTGATGACCACTGCCAACCCAGTCCCTTCCCGCCGCAACAACGGCGAAAAGTACGAAGGGCAACGGGGTCTTAGTTGGGACATGCGGACCGGATTCTCGACCAACGCCGGCACCGCTCGTTCGGCGGCAGCTTTTGGCCACGGCGGTTTCACCGGGACCGTCATCTGGATCGACCCGGAACAAGATTGGTTCTTCATCTTCCTCAGCAATCGGGTTCATCCCGACGGGAGGCAAAATATGAATCCACTCGCTGGCGAAATTGCGACGCTGGTGAGTCAGGCTCGAGGGAAGGGACAAGAGGTTCGGGGCCCGGGACCAGCAGAGAAGTAGTTCACTGCAATCGCCGACGAGCGGAGCTTGGCGCCTACTGCAGCAAACTCCGGAATCCCACTCCGGGAATGAGATTATCGTTTTGGGATGCCGGCGTCATCAAACGGAGGACGAACACCCGCTCGTCGCAACGCTGGCCTTTCTCGGAAATCACTATTTCGTGGGCGATTTCCGCGATTTGCTCGCGATTCTTGGCTAGTCGCAATGAGCGGGCAAGAATTCTTCAGGCTCTGGCACAGGGCGTGCTTTAAGGGGATGCATCACCACGAGCAATGTTGCTCGGGTGACCCCGCCTCAATCTTCCCGCCTTAGGAGTCTGTGCCATGAATCGTGCTCTCTACACTGTCGTCGCTGTGGTTGCCCTCGCCCTTTGCAGCTTGACTGCTTCAACTGCCTCTGCCGGAAATGGCTTTGGTGGTGGAAGTAGCTTCAATGGCCACAAGGGCAACTTTAGCGGCAACAAGAATTTCAAGTTCCACGGTGGTGGTCACAACGGCGGCCACAACAATGGCTTCCACAACTTCCATCACCAGCACCACAACCACTTCCACAACAGCAACTTTCACCACAACGGCTTCAAGTTCCAAAGCAAGAGCTTTGGCTTTCAATTCGGCCGGTAAGCCCTGAGCAAAACATCACGAGTGATCGCGGTGAGCTGCGACCAGATTGAGCAGCCACCGCGATTCTTTTTCTTCTGATGATGATCCCGCCGATGATGATATTGCCACTTGCTGGGCCGCGGTTCCCAGTCGCTCGCGTAACGACGCATTCTCCAGCAACCGCGTCAGGCAAAGTGTGAGCGAGCCCTTGTCCCCTGCCGTGTAGAGCAGGCCGTTTTGCTCCGCCTGAATCTGCTGGCGATGTTCTGCCTGATCGCAGGCCGCGATCGCAATTCCACTGGCCATCGCTGCTTGCAGCACGATCGTCTGACTAGGCTGCGGCGCTGGTGCGACGAAAACGTCGGCTGCTTGCAGCAGATCGGTCCAGTCGTCGAACGTGCCGGGAATCACCACGCGATACCGCACGTCCAAATCACAGATCAGGCGAAACAGCGTTTCCCGCTCGGGACCATCGCCGGCAATCCACAGCCTGGCATTCGGCCAGCGATGTTGAATGGGCACCCACGCACGCAGCAGTGCATCCAGTCCACGCTCGCGTTGCAACGAGGCGATGCAAACAGCTACCGGTGCATCGTTGACCGTCACCAAATCGTGATTGGCTGCCGCAAGAGCTTGCCGCGCAAGAACCTTGGTCATCGGCGTGCGCACAGTCCGCTCGAAGTCATTGTCGGGGCGCACCACCCGGACTAGCTCGGCCGGGTAGTTCGCCGCCAACAATTCATCGGCTACAAAACTGGAACTGGCGATGATGGCAGCGGCCTCTTGGCAACTCGCCGCGATCCGACTGCCGAAGCGAGCTTGCCGCTGCCAGGCCACGTCGCCGTAGGGACCGGCCTCATTGGCACGCAGCACCACCGGAACTCCGCTCCCTCGCAGACTGGCCAGCGCACAAAACGCTTCGGCCCGCAGACCGGCGACGACGACACCGTCGAGCGAGTGTCGCTCCTGCCGCAGGTACCGCGACAAGCTGTAGAGATATCGCAGCACGCCCCAACCCGGCGTCGCTGGCCAGGGCAAGCGGACGACCGGCACTCCACGCAGGCTGCTTCGCTCGGACCATTGTTTTTGCCAACGCGGCGTCACCAGGGTGGGCCGCGAACCTTGCCGCAGCAGACTATCGGCGAGTTGCAGAATGTCGGCTTCGGCTTCGCCGGAGAGCGGCCACAAGCGACGCGTAACGATGGCAATCCGCGGACTGCTGGGCGACAGTGCGTCTGCCGGCGATTCAACAATTATCCGTCGCCGATCGGTCCGATTGGGGAGCGTGCTCGACATCCGCCCCTCGCAGGCTATTTGTGATCGACCAGGTCGCTCTCTTCGAGTGCTGCCAGAAACGGCAGGTTCCGATACATATCACGATAGTCCAAACCGTAGCCCACGACGAATTCATCGGGAATTTCAAAGCCCACATAATCGGGCCGCATCTCCACTTCTTGCCGCCCCTTCTTCAGCAGCAGCACCGCCGAGCGGACCGAGCGCGGCCCCAGTTCATCAATCATGGCGATGACTTCCTTCAGCGTGTGGCCGGTGTCGAAAATGTCATCGACCAGCAATACATCGCGCCCCTTCACATCGAGCATCATGTCGCTGTTGATCGTCAGGGCACCGCGAGTGGTACCTCCTCGATAGCTGCTCGTCTGCACCACACCCACGCGCATCGGAATATCGAGCTTCCGCATCAAGTCGGCCAGAAACACGATCGCGCCCGTCATGATGGCAATCACGGTCAACGGCTTGCCCGCTTCGCGCTCGCGAATATCCGCCGCCAACTTGCTGATTGACTCTTGAATCTGGGCTTCCGTCACTAACGTCTTCACAGCGCGTGTTTCCCGAATGAAATCCCGAACAAACTAGAGCGGCCATTGTAGGGCCGCTGGCGAGACACGAAAAGTCGCTGGGATCGGGAGTCGGAGGATCAGAAGTCAGGCTTCAGGAAGCCAGAGGGCCGACGTAACCTTGCTGATTGCACACGCGCAATTCATCGTACTTGTCCAAGCAGACTCGCCTTAAATGGACAGCACCCTGCGGATCTCTCGGCTGCGGCGCAATTGTCTGTCCAATTAAGGACCGCTGCTTGGACACCCTCCGAAACAACTACTCAGCGACTTAGGGCATTTTTGCCTTGGCCAGGTCAGCTTCAATTTTCTGAATGGCATCGAACGCTCCGGCCTTCATTTGTTCGGAAGTCAAACGATCAGAGGTCAGAACGTGGAGTGTTTTGGCATCAAGACCCGGCGATAAGCAGGGCTGCGCAATTCTTCCTGTGTTACACACACCCAACTCAACCAACTTGTCCAACAATCGGCCAAGTTATTGGACACGCACTGCTTTCTGAATATTGTCGGAAGCTCTAGCAACCAGAGAACTTACGCACCAGCGGGTATTTTTCGCCACACATGTATCTGTCCAACAACCACCTCAATTCTTGGACAGGCCCTGTTCGCGAATGCCGTTCAACAGGGTCACAAACAAATTCCGTCTAACCGCGCGGCGCCATCCGCATCTTCAAGCCACCAGGTTATGAAAGAACATCGCCGCATTATCGACACATGCACAATTTTTGTCAATCTATTACTCAACAATTATTTCCGATATCGCGTTGCCGGTCTGGCCACACGTCGCACTGGCTCGCCCAGATGGGTATCAGCCAGCGAGCTTCTCGACAGCTCGACTCGCGTTGACCCCTCCGCCAGCGAAACCTAGAATTCCGGCGCTGCCTTGCCCTGAGGCACCTTTCTGTTTTGTACTCTCTGTCTCTCGTAAGTTGCCGTGCATGGCGTCTGATACTGCTAGCGTCGATCGTTTACCTGCTGCGGGGGTCGCTCTCGGCGGCAGTCTCCCTTCGTGGCTGATGTCGCTCATCATTCATCTCTCCGCATTGACGGTTCTTTCCATTTACGTGCAAGGTTCGCCGCGCGGGGCAGATGTCGAACCGACGCGAACCGGCGGCATCGTGCTGACCAAGGCCAGTGGCGGGGCCACGAACTATCTCGACGACGGCGAAGAGAGTGGCACGGCGAATAACAGTGCCGCGGCTGCCCCCTCGGCCGCTGGCGGCTCCGCGTTACCAGAACTCTCCGAGCAACCTCTCACCAATGGTCCCCAGTTGCCGCAAGGAGATGGCAGCATCGGCATCGGCGCTTTGCCGGGCGATCTGGCCGGCGATGGCTTGCCTGGCGCAACCGGCATGACGAAGGGCACCGGGGGAAGTGGAACCAAGGGAATTGGCGACGGCTCGCAGGCCGAGACCAGCGTATTTGGCGTGCGCGGACGAGGTTCGAAATTCGTCTACGTCTTCGATCGCTCGGCCAGCATGTCGGGCTACGAGGGACGCCCGCTGGCCGGTGCCAAGCACGAGTTGCTCGCCAGTTTGCAAAGCCTCGACAAGATCCACCAATTTCAAGTCATCTTTTACAACGACAAGCCGCACGTGATGAACCTGACTCCCGGTCAGTCGGCGCAACTTGTCTTTGGTGACGAGCAAGGCAAGAAACTGGCGGCGAACTTTATCGGCGGAGTCGTGGCCGACGGTGGTACGCGGCACATGGAAGCCCTGCTGCTGGCTTTGCAGATGCGTCCCGATGTCATCTTCTTTCTCACCGATGCCGACGAACCGCGACTCAGCTCTACCGAACTGAAAAAAATTCGCGATCGGAGTCGCGGCGCCTCGATCAATACCATCGAGTTTGGCTCGGGACCTTCCAGCGGGCGGTATACTTTCCTGCGTCAACTGGCTGACGAGAATAACGGCAAGCACGCTTATGTTGACGTGACTTCGCTGCCGGCAGTCCGATAGCTTTCCCCGAAAATCTTGGTTTGCTCGATCGGATCGAATGGCGCAAGTCTCTCCATTTCGCTATCTCATCTCTCCGCTTGTCGGCAGTGCTCTCGTGCTGCTCGTCTGCTTGCCGTTGCCGATCTTCGCGGCCGATGTGGTCCTGCTGAAGAACAGCAAGCCGGGATTACCGCCGGTGCAACGTCAGGGCGAGATCGTCGACCTGCTTGGCAATCAGCTCAGCTTTCGCGGACCGACGGGCGCGGTTGAGAGCTTTCCGCTGGAGCAAGTTACCGAGTGGCGTACGACCTGGGGCCAGAATAAAACCCAGGGTGATGCTTTACTTGCCGAGAAGAAGTTCGCCGAGGCAGCCGCCGCGTTCCTGCGGGCTCGGGAAGAAGAGTCGCGAACATGGGCTCGGCGTCAAATCATGGAGCGAGTCATCGAGAGTCAAACTGCAGCGGGCAACATTGTCGCCGCGGCTGAAGAATTTTTTGCCTTGGTGGCCAGCGATCCCGATACGCCCGCTTGGGAAATTGTTCCGCTCGCTTGGCGCACGAGCGACGATCCCAACTTGCCCGCCCACGCTGCGCAGTGGCTGCGTGATGCTCGCAATCCCGTCAAACAACTATTGGGAGCCAGTTGGCTGCTCATCGGTGCGCAACGGGCCGAGGCCGTGACAACGCTGCAGGCGCTCTCCAGTGGCCCAAACAAGCGCATTGCCACCTTGGCCGTGATTCAACTCTGGCGAACCCGCGTGGTCGCCTCGGAACCGGGCGAACCCGCGCAGTGGTTAGCCGGCCTGGAACGCTTGCCGCCGGAAGTCCGTCCGCTGGGTTATTTCATTGTGGGCGAAGGGCTGACGCGACACAATCAGCCCGAACAGGCCGCGCTCGCCTATCTGCGAATTCCCATTTTGTATCCTCGCCAGCGGGCACTCGCCGCCGAAGCGCTCTTGGCGGCGGGCACGCAATTGGAAAAGATGGGGCGACGAGAACAAGCGGTCTCGCTCTATCGCGAGGTGCTGACCGACCATGCCACGCAGCCAGCGGCTGCCGCCGCTCGTTTGCGCTGGGAGCAACTGTCGGCCCCCATGAAGCCATAGCGGGCTAGCTGCTAAAACAGAATGGATTCGAGAACAAGTCCTGAGCCGGAAGCGTCAGCGCCCGGAGAGTACCTCTCGAATGAACCCAGGAACATCTTCGGACGCTCACGCCTCCGGCTCAGGTTAGAAAAGGACTGCCAGTGAATAGCGGAGCGATTGAGGGAACAGCGATTGGGGGAACACTGATTGAGGGAACAGTGGGCAAAGTACTAGCGCGAGCGATGCAGCTCTTGCTGCTGAGTTGGTTGTTGTTCGTCATGCTGGGCTCGTCAGCCTTTGCGCAGGAGCTGCAACCTTTTCCGCAGCCAGCCGTGCCTGGCGCGCAACCAGCCAACGCGCCGGCGGAGTTCGGACAACCCCCAGCGGCAAAGCCGCCGAAAAAGACCTTTCTGCAGATCTTTTTCTCGGGTGGTCCGGTCGGTATCGCCAACATGCTGGCGCTGATCGGGCTGTCGCTCACAGCGGTCTATCTGGTCTTCGACAACATTTTTCGCATCCGCCGCAAAGATCTCATTCCCGAAGATGTGGCCGTCGAGCTGCGCCGCATGGTGGAGCAAGGGCGACTGGCCGAAGCCATTCAAGTCTGTAAATCGCGCCCCTGCTTTCTTACGGCCATCGTGCAGCAAGGTCTGAGTGAAGCGGACGGCGATTGGCCCGAAATCGAAAAGGCAATGGAAGACGCCACTGCGGAACAGTCCGCCAAGCTGTTTCGCTGGATCGAGTATCTCTCCGTCATCGGCAACCTCGCACCGATGGTCGGACTGCTCGGCACGGTGACCGGTATGTTGCTCGCCTTTAAGGAAGTGGCCGAGACCGAAGGCAAAGCTGGTGCTGCTGCCCTGGCCGACGGCATTTACCAGGCGCTCGTCACAACGGTGTACGGACTGGTGATTGCGATTCCAGCGCTCGGGTTCTTTGCCATGTTTCGCAACTGGATCGACGAACTGATCGCCGAAGCCGCTTACTCAGGCTTGCACATTCTGGCTCCGCTCAAGCAGCGGCAGCGGGGCTCGCAGGCTCCGCCGATTGCTGCAGGCCCGTCTGTTCCTCCGGCACCGCCGCGTGCGCCGGGGGGCCGATAGATGCGCGTCCCGTCGTCTTCGACATCGCGGGGTGAAGTGGGCTTCAACATGACGCCGATGATCGATGTCGTGTTTCAGCTCATCATTTTCTTTCTCCTGTCGAGCAATCTCTCGCAGCAAGAAAATACGATTCCGCTGCCGTTGCCGGCCGCCGATAGCGGCCAAGACGACGAGGGCACGCCCGATCAACCTCGCATCACCATCACGGTGCTGGCCGATGGCACGTTGCTCATCACGGGCGTGCAAGTTCCCGTGGCGGAACTGACGCAGCAACTGGGCGAGCGTGTGCAGAAACTCGGCCCGAATGTCGAGATTCGAATTCGCGCCGACCGTAGCGTCGGCTTTAAACACGTCGAACCCATCTTGCTTGCGTGTGCCAAGAATGGCATCCGCAAAGTGGGCTACGCCGTCTTCCGACGGGAAGATGCGCCCTAGCAAGTAGCCGCTTACAGATAGTTCAGCAGGCTGAGCTGAAACGCTTGAGCGGTAAGTTGCAGCGAGGCTTGCAACGAGGCCTGTCTTGCCGCGAGGGTCGAGATGGCTTCCGTCCAGTCGACTTCGATCTCGTTCGACAACGACGCTTGTAGTTCGACGTCTTCGTCTTGCAAGCGGGCATCGAGCGTATCGAGGCCTTGGGCCCGAGCGCCAAGTTCGGAACGGGCGAAGAGAATTCGATCCATGTCGGAGTCGAGCAGTTCGACGCTGCGCTGCAACTTGTTCAGATCGAAGTTTTGCAGGGCGTCTTGCATCCGCAGCAGCGAATTGAAGACGCCCGAGACTTCTTGCGGATTGACGTCCGTGCCCGTGATGACCGATTCACCACCACTGACAACCGGAGGAAGCGATTGACTGGCCCCCTTGGGGACTAATCCCAACTCGACCGCGGCCGTGCTGTTGATGGCCGCATTCACGCGCAGCGAGCCAGCACCGACCGTCGAATCGACAAGCTCGATGCCATTGCCGAACTGGGCCAGCCTGGCGGCGACACGCGCGCCGGGGACCAGGTTCGAAGCATGATTGTTGATCTGGTCGAGCACATCCTGAATGGTGTTGGCCGACGACGTATCGATGTCCAGAGCAACGCCGTCGTTACGAGTGATCGTGAAGTCGGTGCCAGCGATCGATTGGATGCCGAGACCGAAGTTCAGTTCCGACAGGTTGGTGTTTCCGTTGAACGAACGAACGCCGAACTGCGCCGCGGTGGTGCCACCATTCTCGCCGATCGAAAAATCGAAGCCGCTGACGCGCGAGCGAATCACCAGACCATCACCGGCGGCATTGAGCTGCGCCAGCACGCCCGCCCCCGAGCCATTGAGCGTATTGAGCACATCCTGCAGCGACTCGGCACCGGCAAACGACACGTTGTACGTGTTTCCGCCGTTCACAATTCGCAAGCCCGAGGTCAGATCGGGATCGAACCCGCTGCCGCCGCTCGTGACCGCGGTCGAGTTGATATCGAGCACACCGTTGCCCTCGGAACCGGCTCCACTCGAATCTTGCTGTTCGAGCGAAGTCTCAAACTGGGCATTGATCGTCGCGTTCCCTTGCAGGGCAATCAGAATCTGGTTCGCAGTCGTCGCGTTCTGGCGCACATTGACAAAAATGGTGTTGGCGTTGCCCCCGCTGTTGCCGGTATTGCCCGTCACGAGACCAGCGTCGCCAATCGGAATGGTCGAGGTCGGGTTGTACCCACCGTCAACGGGATTGGCCGCGTCGTAGTTGGCCGTAAAGGTTCCTTCGCCGTTGATGGCGGCGATCACATTCTGAATCTCCGTTCCCCCCGCGGTATCGATGCCGATGGTGAAGGTCTTAGTACCAGCGTTGTAAGTCGCCGTCGCATTCGCGCCGAGTGCACCGCCGTCAACGACTTGAATCTGGACGTTGTTGAGTGACGTTCCCGGCACATTGCCCGTCAGCTGCAAGTTGTTGCCAAAGCCGTTGAATGTCACAGCAGCCCGCGCGGCCGTCGGAGCCGCCGAGTAAGTCGCTGTTTCAAAACCAACATTCAGGCCCGGACCAGCATCAAGCAGCGTATCGTCGACCAGTTGCACGGTAACGCCATTGTTCGCCGTGCCTCGCGTGCGCGCTTCGAGCACAATGTTGTTGTTTAGCCCTGCGGATTCGAGGACCGTCCGCGCGCGACTGCCAAAGATGTCGTTCAGGCTGGTGGTTGCTCGCAGCCGCGGATTGAGGTCCGCGCCGGTGATCGCGCCGTTCAATACGCCGGACGTTTCCACGATGCCCAACTCGGCCGCGGTGGTGCCACCGCCCACTTCGCGAATGGTAAAGTTGCCGCCACCGGCATCGTCGATATCGAGGACGAGCCCGTTGCTGGACACGCGTGCGCTGATTGTGCGTCCCGTCGGCGGATTGGCATTGATCAAGTCCGCGACATCACCGAGCGTTTCAGCTCCTGCGAAGTCGATCACCTTGGTCGTTGCGCCATCCGAGATCGAGATGCTTCCCTTGGTGATGCCGCGCCCGCCGTGTAGATCGCTGAGGAGTGTCTCACGCGTGGCGACCGGATTGAGGTCGGCCGTGCCGTGAACCTCGCTCGAGAAGCCGCCAAAGATGTCGCTGCCCGGCAGGTTAGTATTGAACAGCAGGTCAACGTCGGAATAGCTCTGCAGCGATGATTCGTTGCCCTGGTACGCAACCTGGCTGCCGGAAACTTGAAACGGCAACGTCGTTGTGCGCGAGCCGGCAAATAGATAGCGGCCACGAAAGGTCTGATTACCAACGTCGGCCAATTGTTCAATTGCGCGCGAGACTTCCTGAATGGCAGCCTGGCGAGCTTCGGGACTGCTCACCGAATCGGTGACGCCGAGGACCGTCGAGCGCACCGAGTTGAGCAGGTTCGTCACGCCTTGTACGGCCGTGTCGGTGGCTGACAAGTACGATTGGCTCGTGCTGAGGTTTTCGCGAGCTTGCGCCTTTTGTTCGAGCAGTCGCTGCAAGCTGATGGCCCGCTGAGCCGCTGGGGCATCGTCGCTAGGCTGGAAGATGCGCCGGCCAGTAGCGATCTGTTGTTGCAGGCGGAGGATCGAAACTTCATCCGATTGCAACTGCGAGAGCATGCGCGAATGGGTCAGCGATTCGCTGACTCGCGTCGTCGGAATGGGATAAATGGCAGGCATAGTTGGGTGGGATCGCAGGCGGGAGGATTACAGATTGACGAGCGTGTCTAGCAGTTCGCTAATGGTGGCAACCACGCGGGCCGAAGCCTGAAACGCTCGTTGGTAGGCAATCATCTTGATCGCCTCTTCGTCGATATTGACACCTTGCACCGAAAGTAACTGCCCTTCGAGCGTGCCGTGAAAGGTTCGAAAGCCTTCGGCCACGCTCTTCGTCACGGCAGCGCCTTGGGTCACTTCGCCGACAACGCGGTCGTATTGCACCGCGAGGTTCGATCCACCCAGCGAAGCCAGGGGAGTGTTCAGCAGGTTGGCCAATTTCACCGCGATGGCCGTGTCTTCGCCAATGCCGCCGCCGCTCGCCGCAAACTTCGAGGGATCGCTAAGCACGGTCGAACTGACGCCGATGCTGCTCGCGCCGGAGCCGGTGAAGAAGGTATTGATCCCTAGCGAGGCCAGCGTGCCGCTCGTATCGTTGGCAAAACCAAACGTGACCAGCGGCGAATCGCCTTTGATCTCCAACTTGCGGTTGGCAGTCACTACGGCGGAGATGCCATCGATGTTGTTGATTGCCGCAGCCAGTTCGTCGAGCGTGGTATCGCCATCCAAGCCGTTGAGATCGACTCGCACCTGCGTGGTGCTCGTCAGTCCCGTTTGCTGATTGCGCACGAGGACTTCGAACGAACCATTGACAGGCGTGTACGAGAGCCCCGCTTGATCGAGAGCAGCAGCGGTATTCGTAACCGCGAATTCACTCGTAGCGCTCGTCAGACCAGTCAAACCTTGACCACTGGAGTGCAGCTTGTTGAATTCGTAGGCCAGGTTGCGAGTGAAGGTGTCTAGCTGCGTGAGGAAGCCACCGAGAATCGTATCGCGCGACGAGACCAGGCCGGCCAGCGAACCGCTCGAGGTGTTAATCGGCGAGTCGGTCTCTGCGAGCCGAATTTCGTAAGCGTTCAGGTCGCCATCGGACTTTGTAACGGTGGTTACCGGGCGAAAGGTGCCTTGAAACACCAGGTAGTCGCCGCCCGAGAAGACCGTCACATCGCCGGTCGTTTGTTCCACCGCTTGGATATCGATGATCGACGAAAGTTTCGAAAGTGTCTGGCTCCGCTTGTCTCGCAAACCAACAGCGTCGCTGTTGCTCGTGCTCCCACCTTCGGCAATCGAGATCTGCACGTTCAGCGACGAGACTTCTTTCAGCAGACTGTTGATTTCGTTCGCCGCTGCCCCGATTTGTTCGTTCACATCGTTGCGCACTTCGCGCACGCGGGTATCGAGCCGGCGGATATCGTCGGTGAGAGTTCGCCCCTGCAATACGGCCAGATTGCGCACGCTGGCGCTATCTGGCTGATTGAGAATGTCGTGAATGCTGTTGAAGAACTCACTCAGCCCGGTGCTCAGATCCGTATCGCTCAATTCGCCGATCAGCGATTCGAGTTGGACGTAGGTATCTTCTTGGGCTTGGCTATTGGCGAGGTCGCTGGCTGCGTTGCGCACCCGCTCTTCGAGAAAGCGGTCGGTCTGCTGGACGACCGCTTGCACGCTGACACCGAGGCCCAGCAACAGACCGCCGTAGCGCTGCGTGGGAGCCGGGGTGAGAACCAGATTCTGCCGAATGTAGCCGGGCGTGTTGGCGTTGGCGACATTGTTGCTCGTGACCTGCAGACCCATTTGGGCTGCGACCAGCGAGTTCTTCGCGATCTGGATGGTGCTGAAGAGTGACATGACTTGGCCGCTTGTTATGCTTCGTGGTCGACCATGCCACCACGATTGTGCACACCTTCCCCTACTCCATAGGTCGGCTGTAAACGGCCCCCGGTGGCGATAATCTCTAGCAATTGCGAGACATGCAGCAGCGAACGTTGGGCTACGACCCAGTTTGTCAGGCTCTGGGCCTGCAGCAGTCGCATGCGACTTGCCGAGCTTGCCAGGTCCTTGCGAAGCTTGTCACCTTGCGTGGTTTTCGCATTCCCCCCAGTAGCCTTCGCTAGCGATGTCATGCTGTCGCCAGGCAAGCCTTGCTCCTTGGCCGCCACAAGCAGCGCTTCACGCCGCGTATGACAAGCTTGCAAGCGATCGCAGAGTGCCTGCTCGCGAGTTTGCAGTTCGGTCATATTGCCAATCTCGACCGCAGCGAGGCGTTGCCGCTTCTCGCTCAGCACGGCCAGCAGCTCTTCCTGCACGCCGCTTAGTTCGGCCAGCAGGCCCGAGATTTCTGCTTCCCAATCGACGCGGGCAGTGGTCGCTGCAGGCACCACTACGGTGGTCGTGGCAACAGTCGAAGTAGCAAAAGCTGTCGTCATGGCTGAATCGATATTTCTTAGCCCGCTAGCCTCAGTGTTGAGAATGTGCGGGAGGGAGTGAGGGACTGCCGGAGAGTGACTCAACTACTTCACTGGGGAAACTTACGAACGGTGGAGCATGAACAGGTCGAACATCGGGCCGGCGAACGTATCAGCGGTGGCTTCGGTCAGTTCTTCGCACAAAAGCTGATCGAGCTGACCCTGAAACACTTCCTCGGCGCGGCCACCATGAAAGTAGGCGGGCTTCTCGATTGTCTTGCGCATCGATGCCAAGGCCTGGCCGAACATGGTTTGGCCCACGAAGTCGGTGAACGCTTCCTTGGTTTCCGACGTCGAGCTCTTCTTCACCACGCCCTGCGGCAGAGGTTGGAAGGCTTGACTGGTGGCGGCGCTGGTGATGTCGAGGGCCATGGTTTGCTTCTTCTAAATCGATTCAAAACGGGGACGTGGCCACAGATCCACTACTCGATGATCAATTCGCCGAAGAGTGCTCGCTTGTGCTTGAGCATCTTGACGATGTCGATCACGTCTTCTGCCGGGACCTTCAAGGTGTTCAGGGCATCGATCAGGGCTGCCAACTTCGGCTTTTGCGTTTCCGCCGAGGGATTCACCTCGACAAACTGGTTCAGCTGTTCGCCACCGACTTGAATGAGCCGATTCTTGTGCATCACAGCCACCGGAGCGATTTCGACATCGGCACCAACGATCACGGCTTGCTTTCGCTCGTTGATGATGACGACCGTATCGGTTTGCGGACGGCTGACGCGAGTATCCATCAGCACCGAAGCGAACAGGGCTGGATTGTCAGCGTAGGTCGGCGGAATGGTGACTTGCACGCGCACCTGGTCGAGTGCGCGGGCGATGCCATCGCTGCTGCTGCCGAGCCGAAAGTCCGGCTCGCGATTGACGCTCTGTTCGATGAGTGAGGCCATTTGAAAGGTCGCGTGATCCTTGTTCATCACCAGCAGCAGTTTGCCATCCTTCACAAACTCGTTCTGAAACTTTTGTTCCATCTGGCAGCCGCGAGAAATGGTGCCGGTCTGCGGCTTGATGATGTCGTCGATCGAGATCTGGCCCTGAGCAATTCCGTAGACGATCTTGTCGCCCGGTACGGGGCCGTGCAGTTCGGTCAGCATCAGGTAACCACCTTCGATGCTCTTGGCACTCAAGGCACTCACTTTGCAATCGAGCAAATCGCCCTGCTGAGCACCACCGGCGGGAACCGTAACGGTGAGGAACACCATCGCGACGTTCTTCACGCCTTTCAGTTCTTCGAGAGCCTGGCGACCGCGGGCATCGTTGCCAATTCGATGTCCCATCAGTTCCATGTAACGAGCCAAGGCCCGCTGAGTGGTTCGCGAGTCGCCGTCGCCCGTACCTTTCAAACCCACGACCAAGCCCATGCCGTGCAGCGTATTTTCTTCCTGCCCCTTGATGCGGCAGAAGTCGCTCACCTTGATCTCAGCCCGTGCGACCGTCGTCAGCATCAGCACGGCGACAAGTGTGAGAAGAAAGTGTTTCATGGCGGACCCGGGAGTGCGATGAGTGAGGGAGAGGCGATGAGCAGCGAGGCAATTAAAACGGGCTGAACACATCCATCAGGCGAGTGACCCAGCCCCGCTTGTAAGCATCGCGGACGGTGCCAATTTCCTTCTTGCCGATGTGCAACTCGGCGACATCTTCACCCAGCACCAGGTTGCCTGGACCGATGTTTTCGCGAGCGATCACGCCCGACAGAGAGCGAATCCACTGTTCGGCGTTGTTGTTAATCTTCCAGTGAGCTTCGACCACGATGTTGCCGTTTGGCAAAATGTCGACCACAGTCGCGGTGATGTTGAACTTCATGATTTCGGCGGTATCGAGTTCGCCCGTAGCGCGATAGATCTGGTTTTGCGTACCACGCACACGTTGATCGCCATCCGATTGCGGAGCAGGCTTTACCGAACGCAGACCATTGAGCAGTACCCAGTCGTTGAGCAGCGCGTCGTACTGTGTGTTCTTGCGGCGTTGCACTTCGCCTTCGCTGGCCATCTGCGAGTTGAGATCGACGCGGATCTTGATCAGATCACCCTTCTTCACTTCCTTGGGTGGTGGCAGGGGGGCTTCGTACCAGCCATTGCCCATCGGAGCGCCAGGGGCCATCTGAGCCTGATAGGCCATGCGCGAAGCATACAGGCTCGAGTTCGGAACTTCGTCACCGCGGAACTGAGGCTGGGGCTGCATCATCGGTGGCTGTGGCTGTTGGGCGACAACGTAAACCGTCGAAGCGCCCATCAGCACGGCCACCGAGGGCAGGATTCGCCAGGAATGTTTGGTTGGTTGCGACATAGGTAACATCCGCTGGTGCGAGTTAGTTGCGAACGGGTTGCGACGTGGCTTCGACTTGCGAACGACTGGTCTGCATGGCGTAAACTTCTGCTCGACGTGCACCAGTGATGCGGGCGACCATCTTGCGACGATCGACAAACTCGACGGTGATCGAGTCACCCTGAGTTCCATCGGCAAGAGCCTTGGCCGGTTCGCTGATTTGCACACCGGCACCGATCGAGACGACTTGAATCTCTTCGCCACGCTTGACTAGGCGAACGGTGCGGACCATATCGGCACCGACCAGTTGACCGGCGTTGAGGGCGCGGTTGGTTTCGAGGCCAATCAACTGAGCAGGATCAATCACCAGGCGAACACCTGTTTTGAGCGACACGGTTTGCATCTGCAGGTCTTGAGCGGTCAACGTCGTGCCGCGTTCCACGGAGCGAATCACGACCACCGCTTTGGTTGTTCCCGAGATTTCGGCCTCGATCGGCAGACGCACGGGAGCTGCTTCTTCACCAGCCAACAACATGAAGTTCTGACGGCCAATCCAAGGCGAGACACCACCTTCGACGCGTAAGATCTGCTTCCCTTCGAGGGCTTGAACCACGCGGGGCGAGAAGGCGACGTCAGCTTGCCAGTCAGCCGAGACGTCGGCGATGGCCGTTAGGTGATTCACAATGGCCTGGCTGACTCGGGCTGCAGCCGACGTTTCTTTGGCGATGATTGGCTGCGGTTGCAGACGGCCATTTCCTGCGGCCAGAGCAGGGATTTCGGTCGGGATCAATTCGACGGTCGAGGCTTTGCGAACGGTCTGCACTACTGGTGCCTGGCCAGCAACCAGTTGAGTGCATTCGGCACCACTGAAGTGATGTTCGCGAAGCTTGATGCCGCTCAGTTGCAGCAACTGCTGCGCCTCTTGACGCTTGAGCAAGCGAGGCTGATCGATGGCAGGAGCCGGGACAAGGGCAATCCCTTCGAGCAGGCGAGCTTCCCCTTCATCGTCCGTGACGATTTCGGCGACATCGCCCAAGCGAACGATCCCGCGCGACACGCGGGCCTCGGCTTGAAAGCGAATCTCGGCAGCCTGGGCCGACCATTGACTGGCGACCAGCACGGCAGCGAAGAACATGCTCTTTTGTAGTTGAATGGTCATCACTTAGCTCCGCCGCAGATTCGAAATGAGCTGCAGGATTTGATCGCCGGCTTGAATCGCCTGGCTATTCAGTTCGAACGAGCGTTGCGTCGTGATCAGATCGATCAGTTCTTGCACAGGCTCCACATTCGAAGCTTCCAAGTAGCCAGCTCGCAGGGTGCCAGTCCCTTGAGACTGCGGATTGCTGACAACCGCGGCACCCGAGGAATCCGTTACCTGGTAGAGGTTTTCGCCCAACTTGAGCAAACCCTCGGGGTTCGGGAAGATTGCCAGTTCGATCTGACCTTGTTGCTGCTGGCCCGTTTGTCCCGATTGCGTCACAACTACCTTGCCATCGGCGGTGATCGATACGCCCGTGTAGTCGGTCGGCAGCGTGATGTTCGGCACCACGAGGCGCCCTGTCGAAGCGCTGCCTACCACCAATTGATTGTTGGCATTGACGGCAAAGTTGCCGGCGCGGGTGTAGACCGATTGGCCGGTGGACGGATCCTGCACCTGAAAGAAGCCATTGCCTTCGATGGTCACATCGAGTGGGCTTTTCGTTTCTTGAAAGGCACCTTGGCTGAAGTTGGTCTGGATGCTTTGCACGCGCGAGCCGAGACCGACCTGAGTGCCCGTGGCCGTATAGTTGCCCTGAGCATCTTGAGCACCGGGCAACGTGATGTTGCGGTAGAACAAGTCTTCGAAGTTGCAACGACCCTTCTTGAAACCGGTCGTATTCACATTCGCCAGGTTATTGGCGATGACGTCGAGCTTGGTTTGCAGCGACTCCATGCCAGTCGCGGCGGTGTAAAGGGTTTGTACGCTCATCGGTTGTCGTCCCTGACAATGATCGGAGGCAGAGTTGAATCGTTCGGTCTTGAATCGCTATTGCGGCGGCCGCAGGAGTCGCGAGATCAGCGAACCCGTGATTTGGTCGTGTGTTTGCATCATGCGAACATTGGTTTCGTAACCGCGCGAAGTGGCAATCAGTTCGGTCATCTCTTGCAGCGAGTTCACGCCCGAGACTTCTTGATAACCACCACGAACGCGGCGATCTTCGTCTTCGATCGTGGTCCACTGGTCGGTCATGTTCTGGAAGTAGTTCTGTCCGACCTTTTTCAGGTCGGTCAGTTTGGCTGGCTGGCGAATCCCAATTTCACGCTCGTCGCCCGCTTGGGCGATGCGGCCGCCATCGAGCAGTTGCCAAGGCAACGTGGGATCGAGTTGGATCGGAGCACCATCGCTGCTGAGGACGAAGTCGCCGTCTCCCGATTGCAGCATGCCTTCGTTGTCCATTTGAAAGTTGCCGGCACGGGTCAGCAGTTGCTGGTCGCCACGCTGGACCATGAAGAAGTGGTTCGGCACTTCTAGAGCCATGTCGGTGGGGATGCCGGTCTTGCGGAAGTTGCCGAGACGGAACTCCGTCGCCGTCGAAGCCAGTTCCACACCGCCGCCCAGATCATTACGCGACCGCGAACCGCGAAAGTCTTCGCCCCGTTCAATTGCTTCACTCTCGCGAGACTGCAGCAACGCGAGTTCCCGCTTGAAGCCGACGGTGTCGACGTTCGCCAGGTTGTTGCTCAACACCTCGACCTTTTGGCTCAAGGCGTTGGCACCGGCGGCAGCGGTATAAAGTCCGTAGTACATGTCTGCTGGCAAGCGATGAGGTTCGAAACGAAGTTCGCGTGCTGGACGTAAGGCAATCATCGTGCCGAGTGCGAATGAGAAGCACAAAAGAGGCGCTGCTAGCGTGACTAAGTGGCGATTGAGTTACGACTTAGCCGCAGGACCCTTCGCGCTGGATCGCGTCAGGCAAGAACTGCCTGTGAAGCGGTGACGCGCAGAAGTTGCCGATCGCGAGAGGCGGAAAGTGCCTTTGTAACAACCGCGAAAAAAGACTCAAGTTGGCAGTCACGTCAACCGGAGGTGAAGAGCGTCAGTTCGTATCCGAGTTCACGGTCTTGAGCATCTTAACGACGAGTTCCATCGAAGCCGGGCGCTGATTGGGATCGGCATTGATGCACTGCATGATCACGCGCGCCAGCGTCTTATTCAGATTGGGAACGAGTTCGAGAATCTCTTGCGGCGGCTTGGCATCGTGTTGCAGAGCACCCTTGCCCGTCGTATCGCCCGAAGGCCAGGGGAACTCATTCGTACACAGCTGATACGCAGTCACACCGAACGAGAAAATATCGACTCGCTGGTCGGTAGGTTTGCGGCGGACAATCTCGGGGGCCATGTACAGTGGTGTGCCAGTGCGATTGCCGGGTAGCCAGTACTCTCGTTGGTTCGGCACGGTGAGGCCGAAGTCGATCAGCTTGAGCGAGTCGCATTCGGGCGCGACGATGAAGTTGCGCGGGCAGATATCGCGATGGATGAAGCCAGCCTTGTGAACGGCATCAATGGCTTCCGCCATTTCGCGAATCAATTCGTGATGGTGCCCGGTCAGTTTGGGCTCGCCCTGTTTGAGCAGCGCGTTCATGCCGCTGCCGGAGACGAACTCCATCAGGATGTACTGTCGGCCATCTTTGGCGGTCCCATATTCGATGGTTTCGACGATTCGCGGATGCTTCATCTGGGCCGCGATTTTCCCTTCGCTCGGTTTGTTGAGCCCTTTGAAGCGGCTTTCGAACGCAGCGGTCTTCTCGGTATCGAGAATCTTCAGCCCCACCGTTTTGTTGGTGGTGTGGTCGAGGGCCATGTGAAAGTTCGACATGGTCCCGCTGATCGCTTCGCGCAAGATCTGGAAGCGTTCACCGATATCGGTTCGCTTGTCCGCAAAAATGCCGCGGAGAGAATCGAAAAAGCTGGCCATAGAGGAGAGTGTGCCTGCGAGCGATAAGCGTTTGCCTCGTGGGTAGGGCGCGCTGGTACATAAATACCAGGCTGGAGCCTACCCAGCCGTGCGACCCAATCCGTTCCTGTCCCCTCCACTCTAGGCTGGCGCAGCGGACTGAACAAGCGTAGCTCGCCCTGGCCAACATCCCGCAAAGAGCCTCTCGCTCTACGCCATCGCTGCCTGATGCGTCGACTCGTAGCTGCTGAGGACGGGCTCGGGGCGCTGGGTGAGGTTGATCTCGCGGAAAGCTTCGCTGCAGGCCAGAAAGGCGTCCACGATTTGCGGGTCAAAGTGGCGGCCTGCTTGCTCGCCGATCATCTGTACGGCCTGTTCGTGCGGGAAGGCATCTTTGTAGACGCGTTTGGTCGTGAGCGCGTCGTACACGTCGGCCACGGCGACAATGCGGCCACAGAGGGGAATGTCTTTGCCGGCTAAGCCCTGGGGATAGCCGCTGCCGTCAAATTTTTCGTGATGGGTGAGGGCGATATCGCGGGCCATGCGCAGGAATTTTGCGCCGGGGTAATGGTCGAGAGCCGCCTGAAGCGTTTCGGCACCAATGGTGGTGTGGCGCTTCATGATCTCGAATTCTTCCGGCGTGAACCGGCCCGGTTTGAGCAGAATCGCATCGGGAATGCCGACCTTGCCAATATCGTGCAGCGGGCTGGTCTGGCGAATCAGGTGAATGTATTCGCGGTCGATCTCGCCCTGAAAGACTCCCCGCTCGTACAAGTAGCGACACAGGACGCCGCAGTATTTCTGCACTCGTTCCAGATGTTCGCCCGTATCGGTATCGCGGCTTTCGGCCAAACGAGCGAGGGCGAAGATGGTGACGTCGCGAGTTTCGAGGCCGAGGATTCGTTCGCCAGCGCGTACGCGCAGGATGAGTTCGGGTGGGTGAAACGGCTTGATGATGAAGTCGTCGGCACCGGCGGCGAGACCTTGCACGATCTCGTCGTTGCCCCGATGGCTGGTCAGGAGCACAAAGTAAATGTACTGCTCGAACTCGCCGCTACGGACGGCGCGGCACAGTTCCAGCCCCGTCATGCCCGGCATGTCCCAGTCGCTGATGACGAGACGGATGGGATGCTGGCGCAGCATTTCGAGCGCTTCGCGGCCATTGCTGGCCGTGAGTACGTCGAACCCGGAACGCGCGAGCGTGTGCTCGAGCATTGCGAGGGCGATTTCGTCATCGTCGACTAGGAGAGCGAGCATCTATCTGTCTGCCCCAGATACGATTCGTGGTAAAAGTTACGCGGGTACGGATTCGGCTTGGATACTGCGTTGCAACTGTTCCAAGGCGGCTTCGGTTTGTGTCGCAGCCGTTCTCAATTCGACCAACAGCGCGGGCAAGTCGTCGGCCTGCTGCCGCTTGGCGATATTTTCTAAACTGCGAGCGGCAGCGAGTAACTGCTGGGCCTCGAGATTGGCCGACATGCCCGCCAGCGCGTGAGCACTGCGGGCCAAGCTCTCGAAATCGGTTTGTTCGACCGCGGTGACAATGCTCATGACATCGGCGGGAATTCGAGTGAGCGCTTTGCCGAGTACGCGCTGCAAAAAGCTGTCGTCGTGCATGCAGCGAGCGCGGAGAGGTGGAATATCGAGGACTGGCACAGAGACGAACGATTCCAGCGAATCTGGAGTCGCTTCGCTGGTCGGTTCGGACGTCGTCTCGGATTCCTTGGCGACCGACGAGAACTCCACTTGAGATAGCAGGTTTTCGATGGCGTCGATTAGCGTCGTCGGGTTGATCGGTTTCGTGACATAGCCGTCCATACCGGCGTTCAAGCAGCGTTCGCGATCACCAGCCACGGCGTTGGCCGTGAGGGCAATGATGGGCAAGTGCCGCTGGCTACCTTCACTGGTTTCCTTCTTACGAATGGCACGAGTCGTTTCGAAGCCGTCCATCTCTGGCATCTGACAATCCATCAGTACCAGGTCGAAGACGTGCTTTTGCACTTCATCGAAGGCCCAGCGACCATTCGAGACCAGCTGGCAATCGAAGCCGGCCGCAGCCAAGATTTCGGAGACCACCTGCTGGTTCACTTCGTTGTCTTCGGCGACAAGGATCTTCGCGTCACGCTTCTGCGCGGGTTTCAGGCGGGGCGTAGCTACCAGCGGTTTGGCTGGGCTCGCCTTCTTCTGCGGGCCGAACATCTCGATGACGATGTCGAACAGTTTCGATTGACGGACGGGCTTCGGCAGGCAAGCCGAGAGACCCGAGCGAGCCAGGCGAGGATCGTCGAACAAAGTCCCCGACGAGCTGAGCATCACCAGACGAGCAGCCTGGTACTCGGGATTCAGACGAATGGCCCGTGCGAGTTCGAGGCCGTCCATGCCTGGCATGTTGAAGTCGAGCAGCACCAGCTGGAAAGGCCGATTCTGGCTCTTGCCCATCGCGAGCTTTTCGAGTGCTTCGCGACCGCCGCAGACGCTTTCGAGGGCCAGGCCCCAGCTGGCGAACTGTTCGTGCAGGAGTTCGCGATTGGTTTGATTGTCATCGACGGCCAGCACGCGAACGCTTGCCAGTTCTTGCGGCATGATGAGCTTGCGCTGCTGTTCCTTTGGCTGCTTTTTCAGCGGCAGGTGGAACCAGAACTGCGAACCTTTGTTCAGTACGCTGTTGACGCCGATCTCGCCACCAAACAGACCGACCAGTTCGCGGCAAATCGCCAGGCCCAGGCCGGTACCACCATACTTGCGCGTGGTGGAGATATCGACTTGTGAGAACGACTGGAACAATCGGTCGGTTCGATCGGCAGGAATGCCGATGCCGGTATCTTCGACGCAGAAACGAATCTGCACGCTGTCGTCGCTGCCGGGTTGTTTGTCGTCGAGGTTAGCCCGCAGCACCACCTGGCCGCGCGTCGTGAACTTGAGCGCGTTGTTGAGCAGGTTCACCACGATCTGTCGCAAGCGATCGGGGTCGCCATGCACGCTTGCCGGCAGGTCCGGACAGATGTGACAGACGAGTTCCAGCCCCTTGTCGGCGGCTCGTTCCGCAAACAGTTCGGCAGTGTCTTCGAGCAGAGCGTGCAGATCGAAATCGGTGTGATCGAGTTCGAGTTTGCCCGCTTCGATCTTCGAGAAATCGAGAATGTCGTTGACAAGGGTGAGCAGCGTATCGGCCGAGTTCTTTGCCACGCGAGCATAACGCTGTTGTTGCTGAGACATGTGCGTCCCCTGCAACAGTTCGAGCATGCCGATGACGCCGTTCAGGGGCGTGCGAATCTCGTGGCTCATGCGAGCCAGGAATTCGCTCTTGGCCGAACTGGCGGCCAGAGCCGCTTCCTTCTGCTGCATCAATTCTTGAGCCTGCTTCCGCTCACTGATCTCTTCGACGGTTCCTTCGTAGTACTTGGTCTTCCCTTCGGCATCGCGAATGACGCGGGCATTCTCCGAAATCCAAATCACCTTGCCATCGGCGCGGAAGACTTGCGATTCGAAGTTGCGAACCACACCGTCGGCCTTGATCTGCTCGGCGAAGTCCTGGCGACGCTTGGGATCGACGTATAGCTGATGCTGGATGTCGCGAATGGCTTTCTGCATCTCGCCGACGGAGTCGTAGCCATAGATGCGGGCCAGCGTGGGATTGGCACTTAGGTACTGGCCATCGGGAGTCGTCTGAAAAATGCCTTCGACGGCGTTCTCGAAGATGCTGCGATACTTTTCTTCCGCGGTTCGCAGCGCTTGCATCACTTCTTCACGGCTGCGGATTTCATCTTGGGCTCGCTCGACGACGCGATTGTATTGCAGGGCAATCTGGCCCACTTCGGTATGTGGTTCCACTTCGACAGCCCGCGTAAAGTCGCCCGTGAGGCGTTGATCTTCCATGTCGTGCAGCAGGTCGATGAGCGGCGTCGAAGCTTGATGTTCGCTGTGATTGAGGCCGGCCAATTCTTCGGCGGGAGTGACTCGTAGCCGCATCAGGCGGTTCAAACTGGCGAGTACGACATAGCCAAATCCCAGTCCCCAAGCCATGCAGACGAGCACGCCCGCACTTTGAATCAGCAACTGCCAACCACGCGAGCCGCTGGCGAATTGCGAAGCATCGGCAAAGAGCGCGACGGCCAGCGTGCCCCACGCACCACAAAAACCATGCACCGGCACCGCACCCACGGCGTCGTCGATCTTGAGTCTTTCGAGCCCCCAAGCGACGAGGACGCTGACGACACCACCGATGGCACCAATGACCAGCGCAGCTGCGGGGTCGACTAGGTTGCAACTGGCAGTAACGGAGACGAGCCCGGCGAGCACGCCATTCATCAGCAGCGGCACATCAGGCCGTTTCAGTACGGGCCAGGCCACAGCCAAGGCAGCAATGCCGCCGGTGGCCGCAGCCAGGTTGGTATTGAGCAGAATCTGGGGGATCGAAGCATTCACGGCGAAGGTGCTGCCACCGTTGAAGCCGAACCAACCAAACCAGAGCAGAAAGACGCCGAGCGTCGTAAGGGGCAAGTTGAAGCCGTGAATCGGTGGCTTACCCGGTTCGAATTGTCCCTGACGTTTACCCAGGACCAAGATCGCCGCGAGAGACAACCAGCCGCCCAGCGAGTGGACCACCGTCGAGCCCGCGAAGTCGAGAAAGCCGAGCCGCTTGAGCCAACCCATGCTCTCGGTCCCTGGCAATCCGCCCCAAGCCCAATGGCCGAAGACCGGATAGAACAGGCCGCTCACGAGCACACTAATCACGACGTACGAGCTAAACCGCATTCGTTCCGCGACCGCACCGCTGATGATCGTGGTGCTAGTGCCGCAGAAGACAAGTTGAAAGAAGAGAAACGACAGCAGCCAATAGCCGCTGTTCGCTTCGGGCAAAAAGTGCGAGGTGCCGACCAGGCCGTACCAGCTGGTGCCAAACATCAGGCCGAAGCCCACAGCCCAATAGAGTAAGCTGGCGATGCAAAAATCGAACAGGTTCTTGATCGCGACGTTGATGCTGTTCTTGGCCCGAACGAGGCCAGTCTCCAAGCAGCAGAAACCTGCTTGCATGAGCATGACGAGGCAAGCGCACAGGAGCATCCAGACGCAGTCGGCAAGCGAGTCTGTGGCAGTCATAATACGACCAAATCGTGAGTGACGACCGGATCCCTACCGCCAAGTGGAATGCCGAGCCAATATTCGTTCGGGTGATCTCAAGTCGCTCTCGGATGTGAAATCTTCAAGCTCGCAACCCTAGGTTGTGGATTCCCGCAAGGGTAGCAATTCACCCAAAAAGACGGTTCAGTCCGGCGGTCGTAGCGGTCGCAACAATTACTTCCCCACGGCCGGCTGATTGACCCGCGAGTTTCTGCAGATATCGTGAGTCTTGTCAGGTGGTCCAATTCGGATCATCGCCCCTGCTCACTGTTCCCACCTTTACCTCTCTCCCGGAGTTCCTTGCCCATGAATATCTCTCGCCGCGCTCTGTTCCTGGCCCTGCTCTTTGCTGGTGCTCTGCTCCCCGCTTCGCTGATTGGTCAGGAAGCCAAGACCGAAGTGAAACCGGAAGTCAAAGCCAACGACGCTGTCGTACCTGCCCCCCGCGAAGGTGGCTGGATGAATCGGCACAACAGCTTTAATGAGCGGGTGAAGAAAGGGAACGTCGATCTGCTGTTGATCGGCGACTCGATCACTCAAGGCTGGGAAGGCCAAGGCAAGAAGGTGTGGGAAGAGTTCTACACCAAGCGGAACGCCGTGAACCTCGGCATTGGCGGCGACCGCACCCAGCATGTGCTGTGGCGTCTCGACAACGGCAACGTCGAAGGGATCAAGCCCAAGGCAGCGGTGCTGATGATCGGCACTAACAACGCCCGCGCCAATACTCCCGAGCAGACTGCTGAAGGCGTGAAGGCTGTTGTCGAAAAGCTGAAGGCCAAACTCCCCGAAACCAAGTTGCTGGTGCTCGCGATCTTTCCCCGTAGCGTTGGCAAAGACGACGAACTCCGGAAGAAGAATGCGGCCGTCAACGAAAGCATCGCCAAACTCGCCGACGACAAGCAGGTCTTCTTCCTCGATATCGGCCCGAAGTTCCTCGCCGAAGATGGCACGCTGAGCAAAGAGATCATGCCCGACTTGCTCCACCTCAACGAGAAGAGCTATCGCATCTGGGCCGAAGCCATCGAACCCAAGCTGGCCGAACTGATGGGCGAAAAGTCGTAACTTGCCCGTCGCCTCCCGTGGGATAGAAGTCTCGCTGGTCTATCCCTTTTTGGTCCTATTCGTTGATAAACACCGGGGGTTTATCAACACCAATCTAGCGCCAAACCCGAGCGCCACGCGCGCTGCTGTTGATAAACTCCACTCAATCATCCCCCCCCTTTTGCGGTCGGCGCACTATTCACTTACTCCATACCGTTGCCAAGCCATTGGCAGCGGGGCGGTGAAGGTGAGTGACTCTTTGGTGACCGGGTGAGCAATCGTGAGCGTACGAGAATGCAGCGCGATGCCATCGGCAAATGGAGTGCCGATGCCGTACTTGCGATCACCGAGAATCGGCGAGCCCGTTTCGGCGAGTTGCAATCGAATCTGGTGCTTGCGGCCGGTAAGCAGTTCCACTTCCAGCAGTTCTGCGCCCGAGACCTTGCCCAGCGAGCGAAAGTTCAGGCGAGCTTCTTGCGCTCCGCTGGTGCCGGTGGGGACGACAACCATTTTCTGCTGTCGTTCGTCCTTTCGCACCCAGTGAACTAGTTCACCGGATTTTCCACGCGGTAACCGCTCGACCAGGGCCCAATAGATTTTGCTCGTCTCCCGCTCGCGAAACTGCTCCGATAGACGTGCAGCAGCTTTGCTGGTGCGAGCCAGAACCAGCACGCCACTCACCATAGCATCGAGCCGACTGACCACTCCCAGATAGACATTTCCCGGCTTGCTATACTTCAGCTTTAGATATTCCTTGGCCAATCGAGCGACGCTCGGTTCGTCGTCGGTCACTCCCTGCGTAGCGATTCCCGGCCACTTGTTGACGACCAACAGATGGTTGTCCTCGTAGAGAACATCGAGGCTGGGGCGCGAACTTCCGGGTGGCATGTTAAGTATTTGAAACAGTTAAGATAATGAAACACGCTGGACACTCAAGTCTCGCGCACGACCTATTGTTATAAGACCCAGCGATGCAAGCTCTCATCCTCGCCAGTACTTCACCCCGCCGCCGCGAACTCCTCACGCAGGCGGGCTATCCGTTCGAAGTGATTCCGCCCCACGACTCGGCCGAGTGTGGCATCTGCAGCCGCGAAACTCCGCCGGAAATGGTGGCCCGCCTCGCCTATCAAAAAGCAGCCGACGTGGCGACCCGCACGGCGCAAGGTCTGATTGTAGCCTGTGATACGGTCGCTGAATGCTGCGGGCACATTCTCGGCAAGCCGAAAAATCGCGATCACGCCCGCGAAATGCTGCAAATGATGTCCGGCCGCGAACATCGTGTCTACAGCGGTCTTTGTCTCTGGAAGCGGCCAGGAACCGAGCACCACGTGCAGGTGGATGTCACCCGACTGGTGATGGATCCCATTTCGCCCGCTGATCTCGAAGCCTACCTGGCCACCGATGGTTGGGAAGGAAAGGCCGGGGCATTTGGCTATCAGGATGGCCTCGACTGGGTGCACATTGTCGAGGGAAGCGAGTCCAACGTGGTAGGCCTGCCACTCGAAATGCTGGAGAAAATGCTTGCCAATATTCAGTCCTCGCCAACTTGAGAAGACTGAAAATATCTTTGTGCGAAAAAAACACAGATATTTATGACCACAACTATGGAATATGCAGGAGAGTGCCGTTAGAATGCCGGTCGACAAATGAAGTTGCGGTGAAGATCAGCTGCAACTGGTAACAGTGAAGTCGTCGTCAGAAAGACTCTGATGGCAGCGGGTATGCCTCAGCGGACAAGCCATCATGGCGAAGCTCGACACGAACGCCTCCTTACTCCAGAATTTTTCTGGACGGGTCCGTTTGTTTCCGCTGCCCAATCTGGTTCTCTTCCCGCACACCGTGCAAGCCTTGCACATCTTCGAGCCTCGGTACCTGGAAATGGTCGAGGAAGCCCTTATCTCTGATCAGTTCATTGCTCCCGTTTGGCTGCAGCCAGGCTGGGAACATTCGTACGACGGTCGGCCGCCAGTGGCACCAGTCGCTTGTCTCGGTCGGATTGTTTCGCACCACAAGTTGCCCGATGGCACCATCAACCTGCTGTTGCAAGGCATGGCAAGGGCAGCCATTCGCCGCGAGTTGCCCATCACGCGCACGTTTCGCCAGGCCGAAGTGGACTTGCTGGAAGACTTCTATCCTTCCTCGGGCGCTGCTCGCCGCCATCAGTTGCAACACGCGCTCATCGACCTCACGCGCGACCTGCTTCCCCAGCGCGATGTCCTCAACGAACAGTTCGACGAACTGCTCGCCAGCCCTGGTTCGCTCGGTCTGATGACCGACGTGCTGGCCTTTGGCCTGACGATTCCGCTCAACATGCGTCAACAGCTGCTGGCCGATTGGAATGTCGACCGCCGGGCTCGCTTCCTCATCGAAAAACTGAAGGCGGTTCAACTCGCCTCGCCCACCGCTGGGCCTCCTTACCTGCCGCCGTTCAGCTTGAACTGAGTGGTGTCTGCTGGCTCCTGCCACTAGCTCAATGACCCTCCCGGTCTGGCACCGCTCCGATACAATGCAGGCAGTGATCGGATCTTGATGGCCGTTTGTTTGCCAGGGTGAAGTATGCAGCCTGTGTCTCGCGATGTGGTGTTGGATCAATTGAAGTGGCGGTATGCGACGAAAAAGTTCGATCCCACACGAAAAATCGAGCCGTCCGATTGGTCGGTCCTGGCTGAGTCCCTGGTCCTCACCCCCTCGTCGTTCGGCCTGCAGCCCTGGAAGTTCTGGGTCGTGACGAATCCGGAAGTGAAGGCCAAACTGCATCCCCATTCCTGGAATCAGGCACAGATTGTCGATGGCTCGCACGTTGTCGTCTTCACTGCTCGCAAGGATTTACACGAGGGTGACGTCGATCGCTACCTGACTCGCATCAGCGAAGTTCGCAGCGTGCCGGTCGATAAATTGGCCGGCTTTCGCAAGACGCTGATTAGTGCGCTCGTTCCTCCACCTGCGGGCTTCGACATCAATCACTGGGCGTCGAATCAGGCCTACATCGCGCTCGGCAACTTCATGACGACCGCCGCCATGATGGGTATCGATGCTTGCCCCATGGAAGGCATCATCCCCAGCAAGTACGACGAGGTGCTCGGCATCGGCGAGCAAGGCTATCGCACCGTAGTCGCCTGCGTGGCTGGCTATCGCGCGGTCGATGACAAGTACGCCGTAACCCCCAAGGTCCGCTTTGCCACGACCGATGTGATTGTGGAAGTGCAGTAAGCCGGTCGTACCCTCTCCGTCAGCCTCAACGTCCAACAACCGAGGCGGTTTCTGGACACGCACTGATTCTCGTTTCTTGCTGGAAGCGATTGCAGTCATTGCATTTGCGTCGGCCCGGCCAATTCTCGCCACCATCCTCTTTGTCCAACAACCGGGCCAGTTCTTGGACAGGCTTCTGCTTTCGTGGCAATCGCGCCTTCGTCAAGAACAACGGGGCCCAACCGCAGCACGCGGCCAACACTCGGTACCACCAAATTCAAAGAGAACATCTCACCATTTCCGCAGGTTGGTGATTGATTGTCAATAGTTGTGTTTGTAATTTCTGCATAAATCATCACGACACTGGATTGCGCTCGGCGCGACGCAGAGGCCAAGCTTTCTAACGGAAGCAGAGGCTATTGACCCGCGCCGAATCGTGGGTTAATTTTACAACCACCCAGGAACTGAGAATCAGTATCATTAACACGATCGCTGATTTAGGCACCTACCGAATCGCCCGCCTTGATCTCCCACCGAAAGGCCTTGCCATGTTCCCTCGGGTGCGCCGAAGTCGCGTGCATGCAGCGTTTACGCTCGTCGAGTTGCTGGTTGTCATTGCCATCATTGGCATTCTGGTGGCGCTGTTGCTCCCCGCAGTGCAAGCCGCTCGCGATTCGGCTCGCAGCGCTCAGTGCCAAAGCCATCTGCGACAAATTGCCATCGCCACGCATAACTATATCGACGTTCATTCCGGCATCATGCCCTTCACGGTTGGCGATGGCGACCTCACCGACGTGAAGCAACTGGCCATGTTTGCCCTGCTGCCGTTCTGCGAGAACAACGAAAAGATGTTTCGCTGCCCCGGCGATGTCGGCAGCTACGAGTCGAGCGTGCCGTATTGGAAGTCGATGGCCACGAGCTACAAGCTGGAAGGCCGCGCCTTCAGCGAGCTTGGCTTGCCCGAGCGATCAGTTACCGAGTGGGACAGCAAAAAGGGAACTTTCGTCACCAAGGTGAAAAAAGCCAAGCCGATGAATGTGCGGACGATGGCTCAGCACAACAACGGCGTGGACATCAAGAAGGCTCTGGAAGGAAAGGCCGATACCGACGGCCCTGCTGCCAGCTTCATCCAACTAGCCCGCGACCTGCCCGATCCTTGGAAGATGGGCGAGACGAAATGGAATGCCCTCCGCGGCACCCACACTCCCATTCATTACCACGGCACCACCTTTAACTGTGTCTTTGTCGGCGGCAACACTCATCGCTTTGGCAGCAAGGCCGAGTGGGAGACCTTCCGCGGCAAGGATCCGAATTCGGGCGACGATTAATCGCCTCTTCATCACCGCCGATCTCATACTTTCGCCAGCGTCAGCCAGCCAACCGCCTTTCAAAGAGAACAGCCATGTCGCTCTATCCCAAGTTTCGCGACGTCCATTTGTGGGTCGGCCTGATTCTGCTCATTCCGATGGCCCTGATTGCGGGCACTGGTGTGATGCTAAATCACGAGCGGTTGCTCGGCTTGAAGCCCACTTACGAGAAAAAGGAAAAAGGGGACAAGGTAGAGAAAGACAAGGCAGAGAAAGCTGCCAAGCCGAAGAAGTCGGTCTCGCCGACAGAGTTCGTCGCCAAGCCTAACAGTTGGCAAGAACACTCGGCCGATATCAACCTGGCTCTCGCCGAAGGCGCGAAGATCTGGGGCGATGTGCCGCTCGAACGAATGGAACTGAAAAATGAGCTGGGGCATGGCCTGTTGGTGAAGGTGAAGGTTCATCGCGACTACATGGCAGATGGCCCCGAAGAGATTGTCTGGTCGGTGAACGAACAGGCAATCGTTGAGAAGAAGGGTGACCCCAAGGCTGGCATGAATTGGGGCAAGTTCGTACACGACTTGCACACGGGGCAGGTATTCAGCCGCAGCTATGGCTATTTTTGGTCCGATGTTTCCGGAATCGCAATCTTGGCCCTGGGGCTCACCGGTGTGGTGTTGTATGTCATTCCGCTCGTGAAGAAAGCTGGCAAAAAGAAGGGTGCCGCCAAAGCGGGCAACCCCGCCGTCACGGCAGCGGCTCTGGCCAAAAAAGCGAATCGACCCGCGCCAGCTTTGCCGGGCAACACTGCCGCGGCCACAATGCCTGAACCCGCACCAGAACTAACCGCATCATGAGTTCGCAGGAGTTGCGTCCTTGGGGCTGGGCACTGGTTGGATTGTTGTGCTTGGGTGTTGTCTTGGCGACCATCTTCAAGCCACGGCCGAAAAAGCCGCTGGAGCCGCTGCCGCAGGAAATGGACCAGTTGCGGGCGGCTAACGAATTGCAGCAACCGGAACTGCTAAAGAAGATCAAGCGTCGCCTGCTGAAAGAGGATCCGGCTTCGCAAGTGGTGGTGGTGCAGGGTGCTCCTACAGCGCCGCCGGTAGTCACCTGGAATGTGGACTTCGATAGCGACGACGAAGTCGAAGAAGCCACGCACTGGCCCGCTCCTTGGCCGGCCGTGGTGAAGGCCATGTCGCAGCCCATCAGCAGTCCGAAGACCGTGCATGGCAAGTACCACGGCGGCGACTACCACCATCGACTCGTGCCGCTCGACGACTCTGGCTTGCGCGTGTTGCTGGTCAATTCGACAGCTCCGCGCCCCAGTTGGTGGAGCCTGAGAAACCTGCTCGCCGTCTCGACCGTCGTGCTGACGATTGCCATGCTGCTCAGCGGCGGTGGCGACGACGACGAGCGTACATCGCGGGCAAAGAAGCGTTGAGCGAAAGTAGGTTCAGGTACTCCGTACCCGACCAATCGCTACTGAGCGAGGACCAACGGATTTTGGTTGGCGGTGCTGACGAGCGAGCGAACTTCGGTCAGGCCCACTTCGATTTTCAATTGGCCCCAAGGCGATGTGAACGGCACGCAGATGGGCGTTACATCGGAGGGGAAGCGAACGATGTGACCAGCGCCCAGCACCACGCTCGGCAAGCTGATCGACAGTTGATATTCTTCCAGCTTGGCTTTGGCACTGCCGGCGACCATGTTGGCCAGTTCGCCCACGGCATCGACCACGTCGGCATTCAGCTCGGTGGTTTCGCACAACAAGAGCGTCGCGGCGGCTTGCAACGCCACTTGCTTCTCAAGGCTCAACACCACGGTCCCTTGAGCATGCCCACTCAAGCCGATGACGCCGCTGACATCGTGAAGCTGCGTCTCTTGGCCCCGCAGGTAGAGCGGTCCGCGAGTCAGCGTGCAGGAGAGCATGGTCTCAAAGGTGTTGACCAACGCACTGATGAACGGGTTGATGTAGTCGGCACGCATGCGGATGATCCATACGGTTTCTAGGCGGGGGCTGTCTGGCCAATGCTCGACAGGCTGTAGAAACGTAGGTCACTGCGCGGGCAGGTCAAACCCGCATTCCAGGTGTAATTTCAAGGTTGCGGAGCCTGGCAATGACGATTGTGCCGGCTGAGCACGGCAAGCGGATTCTGGCTGCCAAAGAGTGTCAGTGGGTGGGCGTGAAGGTCAGTTGTGACCCCAAATGCGATGCGCGACTTGGGGCTAGATGCCATTCCGCCATTGGCGGATCATTGCATCAACGACAATCGCTTTCAACGATCGCGGTCCTCTCGCAATAGTTAAGCACTGTCGCTGTGAATTTTTCCAGACTTCTCATGACGATGATAAATCTCGTCGACCGGCGCCCAGGCAACTTTCGATCGCACGGCATCCGCCAGAATCACGTTTACTTCTTCGGCAGGCGTGCGACCGTGAAGTGCGGCAAGATTCTGCAAGTGATGCAGAATGCCACCATCGACATTATTCAGAATCAATTCAGGCAAGATAATGGCCCTCGAATTAGCCCTCGAAACGGCCCGCGTCCTAATGACATTCTAAATCGCCTGCACCATCCCCGCGACTTCACTTCAGCAAAAACTCCACCGCTGCTGCCGTAGCATTGGCGGCGGGTGCTTTCGCGATGGTCAGTTTTTTCTCCTCACCGGCGGCCTGGTAGGCAGCGGCTGTCAGCTTGAGAGCATCGTCGGTTTCACCGGCGACCCACAGTGTGTGGGGAGCGCTCAAGCCGAGCAAACCTGGCACATCGCCATACTTGGCACCGCCGGGCAAAAAGCGGACATCGCGATAGTCGTCCACATTGGCGAAGCGAAAGCCGCCCGTTTGAATGGCGGCGGTATGCACGGCATCGCCAGCCAACGCGCGAGCGGCGGCGGCGATGGGGCCGGTCGAATCGAGCGCCACGACATCGATCCGCTCGGGCTTATCGGGGTGATGCTTGGCAAACGCGATCATCGTCAGCACGTCGTGAACGCGCTGGGCCAGCAGTGCGTGGTTGTACCCATAGGTATAGCCAGCGAACTCGCGCGGGTTCTTCACCGTGCGATTCTTCGTAACCGGTTGCCCGTCCTTGAGGAACTCGCCTTGAAACAACAGGTCGACACCAACGACGGTGATGCCAGCTTGCAACAGCTTGGCGGTTTCTTCGGTTGGCTTACCATCGGGCTTGAGCAGCGACGACTTGCCATCCTCGTCGAGCCAAATCACGACTCGCTTGTTCCAGTTCTTCGGCAGCAAGAACAACCCGGGCAACTCTTCGCTGGCCCGCTTGTTGCGAATCAGTCCCGTGTATTGCTTGTAGGATCCCAGGTCTTCTTCCGAGACCTTTTCGTAGTCGATCTCGGCAGCCGTCGGCAACTCACGCTGCAAGATTGCCTGCACACCGCCCCCGACCACTTCGCGCCACCTGCTCAGCGACGCTGCATCGGTGGGCGTCAGTTTTTTCAGCTGCGTTTCGGCATCCATGTGCCAAAGACGGGTTAGCTGGCGTTCGAACATGTCGCCACCCGCAGGCTGCGGATGTTCCGCGTCCCACACCGTCAGCTTGGCCCGGTCGAGTCGAGGATAATCTTCTTCGACGACGGGTTCTTCCAGGCCGAGCTTGAAATGCTTGTTCACCCAGGCGTACATCGCCGCGCGCGAGACATAGTTGTAGTTGTGCTTGAAGTGATAGAGCGGCGCGAGCATCACCTTGTCGCCGGCCCCCATCAATTCGTAGTGTTGCTTCAGTTCTGGAAAGCCTTTCGTCGACATCTCGCGCGTCCAGTCGTCTGCGCCGGTCATTCCCTGCGGCTTGGGCGCGAAGAGTGCGGCGAACTCCACATTGCCGGTTCCCACTCGCAGGCAACTGGCGTTTTCGCAAGTACAGCCTCCTTGCATGGAGGTCGAAACCATCACCGCGGGAAAGGCGAGCGAAATGCGCGGATCGATGGCAGCCAGCAGGAATGTTTGCGTACCGCCGCCACTCGCGCCCGTCACGGCGATGCGCGTCGCATCGACTTCCGGCAGTGCAGAAACAAAGTCGAGCGCGCGGACCGAGTTCCAGGTTTGCAAACCCATGATCGATTGCAGCCTTGCTTCAGCCTGCGGGCTGAACAGGCCCCAGTTCTCGCGGTCGTTCATTTCCGGACGTTGTTTGTCGAAGCGATGGGCCAGTTCAAAGGACAACTGTTGGCTGTCGGCGTAACCGATCATGTCGTAGTGAAACACCAGGCAGCCCATGCGGGCGAGTTGCACGCAGCGCGATTGCAGCGGATTGCGGCCGCTATCTTCAAAGCGCTCGGCACCCTGAACAATCTGTTGCCGCGTGGCCTTCACGCCGGCATCGTAAAAGCGACCATCGGCCCAGTGACCATGCGGGCAAAGCACCGCCGGATAAGGCCCCTTCGTTCCCTTGGGCCGATACAAACTGCCTGAGACAAAAAAGCCGGGAAAGCTTTCGAAGTAAACCTTCTCGACTGTGTAATTGCCTTGATCGACTAAACCGTGCACGACTGCCCGCAGCGGAGTCTTCTCTGGCATTGGCCACAAGCCTTGCGAGGCCAGAATCTGCCGCTTGACGGCCTCGGCGCGCGGAGCCCAAGCTTCGCGCGACTTGGGTGGCGTAAAGGGAAAGTAGCCGTCGAGATCTTTCGGATCGAGCAGGCGGACATCGCTGGGCAACTTGCCCGGCGACAGCGCCCGCGTTTCTGCCGCGCGAGCCCATTGAACCGTGGAGAAAATCAGGAGTGCGGCGACTAAGGCGAGCGTGCGATTCATGCCGGTACTTTCCAAGTGGAGCGTAGTCAGATTTTCGAGCCGGGCGGGGAGGTAGATCAAAGGTGGGAATGAGCAAGGCTTCGCGGCTAGTTTAACGACGCCGCTAACAGGGAGCCAGTATTTTCGGGACGGGAGTGCCGGCACATGCCCCTGCTACGGACATCCATTTGGCGAATCCGCGCACCAATAATGGTGCTGGCCAATGCATCACCACAGGTACGCGCAGCCCTCCGCCAACATCCCTCCCTCTCGCCTGACTAGGAATCGATCGATGAAAATCTCGTGCTCGCTGTTCACTGCCGCGATGTTAATGCTGGTCTTGGCGGGCTCACCAGCCTGGGCTCAAAAGGAGCAACCTTCGGCGGAGGCGATCTTCAAAAAGCTCGATTCCGATCGCGATGGCAAACTGAGCCTCGACGAGTTCTCGACCTTCGCCAAGCACGCCGAAAGGCTTCACCCCGAGAAGAAGCAGGTACAAAAGAAAGGCGAGCAGAAACCGATCGACAAAGAGGCTCTCGCCAAAAAGATGGCGATCAAGAAAGCCCGTCTCGAACAGCAGGCTGGCGAAGTGAAGCAGCCAGTGAAGCAGCCAGCGAAGAAGCCAGCGAAGAAGGACGGTGAAGAAACAGACGCCGCTCTCAAGCCCGGGGCGAAAAAGCCCGTCAAGAAGGAAGGGCAAAAGGAGCCAGCAGTCGAGAAGAAAGTGAAACCGGGCGTGGAGAAGAAGCTCGAAAAGAAGCCCGAGGGGCAACCTGAGAAGAAGCCGGGTGCTGAGAAGAAACCAGCAGCCGAGAAGAAGCCCGCCAAGGAAGGTGAGAAATAGCTGCGAGCAGTTTTCGCATTCGTCCCGATGGGACGAAGGCCAAATAGGTTCCTACTTGCATCATCCAGAGTAGCAAGACGACAGTGAAGATGAGCGCGGCTGCGCGCTTATGCAACATCGGCATTACTGCTCGGTGGGAATGGCTTCAGCGGAGGGCGCTTAGTTATTGGCCTGTGAGTGACCTTAGCCTTGCCACGTTGACTTTCTTGCGAACCAGCAGCTTCCATGAAGTATCGCTTCCCCGGTTCTTCGCGTGCGATGTCGACTAGTTCGTGCCAAACTGACAGGATCGAAAGTAACTTTGAAAACTTCCGCCGCCTGTGGATTGATTCTCCGAGCAGGACATGCGTAATTCCATACTCTTCGCAGAGTCGCGGAAGCTTTTTTCCTTTAGAAACACCACCCTTCCCGCGATCACTGGCAATGACCGTATAGCCCTGCTCGCCTGCCTGCTTTATCCAGTGCTCGTCCCAGACTCCTTCCTCTCCCATGCCTAGAGAGGCCTGAAAATCGAATACATGAACAACCTCCGCGAGTTCGTGCTCCTGGGCACTCTGCGACTCTAAAATGCGCGCTAGTTCATCTATCATCGGCTTGCCGATGTTTGCGTCGAACAAGAGGCGGGCTGGCCTCGCGATTGTCACACGCTAACGCCTAGTAGGTCGAAATATCGGATCGCAGTTTCAATTTCACTTGGTTCAACACCATACGCTTTGGCAGCGTGTTCAATGCCCCCCTCGATCGTGTATGCATCGAAAAGTGCCTCTGCGCTATAGCCGCAGGATTCAATCATGGGCTCCCCAAATCGCACCTTCGGGTCCATGACAACAGCTCTTTTGAGAGACTCGCCAAACGGATGGTACTTTGAGGCAAGGTTAGTTTTTGGGTCGAAGTAAAGGTCTCGCATGTACAGTTCAGCAACTTCACGCATCACCAGATTGCCGCGCTCATGGCCGCTTGCTTGAATGAGATTGCCCTCGATTTCGATAATCACTTCGCCATGGCCGTCATCTTTCATATCGCCAAACAGAAATGTTTTGTGCTGGACGGCAAAGGGATATGTGATTCCTCGACTTCGCGCTAGTTCGACAGCTTGCCGAATCTTCGGCAATGGAACTTTGTGCTTGAATCGAATGTCGCGCACGGCGAGAAGCTGCACGAAATCTAGGAACGTAACTACTTTTTCGTCGTTACGAACCTCGGAGATAATGGCCGGATCGCCCTGCGAATTTCCGAAAAGCCATCGATTCAGTGTTTGTGGACGTACGCGCGCATACATCGCCGCTTCAGACGGCGAATAAATACCTCTACCCAGGAGTGTTGCGGTTGCGATCATCGGTCAACAAGTCTCTGAAATGCGTATCCTTGATTCAGCTTAGCAGGTCGAGCCAAGTACGACACCACCTGAATTTCACTGCCGATCGCCTCGTGCGCAAGGGCGGCGAGGCGACTGGCACTGCTAAGCGTTCGCTCGTGATATTGTAAAAACGTCTTGACTTAATGTCAATTATGTTCTTAAATAACCTGGTGCGGCGATGGTGCCGGGAGCGAGGCTGCCTCGCGCGGGCGAGGCTGCTGCGCGGAGAGTGTCCGCGGGATTGGCTGCCGGGGAACTTGGAAGCACGGCGAAGTGTCTCGCGCCAGTCGCGGCGGCCAGACGTGGGGCCGGCGACTGACGCCCCCCTGTTCAGGGCCTGTTCAGGCTGCGGAGTGAACAGGGCGCCGAATGGTTATCAAACGGTTATCAAGAAAGCGGGGCTTGGCGAGAGGTTATGAGCGCAAACGATTTGCAGAGAAAGGTTTGCGACGAGGAGCTGAAGGGGATTTTTCGCGCAAAAAGTTATCAAAATCTGGTTGTCGGCAGCGGGGAATGGGACTGTTCAAGTTGGTCGGCGATTCCAAGACGGGGACGCGAACCTTCAGCGGAAAGGTAGGCGGTTGTTCGACGCAAGTTGCGGGCAATCCTTTTGAGGGGTGTTCACAAACCGGGGCAATTTGCGAACGGCAGGTGCCATATCTCTCGGGAACGGCGCGTGTCGGCGTTCAGAAGCCGGGGGGTTTGGGTGCACGGACTTCCCAACCGAGGGAAGCGATTCGGGAGTTACGCTCGATGCAGCACGTGGAACGCGACGAGCGCGGTAGTGCAAAAGCCAATGAACCACCGCCGCAGGGGCGGTGGCGTGGGTCAGAAGGGACTGCTCGACGAGCGGCCGCAGGACCTAAGACCCCCTGTTCAGGGCCTGTTCAGGCTGCAGAGTGAACAGGGCGGCCGGTGGTTATCAAACGGTTATCAAGAAAACGGCGGATAACGACCAAAAAGAAACGCAACCGTTTGATGGAAAACGGTTTATGGCGACATGCCGATCGCAAATTTTCGCGCAAAAAGTTATCAAAATCCGGGTATCTGGAGCCCTGAATCAGGACTGTTCAAAGCTGGTTATGCGATCCCCGAGCGGCTACCGACTTTGCCGCCACCCCAACCTTCCTCACCCCCCAAGATTGAACCGGAACCTCAAACCCGTCCTATCTCAACACTCAGAACTCCCATCTCAGAACTTCTTCCCGCCCGTGACCAGACTAGTCCCGGACCCTGCGATAAATCTGGTACCGGGGGCGAGTGACTGGCAACGAAGCCAACCCCGGCCAACCACCTCGCAATTCAAGGACTGATGACATGAACGAATTCACTGTGCAAACCGGCAACCTGAAGATCACCATTGTCGCCGAGTCGGCTCGCGATGCCGCTCTCGAAGCGATTCAAGCTTGGGAAGCGATTTCGCTGGAAGGACAAGAACAGAAGAGTGACGCGGCTCACCGGGCCAATCTCGATCCGCTGACCGTTGTTCGTCCGGCGGGTCGTCGGGGGAGCGAACGTCGCTTTCCGACGTTCAACCTGCTCGCGTACTCGCATCACGAATGCCCGAGCACTGCCTGGAATCGCGTGCTGAGTGCCCGCGTGAGTGCGAACTAACACCTATCCGCTCGCTCACGCGTCGGGCTACTTAAAGACAAGCCTTCTCACAAATCAATCCAATCGGAACCAATATCATGCCTAAGTTTTATGTCAGCTCGGGAAACCTGAACCTCATTGTCGAAGCCGATCATGCTCGGGCCGCGGCCATCTGGGCCGTGCATCGCTGCCTCAGCCCGGTGGCTCCTTTTATGAATGACGAAGACGACGCCGTCGAATGCCAAGCTGTCGAGACGCTCTCGTACGAATCGGCTCAGCCCACTCGCAAGTTGGGCGACACGATCTGCGTCAGCGAACGTGGTTTTGGCAACGAAGATCAGCGTGAGTTCGCCACGCTCCCGATTGTTGCCGAGTGGAGCCGCCTGCTGGTCGCGATTGATCGCTTGCAGCAGGAGTTGTGCGAGTAGCGTCGAGATTATCGAGGGCGCTGGCTGGGCCAGTCCGCGATAAAGAAGAAGGGGAGAAGCGTGACTCTTCCAGGAGGAATCAACGAAGAATGCTGGCTAACAACCTGAGCGTGCTAGTGCAAAAGCCAATAAACCCCAGCCGCAGGGGCGGGGGCGAAAGGAATTGGAGAGCAATAAACCCCCGCCGCAGGGGCGGGGGCGGGAAGATGAGATGAGCTGCTGGCTAGTCGACAAATTCGGGGACGACGAGGTGGGGGATGACGCCCGCTTCGTAGCCGCGCTTGAGGAGTTCGGCGACGGCTTGGCGGCCGCGAGGACCGAAGTCGAGCGTCCAGTCGTTGACGTACATGCCGACGAATTTGTCAGCCTTGGCGCGATCGAGACCGCGGCCATAACCTTGAGCGTAATCGAGGGCCTTGCCGCGATGCTCGAGGCCGTAGGCGATGCTTTCCTTCAGCAGGCGATTCACTTCGCGAATGTCTTCCATGCCGAGATCTTTGCGGATGCCATTCGCGCCGAGGGGCAATGGCAAACCGGTTTCGGTCATCCACCATTTGCCGAGATCGACAATCAGGTGCAGATTCTGGTCGCCGTAGGTCAGTTGACCTTCGTGAATGCACAGGCCGGCGTCGATCTTTTGTCCTTCGAATTCACCCTTCTCGGTGACGTTGAGGATTTCGTCGAACGGCACGACCACATGCTTGAAGTCGTTGCCAATGCAGAGCTTGAGAGCCAGGAAGGCCGTCGTGAGCGTACCAGGGACGGCGATGGTCTGCCCCTTGAGCGAGGCAATGTCGCGAGCTTCGCGGGCGATGACCATTGGGCCGTAGTTGTCCCCCATGCTCGCGCCGCAGGTACACAGCATGTACTTGTCGGCCAGAAACGCGTAAGCATGCAAGCTGAGGGCGGTCAGTTCAAGTTCGCCGGTAAAGGCTCGCCGATTGAGCGTTTCGATGTCGACCAGTTCGTGCGTAAAGCGGAACTTGCCGGTATCGAAGCAGTCCTTGGCGAGGGCATAGAACATGAAGGCATCATCGGGGTCGGGGCTATGACCAACACGGATGAGCTTTTCGGCAGCAGACGGAGCGGAGGCAGACATGCGGCGAGTCCTAAACAGCGGGAAGTGAGCCATTTATGATGGCATCTGCTGTCTGAACCGCAAGGGGCGGTTGACGCTTAACCGAACGCAGAAGGCAGAAGGAAGAAGGCAAAATGAAATGCCGGAAAAGCGAAGCAAGCTCCGGCTCGACGCGCAAGTCCCCCGCCCCAGTCCCTTACTCAGCCTTCGAGCGAGAAGCCGCTGCTGGCGGTGGGGACGTAGGTTGGCGACGAGTGGGGCGTGAAGTAGCCGGTCGAAAAACTGCTGGCGTGGACTCGCATGGGAGCGACGATTTCCTTCGCGGACGAATCGTAGTTTTCGTTGGCGACGGGAGCTTCGGGCATCGCCTGGCAAAGTTCCTGCCAGGTTTGTCGCTCTTCCTGCAGCACGCCGATCACACCCGAGACGCGCGCGGCATCCAGGTTCAGTTCGGCTTCGACCAGTTCTTTCACTACGAAACGATAGATATCGACCACCTGCTGCACGAGCGGGCTGCCGTCGTCGCGAATGCCGTCGAACAGCTCTTGCACAATCGCCTGGCAACGCAAGAGCGCCTGCAGGCCATCTTCTTGCCGACCATTCTCCCAGTGATCGCAGGTGGCCTGCGCCTTGCGCACGGCAGCTTCCAGCAGCATCAGCCTGAGCTTTTGCGGAGTGGCGGTGGAGACTTGGGTTTCGAGGTAGGCGTTGCGAGGGTCGGTCATGGCTTCCTGCCGGGGAGTAGGAAAGTTCTGAGTTCAGAGTTTTGAGTTCTGAGACAAGAAGTGTGTTGCACCTGTCTCAAAACTCAGAACTCAAAACTCGGAACTACTTAGGATGTCGTTCCATCCGGGTTGATGTATTTGATGGATTCAATCGAGGTGAGGCTGTTTTTGATTTTGCTGATGGCGAGTTCCATGTTGTAGAACTGCAAGGTCAGGCGTTCGCGTTGTTTTTCGAGGGAGACGGTGAGCGAATCGATGCGGAGCGTGGTGTCTTCGAGTTGCCGCTGCAGGGTGGCTGCGCGATTCACAAAGGTCGAGTTGGTGCGGCCAACGAGCTTTTCGAGGACGTCGTCGACCTTCTTCGCAAAGCCCTGCTCTTCGTTCGAAAAGAACTCCTGCAGGCCCTCGGGATCGGTGGCGTAGCGAGCTTGCAGGCGAGTTTTGTCGAACGTCAACTTTCCTTCTTCATCGGCGCTAATGCCCAGTTCGTTGAACGACTTGACATTGGAGCCGAAGAAGCGGCTGGTGAGCGCGCGGTTCAAGTCGGAGTCGAGTCGCAGCACGTCGGACGAGCCGAAGAGAGTGCCCTTGGTGTTGTTGTCTTGGTTGTAGAAGGTGTAGCCCTTGATCTTGTCGCGCAGCTTGTTGTACTGATCGACAAAGGTCTGGATGGCACCTTCAATATCGGACGAGGTGGGCGTGACGCCGACGGAGACCGACTCGGTGGAAGTGCCCGAGAGGGTGACATTCAGCCCCTCAACCACATTCGTAAATGTGTTCGAAGTGGACGAAACAAGGCGACCCGTGGCGGCATCGGCTCCGACCAGCAGGAGGGCATCTTGAGCATTCGACAGCGACTGAAACTTCAGCCCGAGCGAACTGCCGTCGACGTTGAGGTCGCCCGCTTTGCCGCTGATGCCGCTCACCAGCGACAAGTGATGCCGCAAGGTGCCAGCCGAATCGCTGATGACACTGGCAGTGACATTGGCGCCGAGAGCGTTGATTTTGGTGACCAGGTCGTTCAGCGTGTCGTCGGCATCGAGTGTGACCGTGAAGGCGGAGGAGCCGCCGATGATTTGGGCGGGATCGCCATCGACGGTGGTATCGACCGAGGGAGTGCCCAGGTGCAGGTCAGCGACCACTTTGCTGTTGTTGACGGTCTCGACCGTCAGGCGCGAATTGCCGCCGGCCGTATCGACGAGCGCGATGCCATCGCCGGTGTCATTGATCCGAGCTTCTACACCAATCGACTGGGCATTGATCGCATCGATCACATCGCCGAGCGTCGTGGCGTTGAGCGTGGTGAGGTTCACCGCACCGACGGCTCCCGCCGAGTCGGTGATCAGGAACGAGCCTTTGGTGACACCCTTGCCGGCGTTGAAATCGCTCAGCAGAGTGTGCTCGCTGACGGTCTGCCGATTGAGCGAAGTACCACGCACGCTGCTATCGGCGATGTTGCCGACAATGCCGAGCTTGGTGGCACTAGTTGTTCCGTCGCCATCGGCGATGATCAGGTTGCTTGTTGTGCCGCCCGTGGTGTCGACAATTTGCAGGCCATTTTTCGCAGCGTTGATTTCAGCCTTGAGGCCGAGTCCCGAACCGGCGATCGCCGCGATCACGTCGTCGAGCGTTTCGGCACCCGCAAGGTTGATGGTCGCCGTGGCTCCATTGCGATCGGTCAGGTCAATCTCGCCCAGCGTGCCGAAGCCTCGCCCGCCATTGAGCGACCGGAGCAAGGGCGAGTTCAAACCACCTTGCAGACGATCGCCCGAGAGGGTGTCGCCGCTGGCGGTTCCGGTAAGGCCCAGATCTTCGGCGAGAGTGCCTCCCGCGGTGTTGGTGACCGCGAAGGTACCGCCAGTATCGGTGCTGAGGTCGGTGAGAACGATGCGATCGCCGTCAGCGCTGATCTCGGCCTTCAACTTGGCCGGATTGACTGCGTTGATGGTGGCCAGCAATTCGCCGATGGTCTTTTCGCTGCGGCTGGCGACTTCCGCGCCACCCGTGGTCGTACCTGCATCGGCCAGCGTGACGAGCCCGTCGCCATCGCCGCCCGTCGCTGTGGTGGCGGTGAAAAGGGCCGACGTGGCTGTGGTGTTGTTGATAGCGCTGATGACGTTATCGGCCATCGTATTACCGGCGTCGATATCAACGGTCAGAATCTTGCTCTGCGCGTCGTAAGTGGCAACTTCGCTGCCAGCGGTTACATTGCCGGAATCGACGAACTGAATCTGTACACCGTCGTAATCACCGCCCACGGTCTTGGCGGTTACCTTCAGCTGGGCATTCACACCATTGGTGGCTGTGGTCGTGCCGGTGGCGGCGGTCGCTGCTTTGCCGACGAGATTGAAATCGATCTCGAGCGAGGTGCCGTCGCGGAGCGTGACGTTGAGATCGCTAACGCCAGTGCGGGTGCTAAGGCCGGTGCCATCGTTCAACTGGGCGAGCGCTGTACTATTCGAGAGTTTGAGGATGTCGTTGCCGGTCGCCGAATCGGCCGCCACGTTGATGTTGCCGAGGCCAAGGTCTGCGGCGGTACTGCCGCCGGAGACTTCCTGCACGCGCAGGTTGCTGGTGCCGCCCGATTGATCGGTAAGGATCAGGCGATCGCCATTCGCACTGGCATTCACTTCGACGCCATCGGCCGAGTTGATCGCAGTAAGCACATCGTCGATGGTTTGAGCGAAGCGAAGATCCACCACCGCCGAATCGCCGTTGCGATCGGTAATGCGAATCTTGCCGCGAGTAACACCTTGTCCGCCGTTGAGGGCATCGAGCGACACAGGCTCGGAGATGGCACCACCGAAGCGGAACGTAAACGAGCCAGCCCCCAGCGGTTGATCTCTGGTAACGACACCAGCGCTGAGCAACTGCGCATTCTGAGCTTTGCGAACCGCAGTGAACTGATAGTTGCCGGCGGTGACTGCTCCGGTCGAGACCGCGGTCAGTGCGGTGGAACTGCTGGTGACCGTGCTCTTGGTGAAGATGCTGGCGTTTTTCAGGCGGCGAACGGCCAACTGCACGCCCAGCGTCACGGCGGTCAGGTCGGTGATGGCTGCCTGTTGAGTGCCGATGGCCACCTTGCGAGCGCTGGCCAGTTCGCGCGGCTTCGCCGACAACTCGATCAGTTTATTGACCGTGTCTTCGATGTTGATGCCGGTCGCTAGACCAACGCTGGAGGTGATTCGACCCATGCGAGTACTCGAGAGCTGAGTTGCGCAAAGCTGGCCGTCGTCGCTAGCCTGGTGCTAGCGATGCGTGGCCGGAGACTTTGCCTCATCGTTGAAGATCGACTTTTTCTGGGGCAAGAGGAAAGAAAATCGGGAGGAAATGGGCGCATGAAAAAACCGCCGGCTGGAGAATTCGTCTCAAGCCGGCGGTCGTGTTTTTCGTAGGTCGATGCCGGGCATCGACCAAGGCTGAGTTAAGCTGCTGGGTCAGAACGAAGCAAGGCTTCGCTCTACTTCAGGAACTCGGGTCTTAGCCTCGGAGGAGCGACAGCACTTGCTGTGGGTTTTGATTGGCAATTTGGAGCACCGAAGTACCCGATTGCACCAGAATCTGAGCACGTGTGAGCTTGGCCGATTCGGCGGCGAAGTCAGCGTCGCGAATCGAGCTTTCGGCTTGCGTCAGGTTGGTGAGCGTGTCCGACAGCGAAGCGATGTTCGTTTCGAGAGTCGTACGTTGGAACGCACCCAAGCGACCGCGAAGCGAAGTGACCTTGTTGATCGCTTCGTCGACGACGCGAGCGGCACCAGTCGTATCGGCCTTCAGGTCCTTGGCACTACCCGATCGAAGCTCGAACAAGCGACCATTCGTACCACCGAGGTCAGCAGTATTCACGCTGCTGATGCCGATGCGTGCCTGTTGCGTGCTGACGACGTCTGGACCGAGTTGGAACACCGCACCACCACCACTGATGGTGAAGTTGATATCGGTGCTGCTGCCATCGGCAACCGTCAGGTTCAGTTCGAGCGACGAGGTGTTGATCGACAGGCGATTGCCGGCACCGTTGGCTTGCGTACCGTTGATCGTCGCGACAACATCCGAGCCGGTAGCGCGGGTCGCACTCAAGCCGGCACCAAACAGGCCGCCGGTACCTTCGCTGCGGACGTCGACATCGACGAACGCGGCACTGCCGTAGGAGGTCGAGTTCAGCTGGAGCGTACCGGCGTTGTTCGAAGCCGAGACACCCGTGGCATCCGAGACCAGGTTGATGCTGTCGATGATGTTGGTCAGCGTGTTACCAGCGGTGAAGCTGAACACTTGCGAACCCGACGCACCCGAGAGCTTGAAGACCACGTCGGCGGCCAAGCCCGTGCCGGTGTCGTTCGTGCCGCCGGTCAGAGCCGTGGTGGTGGAAGTTTCGCTTGCGGCGACAAAGCTGCCGTCGCCAGCCGAACCCGTGCGAGTGACGGTGTAACCCGAGAGTTGGCCTTGGATGGCGGTGACCAAGTCATCGACATCATAGGTCGAGGTGTTGTTGACATTGACGGTGATGTTCGGACCAGTCTGAGTCACGCTCACGCCGTTAGCAGGCACCGTGCCATTCGAGGCGAAGGTCAGCGTACCGTTGAAGGCGGCGCCATCGGTGTCCGAAGTGATCGTGATCACGTCGTTGGCATTGACCGTATCGGCACCACCCGAGAGCAGATTGGGGGTCGTCGTGTAGTCGGCACCCGTGAGTGCAGTGCCGCTACCGAGCACGGCCGAAGCATTAAAGTCGGCCAACCCGTCGATGGCGGTGGCGATGGCACCAACCGTGGCACCCACTGCGGCATTCACAGAGATGACGTTGGTGGTCGAATTGTAGCTAACCGAGGTCGTGCCGTTGTTGCCGCCCGTCAGAGCATTCGGATCGTTGCCGTTGTCGGCCTGTTGATAGGTGTTACCGCCGCCGAAGGTTGCAGTGGCGTTGAAGTCGGTCAAGCCGTCGATGGCGGCTGCCAAGCTCGTAACCGTGGCACCCAGAGCAGCATTCACGGTAACGACGTTCGTGCCAGCGTCGTACGAAGCCGTAGTCGTACCGTTGCTACCGCCGGTGAGCGTGCCCGCGATGGAGGGGTCGTTGTCCGTGTTGACGTAGTTCGAACCAGCACCCGTCGCAACCGACGATGCGAAGGCAGCGGTGTTGTCGATCGCCAACGCGATGTTGTCGATCGTGTCACCACCGTTGGCAACATTGACCGTCAAGGTGTTGGTGCCAGCGTCGTAGGCAGCCGTCGTCGCAACACCGGAATCTTGCAGCACAATGGTCAGAGAATTGCCCGTGACGCCTTGAGCGGCACCGCCGGAAACGGCCGAGATATTGAGCGAGCCACCCGTTCCAACCAGGTTCAACGTACCCGAAGCGTGGGCGATGCCGGCCGAAGCGGCAATCGTGACGTCGGTCGCATTGCCCACGGTACCGTCAGCAGCACCACCGGCAGCAGCGGTGACGCTGATTACAGCGCCCGAGCTGGCGAGCGAGATATTGCCGACCGCTTGAGCCACATCGGCCGCGGCGGCGATGGTGACATCGGTTGCGTTGCCGAGCGCGCCTTCAGCAGCACCACCGGTTACGGCTTGAATGCTGATTTGGCCGGCTGCACCCGTGAGATTGAGATTGCCCGCGGCTTCCGTTTGTGGCGTGGTGACGGTGGGCAGCGTGATCGCGCCAGACGCAGCAGCGCCAGGGCCATAGTTGATGGCGGCAGCGTTATTCGTAACCGAAGCACGAGCGGCAGCAGTGGTGATGTCGACCGAGACATTCAGCGAACCGGTCGAACCCAGGTTGGCCTTTTGAATGTTGAGGTCGACCACCGAGTTGCCACCCGAGGTCGTCGTCTTGATGAAGTCCAAGCTGCCGTCGAGCAGCTTACGACCTTGGAAAGTCGTAACTTGAGCGATACGGTCGATGGCTTCGAGCGAGCTGTCGACTTGCAGCTGATTCGCCGCGATTTGTTCGTCGCTGAGCACACCGGTATTGGCGGCTTCGGTTACCAGACCACGAATGTCGTTCAGCAGGTTGCTGATCTGGCCGAGGGCCGAGTCAGCAGTGCTGATGAGCTGCGTGGCTCGCTCGGTGTTGCTGATCGCACGCTGCGAAGAGGTGATATCGCGGCGGAGGTTTTCGCTGGCGATCAAACCGGCCGGGTCATCTTTACCCGAGTTGATTCGCACGCCCGTGCTCAAGCGGCTGAGGGCTTCTTGCAACTGACCATTCGACCGTGTGAGGGTCTTCTGCGCGATCAAAGAACTGACATTCGTGTTAATACGGCTCATGCCATTGCACCCTTATGTACTGTGTGAACCTTGTAAAGCCTTAGCCGGAAGAACAAGGTTCCGGAAATCGGCATTGGCTGCGCGGTTGGCACGTTGGCTGTTCAAGTCAACCGTCATCACCATCGAATTAACGAACCGTGAGTCAAAGAACCTTAGGTTGCAAATCGGCAACCGCCAAAAAGTTCACCTTTTTTGCGGCTAACGATCGACCTAGACGGTTGTAACGGAAGTGCCCCGAGTCCTTCGAGTGATTGCGTCCTTGCTGCCCGTTTCAACGCGTCCGGAATGGCTCTACCTATCGATTCATTCGACTTGGCATTGGCACGGCTTTAGGCATTCAGCATTCGCGCTGCTTGCACATCCCCGCCGGTCGAAGAGGTCGCTCCTACGAGCGATACGACCGGTCTAAGTTGCCATAGCCGCCGAAGAGCCGCTGGAGAAGTCGCTGTAACCGTTAAAGTCGACCAGCGATCAGACTGCCTGGGAAACGCTCACCGGGTGGAGCTATTTTGCCAGCTTCGCGAGCGACAGAGGCTGCGATACGCCACAGCCGCAGGACGATCCGCAACCAGCTGACTTCCGCGCGGCCAAATTTTCTTCAAGGGCGATGGATGTCGGCGTAATCGATAGGCCGCCGAGATTCGTGCAACGCAGCTCGCGCGGCATTTGCAGCGCCACGCGTTTGGCCGTGGCGACCACTTCGTCAAAGGGAATGACGGGATCGAAATTGGCGAGGGCCATGTTTGCGCACGATAGTGCGTTCGTCGCGGCCATGACGTTTTTGCCGAGACAGGGAACCTCCACGCGATTGGCCACCGGATCGCAAATCAGTCCGATCATGCTTTGCATGGCCATCGACGCGGCCGCAACGGCTTGTGGCAATGTTCCGCCACCGAGGGTGACAAGAGCTGCCGCCGCCATCGCTGCGGCCGAACCCCCTTCGGCCTGACAGCCACCTACTTCGGCAGCGAACGTCCAGTGCGAAGCAATGAACACGCCAATCAGGCCGCTGGCGAGCATAGCCTCAGCCATCTCGCGTTCACTCTTGCCCAACGACTCCGCAATGGCAATCACCGCCGCCGGCAACGCCGCACAAGCACCCGCCGTGGGTGCCGCGACAATTACTCCCATCGAGCTTTTCACTTCCATGAGCGCCGAAACGTACAGCACGATCTTGTTGCCGGCGCCGCCATTGAGCAAATTGCCTGCCTGCAATTGCTTCTGAAATTCGGGAGTCTGCGGCGGCAATACCCGGTCTTCGTAGCTCGTACCGGCAATACCTTGCTGAATCGATTTGCGCAAGATACGCACGATGCCAATCATCTTCTCGACGACGGCTTCTTCGCTCAGGCCGCTCCGTTGCCGTTCAAAATCGATTGCATGTTGCGTGAGCGAAAGATTGCGACCGGCATCAACGCTCAGCATTTCGGCACAACTGGAGAACGGCACCTTCATGCCTGTAAAAGACGGCACGGGCAAAACGGGCGAGAGATCGCGCACTTCGCTGATTGCGCAAGGTATCTGAAACTGCTGGATCAACTCATCACTCACGAACGCTGGTCCGGAGACGGCAATTAGGCCGCCCCCGAACTCAAGGACGTGTACTTGATAGTCATCCGGTAAATTCGCACCAAGTAACAGCGCCAGACCGGTCGAATGGTTAACGCGATCTCCCTGTTCGTCGATGACTCCATCAGCAGTCCAAATCAGCGTGACGTGATAGTCGCCAAACATCGAAACAGAATGCTCATCGATGTTCAGTACTTCGATCATCCCGCCGCCGGTTGAGATAGCGCGGAGGAAGTGAGTTTTCTCGCCGTTGCGCAGGGTCAAGCGGTACGTATTGGGGTGCTCGTCACCTGCGTCAACGGTTTCGATTCGCACCTGCACGCCGGCTGTTGTCAGGTGCGATGCTGAGTCGGGTAAGCGTTCGTCGTCTGCTTCCCAGCCCATCAGTCCGCCAAAGAGTCCCATATCGGAACCTTGGCTTTCGTGCGTCGTGGGCAACGAACCTGCGCGATCAAATTCGACGAGGACTTCGTCAAACTGCTGCCCCATCAGGTCACGCGCCAGGCGACCAATCCGCAGCGCTGCGGCACAGTGCGAACTTGACGGCCCGCGCATCACGGGGCCAATCACATCGTTGAAGATACTGACAGGCAACGACGGTTTGTTCATTTTGCTTCTTCATCGCCCCCGCCTCTGCAGCGAGGGTTTATTGGCTTTTGCACTAGCGCGAATCTGGCAGGCCGGAACATCCCACAATACCGTTGGTGGTGACCCTACGAGCTACTTCTTCGATTCTCCCGATTTTGCCCCTTCGAGCAACTTCTTAATTCGCTCTTGCTGTTCTTTAATCGTGTCGTCGAGCACTTTCTGCTGAGACTTTTGAATCTCGTAGAGCATGTTCACGGCCTCTTGATAGCCTTCCGACTTGACCATCAGGGCCAACACCTGCTTCATCTTCTCGACGGTTGCCTCTTGTTGCTTGATGGCCGTGGCAATCGCTTCGCTGCGAGGTTGAATGGCCGACGACTGACGGCGGACCTGGTCGACCGACTGCACGATCGCAGGCATGTCTTTGTCGGCCAATTCTCGCAGCGGCTTGATGATTTCCTGCAAGCGACCCTGCAACTTGCCATTGGACTCTTCCAGCCGATTGTTCTCGACCTCGATCAGAATGTTGGCCATCCGCTCGCCAATAGCACCGGTGTTCGTGGCAAAAACCTTTTGCTTCTTCTGCATCTGCATCAAAGCGTCTTTTTGTTCCTGCGTCAGGGCGGCTGCTTCACGCGCCGCTGCTTCTAGCGCCCTCGTATCGGTGAGCAGGTCTTCTTCCCCCTTCACCAACCGTTCGAACTCTTGTCGTTGCTCTTTCTCGCGGCGCAGCAGATCGGTACGCAGTTCTTCTTCTGTCACAACCCGTACGAGAAAGTCGGACGATGCACCGACGTTTGGCACGGTTGCACCCACTTCATCGGCCACAGTGTCGTTGTCCTTGGCCACGAAAGCGAATGTCAGACCCGAACCGGTGGGAATCTTGTGAGGCTCCAGTTCGAGTGCTTCGTCGATGGCGAGCTCGCCGGGCTTGGCAGTGAATGCGTCTTTCAACGATTCAAACGGAATCTCTCCCTCACCGGTGGGCCGTTCGGTATCGTCGCCATTCCAGCGAAACTTCACGCGCAGGTCGGTCAGTCCAAAGTCGTCGGTCACGCGCACCGAGAAGGGAATACGAGCTTTGGGAACGACCATGCCGCTGATTCCGATCAGCCTGGCGCGAACACGGGGTTCGCGATCGGCCCGGATGCGCAGGCCGAACGACGTCGGGCGGCGCGATGTCAGCCCGAGCTTGTCGGTGAGCATGATGGTGTACTGCGTCCCCGCGACTTGATCGGGGGGCAGCTCACCGGCCAGCTTGGTGCCGTCCGTAATCGTCAGCGGAGTACGCTGCTCGACTTCCGTGGTCTTCACTTTTTTTGCCGGTGTTGGTGGAACAGTGCCTTCGACCGGTTGTTCGTCTGGCTTCGCAGTGGGCTCTTCAGTCGCTTCGGTCTGGATGAGGCGATAGACTAGCTCCGCGTTCGTTAGTTCCTTATTCGCGGTTCCCTGCAAACGGAGCGAGCTTCCCTTCAGCACGAAATAAGGACCTCTTCCCGCAGCCAGTGGTTGGGGCGAAAGGCCCGTGTAAGCTGGAGGAACGACGTCCAATTGCAATTCGTCAATCGCTGGCTGCTCGACCAATTCGACGCTCACCCACTCCGTATAGGCATCGCCGCCACGGGCACGAAACTCAAACGGCTCAATCACGCTGGCGAAGATGGCTTCGAACTGGCGCTCGCCGTTCTTCTTCATGGTTTGCGTCGCCCGGCCGCGTGCTCGACGAAAATCGATGTACACATTCTCCGGAACGACTTTGCTGTCCTCCGTTACGCTTACCAATTGCGTCCAGTCTTCGCCACGCGGAAAGACCACTTTGCCGTTCTCGGCTCGTTCGACTTGCAAATACGTTTGCTGCGGCCAATTGGCGTTGCCTAGGAGCAGGTTGCGATTGGCCCAAATCTTGACGAGCGGATGCACAAAGCTGCCAATGGCCAGCACGACCAGCAGCAGCATCGCAAAGAACAGCAGCATGCTATTGGTGCGAAATTCCCGGTCGTCGAGCACGTTGCCAAAGTTCACTTCGTCCGAGGCTTTGGCTCCGCGTTGCACCGTCTGCCGAATCATCGCGGGCGAATAGCCTCGCTCGCTGAGATGGTCTTCCATTCGCGAGAACTGCAAAGCACTGATCACGCTTTGTTGCAACTGCGGATTGAGTCGTTCCACTTCCAGCGCGAGGGCATCGTCCGAAATGGTTGCCGAGAGCGGTTTCATCAGGCGGCGATAAGCCACATACGCGAGTACGCCGGCGATGAGCGCCAGCATCACGACCCGCTGAGGCTTATCCATGCGAAAGAGCCAATCGAGTGCAAAATCGGCAGCCAGCAGCGCGAGTGCCGCCCAGCAGAGGCGGCAGAGACCATCGACCCAGAACCACGTGGTCACTTGCCGGCGCAGCTTGCCGAGCCGAGTGACAACGTCGCTCGTGAGGTGAGAAAGCTGGGGCAGCGGAATATCTGACATGATGAATCAAACTTGTGAAGGAGCGGAACTGACAAGAGCCCGATGAACTGCGCTTACATCAGTTTGTATTGTTTGCGGACGAACCACTCGCAGCCCAGGAGTGCCACGAGTCCGATCAGCATGCCACGAATGTCCCACAGCGGATCGGGCTTGTCGCGAACTTCGATCGTTTCCGATTTATCCGGAATCGCTGCGACCAATTCCTTGAGCTGACTGACTTCGAAGTACTTGCCCCCCGAGAGTTCGGCGAGATCCTTCAGCAGCGGCTTATCGAGCCAGACCTGGCTCGTCTCAACGCTGGGCAACTCAACCGTGAACGGTGTCTCAATCAGCGAGCCTTCGGCTTCCCCGCTCGGCAGGTTGATGCGTATGGTGTTGATGCCCGTCTTGCGCGCGGTGAGCGTCGCCTGAAACGCACCCTTCTGATTGGCAACAGGGAGCAACGGAACCGTTTCAGGAGTTTCGCTGCCGACTTGCAACGTGGCATCGACGCGGGGCAGATCGAGCGGATTGTAGGTCGAGTCCTGCAATCGCGCGGTGATTTGAATCTTTTCGCCCACTTCGTAGCGGTCGCGATCGGTCTGCACATAACCGCGGCGGCGACCTTCCAGCGAACGACCTTCGACCAGATATCGCACGCTTTGAATCCAGAACTTGTCGAAGAACTCGGCTTGCCGGCCAGCACGTCGCCAGCGCCAAGTGCCGTTCATGCCCAGATAGAGCGTGTGGCCGGAGCCATAGCGGCCGGCGACAATCAACGGGCGGGAACCTTCGACGCTCCGTAATGTGGGGTCGCTATGCTCGAGTAACACTTGCGCGGTCGGCTTGGGTCCCTGCGAAGGAAAGCTCCAGAAGATGCCGGGCAAGGTTTCCCAACGCTGCAAGGTTTCCTGACGATCGGGATAGAACCGCATCGTGGGATGATCCGCGTTCGCTTGCACTACCTTCAGAGGCCACGCACGTTGATTCGTGGTGAGGAGCGAAGCCACTTCCATTGCCCCGACATCGCCAAAGCTGACGGGCAGCACTTTCTGGAACTCGCTTGTGCGGGCGCTGGTGAGCATGCGACCCGAGTGCTTGGGACCAGCCATAAAGAGCAGACCGCCGGAGTGCTCGCCAACGAACTGCTTGAGCAGCTCGATCCAAGGTTGATCGAATTCTTGGGGATTAGGATCGAACATCATGATGACGTCGTACCAGAACAGGTCCTCGCGCGTGACCGGCAAGCGGCTGATCGGGCGAGTACCTTCCTGGGCGCGCTCTTCGTCCAAGGTTTGCAGCCAGCAAGAGACAACAATGGTCTTATCTCGCGACAGAAGCTTCTGAACCAGGCGGAACTCCCAGGTGGGCGCACCCGCGATGAGCAGCACGCGCACGCGCTCGCGGCTGAGGATTTTCACTACTGACGACGATTGCTGATTGTCGGCTTCATCGAGTTCATCATCGAGGGCTTCGACCTTGACGCGGTAGGTTGCCCGGCCAGCTTCCTTCGAGGTGTGTGAAAACTGAGCTCGCAGGCGGCCACCACCGGTCGGAACTGGCAATTGCAGCGATTGAACGACGGTCCCCTCGCCGACAGCTTGGTCGCTGTCGGAAACTCGCTGCTCGATCAGCTCGACGCGAATCTCACCCGCATCGAGACCCGCTGCCACAATCATGGCGTCGATTTCGAACGGTTCATCCTGCCACACTTGCGGGCGCACATAGACGTTCGTGACGCGCACGTTGCGCGGTCGACTGGGATCGCCCACGCCGACGATAAACAGCGGCATGCCCCGTTCTTTGGCTTCGAGCGCGGCGACATGCGGATCGTCCTTCGCGGTGTGCTGACCATCGCTGAAGATCACTGCGGCAGCCGGATTGTCGCTGGCCGCTGCTTCGCGAATGATGGTCCACAAATCGGTACCACGCCCTTCGGCCTTCAGCGGCGGCAAGGGTAGCACCGCTGCAGTTTGGGTGGCGGGCTGTTCGGCAGGAGTCTGCTTTTCATCCTTGGTCGGTTTGGCTTTGTCGGTGTTGGTAGCGGACGAGCCGCGCACGTCGAGTTTCTCGACGCGATCGGCAAAGTCCATCGTCTGCACGCGGCCGCGTTTAGCCAGTTCGGCCAGCAGGTGAGCATCGCTGGTGGGCGACAAAAGGCGATCGACGATCTGCGCCCGCGTCAGCCGCTGAGCGCGCAGTTCTTCTTCCGTCAGGCCAATAGCGGCAGCCGTTGTTTTGGCGGCAGCTTCGTCGGTGTAGCGATCGGCGGTGCTCATCGACTGCGAAGCATCACGGGCGACGACCAGCGACGGCTTAATCGTCCGCTGCTTCACGACCACCAAGGCCGGCCCCAGAAAAATGACAGTCAGCAACAAGACCACGCCGGTTCGCAGCACGGCGAGCAGTGTCTTGGCCCAGCGGGGACACGATTCGTTCTCGCGCCGATAGATAAAGAAGACGGCGTAGATGAGTGCGCAGATGACGGCGATGAGCACGAACACGCCCGCGCTGGTGGGCATGTTTGTCCACTGAAACTCAATCGTCTCGCCGGGGGCGGCATCGCGAAAATCGTAACCCAGCATTTTCAATAAGCTTTGCCACCACGAATTCGCAGCTGCGTTTTCGGCGATGGTGCTTTCGGCGGCAAGGAAAAAGGCGTTCAAGGCTGACTCTTATTTTCTGTAGATCGGAAATGCTTAGTACTTGTGGGCGCGGCTAATCCGCGGCGTGACGATATGGCTGACCACGGCGCCATCGGGATCGATCTCGTGCACGCCTTTGCGATCGACCACCATCGTGTTGCCGTTGCTCAAGCGCTGAGCGGTGTAAGGCGTTTGAAACTTGCCCTGCGACCAGACAACCTTGCCGCCACGGTCGAACTCGCGCACGGTGGTATGGTTCACAGTGCAGACGAGCGTATTGCCGTTTTCGAGACGTTGAGCCGAGAAGACATTGCCCACGCCGGTCAGTTCCCACACGATCTTGCCCGTTTGATCGACCTCGACAACTTTTTGCGAGTTCTGCAGACTGACGAGCGTGCGGCCATCTTCCAGGCGGCGAGCATCGACGGGGCGACCATCGATCTTGGCTCGCCAGGAGATCTTGCCGGTGCGATCGACCTCGACCACTTCCGAGGCTTCGGTGCAGGCGAGCAAAGTGTTGCCATTTTCGAGTCGCTGCACGCTCGTGGGACCGCCGGGGAGACTCCCAGCGCGCCATATCTCCGTACCCCCTGCGTCGTACTCCACGACGACTTTCTCAGCAAAGCAACAGACCAGGCGATTGCCGTTTTCGAGCCCCTGACAACCCCAAGGCTGTTGCGGCGTCGCTTTCTTCCAGATCTCAGTCCCCTTGGAGTCGTACTCGATGAGTTGGTTCTGCTGCTGATCGCAAATGAGCAATCGCCCTAACTCGACAACCGATTCACGCAACGGGAACTTAAGGGCGGCGGTTTGACCTTCGGCTTCGACCCATGTTTGCCAGGCTGCCCGCTGCTCGTCACGTTTTTCCTGCCCATCGTAAACGACGAACGGCAGCGAATGACCGGTGACGGCTTTGAGCGTGCGGAAGGCTTCGACGCGAATAGGCAGTTCCGTGGAGTTCAGCAGTTGCACCAAGACCGGCAATGTTTCCCGGCGACCACGATTCGCCAGCGCGCGAGCGGCCGCCATCTGCACGGCCGGAGCTTCATCCTTGAGCAGTAGCGGCAAGTGCTGGTCGGCCGCGGAGACCGAAGCGATCGGCAATGTGGCCCCAGCGATGGCACGCAGATCGGCCGATGATGACTGCAGCGCCGTAATCAGCAGCGGTGCATCGTCCGGCGTGAGTGTGGCCGTAACCGCGCGGCGGAGAGATGTGCGCAGCGGTTCGGCGGAGCAGAGACTGGCGATCTTCAGCAGATCGGGAGTTAGCTCGTTGAACTTCTGCCGCTGCACGGTCATCAGAGCCGCGTGCAGCAGCTGCTGACTTTCGCGCGAAGTCTGCTCGGCAATCATCCGAGCGCGACAACGAATTTCAGCATCGCTGGCGGTGGTGGCGACGTTCAGCAATTCGCTGAGGCCCGTGGGTTGTTGCATCAATTGGCGTGTAGCATTCTCTCGCGTGAGATACGATTCATCGCCCAATTGGTCGATCAGGCGTTGCATTGCCTGCTGATGATCGGCCGTCGGCAGCAGCGATTGCAGGTATTCGCCCAGCGAGTCCGCGGTGGGCTCGATCTGGTACTTCGCCAGCTGTTGCACATAGACATCCACCTCGTCTGCCTGCAACTTTTCACCAGCGACCGACCACAGCAGCGCGCAGCAGAAGACTGCGGCTGAGGTGAATCGAGCGTGGTGATTGCTGGCGAGCATGGAACGAACCGAATGCAAACTGCTGAGCTTAAAACTGCGAGACGCCCGTGACGTTATTCTGCGCGTGACGCCACTTCACTTGCTGGCCGGTGGGGTCGACTTCGACCACGCCGTTGTTGTCCGAAATGAGCGTGTTGCCATTATTCAATCGCTGGGCGCAAATGGGGTTCACCAGGGGAACCTTGCTACTCCAAACGGTCTTCTGGCCGCTGCTATCGACTTCGACCACTTGCCCGGTGTGCATCTGCACGATGAGCGTGTTGCCGGTATCGAGCCGCTGGCAGAAGCAGGGCCCGTTCATGCCGCGAGCTTCCCAGACGATGGCGTTTTTTGCGTCTTGTTCGATGACTCTTCCGCCCTGCTGTAGAGCGATCAGTGTATTGCCATTCTCGAGTCGCTGGGCGTACATCGGCCGGCCAGCAACTTGCGTCGACTTGGATGAACCATCGGGCGAGATCTCCAGCACTTGCTGCACATCGGCACAACAGACGAGCGTGTTGCCGTTTTCGAGTCGCTGCACGCTGTAGGGAATGCTCGGCAACTTTTCCTTGCGCCAGATTTCTTTGCCGTCTTCGCTGAACTCGACAATGATGTTCTGGTTTTGTGCAAAGGCCGCGATCAGGCGATTGCCGTTAGGTAATCCCTGGCAGGCCCACGGGTTCGACAGGCGATGACGCCAGCGTTCCTTCTTGTCGGCATCGAGTTCAACAATCGTCGACTGGCCGAACGAGACAAACAGGGTGCGACCGAGGGGCACATCGTTTTCGGGAAGCGGAATCGTCAGCTTGGCAGTTTTGCCATCGGTGTCGATCCACTTCTTCCAGGCCTCAATGCTTTTGGCTCGCTCGTCGGGCTTGCCTTCGGCCGAGAAGGCGATGGACTGGCCGGTCATGGCGCGCAGGGCCTGATGGCTGCGGAGACGCGTGCGGCTGTTCTCAGACGCGAGCAGCGAAACGAAGGTGTTGAGCGTATCTCGCTCGCCCAAGTTAGCAAGCGCACGAGCGCCTGCCAGTTTGGCCCGTTCATCACCGCTGGCGATGACCTTGGTAAGCGAGTCCTTGGCTTCGGCACCGGCGATTTTCGCGAGCCCGCCGATGGCAATCGCCTGCGCATTGCGTTCGTTACCAATCACAGCAGCGGTGAGCCGGTCGCGATCTTCGGCAGTGGCACTCGCCTGAATGGCAGCCGCAGCCGAGTGAACCAGGTGATCGCTATCGAGCAGGGTGGAAAGATTCAGGATCGCTTCGGTGAGTCCGGCCGCCTTGTTCTGCCGCGCGATGCGCAGCGAGCCCAGCAGCAAGTCCGCGCGCTTGGCTTTCAGTTCTGCCGACAGGGGCGCTGGCGAGCCTTGCACGAAAAACTCGTTGAGCAGGCCGAGAGCGATCAGCGGTTTCTCCTGCGGCAACTTCAACTCGTGCATCGCCAGAAAGAGACGATTCGCGGAATCATCGGGATTCAGCTTTTGACGGAACAGTTGATACGCACCGCGCAAGTCGCCGAGGGCCGAGTCAAGCTTATTGTCTTTGAACGTGAGCCTCATCCGTGTCAGCTGGGCTTCGGGATCGCCGGCGTCGATCTGCGCGGCGAGCGTGGTGAGCCGATGTTCGAGCGTGGTCATGGCATACACGCGACCCGCCCCCGCGACCCACAGCTTTTGACCATCGGAGTAAACATTGCCAACCGGATCGTCGGTGGGCAACGCTACGCCGACCTGGCCCAGTTCTTTGCCGGTCTCCAGGTCGAGCTTGAGGATGGAATTCTTCACGGGCATGTAGAGCGCGTCGGCGGTGAGGGCGCCGTGGCCAAAGGAGTCTTCGATTTCGCGTTCCCAGCCTCGACCACCCCCGGGCAACTTGATGGTGCGAATGATGTTCTTACCCGCAAGGAATAGCTTGTTGTCTTTCACGCCCAGGCAGTAGGTGACGGGCAAGTCGTCGACGGTGGGCGTGGCGGCGCGAGGAGAAACCCAGAGGATCTCTCCCGTGCGACGATCGAGGGCGGAGATGGAGTTGGAATCGGAAGCCATCACGATCAGCGAGCGGCCATGCGGAATGACGACATCGTCTTCGAAGCCTACGGGCTGGATGCGGTGCTGCTGATTGCCGTAGTTTCGCATGCGCGTGTCGGCCTTGCCGTCGCGTTGATAGCGCACAGCCCAGCGAACATTGCCCGAAACGGCATCGACCGCGAAAACCACACCCGTACCGCAGGTCACATACAGATCGCGGCCATCGATAGCAGGCACGATGGTCGACCAGGCATTGCAGCCAGCCGAAGGCTCGTCGCAGAGATAGCTCTTCCAGACGGTGGGCATGTAGGTCCCCTCTTTGTTGAGGCGGGGATCTTCCATCGCATACAGCCAAATGGCACCGGCATCGGTCACGGGGGCAATCACCAGGTTGCCAAAGCCCACGGGAGCGCCGAGGAAGCCGACATCCTGCGAACCTTCTTTGTCTTCGTCGCTGGCCGCACGTCGACCGACTTCTTTGCCAGACACGGCATAGTAGGCCGCCAGAAAGTTGCTGCGGGTGCGCCGCGGCGTGACGTTCCATTGCCAAGGTTTGTTGAGCAGTGCCTGGCCAGGCACGGTAGGGCTGTTCGCATGAAAGCGACGTCCTTCGATCGTGTAGACCACTCCATTGTGCAGCGACATCGATTGATGCACGCGATCGCCAAACAAGAAGACTTCCGGCGCGGAGCGAGGGTCGTTGTTCGATACTCCTGGCACGCCACCCTGCATTTGCATGCGCGCCATGTCGGCCGTTTGGCCATCGAGCACGTATTCGTTCTGCATGAACGTGTGCCAGGCTGGTTTGCTTTCGACGGCGGTGTCTTTGAATGCGGCCAACTCATCGGCGGTTTTGACGATGACCATGCCCTTGTCGAATATCAGTTGCGACGTTGGCTTCCATTGATGTTGTCGCCACTGCGCGACCAAGGGCTCGCGCGCGATGGCCGAAATGTTGCGGCCACCGCTGTTGAACGGGCGACCATGCAAGCCCATGGCTCCCATCATGCCGCCCCAGGGATTTTGTTGAGTCCCCTCGGCAGCGGCCAGGGTGAATTGAAACGAAAATGCTTCGGTGAGCGTGCGGGCCGTGGCTTCGCTGGGGAGTGACCGCTGATAGCCGGTACGGGCTGCATTGCCGAGCGCCATGGGCCAATTCTCGGAAAGGCCGCCTGTGGCGACCGTTTGCTGAGTCGCCTTTTGCACATCGGCGAGAACCAGGTCGAACACTTCACTGCTCGGGCGTTCGCCACCCGCCGAGGCATAACGCGTGAGCCACTTGCCCGCGGCCTCGCGATCGCCCATCCGCGCACTGGCCACACCCAGGCGTAGCAGGACTTCGCTCTTGGGCATCGAAGGATCGGGATGTTGTTCGATGATCTTGGCCAGCAGTCGGCTGGCGCCGACGAAATCGTAACGGTCCAGAGCCAGGCAGGCGAGCTTGTAAGCTGCATCGTCGCCAGCGGCACTCATGAAGTAGCGACGCACCACTTCGGCCAGCGCGTTTTCTTCATCGGTTGGCGTGGCTTGCGCGAGGATCAGCTCAGCCTGACCATCGGCGGTTAAGCGATAGGTGCGGAGGGCTTCGGGAGGCAAGGTGATGAGCGTGCGTTCGACTTCTTCAGCCAGCGAGGTATAAAAGCGGCCGTCGCGAGTCATCAGCGTATCGCCCGCTTCGTCGAGCACTTTTTGCCAGAGGACCGTGGCGAGATCGAAGCGGCCATCTTCGACGCACAGTTCAGCCCGCTTCAGTAGTCGCTGTTGTTCGGGATCGGTTTTGAGCGGCGCGCCGCCTTTGAAGCGGGCTTCCGACAAGTCTTCCATCGCATCGGACGCGGCATCAACGGCCTTTACTTTCTCGGCGCGGTCTGCCGGTTTGGCGGCGGGCTTCGGTGCTGGTACCTGCGCGAACGCTGTGAGCTGAATCGCGACGGGCGCGACGAGCAAACCAGCCAGCAGCACGAGCAGCCACGAGGCCTCGCCGCGCGAAGGGTGCGGCTGCGAGTGGCGAGGCGAGCGAGCGGGTGATTTGTTAGCCATAATTCCCATCCTTACGAAACGTCACAATCGATTGCTCGATCCTACCCCTGCCAACGCTCGTTGCCTAATCATTGGCTGCTGGATCCCCGCCTTAACGCGCCCAGCCGAACCACCAGGCCAGCAGTTGCTCGGAGCAAAGCACAAACACTACGCCCCACAGCAAGTACCACCAGACTTCCGTATCGGAGCCAATGCTGCTGAGCGTACCGACCTGCTCGGCCGAAACGATTTCGATCTTGGCGTCGCCGAAGTCCTTCTTCAGCGTCGTCAGGTCGACACGCTTCAAGTCACCTTCGACCGGATCGACATTGGCGGCGAACAAGACGCTTTCTGGCGGCGAGTTACGACGAGCCAGTTTGAGTTCATAAAAGCCTTGCAGGTCGGTGGAGGGATACTCGAGTTGCCAAACGGTTTGTTCGCCGGCCTTCTCGGCAGCCACAGCTTGCACGTTGGCTTTCCGTTCGCGCGGACCCAGCAGCGACGCATCGATTTCGTACTGCGTCAGATCCAAAGGCTGACGAATCGGCTGATTGACTCGCAGCAGGCCGCGATCACCACGATCTCCCGACAGATAGCGAACCATTTCCTGCATCACGATCAAGTAACTTGGGTCGCTGGTCCAGTTCGACCAATCGGCATCGGCGGGGACCGCACAAGTCACAACGCGTCCCTTGCCGAACGACTTCTCGGCAATGGCCGGCGATTCGTCCGGATCGTTGAGCCGGGCGGGAATCGAAACCACGCTGCCAACTTGCTCGGGCTTGACGGTGGTACCCCAGTAGCGGAACAGTTTCACGTTATCGAGAAACGGATTGTTCTGCCCGGCAAAGACCTTCAGCACTTCGTGATTCGTCTGTTCAACACGCAGCAAGGCCCAGGTTGCTTCGGTTTCATCACCCTTGATGTTCTCCAGCTTGAGTGGCGAGAGCCCTTCGCCGTTTTTGAAGTAGTACTCGTTGAAGAACTGCTCGTCGATTTGATCGCCGGGGCAAATCACGAGCCCGCCACCGGCCGCTACCCATTTCTCCAGCTTGGCGATCGTCTCCTGAGGTTTATCGCCCAAGCGATAGACGTTGCAAAGAAAGATGACTTGATACTTTTCGAGAGACAGCGATTCGAACTCATTCTCGGTGACCACTTCGGCCGCGACACCACTGGGTACAGGTCCGGCCGGCGCGAGTGAGCGGCGAAGATAGAAGGACTCGGCTTTACCGAATGCCGAGGAGGGATCGCCATCGACAATCAAAGCAGGAATGCCGCGCACAAGCCGTGCAGGAAAGTACGAGACGCTATCGGCGGGCAGGCGATCATCTTCGCCTTGGCTGGCGGTGCCGACTTCGATTCTGACTTTGCGTGGCGAGAGTTGCCCGGGTGGAGCATTGGCATCGAGTTCTTCGTCGCCGGTAAAGGCGAACGAAAAACTGGTGCTGACGGTTTCGCCGGGCGAGATCTTTTCGATTTCGTTTTGTAGCGGTAAGGCTTCGCCAGCGATGAACTTGACGCGGACATCCTTGGCATCGGTGCTGCCGTGATTGGTGACTGCGACATCGAAACGCGATGAAACACCTTCGACGAGCGTTCCTTCGGGCTTTACTTCGCTGATGGCCAGGTTGCGATCTTCGGCATCGCCCACATCGACGACATAGGTGGCCGAAGCGACCTTACTGATCCGCTGCATCATCTTGGTGGGAGACTCGGTCGCATCGTCGGTCGAGCGCCAATCGTGCTGACGCAGATCGGAAACGATGTAGACCACGCGATTGATGTTGGCCTGTTGCGTCGAGAGGTACTGCTCGAGTTCCTTGAGCGATGCGGCGAGCGCGGCGGGACGATCGCTGGGTTCGAGCTTGCTGAGCGTGTCGTTGATTTCGACGACGCTCTCGCGCGAGAGATGCGCGCCGTTGTAGAGCGGCTTGTCGGGACGCGAAGTGAGAATCAGCGTTAGGCTGTTGTCGGCATCTTCATCGGCGAGGGCATTGGTGAGGTCGGTGAGTCGTTTGCGCGTCACTTCCCAGATCGAATCGTTCCCCTGACGAGCCTGCATACTGAGGGAATCGTCGAGCAGCACGATCCGCTCGAACTGCGCGGCGTCGATCAAGCCGCCGGTCATGCTGGTGGGCAGAAACGGCCGCGCGAGGAGCATGCCAATGAGAAAAATAGCGAGGCAACGCAACAGCAGGAGAATCAAGTTCTCCAGACGCACGCGGCGGCGGTTCTTCTTTTCGGCATCGAGCAAAAAGTCCATCGCCGCCCAATCGACGATTTTGAACTTTCGCTTGTTGAGCAGGTGAATGATGATCGGCACGCTGACCGCCGCCGCACCGGCCACGAACAGCAGGGGATTCGTCAGCCAACTGCTGAGGCCGGTGAGTAATTCGGCCTGAGCGAGTGGAGATAACATTTCGCCGTTCAGACTGGGCGAGCTTTGCAGGAAAGGAAACATCAGTGACGTAGCGCCGAACGGCGGACCTTTTGGCGAAAGGTGAGATAGGTGCCCAGCACCGCGTCGAGCGGTTCTTTGGTGTTCATCAGAACGTAGTCGATACCAGCCGAGGCGCAGGTCTTGCGCACCTGCTCGAGAAACTTCTCGACATTTTCCAAGTAGCTTTTGCGCAGCGCCCGAGGCTCGGTGTGCAGCTGCACATCCATTTCCAAGCCGCGGAAGAGGGTGTTGTCTTCAAATGGGAAGGTCAGTTCGTCGTCGTGCATTACCTGAAACACAATCACTTCGTGCTTGCGGAGGCGAAACTGTCGCAGCGCTTCCGAGAGCGTGGGAATGTCGGTGAACAGATCGGAGAACAGGACCACGAGGCCGCGACGACGAATTTGCTGAGCCAATTCGGGAAAAACCCGCGAGACGTCGGTCTGATCGTCAGGCTGTAGTTGCTCGAGCTCGTGCATGAGCAGCTTGAGATGATTCGGGTGCGAACTCGAAGGAATCTGCTTTTGCACCTTGGTGTTGAACGCGACCAGGCCCACGGCGTCTTGCTGCTGTTGCAGCAAGTAAGCCAGGCTGGCCGCGGCAGTCGCGGCATAGTCGAACTTCGACCACGGCGGTGCATATCGCATGCTCTTGCTGCAGTCGAGCAAGATCGTGCAGCGCATGTTGGTTTCTTCTTCGTACTCCTTGATGTAATGGCGATCCGTCTTCGACCACACCTTCCAGTCGATATGGCGAATGTCGTCGCCCGGCGAGTACTCGCGGTGCGTGGCGAACTCGACCGCATAGCCGTGATACGGGCTGCGATGCTGACCCGAGATGAACCCCTCGACGACGAGGCGAGCGCGAACGTCGAGCCGCTTGATGCGATCCAGCGTGGGGGGATCGAGAAACTTTGGTAGCTGCGGCGCGGTCATGCACGGTCCTGACTACTGAAAACTGCGGGCGCGGCGAATGGTAGGCCGGAACAAGCTGTTCCGGCCTACAAGAGGCTCTTTACGAAAACGCACGCTTGAGTTCGGGGGCGACATCGTCTCCCTGGCGACGAGCGGGGACTTCTTCCAGCAACTTGTCGATGACCTTGTCGGGCGAGATACCAGCCGACTCGGCATTGAAATTCGTGATCACGCGGTGACGAAGCACGGGGTGAGCAACGGCCTTGATGTCGTCGGTGTTCACAAAGAACCGGCCTTGCAGCATGGCGCGGGCCTTGGCACCCAGCAGAAGGTATTGCATACCGCGGGGACCAGCGCCCCAGCTGACCCAATCCTTAATGAACGCAGGAGCTTCTCCTTCGTGCACGCGAGTGGAGCGGACCAGTCGCAGTGCGTAGTGAATCACGTGTGGAGCAGCCGGGACGCGGCGAACCAACTGCTGCAGGCGAATGATCTCTTCGCCCGAGAGAACTTCCTTCACCGTCGAGCTGAAGGTGGTGGTCGTCGTTTCGGCAATGCGGAATTCTTCGTCGTAACCGGGATAGCGGACGAAGACCTTGAACATGAAGCGATCCTGCTGAGCTTCGGGCAGCGGATAAGTGCCTTCTTGTTCGATGGGGTTTTGCGTGGCGAGCACAAAGAACGGCGCGGGCAACGAGTGGCGCTGGCCGCCGATGGTGACCTGGCGTTCTTGCATTGCTTCAAGCAGCGCGGCCTGAGTCTTCGGTGGTGTGCGGTTGATTTCGTCGGCGAGAATGATGTTCGAGAAAATCGGTCCGCTCAGGAAGCGAAAACCGCGCTCGCCGGTCGACTTGTTTTCCTGGATCACTTCGGTGCCGGTGATGTCGGACGGCATCAAGTCGGGGGTGAACTGAATGCGATTGAACAGCAGGTGCAGCGAACGAGCCAGTGTGCTGACCATCAGCGTCTTCGCCAGACCGGGCACGCCTTCCAGCAGGCAGTGACCTTGGGCGAAGATGGCGATCAGGATTTGCTCGACCACTTCTTCCTGGCCGACAATCACTTTTGCCAGCTCGTTGCGAACCGCGTTGTAGGCGGTCTTCAGATTTTCGAGCGCCTTCAGATCGTCGGGGCTAGCCGCATCGGCGGCCGCTGGATTAGCCATGAGCACAATTCCTTCAGGAAGAAGAGCAAGGTTGTAGACGTGAGTGAGAACTGCGGTCGACAAGCAAGACGGGTTCGAGCGGGCAATCGTTTGGCGGAAAAGCTTGACGCCGGCCGCTGCTGGCTGTGCAGGCGCGCAGCAACCGCCTGAGTTCTTGGTGCGCCCAAGGGACACAAAAGTTCACAGACCAGCTGCAGCTTCAGGGAGCCCTCGGTGGGAAACGGACGATGTTGGCGATCACCTGCCGTGGTTGTCCCGACTGTCAATGCGCGGAGGAATCCCTGCGACCACGAATTTCATTCTAGATGGCCCCACACTGAATGCCAGCTAGCCGCAACGGAATGCAGCCGCCTGGTTGCCGAAGAGTAAAGCGAGATCTGGCGAAAAAGTTGCGGCTGGATGTTCGCTGGCCGTAAGTCTTGCGCGAACGCAAAAGGGGGGTGTTCAACTTTGCCGCGATTGTGGAACAAGTTGGTTCGCTGGGAGACCGTTGCCGCGCGGACTTACGTCGCATGGGACGCGCGAAGGGAGTTTGAAAGCTCGGCCTACAAGTCGGGATCGCGCAAGGGCGGTTCGGGCAGGCGCATTTCCAAGGTGTGTTCTTCATACGGAGTCGTCCGGAAGGGGAGCCCGTATTTTTTGATGAAGTCGAGTTGCCCCTGAACACGCGCCATCTCCAGCGCATTGAACTTGGCGTCTGTGGCAGCCGCCTTGGCTTTCAACTCGGCAGCGGTTCGCCGAGACGCTTGCGCCCGGTGGTCGACGAGCCAGCCAACGGCCAGTGCGGCGATGAGGGTGACCAGTAGCAGTTCTCGGATGGAGCAGCGAAGCATGTCCCAATCTCCCTAGTGCGGGGTTCACCGCAATCGCCTGTGACCAGCCACGATTCTCGCGAGTCAGTTGGCTCGCGGCAATGTGCGGGGGCGCGAAATCTTGCTCTGCGACTTTTCACGAACTGATTCGCAGGCAACGACTTCGGTTATTTCCGCTCAGCGTTGTGTCAGCTGCGCTGACACGTTTTCCACGATGGGCGGGGCTCTCACAATCTTCATGCGACGCATCGCTGCCAGCGATTTTTGCCTCTTTCCTGCGGAGCATGAAGACGGAGTGAAGTTTTCTCGCGCTCGCTGCTTTTCACCTCCGCTAGCACGGCTACAATCGCCGACGTCGTAACGGGCAATCACTCATGCGAGCCAGCAATCGAAGCGGGCTCGTTGTTCCTTTCAGGACTCGCGCTGCAATCGCCGGCAGCCACCGACTTGAGCTTTCTCTCAAGCACGGTGCATTCCCCCTTCGGAAGTTCGGCGCTAGCGGTGCGCGCGTAGGATGCGTTAAGCGTGAGCATGGATGAACAGCAGATCGTGTCGTTGGTGCGGGAAGCACTGATCGGCAAGGTCGGAGCAGATCGTGTGACGATGTGGGCGACCGACGGCGTCACCTGGAAAGCCAGTGGACTGCAGTTGACCTTGTTCGCCCACAATACTTTCCGGCTGGAACGTCTGCGCAAGTTACGCGCGGAGGTATCGAACGCTGCCCACGAAGTCCTCGGTCCACAAGCGACCGTTGATTTGAAGGTGGCAGAAGCGACTGTATCGGCGACGGAATCAACCGCAATTTCTCGGCCCCAGCAGCCGATGAATGTTTCGCCCACCATGCCAGTTGCCAACCTCTCAACGCCGCTGTTCTCTTCTCCTGTGGCCGCAGGTCCATTGGCCGTTCCAACTCCCGCGCCGCTGCTGCCGCCAGTTGGCGAGCAACCGCAATCGATGCCGGTGATATTCCGTTTGCCGAGCATGCCTGCGTCAGGTAACAATGGTTCTTCGCCAAACCCTGCCGCTGCTCCCTCTGATTCGCCTCCCGTCAATCGAATGGCTCGACGTACCTTTGCCGCTTTAGATTCGTTCGTCGTCGGGGAAGGGAACCGTCTCGCGCACGCGGCGATCAATAACCTGCTCTCGCAACTGGGCCGTTATTCGCCGCTGTTCATCTCGGGACCTCCAGGCTGCGGCAAGACGCACCTGCTGGAAGGTGCCTGGCGAACCGCTCGGCAAACCGCACCCAGCCGGCGCACCATTTACCTCTCGGCGGAACAGTTCACGACGCAATTTGTCGAAGCGCTGCGGGGCTCGGGTTTGCCCAGCTTTCGGCGGAAGTATCGCGATGTGGAATTGCTCCTGATCGACGACCTGCAGTTCTTCATCGGGAAGCAATCGACGCTCGTCGAGTTGCAGCACACGGTCGATACGCTGCTGCGGGCTGGCCGGCAGGTAGTGTTTGCCGCCGATCGCAGCTTGGGTGAACTGAAAAATCTGGGCAGCGAACTGGTCAATCGCATTTCGGGTGGTTTGATTTGTGCCATTGATGCCGCCGATACACAGACGCGGCTCGGTGTGCTCGAACAGATGGCGAGCCGTCATGCGACACCGACGCCGCGCACCGTCATCGAGTGGCTCTCGACGCAACTCGATGGTGACGCTCGGCAACTGGCCGGCGCGCTCAATCGGTTGCACGCCACCAGCGAAGCGCTCCATTGTCGCATCGACCTCCCATTCGCCCAGCGCGCACTTGCCGATCTCGTACGCGTCAATCGCCGCGCCGTTCGCCTGACTGATATCACCACGACCATTTGCGACATGTTCGGCATCGACGAGCAATCGCTGCAATCGGAAAGCAAGTCGCCTGCCGTCAGCCATCCGCGCATGCTCGCCATGTGGCTGGCCCGCAAGTACACGCGGGCTGCTCTCTCTGAAATCGGCAAGCATTTCAACCGGAAGAGTCACACCACGGTCATCTCGGCCGAGGACAAAGTGAGCCAATGGCTCGTCAGCGGCAAAAGCCTGCTGCTGCCCGAAGGGGACTGCCGCCTGGAAGATGTCGTCAAGCGAGTTGAGAATCAACTGCGCCTGGCGTAATGAGAGTCTTAGCAGGGTGGTGTCGAGTCGCACAATTGACTCTGCCACGATGAAAGCCTTGCAGCGCAGTGCTCGCAAGCGAAGTGGCTGCGCCAGCCAACGGCATCGAGGTGAGCTGGTTGCTGCTAACCTCGCTCCGCTAAGAGGAAGTTGCCGCCGTTCGTCGTCACTCCGCTCGACGAACAAACACAGACTGATAAGTAGGATCGCCATAGAGGATCAGTCGCCACCTGATTTCAGCAGCGGCGATCTTCGCACCGCTGGCATTGGGTTCGTGCTGCGCGCTGTCGCCCACTCGTCGGCACCTCTGATAACCGCTTTTGATAACTTTTTTGCCGTTTTTTTCGCGATAACCATTTTCCACAAACGGTTGTGCGTCAGTACTTTATGATGATTAATTGTCCTGTTTTGGCGGTTTGCTGATAACCAAATATTATCTTTACCCAACTTCACAGCCCATCCTGAATTCGCGCGGCACTCCGCGAGGCGATGGGAGGATTCGCAGCCATTAATCGAACTGCCAACCGTCGACAACTTTCGGTCAGCCACTTTTCTCTCCTTCGATTTCAGGTAACCCGACGGGTGAGCGACAGTTCATTCCCACGACCGTTCCTTCGCCCTCAGACCTCCCACGCCTCGGCCTCACCCACAAACATGTCGGCAAGCACGACGCCAGCGCCACTGCGCAGCGCGGTCCGCGACTCGAATCACCTTGCAGTGAGAGCACATCTTGACATTAGCGCCGAGTTCTGATCTATTGTCAAGTAAGTAATAAATTATTCCTGACGACAATTCTGCGGCCTACGGCCCGATTACAACTTCTGCCGCAAGCATCGTTCGCTGAAAGGCATGTGGCCAGCGATGGCCAGCAACTTGGCCGGACACATTTGGGGCGTCGAAGAATTGCTGCTGGTGATTGCTGCATAGGATCATAGGATCGGCAGAATCAAGCCCCGCGAACCCTGGCGGGGCTTTTTCGTATGCGGTTAGAATGGGTGCATGGACGAGCGTCTTAGCGAGAGAACTGCGAAACAAAAGAGCCTTGCCACAACACTGCGGCATTTGGGCCAGAAAGGAATCTTCGTAATCTTGCTTGCATCCGGTGTCTTGAATCTCTGCGGCGCAGCGCCAGTTCCTATAGTGGCCTCAATCTGGATCGCTTTCTATGCGTTGATTTCAGCGTTTATGATTGGTGTCCTCTGGGAATCCGTAAATGATTTTCGCGGAGCTTCACGATGACCAACCGCGCACCCCTTATTGTCGCCATCGTCTTGCTACTCCTGCCGCTGCTATATGTGGGGAGCTATCTGGCGCTGGTTAATCCTCGCGCACGAAACATACCTGTCCCCGGGCCAGACCTTTCAAATCACTATGGAAGGGCCAGTCGCTGGGGCGAATGGGTGTATTGGCCCTTGGAGCAGATTGACCGCAAGGTAAGGCCGGGACCTTGGCAGTAGCTTCCCTTGTTTTCTCAGGTCCACTTAATTCCGCACTACCGTCCGGTTTTGAGTGACGAGTCTGGTTACGGAGCTAGCCTCGGCACTCACCGACAAGTCGTGGTCGTTCGATGAACTATTCGGCGAACTGCTGAACTATGGAGCGTAGGACCGTAGGACGATTTGGCCCCGTTGCTCTGGCGGGGCTTTTTGAGGCGAGGATAGAATCGGGACATGAACTTCATGCTACGCCGCCTTTTGTGCTTGATGATTCTCCTTTGCGGATGTGCGCCAGGACCGACGCTTGCTCCCGATGATTCGCCCGCTGTAGCGCGAGACACCACACCTCCGCTGGTCATCTTTGAGTCGGACGAGTATCTAATTGCCGACGCCACGCTGCGGTGCATCCTTACGTCCGCCGAAACATCGTCGGCAGTGAAGTTTTATGGAACTTCAGAAGCGAACGAGCTTTGCCTCCAAAGTGGCGAGGCGTTGTGGCCAAGTCCAGCATTTCCGGCGACGACCGGTTACAAAGTGCATCTTGGTCGCGTACCACTGGCAGACGATGGGACCAACCAGTTCCGAGTCCTGGGCCTTCGCTTAGAAGAACTTTCAATTGAGACGAAGTCAGAATCGTTGATCCCGACTGCAGTTGTTCGCGTAGCTATCTTCAATGCTGGCGGCAGCAGCAATGGAGGCGTCATCGGCGGTTGCAACGCATCATTGAAAGTCAACAAGTCCGACGCAGGCTGGACGGCAGAAGTGGTCGAACTTTTTGATCCCTAATTTTTGACAAGTATCGCCTTTGTCTGCTTGCGCTCCTTATCGGGCTAAGCCATGACCACAGCCGATCAGTCCGTGACCAGACTCGTCACTCAAAATCGGCCCCTTCCGCTCTCCGCCAAATCAGCTTGCATTGAGCTGCAAACTGGCTGACAATAAAGACTCTCCCGCCAAGTCTGTATTTCCCACCTTTGTTTGCCTGATTGCGGCTGCGCTCCCGGATCACAATCCTTGGACATAGCCCACAACCAGGAGGCCCGCTGATGCCTCGATGGCTCCTGATCTTGAGCTTGCTTGTTTCGCCCCTAGCTACGGTGGCGCGCGGCGAGGAAGAACTGCTGCCCGCCGACAAGTCGATTGAAGAAGCCGTCGACCATTACGTCGGCGCCCGACTGAAGGCCAATGGCATTGAGCCTGCCCCGCTGGCCGACGATGCGAACCTGCTGCGGCGAACGATGCTCGATTTGCATGGTCGCCCCCCCACCGTTGCCGAAGTGAAGAGCTTTCAGCAATCGAACGATGCCGCCAAGCGCCGCGAAATGGTCGAGCGACTGCTGGCTGCTCCCGCATTTGCGCGCCAGCAAGGAGCTGCCTTCGATGCCCTGCTGATGCGCGGCACGAATGCTTCGCTCCGCACGTATCTCACCGAAGCGTTCAAAGAGAATCGCAGCTGGGACAAGATCTTTCGCGAACTGCTCGTCGGTCAAGAGAACGACCCCGAGCAAAAGGGAGCGATCGGCTTCGTCAAAGCCCGCATGAAGGATCAAGACAAACTGACCGCCGAAGCCAGCTCGCTCCTGTTCGGCGTGAATGTCAGTTGTGCCCAGTGCCACGATCATCCGCTGGTCGCTGACTGGAAGCAGGATCACTATTTCGGCATGAAGTCGTTCTTCGCCCGGTCGTTCGAAGCGGGCGATTACGTCGGCGAAAAGTCGTATGGCCTGGTCGAGTTCAAAACAACCGCCGGCGAATCGAAGCAAGCCAAGCTGATGTTTCTCACCAGCCAGGTCTTTGACGAGCCCGAGAACAAAGAGCCCGACGACAAAGAAAAGAAGGCCGAGAAGGAACTGCTGGAAAAACTGAAGAAGGACAAGAAGGCTCCGCCGGTCCCAGAATACAGCCGGCGTGCCAAGCTGGTCGAGATTGCCCTCGCCCCGGAAGCGAACGTGTTTCTCTCGCGAGCCATTGTGAACCACGTGTGGAATCGGTTTCTGGGTCGCGGGCTGGTAATGCCCGTTGATCAAATGCATTCCGAAAACACGCCCAGCCATCCGGAATTGCTCGCCTGGCTCGCGCGCGATTTGCAAACGCACAACTACGATCTGGCTCGTCTCACGCGCGGTATCGTGCTGAGCGACGCTTACGCCCGCAGCAGCCTGTGGAACTCGACCGAGAAGCGCCCCAGCGATGAGATGTTCGCCGTCGGCATCATCCGTCCCCTCACGCCGTGGCAATACGGCACCGCACTGAAGGTGGCGACCGTCAATCCCGATCAATACCCGGCCGACCTGGCCGGCGATGCTCTCGACGCCAAGGCTCAGCAACTGGAAAGCTTTGGCCGCGGCTTCGGCGACAAGTTCGAACTGCCCGGCGAAGATTTTCAAGTGAGCATCGACGAGGCACTTTCACTCAGTAACGGCAGCCGCATCAGTACCGACTTGCTTCGCCCCGACGGCAGCAACCTGCTCGGCAAACTGACCAAGCTGACCGACGATCGCGAATTGGCAACCACAGCCATCTGGAACGTGTTTGGTCGCGAACCCGTTGCCGACGAGCTGAAAGCACTCGAAGATTACTTGAAAGCTCGTACCGACCGCCGCGAAGAATCGGTGAAACAACTGCTCTGGGCCTTACTCACCAGCAGCGAATGCCGCTTTAATTACTAACCTCCTCACTCCCTCTCCTCGGTACTCCGGGGAGAGGGTTGGGGTGAGGGGCTGATCCGCAATGAAGGATTCCATCATGAGCGACCTGAATTTGACCCGCCGCGGTTTCCTCGGCGCTACTGCTGCCACCGCCGCTGTCGCTGCCGATATGACGGCGCTCAACGTGCTGCAGAATCCGCTGCTGGCCGGCGAATTGAAGCAGCAAGGCAAACGCGTGATCCTGCTCTGGCTCGCTGGTGGTGCCAGTCAGCTGGAGACGTTCGATCCCAAACCGGGTCGCGCGACGGGTGGTCCTTACCGGGCCATCAACACTTCGGTGCCGGGCGTGCAGATCAGCGAGTTGATGCCGAAGATGGCTTCCAGGCTGTCGAAGTACACTTCGATCATTCGCTCGCTCGACACCAAGAATGCCGATCACGGTGGCGGTGCTCGCCTGATGCATCTCGGCCGCCGCGATGAGCCCACGATCAAGTATCCCGACATGGGTGCGGTCCTCGCGCGCGAGTTGGGCCGCATCGATAGCCAGGTGCCGGACTACGTCAGCTTTTATACAGCCACCGAAGGTCGCGGCAGTGCCGTCAGCCAATCGGGCTTCCTGGGTGCTCGCTACAACGCGATGTTTCTTACCGAAGGCAACGTGCCGCCGAACCTGCGCAAGCTCGACGAGATCAGCGACCTCGATCATCAACAGCGAGGTGATCTGCGTAAGTTACTCAGCGAACGCTTCGTCCAGGGACGTCAGTCGGCATCGCTCGCCAGCCATAACGAATCGTATGCTCGCGTCCGCGGTCTGATGGCCAGCGAAACACTCTTCGATATCTCGAAAGAGCCACAGAACATCCGCGACAAGTACGGTCCCACGCTCTTCGGCGAGCAATGCCTCGTCGCTCGTCGCCTGGTCGAAGCGGGCGTGCCGTTCGTCAAGATTTCGCGCGCCTGGTGGGACAGCCACGGGCAGAACTTTGAAACGCACCTGGAACTCGTGACTGAGCTCGATCACGTGATGAGCGCCCTGCTCGACGAACTGAGCGAACGCGGGCTGCTCGAGAATACGCTGGTGGTCACCCTCAGCGAATTCGGCCGCACGCCGCAGATCAATTCGAGTCTCGGCCGCGATCACTTTGCCAGCGCTTGGAGCTCGTCACTCTCGGGCTGCGGCATTAAGCCTGGCACGGTGTATGGCGAGAGTGACGAAGACGGCAAGACGGTGAAGGATGGCAAGATCGGCGCGGCGGAACTGTTCGCCACCATCTATCGCGCGGTCGGCATCGATCATCGCAAGGACTACCACGTCGGCGCTCGTCCGCTCCCTCTCACCGATCCGGGGACCAAACCGGTGACGGAAGTTCTGTCGTAGCCCATGCCGACCGTCTTCATTCCGGCCCAGTTGCGTGGCCTGACGAACGGGCAAGCTCAGGTGGAAGTTGCCGCCGAGACGGTCGCCGAGGCCATCAAGCGGCTGGAAGAGCAGTTTCCCGGCATTCGCGAGCGTCTGTGCCTGGCGGGTGAGCTGCTCCCCGGCTTGCAGGTGTCCATCGACCATCGCTTCACCCGCCAGGGGCTCTCGGCGGCACTGCAACCGAACAGCGAAGTTCACTTTCTGCCGGTCATTGGCGGCGGCTGACGCTTCTTCCGGGTATGCTGAACTCAGCGGGCTCTGCTCTCAGCGAGCAAAGCGTCCGTTTTCGCTGGCGACACTCTTCTCCCTCGCCACACCGTTTCCACCGAACCTTGCGGAAGCGTTAGTTTTCTCGCTCCTCTTTGGCTTCCTTCGGCAACCCGCCGCGCGCTCCCACTTTGGCCCAACCCAAGCAGCAGATTGAGTTTCGGTATATCTAAACAAGTTGTAATCAGATCGCTTCTATTCATTGCGACGAATACTAAGTACAAGCAATGAATCACCCCATGAAGAGGTCTCACGGTGTCCGCCACGATGCAACGACCCGCCGAAGAAGCCCACGAGCAGGTCAAACCCTCCGTGCCTGCCGATCTCAGCCTCCTGGAGCGGCAGATCACCAAGATCGGCGACCTGTTGCCGACCCAGGGACCGATCACCGCCTTTGTGTTTCTCAACACCTTGCAGGCACTGGAAGACCTCCCCTTCGAACAAGGTGTGAAAGAAGGGGCCCGGCTGTTTCATTGCCAGCCTTACTTGAGCGAAGAGAAGTACCGCGAGCGGTTGACTCAGGGGCGGATTCGATTGCTCGACGTGCAGCAAGTGGTGCGGGAAGATCTAGCCGACCGAGCCGACGAGGTAATGTTCGGCAGCACCACGCGGTTCGACCTGCGGCTCGCCATGCTGCAATTCCCCCTGCGGACCGGTCCCGCCGAAGAACTGCGCTGGTTCATAGCCGAAACCGACGCGCTGCAGCATCTGCGCCCCGAAGCTTCTGACTCGCAGCGCGAAAAGTTCCTGCGCGAGAGCAAGCACTGGATCATGCGTGATGCCCGCCAGGCTGGCCATGGCGAGAACTATCGGCCCGATGAATCAGATCAGCGCACACAATCGATGCTGGCCGATCTGCTCAAGCACTATGGTTCGTCGAGCATGGAACGCTGGACAGCCAAGACCTGGGAAGCGATCTCGCTGCAAGCTCTGTGGCGTGTCTGCCGCGCGAGCGTGCAGGGTTTGCCTGCTTCCATTCCTGCCGAGTTGCCGACGCTCCGCCATCGCGATCTGCTGCTGGAAGCTACCGGCGAAGATAGCGACGCGCTCGTTCACGAAGTGCTGATTCGATTTTGTGCGGCCTTCGCCGATCAAGGCTTTGCCGATTGGCTCCTGCCCGACCGCGATCTCGGCATCTTCCGCTCGTTCAGTCATCTGTATAGCCAAAGCGGCGGGCCTCCCGATCGCTGGCTGGCGGGTTTGCCCGGCGAGTTGCAACGCATCGAACTAGCGGGGCTCACTCCCCTCGAATCGATTCGCGAGTCCCTCGACTTACTCGGTGTAAAACCAGCGGAAGAACGAGAGTACCTCACTGCTTCGATTCTCGCCCTGCAAGGCTGGGCCGGTCTGCTCTGGCAGATGGAAGTCCGCAGCGACCGCGTCGCGGTTCCTGCTCCGCCCGGCAGCCTGATCGAGTTCGTCGCCGTGCGGCTCATGCTCGAACGTCTGGCGATCGCGCACATTGCTCGCACCAAGCTCGGCATCACTGACGGACTGAAAGATCTCGCCAACGACGCCCGCGTCATTCACAAACGGGCTCCCGAAAACATCGAGCAGCGGGCCTTTCTGGCATTTCAGCTCGCGCAGGTTCTGGGCTGGAATACCTATCAACTGCTGAACTTGAGCAAGCAGCAATGGGGCGATTTGATCGCCGAGATCGAAGCATTTCACAGCTTCGAGCGGCGGCGCATCTTTCATTTGGCCTTCGAGCGGCAGTATCGCATTCAAGCGCTCGATGCCATCTCAGCGCATGCGATCCAGCCGGCACGCCGTGTCGACAAGCCGCGCTTTCAAGCAGTGTTTTGCATTGATGCCCGCGAAGAATCGTTTCGGCGACACTTGGAAGAGTTTGCGCCGGACGTCGAAACATTTGCGGTCGCCGGTTTCTTCGGCGTGGCCATGTACTATCGCGGGGTAGCTGATGCTCACTACGCCACGCTGTGCCCCATCGTTGTGCGGCCCAAGCATTGGGTCATTGAAGAAGCGGTCCTTCCTTTCGAAGCAACAAACCGCCGGCTGGCGCAAACTCGCCGAGCCATCGGCACCACCTCGCTGCACATGCATCGCGGCAGTCGTAATCTTGCCAGTGGTGCGTTGCTCACAGCCTCGCTCGGCGTACTCGCTTCCATTCCGCTCGTCGCGCGAGTCCTGTTTCCCCGCTGGACGGCTCAAGTGAGTCGCACAGCCAAGAGTTTGGTCGCGCCGCCCCAGATCACTCGCTTGCGGCTCGAGCGACAGACGCCCGAACCGGGCATGGAAGACGCCCAGATCGGCTTTTCGCTCGACGAAATGGCAAACATCGGCGAGCGCATGCTCCGCGATATGGGGCTGATCGAAAACTTTGCCCGTCTGGTTCTGTTCTGCGGTCACGGTTCGCATTGCTTGAACAATCCACACAAATCGGCATACGACTGCGGTGCTTGCTCGGGAAGTCCCGGCGGACCGAACGCCCGAGCGCTCGCTTCGTTTTTGAACGATCCGCGCGTCCGTGACATTTTGAAATCGCGCGGCCTGTGCATTCCGCGCGAGACCGTGTTTCTCGGCGGCTTGCACAATACGGCCACCGATGCAATGACCTTCTCCGATCTCGACTTACTCCCCAAATCGCATCATCGCGATTTCGAACAGGCCATGGATACGCTCGAAGGCGTGTGCGAGCGGAATGCTCACGAGCGTTGCCGGCGGTTCTATTCCGCGCCGCTCGATATCACTCCGGTTGCCGCTCGCGAACATGCCGAAGGGCGGAGTGAAGACCTGGCTCAAACAAGGCCGGAGTTTGGTAACGCCTCGAATGCAATGTGCTTTGTTGGTCGCCGCAGTCGCGTGCGGGGCCTGTATATGGACCGCCGCAGCTTCATGCATTCGTACGACATTACGGTCGATGATGCGAACAGCACGATCCTCGGTCGCATTCTGGCTCCCGTCGTTCCGGTTTGCCAGGGCATCAACCTGATGTACTTTTTCTCGGCCGTCGATTCCACCGGTTGGGGAAGCGGCACCAAGCTGCCGCACAACATTACCGCCTTGCTGGGCGTGATGGATGGTTACTCCAGCGATCTGCGTCCCGGTCTGCCGCATCAAGGTGTCGAAATTCACGAACCGCTCCGCCTGCTGTTTGTGATTGAATCAACGCCCGATCGCATGCTCGCGATTATGGATCGCGATCCGACGGTCGGTCGCATCTTGCGCAATGGTTGGGCACAGCTCGCCGTGCTGGATCCGGACAGCAACGACCTGCAGATATTCCGCAACGGGCAATTCGAGCCGTATACGCCGGAAGTGCGCGGCCTGCCGCATGCCACCTCGTCGGTCGACTGGTATCGAGGCTGGCGCGAGCACTTGGGTTTTGCCACCATTCAGCCGCCGACGGAACCTTCCTAGCTAAAGCAGGTCGCGAGTAGCGAATTCTCATGTTTGACCACGATGATATCTTTCGCGCGCTAGGGCTGATCGTTGTTTGCGCGCCGCTGTTCCTCGCCGTGGTGCTCGGCGTGTTAACGCTCGCCAGCGCACCCATTTCGGAACGAACCACCGCCCTGCTCGTGCAGATCAGCACCGCCGTCGGCTTGTGCGCTTCGCTATCGATTCTGGTCCTAATGCTCATCTGGGGACCTCGCTACGTTCCCATCGATGTCGGCGACTGGGTCGATGTAAAGGACTATCAGTTTTCGGTGAAGTTTGTCTTCGATCGACTGTCGGTGCCGTTTGCGGTCCTCACGTTTGTCTTGTGCGGTGTGATCGGTGCCTTCGCCAGTCGGTACATGCATCGTGAGCCTGGCTACAACCGCTTCTTTGTCATGTACTCGCTCTTTGTACTCGGCATGATCGTCACCTCACTGGCGGGCACCATCGAGACCCTCTTCACCGGCTGGGAACTCGTGGGACTCTCGTCGGCTCTGCTCGTCGCCTTCTTTCACGAGCGAGCCTCGCCCGTGCGAAACGGCCTGCGAGTCTGGACGGTGTACCGAATATCCGATGCCGCGTTGCTGATTGCCTCGGTGGTGATGCATCACCTGAACGGCCACGGCGATTTCGAAAAGCTACTCGGCACGGGCGCGCCGGGTATGGCTTGGCCCGGCGGTCACGTCGATATCCCCGCTCAGAGCCTGCTGCTGGTTGGCTTCTTGCTCATCCTGGCAGCAGCGGGCAAGAGCGCCCTGGTCCCGTTTAGCGGTTGGTTGCCGCGAGCCATGGAAGGCCCGACTCCTTCGAGTGCCGTGTTCTACGGCGCACTCTCGGTCCACTTGGGCGCGTTTCTGCTGCTGCGCATCAGCCCGATCCTGGCTGCTTCGCTCGTCTTGTCGTCAGCGGTGATCGCCATCGGGCTGATCACGGCCGTCTTTGCTTCGTTCGCGGGTCGAGTGCAGACCGATATCAAATCGGCGCTGTCGTTTGCCTCGTTAACGCAGGTCGGCATCATCGTGATGGAGATCGGCCTTGCTTACTTTTGGCAGCCCATGCAATACATAGCGCTGATTCACATCCTCGGCCACGCTTGCTTTCGCACGTTGCAATTTTTGCGGGCCCCCACGTTGTTGTACGACTACGGCACTTTGGAAAACGCACTCGGCAATCGCTTGCCGCGGCAGACGGGCCCCGGCGCCGGCTGGCTGCCAGAAACAACGCGCACCTGGCTCTATCGCCTGGCGATTGAAAAGGGTTATCTCGATTCCTGGATGATGACCTGGTTCGTCGAGCCATTTTTGAAAGTACTGCGGGCCTGCGATGGCCTGGAGCGTCGGTGGTCGGACTTGTTTGACGGCGGGCCACCCGCCGAAGTGCCCAAGTCCACGTTGACTGCCGCGGAGGATACTCTGTGACCGAGTTGCATTTGCCTTGGCTCGAAATCTGTGTCCTGCTGCCGCTGATCGGAGCCATCTGGGTCAGCCGCATCAAGGACTCGGACTTGGCTCGGCTCCATTGCCTGTTCTTCACGCTGCTCACGTTCGCGTTCGCGCTCGGCACCTGGCTCGATTTTATTGCCATGCGCGCCAGCGAAGCGCAAGACCGCTTTCATCTCACGACGTTGCTCTTCAATCGCGAGATCTTGCAGATCGATGAAGTGAGTGCGCCACTATTGCCGCTCACGGCGCTACTATTCGCACTCACGGCCATCGCGACTGTCCGCTCGAAAGCTCGCCGCTTCTCGTTCTCGTGGACGTTGCTCTCCGCCTCCATCACGCTGGCCACGTTCTGCTGCAAAGAACCTTGGCTGGTCATCTTGTTTCTCAGCCTGGCCACCATCCCACCCTTTTTGGAACTGCGGGCTCGGGGACGCTCGGCCAATATGTACCTGGCTCACATGGGCCTATTTATCGCCCTGATGGTCATTGGCTGGGGCATCGCTCAATCCGAAGGAAGCGATTTGAAAGTGAAATCGCTCTGGGCGGTCTTGCCGCTGCTGGGTGCGGTTTTCATTCGTTGCGGCATTGCTCCCTTTCATTGCTGGGTCACCGATCTGTTCGACAAAGCGACCTTCGGCACCGCGATTCTCTACGTCACTCCGCTGGCCGGCGTCTATGCAGCCGTGCGACTCGTGCTGCCCATTGCCCCCGCCGAAGTGATGCGGACGATGGGCCTGATTTCCCTCTTCACGGCCGTTTATGCCGGCGCGATGGCACTGGTGCAGACCGAAGGGCGAAGACTCTTTTGCTACTTGTTCCTCAGCCATGCCGCGGTGATTCTCGTCGGCCTGGAAATGGTCACGGTCCAAGGTCTGACCGGCGCGCTATGCGTTTGGATCTCGGTTGGTCTGTCACTCACCGGCTTTGGACTGACCATGCGAGCTATCGAAGCCCGTCGCGGCCGCGTGCAGTTGAACAACTATCAAGGGTTGTACGAGCACATGCCGCTGCTGGCGATCTGCTTCATGCTGATGGGACTCGCCAGCGTGGGCTTTCCTGGCACCATGGGTTATGTCGGCGCCGAGCTGCTCGTCGACGGTGCGGTCGAAACCTATCCGTTTGTCGGCGTCGCGGTCGTTGTGGCCTCGGCTCTGAACGGCATTGCGATTGTCAGTGCCTACTTTGTGCTCTTCACCGGTACTCGTCATGTTTCGAGCGTGTCGCTGAAGATGGGACGCCGCGAAAAGATCGCGCTCCTAACGCTTGTCACGCTGTTGCTCGCTGGTGGCATTGTGCCGCAGCTGAACATCGCCGCGCGACATCACGCCGCCGAAGAACTGCTGCGCCATCGCGGACCTCTACCCGAGGTGCATCACGAAGCGGGAACCTGGTGGCTGCCTCGCCTTGTCGCCCCGCAAACGGCGGTTGAGCATCCGGCCGTCGTGCCGATGGACCAGGATTAACGCGAACGTCATCAAGGCTGCAGCAGCAGCGTGAGCGGTGCTTCGGCGATGATGGGCTTACCGTTCCGCTCGCTGGTGGTGCGAATGGTGAGGGGCATGTTGAGCGGACCCGGATGGTCGCCACAGCGCAGAACGAGTTTTGCACTCGGGTCTTGAGCTTTCACCTCGATTGGCTGCGCGGCAAGATCGCGCATGTGTTCGGGAATGATGAGCTCGATTTTGAGACTCTGCCGAATCGTTTGATCGCTGGTGATTTGCAGCGGAATCGTTAGTTCCGCGTTCTTATGAATGACCAGGCTGGATCGCTCGGGCGCGACGCGCAGCGGGCCGGGTGAGACGAGCGCAATCAACTGATCGTTCTGGCCATTGTTGGTGAAGCAGACTTTGTGTTTCTTGCCAGCGGCGTCGGCCAATTCACCCACCACCATCAATTGGCTGCGACTAGTGCGCCCCAGTTCCATCCAGGCCGGTAGGTTGACTTCAAATTCGAATTGGCTCTCTCCCGCAGGCACCTCGGTACGACCAGCAACCACACCCTGCAAGTGCCGCCCCTGCTTGTCGCTCAACTCGACCCACAGTGGACCTTCGAAGCCGCCCCGATCAATTTCGAACTTCTTCCGCAGGGTCGAGCCGCGAGCAATGTACTGCACATCGAATTGCCCCGTGAATTTGAATGGAGTCGCCAGCGAAGTGACCAGCAGTACGTGATCGACTTCAACCAGCCCCAGCGCGCCTTGCTGATTCTTATTCTGCGGCGGCACGATCTGAGCAAATCGCTCCTGGACCGAGCCTTCAATCTCTGCTTTCCCAGCAATGCGAATTGCCGAGCGAGTGACCGGTACCGTCGCATCAACGGTAAAGACCAGGTCTGCCTTGTTCTGATTAGCCTTCACCTCGACCGGTGATACCGTGACTCCAGCGGGCAAATTGGTTACTGAAAGAGTGATCACTCCCGCGAAGCCGCCCGTGCGTGTGATGGTGACCGGCAACTTCTTCGTGCCTCCCACATCGGCAGCGAGCGCGTCGACAGTGATCTCGATCGCAAAGTTGGGCGCTGGCTTCGTACAGCGAAGACGATAAGTAAAATTGGCACCGCCGCGTGAGGCAAACCGTTCGCTGACGGCGACATGAAATGTTCCCTCGGCCGGAGCCGTGAACTTCACTTCGCAATCGGGCGAGCCATTCGGCAAGTCTTCACCCCGGGCCAGTTCTTTGCCGGTGGCATCACGAATGACAAGGACGGCATCCAGTGGTGAACCTAGCCTCGCCGCGCGCACGTCGAGTTGAACGGCCTCTCCCTTTTTGAGGTCAAGCGACCAGATATCAATATCGCCGGACCGTTCGATCCGTCCGTTGGCGATGGAGCCAAGCGATAGCGACTTCGCCTGAGCCAGTTCGTTGTTTGGCTCTTGTTCGCGCAGCTCGGGCAGATCGTCCAGTTCCAACGTCACGCCGTTTAACATTTCGCCTTGGCCAGTGAAGAAATGCGTAATGACCGGCGCCGGCGTCTGCGGCACCGTCGCTTCAATCGTCTCAACACCATGGCCAAGCACTTCGAACTGCGTCATGCTGCCGCGCTGACCGCCGAGCGGATAGATCGAATCAATCCACGGGCCGGCGGTGATCGTCAGCCGATAGACATAGTTCTGCAAACCGCCCGCGCGGGTATCGGTGATTCGCACCGCATATTGCCCGGTAGCAGGCACGATGAAGCGAAGCTGCGGATCTCGATTCAGTGTGCCGGTGCTTTCGGCAATCATCTGGCCCGGGGCCGAGCTGACTTCAATTTTGGCTTCGAGCGGCGAGCCAATCTGCTCGGCGGTGACGGCAACTGTGATGGCCTGGCCCGCTTCGGCGGCGAAGGTCCATTCGTCGAGATCTTCGCGGGGGAAGATGCGGCCGTTAATTGTCACCGGCAAAGTGACCGCCACGGGGAGCGGGTCGCCATCGGTTTCATTTTCGATCACTTCTGGCAAAGCACCCACAATAAAGGGGCGGACCGGCGTAGCACCTTGGGCATTCCACGAACGCCAGCCGTGAACTCCCAGCGGAGCATCGGCGGCGATCGTTAGTTCTGCGGCATAGTCCTTAGGATAGTCTTCCTTTTGCTGACTGGCAGGTTGTTTGATCAGCGGGCCCTCGAACCAGCGAACAGCGGTCCGCTCGATCTCGGCGGGGGCAGCGATCCCTTGACCGAGCCATTCGAGCGGGGCCCGTTCGTGCAGATAGAAGCCGCCGATCCGAGCTTGCACCTTGGTCCCCCGCTGACCACCGGCGGGGAAAACATAGGCCGTATCGGGCGGCTCAGCGACCAGGGGAGCCAAATTGCCGAGGACGATGCTGCCCAAGACGAGGGCAACAACGGCCCAGAAACAGCAAGCACGCAGCAGGCAAGGCATGGCCAGGTTCGCAGGGGGATGGGAGGGGGGATTGGCGGGAATTACCACTCAGGATGGCGCTCGGCGAGCCGTCATGCAAGCGGAATTTGTCGCGGCCAACTGCCCTGCGCAAGGTGCTGGGTTGTAGTTAGAATATTGGCTCCACTCCAACCACTCTCCTGCCAGCCTATCTGCCCCGAGGGATTTGACTCATGGCCAATCCAGCTTCGCCCAGTAACTATTTGCTCGCGGGTGGCTTTGCCATTGTGACAGCGCTGTTCTGGGGTGCGTACGGTCCCATTCTGCACAAGGGTGTAGTGAACATGGGGCCCATCGCCGAAGGGATGGGACCGGGGCGGTTGCGGCCCTTTCTGTGCGTCGGCATCGCTTACTTTTTGATCTCGATCATCGGCCCGATTCTGGTGATGCAGTTCACCGGCATGGAAAAGGGTGCCGGGTTCATGCGAGGCTGGACCATCAACGGCACGGTGCTGAGCATTGCCGGTGGAGCGGCCGGGGCCTTGGGCGCGTTCGCCCTAATTATGGCGCTCAATTATGGTGGTCCGACCGGGCCGTTTTATGTGATGCCGATGGTCTTTGGTTGTGCCCCCGTGGTCAGCACCTTGGTGTCGGCTTATGTGCTGATGAATATCGATAAGAAACAAGTCGAGATCAGCCCTTACTTCTTGGTAGGTCTGGTGATTGTGGCGGTCGGAGCCGTAACCACTCTCATCAATGCGCCGCGGCCGGCTGCCGCGGCCAAACCGGGTGCCGAGAAAGTGGCCCCGGCCACCACGCCGAAAGCGGACCTGGAAAAGTCGAAATAGCTCGCCTTCCCCCACATTCTTGCTGATTCCGGCTATATCAGCTGTGCGGATCATGCCACTCCCTGTGAACTCCGCTGCGCGACGGTCGAACTGATTTTCGGGCTCGGTAGCACCCGCAATACTACCGCTGCGCCCATTTGCTACGCGCGACTCGTCAATTGCTTGACTTTAAGGGGGGCTTGCACCAAGATCGGTGTTCCAACCCGTATCGTAATAAGGGGTTGTAAGCAGACAGTTCGTCCTTGAAACCTGGCCGCCCTGGTATCTGCTGACATTGCCTTGCCTACGTCGTTCCCTCGCTGATTGACCGCTGCTGATTTACTCGCCCGGAGCCGACCGTTCATGCAGCCTGCGCCCTCTGATCGCAATCGCGACCCTGCTCCTCGCGCTGGCAAGCTCGCCTCGCGCAAACGCCGCCGGGTAAACCAAGAAGCAACTCGCCGACACTTTCTCGCCCGCTTTGAGTGCCTGGAAGATCGCCGCATGATGGCGATCAATTTTCTGGAGGACTTTAATACTTACGCAGCGGCGGGGTTCCACCACACTCCTGGTGTGGGGCAGTTGGATTCGGATGTTTGGACTGCTAGCGGCTTTTCCAACGCAATGTTTAATGTCACGCCAGGATCCGTCAAAACCACGGGGCAGCCTGCACGAGGCTTGAGAGATGAGTTTTACGACGCGAATGGTGGGTTTTATACTTTCGATGCCGCTGCCGGGAATCGGTTTTTCGCGATCAATCCATCTGCTGGCGAGTGGACGCCAGGCGACCTCACTCTGCGGGTGTACAACGACAATGTTGCCGTCCAGGACCCGACTATCTCGTTTGATTACTGGGTACGCGATAATTCCGTTGTCGGCACGAGTATGAGTTTGTCGTATCAGATTGATGAGGATGCAAATTGGATATCTGTCCCCTCGCTCGACTACAACACCCCCTCTGGTGCTGGCAACTTTAACTTTGTCTTGGCAACAACTAAGTCGATCACTCTGACTGGCGTCACCATCCCCTCGGGCGCGTCTTTGGATTTACGCTGGTCAAATAGTGAGTCCTCTGCGACGCCAGGCTTGCGCGACGCGATTGGCATCGACAACATCCGGGTAACAACAGCTGCTCCCAATGTGGCGCCGACGATCTCGGCGATTGCCGATCAATCGACCCTTTCGTACACGCCCAAGTTGGTGAACTTTACGGTTGGCGACACGGAGACTGCGGCTGGGTTGCTCAACGTAAGTGCGACCTCGAGCAATCCGGCGGTACTGCCGAGCGCGAATATCGTCTTCAGTGGCTCGGGTGCGAACCGAACCCTCACTGCCACACCGGTCGCTGGTACGGGTACCACCACCGTGACGGTCACCGTGACCGATGCCGGGGGAAAAACCGCGACGGAAGATTTTCTGCTGACGGTCGACCAAGCCTGGACGCTCAGCATGCCGCAAAATCTGACGGCTGCGCAAGGGCAGCTTGACGTCGTCGAAATTCCGGTCGTGCTGAACTCCAACGGCACGCCCGCAGCCACGCTGTACTCGATGGACCTGGCGATTACCTACGATACCAATGTGATGGACATCGAAGGGGTCACACTTGGCAGTGCGCTCACGCCTGCCCCGTTGATGGCTTCGCTCAATCCCAATCTGAGCGAGCCCGGCAAGATCGGCCTGCTCGTGAACGTCGTGGGTGGTCTGTCGACCGCAACCAACGGCCAAGTGGTCGTCATTCGCGCTCGCATGAAGCAAACCGCGCCGACCGGCACCACGCGTATCAATCTGCAGAACTCTTATGTGCCGTCGGCAGGCCTGCCGATCGTCACACAGTTGAACGAGGGACTGTTGCCGCTCGGACCGCCGCCGACGAATGCCGATAGCGACGCGCTGGCGGATGCCGCGATCAATATTTTCGCCAACAATCAGCCGAGCTTGGCAGGGATCAGCTCGCAAACCGTAGATGAGGACTCGACGCCCCCAGCCGTGCCGCTGACGGGCATCTCGACGGGTGGCGAAACACAGCAAGTCGCCTTCATCACCTCGATTACGAATCTCGCCGGCACTCCCGATACTTCCGTCGTCGCCAGTGCCGCCGTTTCGTACACTTCGCCCAGCAGCACCGGCACTCTCAATTACACCCTGACACCAGCGGCCAGTGGCACAGCGATTGTGAAAGTGCTGATGCGCGACGCCGGTCCCGATGGCGTGCTGCTCACCAGCGACGATGGTTTCGCGCAGCGACAGTTCACAGTGACGGTGAACGCCGTGAACGACTTGCCCACGCTGACGCCCGTCGCGGGGCCCACGATCAGCGAAGATGCGTTGACACAACTGATCAACTTGACCGGCATCACCGCCGGCGATAGCGAAAGCCAGGCACTCACGCTCACTGCGGTTAGCAGCAACCCCAGCCTGATTCCCGATCCGCTGCTCCCTTACGCGTCGCCGAGTAACACCGCGACACTCTCGTACACCCCTGTCGCCAATCAATCGGGGACGGCGAAGATCAACGTCACGGTGCGCGATGCGGGCTTCGATGGGGTAGCCGGCAATAGCGACGATGCGACGTCGTTTCATGAATTCACAATCACCGTGAATCCCGTGAACGACCTGCCGACGCTCGCCGCGATCAGCGATGTGACGGTTGACGAAGACGCCGCGACCAAGACCATCTCACTCAGCGGCATCACCGCCGGGCCGCTCGAAACGCAGGATCTATCGATCACGGTTATCAGCGACAACACCGATCTGATTCCTACGCCAACGCTGCTGCCGTACACCTCGCCCAGTAGCACCGCTTCGATTCAATTCACGCCCGTGGCGAATAAGTCGGGTACTGCCAAGATCAAAGTCACGGTGCGCGACACTGGCCTCGATGGCATTCCCGGCAACTCCGACGACGGCAGCACCGAGCAAGAGTTCACCGTCACCGTCAACGCCCAGAACGATCTGCCAACGCTCGATTCGCTCGCTCCGCTGACGATCGACGAAGATGCCCTCGCACAAACGATCAACCTGAGTGGCATCACCGCCGGTGGTGGCGAATCGCAGAATCTGACGGTGACTGCCGTCAGTGATAACCCTGGCTTGATTCCGAGCCCGAGCGTTCCTTACTCGTCACCAAGCAGCACGGCTTCCTTCTCGATCACGCCTGTTGCTAATCAGTCCGGCACCGCCAAAATCACCGTGACGGTGCGCGATGCGGGACTCGATGGCATTGCCGGGAATGCGGACGACGGATCATTTAGCCGGGAGCTGACCGTTAACGTGACGGCGGTGAATGACACGCCAACGCTGGATGCGATTACTGCAAAGACCATTGATGAAGATGTACTGACGCAGACGGTGAATTTGGCGGGCATCACTGCTGGTGGTGGCGAAACGCAGAATCTGAAGATTACGGCTGTCAGCGATAACACCGGTCTGATTCCGAATCCAGGTGTGGTTTACTCGTCACCAAGCAATACCGCTGTGCTTTCGTACGCGCCAGCTGCCAATAAGTCGGGCAGTGCGAAGATTACCGTCACCGTGCGTGATGCCGGTGCTGATGGGCTGTTTGATACACCGGATGATGCGACCTTTGATCAGCACTTCACGGTCACCGTCAATCCAATCAACGATGCGCCGACACTAGCATCGATCGATCCCGTCATCGTTGCCGAAGATTCTGGAACGAAGACAGTAGCTCTGACCGGCATCACTGCTGGACAGTTTGAGGGTCAATTGCTGAGCGTGACAGCAGTGAGTGACAATGCTGCCTTGACCGGAACTCCCACGATTCTGCCGTACACTTCACCCAGCAGCACGGCCTCGTTGCAGTTCACGCCTGTCGCCGACCAATCAGGAACTGCGAAGATTACCGTCACCGTCCGCGATGCAGGCTTCGACGGCATTCTGAACACCGCCGACGACGCGACGTTTGATCAGCAACTGTTCGTTACCGTCACCGCAGCGAACGACACGCCCACATTGACAGCAATCGTTCCCGCGACGACTAGCATCAACGAAGATACCTCTACGCAGACAGTGAACCTGAGCGGCATCACCGCTGGCGGCGGCGAAACGCAGAATCTCACCGTGACTGCGACGAGCGACAATCCCGGCCTAGTCCCTGATCCAAGCATTCCGTACTCGTCGCCGAGTAGCACCGCGGTGCTCTCGTACGCACCTGTCGCAAATAAATCCGGCAGTGCCAAGATCACCGTTACCGTGCGCGACGCTGGCCTCGATGGTATAGCCGGCAACGGCGACGATGCGACCTTCAGCCAGCATTTTGACGTCACTGTCAATCCGGTGAATGATGCACCAACACTGATCGCCATTAGCGACGTCACCATCGCCGAAGATGCAACGACGCAGGCCGTAGCACTTTCCGGCATCACCGCCGGAGCGTTGGAAACTCAAACACTTTCGCTTACCGTTGTCAGCGACAACACCGATCTGATTCCCACTCCAACGCTGCTGCCGTACACGTCACCCAGTAGCACCGCTTCGCTGCAGTTCACGCCCGCTGCGAATAAATCGGGCACTGCCAAGATCACCGTCACAGTGCACGATGCGGGTCTCGATGGTATCGCTGGTAACGGCGACGACGGCACGTTCTCGCAGCACTTCATGGTGAACGTGACGCCCGCCAACGATCTGCCAACGCTCGATTCGATCGCTCCGCTGACGATCGACGAAGATGCCCTCGCACAAACGATCAACCTGAGTGGCATCACCGCCGGTGGTGGCGAATCGCAGAACCTAACGGTGACTGCCGTCAGTGATAACCCTGGCTTGATTCCGAGCCCGAGCGTTACTTACTCTTCGCCGAACAGCACAGCTTCATTCTCGATCACGCCTGTTGCGAATCAGTCGGGTACCGCCAAGCTCACCGTGACTGTGCGCGATGCGGGCCTCGATGGCATTGCCGGGAATGCGGACGACGGATCATTTAGCCGGGAGCTGACCGTTAACGTGACGGCGGTGAATGACACGCCAACGCTGGATGCGATTACTGCGAAGACCATCGACGAAGACACGCTCACGCAGACGGTGAACCTGGCTGGCATCACTGCTGGTGGCGGTGAAACACAGAACCTTAAGGTGACGGCTGTCAGCGATAACACCGGTCTGATTTCGAATCCGGGTGTTGTTTACTCTTCGCCGAGCAGCACGGCAGCGCTTTCGTACGCGCCGGCTGCCAATAAGTCGGGCAGTGCCAAGATCACGGTCAGCGTGCGTGATGCCGGCGCTGATGGGCTGTTTGACACTGCGGACGATGCGACCTTCGACCAGCACTTCACGGTCACCGTGAACCCGATCAACGATGCGCCAACGCTCGACACGATCGCACCACTGTCTGTGGCCGAAGATTCAGGAACGAAGACGGTTGCGCTGACGGGCATCACTGCAGGGCAGTTCGAGAGTCAGCTGCTCAGCGTAACTGCGGTCAGCGACAACGCGGCTTTGACTGGAATTCCCACGCTCCTGCCTTACACTTCACCGAGCAGCACGGCCAGTTTGCAGTTCACACCCGTCGCCGATCAATCGGGTACGGCGAAGATCACGGTGACCGTCCGCGATGCGGGCTTCGATGGCATTTTGAACACCGCTGACGATGCGACCTTCGACCAGCACCTGTTCGTCACCGTCACTGCGGCGAATGACACACCAACGCTCGCAGCGATCATTCCCGCGGTGGTTAGCATCAACGAAGATGCAGCCACGCAAACCGTGAACCTAAGTGGCATCACGGCCGGCGGCAGCGAATCGCAGAATCTCACCGTTACTGCAACGAGCGACAATCCAGGCCTGATCCCCGATCCGAGTGTTCCATACACTTCGCCGAGTGGCACCGCAGTCCTCTCGTACTCTCCGGTCGCAAATAAATCGGGCAGTGCGAAGATCACCGTCACCGTGCGAGATGCCGGCCTTGATGGCATAGCCGGCAACATTGACGATGCGACCTTCAGCCAACATTTCGACGTCACCGTCAATCCGGTGAACGATGCGCCAACTCTAGCTGCGATCAGCGATGTAACCATCGCCGAAGATGCAACGACGCAGACCGTGGCACTCGCCGGCATCACCGCCGGACCGTTGGAAACTCAAACACTTTCGCTTACCGTTGTCAGCGACAACACCGACCTGATCCCCACGCCAACACTGCTACCTTACACGTCACCTAGTAGCACCGCTTCGATCCAGTTCACCCCAACTGCGAATAAATCCGGCAGTGCCAAGATCACGGTCACGGTGCGCGACACTGGCCTCGATGGCATTCCGGGCAACACCGACGACGGCAGCACCGAGCAAGAGTTCACCGTCACCGTCAACGCCCAGAACGATCTGCCGACGCTCGATTCGCTCGCTCCGCTGACTATCGATGAAGACGCACTTGCGCAGACGATTAACCTGAGTGGCATCACCGCCGGTGGTGGCGAATCGCAGAATCTGACGGTAACTGCGGTTAGTGATAATCCCGGCTTGGTTCCCAGCCCGACTGTTCCTTACTCATCACCAGGCAGCACGGCTTCGTTCTCGATTACGCCGATAGCTAATCAGTCGGGTACCGCCAAGATCACCGTGACCGTGCGAGATGCGGGCCTCGATGGCATCGCCGGGAATGGGGACGACGGCTCGTTCAGTCGGGATCTGACGGTGAACGTGACGGCGGTGAATGATGCACCGACGCTAGACCCGATTGCTTCAAAGACCATTGACGAAGACGCACCGACGCAGACGGTGAACCTAGCGGGCATCACTGCCGGTGGTGGTGAAACGCAGAACCTGAAGGTGACGGCCGTCAGTGATAACGCCGATCTGATTCCAAATCCGAGCATTCCCTACACATCGCCAAGCAGCACCGCAACGCTTTCTTACGCGCCGGCTGCCAATAAGTCGGGCAGCGCCAAGATCACGGTCACCGTGCGTGATGCCGGTGCTGATGGGCTGTTTGTTACACCGGATGACGCGACCTTTGATCAGCACTTCATGGTCACCGTCAATCCAATCAACGATGCGCCGACACTCGATACTGTTGCCTCTGTCTCAGTCGCCGAAGATTCAGAAACGAAGACGGTTGCTCTGACCGGCATCACTGCAGGGCAGTTTGAGAGCCAACTGCTCAGCGTCACTGCCGTCAGCGACAACGCGGCTTTGACCGGTACTCCCACGATTCTGCCGTACACGTCACCCAGCAGCACGGCGACGCTGCAATTCACGCCTGTCGCCGCTCAATCAGGCACGGCGAAGATTACCGTAACCGTCCGCGATGCGGGCTTCGACGGCATTCTGAACACCGCTGACGACGCAACCTTCGACCAGCAGCTATTCGTAACCGTCACCGCAGCGAACGACACGCCCACGCTCGCAGCGATCTTGCCTGCGATCGTTAGCATCAACGAAGATGCAGCCACACAGACCGTGAATTTGAGCGGCATCACCGCCGGCGGTGGTGAAACGCAGAACCTCACCGTAATTGCAACGAGCGACAATCCCGGCCTGATCCCCGATCCGAGCGTTCCCTACACTTCGCCGAGTAGCACCGCAGTCCTCTCGTACTCTCCGGTCGCAAATAAATCGGGCAGTGCGAAGATCACCGTCACCGTGCGAGATGCCGGCCTTGATGGCATTGCCGGCAACGGCGACGATGCGACCTTCAGCCAGCATTTCGACGTCACCGTCAATCCGGTGAATGATGCACCGAGTCTGATCGCCATTAGCGACGTCACCATCGCCGAAGATGCAATTACACAAACCGTCGCACTTTCCGGCATCACCGCTGGACCGCTCGAAACACAGGATCTGTCAATCACAGTTGTCAGCGACAACGCCGACCTGATCCCCACACCAACGCTGTTGCCGTACACCTCCCCCAGCAGCACCGCTTCGCTTCAGTTCACGCCCGCTGCAAATAAGTCGGGCACCGCTAAGATCACCGTCACCGTGCACGATGCCGGTCTCGATGGGATCGCTGGCAACGGCGACGATGGCACGTTCTCGCAGCACTTCACGGTGACTGTGAATGCCGTGAATGACGCCCCCAGTTTCACTAAGGGAGCAGATCAAGCGGTTCTGGAAGATGCCGCCGCGCAATCGGTTGGGAACTGGGCGACAGCCATCTTGTCTGGGCCTAACGAAAACGACTCCGTCAACTTCGTGATCACGTCGAACGACCGCCCGGACCTGTTTGCAGTAGGACCGAGTATCGCAGCCAACGGCACGCTCACCTACACGCCGGCTTTGAATGCCAACGGCACCGCGACGATCCGAGTCAAGCTGGTCGACAATGGACCGGTCGGTGGCGTGAACGAAAGTGCCGAGCAGACGTTCACGATTAGTCTCACGGCGGTGAACGACGCCCCGAGCTTCACTAAGGGGGCCGATCCGACTGCGTTTTTCAATGCTGGCCAGCAGACGTTGCCAGCCTGGGCGACGAATATCTCGGCGGGAGCCCTTAACGAAGGCGGCCAAACGCTCACCTTCACCGTTACAGTGCTAACCAACCCTGGGCTGTTTGCCGTGGCTCCTGCCATCGCCAGCAACGGCACACTGACGTTCACGACCGCCACGGGGCAAAGCGGCTCGGCAACCATTAGCGTATTCTTGAAGGACGATGCGGGCATTGCGAACGGCGGCAGCGATACCAGTGCCACGCAGACGTTCACCATCAACGTCAGCCCGCAGGCTGCTAACATTCCGCCGACGATCAACACCATTGCCCCGCAAACGATCAACGAAGACGCCGGCTCACAAACGGTAAACTTCAGCGGCGTCACTACCGGCGGTGAAACGCAGACGTTGAAAATCACTGCGGCCAGCAGCCATCCAACTCTGATTCCCGATCCCGTTGTTACCTACATCTCGGCGAATCCCACGGGCAGCCTGGCGTATTCGCCGAATGCGAACGCCAACGGCACGGCGACCATTACCGTCACTGTGCGCGATGCCGGTCACGACGGAATCATGGACAATGCCGACGATGGCGTCACACTCACCAGCTTTCTGGTGACCGTAAATGCCGTGAACGACGCCCCCAGCTTTACGAAGGGGGCTGACGTCTCGGTGTTAGAGGACGCGGCTCCGCAATCGACCAACTGGGCCACTCTCATTTCTTCGGGGCCGAACGAAGCCGATGCGGTGACGTTCAACATTCGCACCAACTCTCGGCCTGAGCTGTTTGCCGCCGGACCGACGATCTCCAGCACCGGCGTGCTGACGTTTACTCCAGCCCCGAATGCCCATGGCACAGCGACCATCGCGTTGGATCTGTCCGATAACGGCGGCACCGACCTTGGCGGCGCGAATACCAGTGCGACACAGACATTCACCATTACGCTGACACCCGTCAACGACGCGCCCAGTTTTGCGAAGGGTGCCGATCAAACGGTGCTCGAAGACGCCGTGCCGCAAACCGTCGCAAACTGGGCGACCAATATTCTGTCTGGCCCCTTGGAGAATGATGCTGTTTCCTTCACCGTTTCCGGGAACGATCGTCCCGATCTCTTCTCGGCCGGCCCCAGCATCGGGCCCGATGGTACGCTCAGCTACACGCCGGCACCAAATGCTCACGGCAGTGCCACGATTCGCGTGAAAGCAATCGACAACGGCGGCACGGCCAACTCGGGCGTGAATGAAAGCGCCGAGCAGACTTTCGTGATCAATCTCACGCCGGTCAATGATCCTCCAAGTTTTACCAAGGGCCCCGATCAATCGGTGCTAGAAGATGCCGGTCCGCAGACGGTTATCAACTGGGTGCTGGCAATGTCGCCGGGCCCGAACGAAGCGGGCAGTGCGGTCAACTTTACGGTTGAAAGCAACGACAACCCTGGGTTGTTCGCCGTTGCTCCCGCAGTTTCGCCCGCGGGCGTGCTCACTTATACGCTGGCCGCAAATGTGCACGGCAGTGCGACCATTGGCCTCCGGATCAATGATGATGGCGGAATCGCGAACAGCGGCGTGAATCAAAGTGCGATCCAGACGTTTGTCATCAACGTGACCAATGTCAACGATGCGCCAAGTTTCACGAAGGGTGCCGATCAAACGGTGCTCGAAGACGTCGGAGCGCAAACGGTTGCAAACTGGGCCACGGCAATCTCCGCGGGGACGAACGAGAGCGAAGGCGTGGCGTTTGTAGTCACTGGCAACAGTCGACCCGATATGTTCGCGTCGCAGCCCGCGATCGCACCGAACGGCACGCTCACCTATACCCCCGCGGCGAATGCCTATGGTAGCGCTACCATCACTATCAAACTGACCGACCTGGGTGGCACGGCCAACTTGGGCGTGAACGAAAGTGCCGAGCAGACGTTCGTTATCAATCTCACACCGGTCAACGATGCTCCGAGCTTCACCAAGGGCCCAGACCAATCGGTGCTAGAGGATGCCGGTCCGCAGACGGTTACCAACTGGGTGCTGGCAATGTCACCGGGCCCGAATGAAGCGGGCAGTGCGGTTAACTTCACGATTGAAAGCAACGACAATCCCGCGTTGTTCGCCGTGGCTCCCGCAGTTTCGCCCGCCGGTGCGCTGACCTATACCCTGGCCGCGAATGCTTACGGCAGTGCGACCATTGGTCTGCGGATCAATGATGATGGTGGCATCACGAACAGCGGCGTGAACCAAAGTGCGATCCAGACGTTTGTCATTAACGTGACGAATGTCAACGATGCGCCCAGCTTTGTGAAGGGTGCCGATCAAACGGTGCTCGAAGACGTCGGAGCGCAAACGGTTGCAAACTGGGCCACGGCAATCTCCGCGGGGACGAACGAGAGCGAAGGCGTGGCGTTTGTAGTCACTGGCAACAGTCGACCCGATCTGTTCGCTTTGCAGCTAGCGATCGCACCGAACGGCACGCTCACCTACACACCGGCAACGAACGCACATGGCACGGCCACCATCACCGTCAAACTGGCGGATCTTGGTGGCACGGCCAACTCGGGCATAAACGAAAGCACTGAGCAGACGTTCGTTATCAATCTCACGCCGGTCAACGATGCCCCGAGTTTCACCAAGGGCCTCGATCAAGCGGTGCTGGAGGATGCCGGTCCGCAGTCGATTCCACTGTGGGCAACCGATATCTCGGCGGGCATCAATGAAACGGGCACCGTCGGTTTTGTGATCGAGAGCAACAGCAATAGTCCGCTGTTCGCGGTTCCACCGGCCATCAGCGAGTCCGGCACGCTCACCTACACCACCACCGCCAATGCTTCCGGTACAGCTACGATTGTCGTGCGAGTCACCGATCTAGGCGGCACCGATAATGGCGGCGTGAATACGAGTGCCACACAGTCGTTCGTCATTACCGTCAACCCGACCAACGATGCCCCGACGATAGCTCCCGTGAGCAACCTTACGGTTGTCGAGAACGCCGGCCCGCAAACAGTGTTGCTCAGCGGCATCACCGCCGGCGGTGGTGAGACGCAATCGCTGCGGGTAACGGCAAGCAGCAGCAATGCTGGCCTCATTCCGTCTCCCAGCGTCACGTACACTTTACCCGATTCGTCGGCCAGTCTGACATTCGCTTCCGAGTTCGATCAAATCGGCACGAGCGTCATTATGGTTACCGTTCGCGATTGGGGCCTGAACGGCATTTGGGATGATGCCGACGACGGACTAACCACCACGAACTTTACGGTCGAAGTCATCCGCGCAAATCGAGCGCCGGTCGCCAGCGACAGCAGCCTGAATACGCCGTTCGACACGGCCGTTAGCGGTCAGTTGCAAGTCAACGATGCGGATGGCCCTTCGCTCACCTACACGCTCTTGATGTCGCCCGTCAGCGGAACGCTCACTTCCCTGAACACAGCCACCGGCGCGTTCACCTATCAGCCCAACGCAGGCTTCACCGGCGTCGATGTCTTCACCTTCCGCGTTTCGGACGGCGAGTTTAGCGATACGGCGACGGTGCGCATCGTCACCCAAGCTCCTGTCGCCACGGTGCAAGTCATCCAAGGTGTTCTCTTGGCGGACGGTACCCCCCGAGAAGACACGTTCCTCATCTCCCGCGTGTCGCCAAGCTCAGTCCTGGTGCGCACGGGCACCGACTCAACCATCTATCCACTGCTAGAGGGTTTTCCAAATCACCTGTCCATTCGCACCGGCGATGCCAACGACTATGTCGTGCTGCGCGGAATTACCAATCTCGCGAACATCGATTTGGGTGCTGGCGACGATATCGCCTTGACGGGTGCGGGCGAAGATCACATTACGGGTGGTCTCGGCAACGACATCGTTGCGGCTGGCGACGGAAACAACATCGTGCGGGGTGACGAAACGGATGTTGATGCTCTGCTCGGTGGCAACGACGTCATTACCGGCGGCAATGACCGAGACGTCGTCTATGGCGGCGGGGGCAATGATCGCATCATGGGCTATGCGGGCGACAACTACCTGCGTGGCAATGCAGGGGACGACGTTATCTTTGGCGGCGACGGTCCAGACTTCATCCTGGGTGGCAGCGGCAACGATGCGATCTACGGCGGACTCGGCGACGACGTGATTGCCGGCAACGACGGCAACGACACGCTCTCAGGCAGCAGTGGCGACGATATGCTGATCGGCGGCTTTGGCAGCGATCAGCTATTCGGTGAGGAGAACCGCGATCTGCTGATCGGCGGCGAGATCACCACCACGAACGAAGCGTTTACAACGGAACTCCTGCAGATGCTGGCCACCTGGGTCGCTTCCCATCCGGGAAATCTCGCCACCAGCGTGCTCTCGCCCGATGACGCGGCCGTCGATACGCTCTTCGGCGCATCGGGCGATGACGATTTCTACCGAGGAACTGGCGATCTCACGCCCGACTATCGCTTCTCGCCCGAGCACGGCAACGATCGACGTTTTCCGTGAGAAACGAAGCCTCTAGAGAAAGTCGGCTGCAATGCGGTCGAAATCAAACGGAGTTATTCCTTGCTCCACAGAGAAGACGGTATCGGCTTCCGCAGCATCTGTTACCAACTGACCGCGAGCCTGTGCGTGGAGCGAAAGCAACGCGTGGAGATTTGGCTTAACAAGGTGAGTTAGCCCGTACAGCATATTCGAGATTCCAGAGATGTTCTGTGCCACGTTGTTCCACGCGGGACTCTTTCGCAGAGCCAGATCAGTCCACACAACTTGCCGCGTGACTAGGTCCAAGATGAGTGGAATACAAATCCTTGTGTTCGCTGTAACATCAACCTTGTCCTGCACCGTTCGTGGCTCGAAAATCTCGCCGGAGTTTGCGTGCTGTCGACCCATCCAACCCGCAAAACACTCAGGCAGATCGCAGTACGGTTGCTGCGTAAAGCTATGAACCGTCATAACGATGTAACGAGCCTGTTGCGCAATCATTCGCGCAATATCAAGATCAATGAACTCGCACGCGCCATTCGGTGCATCAACGATATCACCGCTGTGATGCCCGCCGTACCCTTTCAATTGGTAATACGACAAAACGTCGATGTAGCGGTATTGCTCGTTGAAAATCACCGCCGATAGATCGATGTCAGTCCTGCTCGTCCCGTTTTTCCACCAAAGAAAGAAGCGGATGAATTTCGCTGCAGGCATTGGCACTCGACTGCCACGCACCAGCGTTCGTAACGACTTAGAGGCCGAGCGCTGAGAAAATGGGACAAGGTAGCTCCCTAGTCGGGGATCAATATGACACTTGCCAAGCGGCGACCGCTGCGCAAATCGGCGAGACAGCGACTCTCTGGCTATTGCTTCGACCAGTCCCGTCGTATCCGCGGGTAGAGGCGGAAAAGTACTCGGCAATACCTGTGCTTTTGCCACTTCCCCTTTCGGGAACACTGTGCGACCCCCCATCGGCTTGCTGCGTAAACCGAAGTGACAGAGCACTTGCAGTAGCATGGGAGTGGCTGTGTGATCGACAATTTGACGAAACGCGGCAAGCACGTGTTCTGCTCTACCCAGTCGCAGTAAATGATCCAAGCGCCGAGTAAGTTCCCCCGGTCGCTGAAGGAGGAGTTCAATGGCGGCGGGTACATCTCGCCGGTGGAGTGCATCTTCAACAGAGCCGTTAAAGGTTGAGAATTGCTTGTCGTCCCGAAGAATTTGAAAGGCGGCATTTGTCTTCGGAAATTGAGTTGCATACTCGCCCGGGTGAAGGGCCTCACCGAGACGCTTCCAAGTTTGTTTCCAGCGCAGCATATCTTCGGTCGGATTCGCCAGCCGTTCTAACCAGCCGAGCAAAGTCCGCCGCTGCTGCCGGCGAATGCCCTTGAATTTAGTTGGCTCAGCGAGTGAGACGTCGCCATCGCATAACGCCACAGCCAGTCGTAACACATCCGTTGCCGTTTGAATTTGCTTTCCCAGGTACTCTACAAGCGATGTACTACGGAGAAGCGCAGCGCCGACAACGGCGAGATTTTCCTTGAAGGGAATGGCTTGAGGCAGTATACGCTGGATGTCATCGCGGTGCTGCGAGATGAACCAAGCTACGTCCTCCTTGTCTTGCAGAGATAGCGAGGTCTTCGCTGAGACCAACCGCGTAAAGATCCGCTCGAACTCTTCGGGAGTTCCCAGCTCGATCAGCCGACGTTCTGTCGCTTCTTGTAGCGGTTGCCGTGGCTCACGTTCGAAGGTTAGCTTCAAATTCGTCGCGTAATGACAAGTAGCATTCAGATACAGTTCGGCTTCGGCCATCTCCATGACTTGGCGGGGAAAGTTCGGATAAAACGGTTCGAAGACTTGGTGGGCTCCCACGAGTTGCTGTAGTGCCTTAATCAACTCCTCGTAAAAAGACTCCAGCTGCTCGAGCGGCAGTGTCCGTACTCGATCCAAGAGTGTCGGCGAGCAAACGAAGCCTAGGCTTTCGACATTTTTCTGAAACGCGCCGATATGCGCGTCAGTCCACTGTGCACAACCTTCAGGTACATAGACCTTGCGAGCTCGCCTCAAGAAGACGCTGTTCATCTGCACCGCCCAATAAAAATCGCCCACCGGTAAGGCAGGCGAAAAGTGGAAAGCGAGGACTCTAGGTTTGCAATTAGAAGGAAGAACCCTCATAGCCACACGAGAAGGATACCGGTGGGTATAAAAAGGTTCAACTCAATTCCAGTTTGCCAGAGAATTAATCTCTGCGGCGGCGGCCTTTGGGTTTGGGCTTGCCGGCGCCGCCACTTTTGCCGCGGAAGGGACCTCGCTGGTCTTTGATGGCATCTTTCCCTTCGGGGCGACGGCGACCACCGAGCGATGGTCCCCCGCGGCGTGGGACGGTGTCGTCCATTCGCTTGGTCACGCGAAAGTCGAGCTCGCGGCGATCGATATCGACGTGGGCCACTTCCACCTGAATGCGATCGCCCAGGCGGTAGCGATTTCCCGCGCGGAAGCCAACCAGGCTGTGCGTCGCACCGTCGTAGCGATAGTAGTCGTCACTGAGCGTTTCGAGTCGCACCATGCCTTCGGCAGGCAAGTCGATACCTTGGGCGAACAGCCCGTACTCTTCGACGCCGGTGATGACGGCCTGCATTCGCATGCCGATCTTCTTGGCCAGGTAGGTCAGCAGCTTCATCTTGGTCAGTTCGCGCTCGGCCTTTTCGGCTCGCTGTTCGCGCTCGCTGCAGTGTTCGCCCAGCAACATCTGGCGATCGAAATCGGCCAGCGGCTTTTTGCCGCGGCAGATGGCGTCGATCATGCGATGAATGGTCAAGTCTGGGTAGCGACGAATCGGCGAGGTGAAGTGACAGTAGTGATCGCTGTTGAGCGCGTAATGCCCTTCTTCTACCGGGCTATAAACCGCCTTCTGCATGCTCCGCAGCACGGCATAGTTCACGGCATGCTCTTCGGCACAGCCGGCAACTTCACCGATGATGCGCTTCACTTCAAAGCGATTGGCCATTTCGCCGCATTCGATCCCCAACTCTTTGATGAAGCCGTTGAGCGCCAGCAGCTTACGCAGGTCCGGATGTTCGTGTACGCGGCGTAGGAACGGCAACTCGCGCTCAAAGAGCAAGCGAGCGGTCGCTTCGTTGGCGGCCAACATGAACTCTTCGATGATCTGGTGGCTCACGGTGTTCTTCACCACGTGCGCACCGACCACTTCACCGCGACGATCGAGGTCGATCTTTACTTCTGGCAACGTCAGTTCGATCGCGCCGGCTTCTAACCGCCGCTTGCGCAGGATCATCGCCAGTTCGTGCATCCGCCCCAGCAGTTCGAAGACTGCTGGCGACAGCTTGGTTCGCCAAGGTTCGGGATTAGCGAGATACTCGTCAACTTCTTCATAGGTGAAACGCCGGCAGCTCTTGATCGCACTGCGATGGAACTCGCTGTGCACCGGCACACCGGCCGCGTTGAATTCGATCAACGCCGTCTGCGTGTAGCGGACCTTGTTGGGTTGCAAACTGGCCAGGTTGTTGCTGATCACTTCCGGCAGCATCGGGATGACGCGGTCCGGCAAGTAGACGCTCGTGGCCCGTTCGCGGGCTTCGCGATCGAGAGGCGACTTCAATTGTACGAAGTGCGACACGTCGGCAATGTGCACGCCGAGCGTCCAATGGCCGTTGTCGTGACGAACGAGCGAAATCGCATCGTCAAAGTCGCGGGCATCGACAGGGTCGATGGTGATGATCGTTGACTCGGTCAGATCGAGTCGATCGCCGATGGCTTCATCAAATCGTTCGGCTTCTTGCCGAGCGGCTTCAACCACGTCTTCCGGAAATTCTTCCGGCAAGGCAAATTCGCGAATGATCGAGAGCAGGTCGACCCCTGGCTCGCCACGCTTGCCGAGTACTTCGGTGATGACCGCTTCGCCGTCATCGTAGTGCGAGGGGAACTGCACCATCTCCACGACGACCTTGTCGTTCGGCGCGGCACCTTTCGCGCCGGGATCGCCGACGGGGACCGGATTGGCGAACATCTTGGCGTCGATTTCGACGAAGGCTGCGCCATCGACCTCTTTGTACACACCGACAAACTGGTGCGTACTGCGCTCGGCGACCTTGATGATCTCGCCGCTGATCTTCGGCAGTTTCTGTTGATCTTCCTCGAACCCGCCGCGATTGCGGCTGATTCGCACAATCACCGTATCGCCGCTGGCGGCATCGCCGGTGTTCTTCAGCGGGATGAAGATGTCCATGGTGCGCTCGGCACTGCGGGGAGTGCCCAGCGGGCGGACAAAGCCAAAACCTTTGGCGGCCCGGCGGAACTTGCCGGTGACGAGCCCTCGCTCGGGAGCCTTGGGCTTGTCGGCCTTGATCTTGGATTTCAATTCTCGCACGCGCTCGAGCGCCTCGGCGTTGGTCTGCACCACGACGGGTGCGGGCTTCGCATCGCGACTGACGGGGGGGCGCACGATATGGCCGGAGCCGTACGAGAGCTTGCCCGCTTTGACCAGGCGGCGGATGCAAATCTTGAGCGCCTGGTGTTGCTCGGTGGCGAGCTTGAGTTGTTTGGCAATCACGCGCGGCTTGACCGGCTGATACTCCGGCCGCAGCACGTGCGCGAGTACCATCGGCTCCAGCTTGCGGGCGGCGGGCGATGCCTTTTCACGAACAGGCTCAGCGGCCTCTTCGTTGGTGTCCTCATCGGGTGCCTCCGACTCAGCGTCGACTTCTTCGACGTCATCAAGCTCGGTGGCGGCCAAGGACGCTTCTTCAGCTGCCGTCAGCTGCTCGTCCTGTGATGGGGGCACTTCGGGAGGGGAAACTTCATTTTCTTCTGGATTCATCATTCCTACAGTCTACAAAACCAGCCTGCTACATGTGCAATTTTCGATTCGGCAGCGCGAGGCAGGCTTTGGTGCGCGACGAGCCGATCGTGGGAAGCCACTGAACAACAGCGGCAATGGGTGGGCCAGCAAACAATGCGTCCAGGCTTTTTTCTGGATCCGTTTTCTTCAAACTTGGCCCTAAAAGCAGCGAGACAGAACTCGCTTTCGGCCAGCAACAGCCAGACCGGTGATTAAGTACAAAGACGTACGCGGGGCAGAAAAGGTTCGCGCCGCCAGCCAATATTTCTTCACTCACTCCAGGAAGTATAGCACACTCTGGGGAAAAACAAGGGGATTTTAGTTGCGGAGGTTGGGAGTCAGAGGTGGTGCATTCAGGACATAGGTAACAGATTTGGTTCAGGACATAGGTGGCGCGGGTAGGGAGTGGGGTAACGCATTTTGTTGTTTGACAAAGAATCACGGGTCGGGCAGATTTCAGTTTGCGTCGGTGTTTGATGCTCGTTGACCCGCGTTTGCGCGGGCAACCTGTACAAGGGCTCGTCGAGAAGCTGAACCGCCATTGGTGGTTCAGTTAACGAACCTGCGCGCAGATTTAAGATGAGCGATTCAGCGACTGCGGTTGGCGCCAGGACATGTCGTCTGGGGTCGATTGTCTACTCGCGGGGTTGGTGATGGCTTGCAGTTGGCGAGTCGACTTGGAATTGTCTCGCGAACCGTTCGCCAGGAGCCGAGAAAACGGGATCCGTAAGGCGGTCGAAAGTGGTTATCACCTTTTCGCCAGATTTTTCGACCTATGTCACCTAAGTGGAGTGTCAGCAAGATGTTCAAGCAAACGGTTATCGCGAAAAAATCACTGAAAAGGTTATCAAAATTGGTTATCAGCGGCGGTGACTAAGCAGGTGAGGTGAAAGACACCAAGGGGAAATCCTACGGGCAGCTTGCCTAACTTTCCGACAAAGGCACCGCCTCTTGGTAGTACGCAGAGGAGGAAAAATTAGAGCGGCAGTTCGGCGAGCAGATCTCGGAGGGCGTCGAAGCTGGCGGGTTTGACCAGGTGGTAATCGAAGCCCGCTTCGCGAGCTTGCAGCTTGTCGCTGTCCTGGCCATACCCGGTGAGGGCGACGAGCACGACATGGGCCGCCTTGGGATGCTTGCGGAGTTTGTCGGCCAGTTCGTAGCCGTCCATCTCGGGCATGCCGATATCGGAAATGATGACGTCGAACGGTTCGCGCTCGACATGCTGCAGGGCTTCTTTGCCGCTGCTGGCGGTGCGCACGTGCTGTCCCATCGTTTCGAGCAACCGGCCCATTGTATAAACCGCTGCGCGGGTATCGTCGACCACCAAGATTCGCCGTCGCGGCAAGTCCGCCAAAGCTTGCGAGCCGTTATTTGCGTGCGTGGGTAGGACCGGCAACGAGCGAAGCGCCAGTGGCAAGTGCACGATGAATTCGCTGCCGCATCCGACTCCGTCGCTGGTCGCCTCGATAGTGCCACCGTGCATTTGCACCAGGCTTTTAGCCAGTGTGAGGCCGATACCGAGTCCACCTTGCGCGCGGCGAGTTGTACGGTCGACTTGCGAGAACATATCGAAGATTTTGGGAAGCATTTCGGCCGAGATGCCCAGGCCAGCATCGCGCACCGAGATGACGGCGGTCTCTCCTTCACGCCGGGCACTGATCCAGATCTCGCCACCTTCTTCGGTGTACTTGGCGGCGTTGTTCAAGAGATTGGTCATTACCTGGGCCAAGCGCACCGAGTCCCCTTCGACGCACAGTGGATAGCCAGGCAAGTCGATATGCAAATGATGCCGCGCAGCTTCGATCAGCGGGCGACTCGCTTCGACGGCGCTACCAACCACCGTAAGCAGTTCGACAGGCTCCTTGCGGAGGACGATCTTGCCACGCGTGATGCGCGAGACTTCGAGCAAGTCGTCGACAAGGCGGACCATGTGCTGCACTTGCCGCTCCATGATCTCGCGAACGTGATGCGCAGCGGGGCTCAGTTCTTCGCAGAGCCGCAGGATGTGCAGCGAGTTGCTGAGCGGCGCCAGTGGATTGCGCAGTTCGTGCGCGAGCATGGCCAGGAACTCGTCTTTGCGGCGGTCGGCTTCGCGCAGCTGTGCATAAAGCTGTGCATTTTCGATGTAGTCGACGGCTTGCCGGGTGCAGAGATCGACGAGGTGCAACTCGCGCGAAGTCGGCAGGTGTGGATTCATGAAGTACGTCGCCAGCACTCCGATGAATCGACCACCTCGCGTCAGCAGCGGTGTGGCATGAACCGCGCGAAAGCCAGCTTCGCGCGCCTGGCAGCGGAAATCGTCGAAGAGGGGCGAGTCTTCGATGTCCTGCACCACCACTCGCTCTTTGGTGCGCAGGCACTCGCCGCTCGCACCTGTGCCCTGCTCGACACGATCAATGGACTGCACGAACTCGTCCGAGAACCCCAAGCTGGCTCCCACGCGCAGGCAATCGTGCTCTTCGTCGTAGAGCGACACAATGCCTCGGGCGGTACCTTCGAAGGTGGTCGCTGTGCGCAGCATCTCCAACAGTGTGGGGCGCATTTCCAGCGTGCTGGAAAGGTGCACGCTCATGTCGTGCAAGCGTCCCAGGTCTGCAAGTTGAGCGGCGAGTTCGTCCTTGATCTTGGCGAGAGTTTTGGTGGCTTCGAGCCGTTCGGTAATGTCGATGGCCATGCCAGCCACCCAAGCGGGCTTGCCATCGGTGCCGGGAATCACAAACTTGCTGACCAGCGAATGATGCACACCATCGGGCTGTTGCAGCGTTTCGATGGTTTCCAAGCGAGTGGTCGAGTTGAGTGCCTGGCGATCGTTCTCGCGAAAGGCCGCGGCCGTAGCCGGCGGAAACAGTTCTTCGTCGGTGCAGCCAATGATTTCTTCACGCGTCCGCTGAAAGGCGGCAGCCGCGGCGTCGTTCACAAACGCGTAACGACCCTTGGTATCTTTGATCCAAGCCAACCCGGGCAAATGTTGCATGAAGCGAGTGAACCGCTGCTCGTTTTCGAGCCACGGCTCGTCGTTCCAAGGTTCGCCCGTACGAGGCACCGCGCCCAGATCGGTGAGCGTACACAACACGCCGGTGATTGGTTCGCTGTGGTGCGCAGAGCCGTTGTCGGCCTTGTTGCCGCGCAGCGGGTTCGCCTGCGCGAGCACTTCGCGGCAAGAGCCATCGGGCAAACTGAGCGTGACGAGCTGGCCGCGGCAAGCTTCGCCAAAAAAGACCGCGCGGGCTGCCCAGCATTCGGTGCTGGGCAGCGGCAGACCGGTCGCCGAGAGAACCTGGCACGGGCCAGTCCAATGAGTGGCGACCTCATCACGCTCGGGCGATTGTTGCCACAGTTGCTCGGCCAGCAGGTTCCAGGCGATGATGCGCCCCTGGCGATCGCAAATGTAAGCAGCACTCGGCAAGGCATCGAGCAACGAATGCCACGCAGCGTCAGAGTCTTTGCTCTGCGCGCGAGGACTTTCCAGGATGTATGGCGATCCCTGTTCCATGAATCGTCTCAGGCCAGCGAAGAGATGAGCCGCTGTCCACGCTCATTCACCTTAGCAAACCGATGTCTCTCTAGGGAACCCGATTACGAGGGGTGTGCGCAAAATTGTCACGATAAACCTATGCAACTGTGTGAATGATTTCACAAGGGACACTTAGTCCTGCGACATCTTCTGGCATTCCCCCGGGCAGAATGGGGGAGTCAGCGCCACCATGCTGACTTGGTAGATTGACCAGATCCTAAACACATTTCTCGAAAGATAGCCACGATGAACTATTACTCCTCCTTGATGTCATCCTTGCTGCTCGCTGCCCTGCCACTCGCACTCGCCGCGCAAGAGACCAAACAGCAACAGGCGAAACAGCCGCAAGCAACGCGGTTCGACCTGAAGGAACGGGCGAGCAAGATCGATGAGCGAGCCCAGGAGCATCCGGAGATTGGCTTTGTCTTTACCAAGGATGGCAAGCCTGCGGACTTGCAACATGCGTGCGTCGATACCAGTGCGAAGCCGCAGGGCAAACTCGTCATTTGGCTGATGGGGCACAGCCAACCACTGGCCGAGCGCGTTTCGGGTTATGGGTTGCATTACATTCAGGTGCACTATGCCAACGGCTGGTTCGGCAAGCTCAACAAGGAACCCGCCCCGGCCGATTCACAGCACCTAGGAAACATTCGCCTCGAAGCGGCCATTGGCGAGGATGTGAGCGCGCACATCGACATTCCCAAGCCCGACAGCATTGCCGAACGCTCGCTGCAGTTTGTGAAGCACCTGCAGAAGATGAACCCCGAGGGAAACTGGAAACAGTTCGTTGCTGCCGATGGCAACTCGCTGCAGTGGGACAACGTGATCCTCGCTGGTATCTCGCACGGCAGCACCACCGCCGCACGGTTTGCCAAGCACCAAAAAGTGGCTCGCGTGGTGATGCTCTCTGGTCCGCGCGATCAATACGAATCGTGGCAATCGTTGCCCTCGAAGACTCCCGGCAATCGTTACTTCGGCTTTACGCACGTCTTGGACGGAGGCTGGACCGGCGATCACTATTGCCGCTCGTGGGAACTGCTCGGCCTACACGAATACGGTCCGCTCGTTGATGTCGATGCCGTGAAGCCGCCGTTCGAGAACAGCCGTCGCTTGATCACCAATGCCGACGTGAAGAAGGACGCCGGCCGTGCTCACAACGCTAGTTTGCCCGGCGGCGCTGCCGTGAAAGGTGCCGATGGTAAGTTCATTCACGAAGCTGTCTGGCGGTACCTGTTTACACACCCCGTTGACCAGGTCGGCGATGCCGTGCCCGCCGACCCCGAATGCAAGAAGGATCTGCGAAAGAAATAGATCTTCGCAGGAACCTGGAGTTCAAGGTTTCGGACTCGACCGCTTGAGCCTGAAACGCTGCCTGTCTCAGAACTCAGAACCCAAAACTTAGAATTACTACGATGAAAATGTTCCTTGCCGGCGAGTGGGTCGACCGCGACCAGCGGAGCGAAGTGCGTCATCCGTTCGATGGACACGTGGTCGACACGGTGCCGCAAGCCACCAACGACGATGTGTCGCGGGCCATCGGCTCAGCCGTCGCAGGTGCCAAGCTGATGGCGAAGGTCTCGGCCTACGATCGCTTTGCGATGTTACGCCGAGCAGCTGATGCCGTGCTGGCCAAGAAGGCAGAGCTCGGTCGGTTGATCAGCCTCGAAGAAGGGAAGACGTTGGCCGAGGGTGAGTTTGAAGTAACCCGCGCGGCGACGACGCTGGAAGTCTCGGCGGAAGAAGCCAAACGGATGACCGGCGAGATGTTGCCCCTCGATGCCGCGCCGGGAGCAGCGGGCAAGATCGGCTTCACGTTACGCGTTCCCTGTGGCGTAGTCGTGGCGATCGCGCCGTTCAACTTTCCGCTCAATTTGGTTTGTCATAAGGTGGGCCCCGCGCTCGCGGCCGGTAACGCGGTGGTCTTGAAGCCGGCGAGCAATACTCCGCTTTCCTCACTGCGACTGATCGAGATCTTGCTGGAGTGCGGCGTTCCTCCGCTGGCGATTCAGTGCGTCACTGGCGCCGGCGGCGAGATTGGCACGGCACTGTGCCAGGACGAGCGCGTGCGCAAGATCACGTTCACGGGGAGCGTAGAGGTTGGCAAGAAAATCTGCGCGGTCGCTGGTCTCAAGCGAGTAACGATGGAACTCGGTAGCAATAGCCCGCTGATCGTGCTCGACGATGCCGACCTGAACAAAGCGGCCGAAGCGATTCTGGCCACGGGCTACGGTAATGCCGGGCAGGTGTGCATCTCGGCCCAGCGGATCATTGCGCTGCCCAAGATTTATGACGAACTGCTGGAGCGATTGCAGCCTAAAGTCGAAGGGCTGACAGCCGGCGATCCACTGAAGAGTGGGACGCGGATGGGACCGATGATTCGCGAAAGCGACGCCGTGCGAGTGGAACAGTGGGTACACGAAGCGGTTGCTCAAGGGGCGCGGTTGCTAACCGGTGGATCACGGCGGGGCACATTGCACGAACCCACCTTGCTCGCTGATGTGCGCCCCGAGATGCGCATCAGCAAAGAGGAACTATTTGGCCCGGCGGTTGGTGTGACGCGGGCGGCCGATGTTGACGAAGCTATTCGGCTGGCGAATGACAGTCGTTATGGTCTGAGTGCCGCCCTCTTTACGCAGAACCTCGAGGCGGCGATGAAGTTCGCTCGTTTGGCCGAGTGTGGCAATGTGCACGTGAACTGGGGACCTTCATGGCGCGTCGACATGATGCCCTACGGTGGCTGGAAAGAGAGCGGTCTGGGCAAAGAAGGGCCGAAGTATGCGATTCAAGAAATGACGGAGACCAAGACCGTCGTGCTCCATTTGCCGCCGGAATAAGCTGTTTCCAGAGACTGGAGGCCCAAGAAGACGACAGGGACACCAGGCTCTGGCACTATGATTGCATCGCAGGTTTCACTTGATTCCTCTCCCCTTAGGTTTGCCAATGCGCTGGTTGCGATACGTCGGCTCGGTACTGCAGGAATCCACGAACGAGTGGCTCAAGGACAACGGTCCGCGCATGGGTGCGGCGCTCGCGTTCTATAGCATCCTGTCGATTGCCCCCTTGCTGATGATTGCCCTCGCACTCGCGGGGCTATTCTTCGACCAGGCAGTTGCTCGCGAACACTTGTTGAAGCAGACAAGCGAACTGGTAGGTAACGAAGGGTCCACGGCAATCAAAGCGATGCTCGATAGCGGCACGCAAACGGGCGGCCGGTTGGCCACGATCTTGGGTATCGCCACGCTGCTGTTTGGTGCCTCGGGTGTCTTCGGAGAATTGCAGGCCGCCATGGATGCCGTGTGGGACGTGAAACCCAAGAGCATGAGTTGGCTGGCGATTCTGCGGGCTCGCTTTCTCTCGTTCAGCATGGTGATTGGGGTCGGGTTCTTGCTGCTGATTTCGCTCGTCATCAGCACGTTGATTGCCAGCGTGCATGAACTGTTTAAAGGCAAGCTCCCCGAGTTCGAGCCGATGTGGCATGCGGTTTCGTCGCTCGTCACGCTGCTCATTGTCACGCTGCTATTTGCTCTCATCTTCAAAGTGCTGCCCGATGCGAAAGTGGCCTGGCGCGATGTGTGGGGCGGTGCGATCCTGACGGCGGTGTTGTTTTCGATTGGCAAGTTGGCGATCAGCTTGTATCTGGGCAAAAGCGGACTCGCGTCGGGCTATGGCGCGGCCGGTTCGCTCGTGGTGCTGCTGGTCTGGGTTTATTATTCGTCGCAGATTCTGTTCTTTGGCGCAGAGATTACCCACGTGATTGCGCGGCGGCGGAACAAAAAAATCGAGCCGGCCGAGAACGCCGAACTGGCGCATCAAAAGGATGATGTTCCAGCAGATAACGCAGTTCACTAAATCTGCCCGCGAACATTTGACGAAGGCGCACGACGTTTTTACGATCACACCGGCAAGCAACTCTCGGTGGGATAAGGACTCGATCATGGCGTTGAACAAGCGGGGCAAATGGTGGTACGGCGAATCGCAGGCAGATATCCGCACGGAACTTACTCGCCAGGGCCAGCTCAACGAGTATGTTCCCCAGCACTTCGCCAATGCCAAATGCCAGTGCGGCAATCCGACGTTTCAGCTGGAACTAGACGATAACGAAGGCGCCGCCGTGCGCATCTGTGCAAAGTGCAAAGTTCGTCACGCGATGGGGGACAGCGAAGATTACTTGGAAGATGCGGAGCTGGAAGAAGCTGCCTGCGTGTGTGGCGCCGATGTGTTTGAGATCACCGTGGGAGTATCGCTGTACGACGACAGCGAGGATGTTCGCTGGCTCTACCTGGGCTGCCGCTGCACGGCCTGGGGTCTGACGGGCTGCTATGGCGATTGGAAGAACGAATTCGAAGACTACCGACAACTGTTGGCGCGCGTGTGAGCATTGGAGTGGCGAAGTGGCGCGGCGACGTGGCCTGGTGAGGTTGCCAACATGAAACGATTCCGCTGTTGCCAGTTCAGCATTCGCAGTCTGCTGTTGCTGCTCACTTGCCTGGGTGTGGTTCTGTTGTCACTTCGGTTGCTATACGAACGAGGGGAACGCCAGCAGCGGGCCGTCGAGGAAATACGCAAGATCGGTGGTGGTTGGAAGTTGGAGCCACACACACTCTATTCCAACTACGACTACTGCTTTCGTGACGTGCAGCACGTGGCGCTAACCTCGCGCTCACTTCGCGATGAGCAACTGGTGTTGCTGCAGGAGTTTCCCCGCCTCAAAACCTTGAGCCTGTCGTGTTCGCCGGTGACGGATGCTTCGCTGCCATATATTCGCCCGCTGAAGCGACTCGAGTACCTCGACTTGCGAGGTACAAAACTGTCGGACGCGGCCATCGCACAACTCAAGCGAGAACTGCCAAGCTGCGAGATCGAGACGATGGTTACTCGCCGCTGCAGTAAGTGTCGCCAGATCTTCAGCTCGCGAGATCATTTCGGCGCCTGTCCCGCTTGCGAATGAACGAGGCTGCCAAGGGATTATTCCTCTTCGTCTTCTTCCTCTTCAAACTCAAAGTCTTCGTCAAAGCCGCTCACTTCCCAGCCAAAGTTGGCTTCTTCCTTCTCCCAAGGAACTTCGCGACCAAAGCCCATCGAGCCATGACGTCCCGCACCCAGCACCCGCGTAAAGTTCCACTGCTCGTCCTCGGTGTACTCGATATCGTCGAGGTACATCTTGGCCGTTGGCAGCGGGCATTCCAGGCGCAGGCCTGTCAGCCGAGTCAGCACTTCAGCATGGCTGTTCAGCGTGAAGCCTTCGACGGTGATCGGCTCGCCGCTGTGATCGTCCATCAGGCTCTTGAGTTCGTCGCTAACCTCTTCGCTTTCTTCGAGTTCGATCTGCAGGCCGTCGATTTCGATTTCGACATCCTCACACTCGAAGTGAATCCCTTCAGGTCGGTCGAAGCCGCGCAGGGCCAGCCGCAAGATTTCTTCAAACCGATGCTGCGGCGGATAGAGGTTGGCAATCTCTTCAAGCTCGATCGAGATGAGCTTTTGCGGCGTCGCGGCGACCGCCTGGCGAAACAAGCGGGCATAAACCTTCAACTCGCCCAGTTGCTGCAGGATCGATTCGAGATAAGGAACCGCGGCATCGAACTGCTCGAGCGCTTTCGCCTTGGTGCACAGCGGAGCGAAGGCCGAAACGTCGGTTCCTTGCACCTCGAACTTGGTTTGCCGCAAGTCGCCTTCGCGAAACAGGGCGAGCCAAAACAGCGGCAGAAACTCGACGTCGGTGGCGATGGTGTGATTCGGTGCGTCGTACTCGCCGTCGGCAAACGACGGATAAATGGTGTCGACGTTGGACGAGGTCAAAAACGAGCGGTTCGACATGAGAGGTCTTTCGCGAAAGGATCTGGCCTACTTGCGCGGCTCGCCCGCGATGGACCCGGGCGACTCGCCCTAGAATCATACGAAAGGTTACCTCACTCGCGCAGCATACATCTCGTCATTTCGCCGACAAAGAAGATCGCATGGAAAAGCAATTGCACGTGGCACTACCCAAGGACTGGATCGACGCTTCGCCCGAGAATCCCAATGGTCCGCACACGTTCATGTGGGACTGCGAAGACGCCTCGGCCGCGCTGCAGATTCGCGTGGCGGAATACTCCGGTGGGGCCAAGCCTTATCCCAGTGAGGTTGAACTGCTGAAGATCTCGGAACGCTTCGGTCACGACCATGGCTTTGGCAAACAGCAGAGTTCGTATAGTGGGCCGTGCAAGTTTGGCGGCTATGGCACGGCGATCTTCGTTCCTCAGGAAGCCCCGACCGTTGATGCTCCGAAACATGCCCAGATCTGGATCCTCTCCAACGGCCTCGACTTCATCTTTGTCACGCTGTTTGCGATGGACGCGCCGCATCATCGCGAGCTGGAAGGAGCACAGGAGATTGTGAATGAGCTGTTGTTTAATTGATGCTTTACTTGCAATAGCGACGTTGTAGCTTGTTAAATTAGGGTTCTACTCGTAGCCACTTGCCAACATTAGCAACATAACACTTTTCGATGTTTGGAGTGCTCACCATGTCGGCCAGTTGAGTTTCCCCAGCAGGAAAAATAAGAAACTCGTCTGGTAAATCATTTCGCTGTGATCCTGTTCTCGAGACGGCAGCTAGCGGCACGTTAGCTGACGCCAGAAATGGCATCATCGCACCCAGAATGAACTTCAACTGAAACTCCAGCATATCGTGATCAAACGCTCCCAGGCTATTGAGATGCCCTTCTATATCAACGAACAGATGTCGAGGCATGCCAGGAAGTTGCCGCTGCGACTCAATTATTAGCTTACCAACTGACTTCGCGGCATCTTCAAATGTATCACTGGAAAATATGATGTGATATATCAAAGACCGACTCCCCGATATTTTGTTCTCGTGAAACAAATCTTCCTTTGTGTTAACTAGCTCTGATTCGGAAACCTGCTCAATGGCAGTAAAGGTACGTCTTCTTTCAGCCACAATATCCCACCACAGGTCACGCATCTGACGGATCTGAGTGCGCTTTTCAGGATTGCCGCCGTAGAGGTCATGGCAACGCGCGCAGAGTGGCGCTGCATTTTCAAGCCTGTTTGAACCATTCTCGGCTTGCGGCGTGATATGGTGAACTTCAACGAAACAGTGGTGACAAACGCAACAACGAAACCCTGATCGTCTCTTTGCTTCGAGTTTAATCTTCTCTGAGAATGGCATCTCCGCTCCTAGTCAAGTTAGCTGAGCATCTCATGCACCACGCGGCCGCCGGTAACGAGAGGCAGCGGCCGGCCGAGGCGGTCGGGGATCATGGTGTGGGCGTCGATGCCGAGCAAGTGATAAATCGTGCAGAGGATGTCCTTCGGGTTAATGGGATTCTCTTGCACAAAGCTGCCGTGCTTGTCGCTGCTGCCAATGATGTTGCCGCGGGTGATGCCGGCACCAGCGAAGGCGTTGCTGTAGACGTCGGACCAATGTTCGCGGCCTGCGCCGTTGGCTCCCTTGTCGTGAATGCGCGGCGTGCGACCATGCTCGGTGATGCACAGAACCAGCGTATCGTCGAGCATGCCTCGCTGCTCAAGATCGACGATCAGCGTGCTCAGCGCGCGATCGAGGCCGGGGAGCAGTTCGTCCTGCAGTCGTTCGTAATGATGAAAGTGCGTGTCCCAGGCTGAGTTGGCGATCTTGATTTCGTCCCAAATGACCGTGACGAGTTTCGCTCCCGCTTCGAGCAGTCTGCGACCGGCGAGCGTGGCCTGGCCGAAGAGCGTGTGGCCGTATTGCTCGCGGAGCGAGTCCTTTTCCCGGGTCAGATCGAGGGCCGTTTTGATTTCGTTCGAGGTGAGCAGCGAGTAAGCCATTTCGCGAAACCGATCGTGCCCGCGCGACGCTGCAGCCGTTTGATAGTCCCGCTGCTCGTGCTGCAACTTGCTGAGGAGCGACCAGCGACTGTTGAGTTGGTCGAGGGGCATCGCGGCGTCCCCTTTTGCTTGCGACACGACAAAGCGACTGGCCGGATCAATGCCCAAGTAAGGCTCATCGACGCTCTGCATATCGTTGCCGCGCCAACGAGCCGTCTTGCCGGTGATCGCCCCTTCGAACTCCGTGCAAACCGGATCGTAGCCCCGGCCGAGAAAGCCGCCGTAGGGTCCGCCGCGCGTGAACTCGCCCGCGCGACTGCTGAAGCGAAATGGGAGGCAGATATTGCGTGGGGTTGATGGCGGCGGAGCGGTCGGGTTCGCCTTGGTCGCAAGGTAATCGAGCACACTACCAAAGCTGGGCCAGTGCCGCGCGTCGAACGGATTCAGTTCCATCGGGATATCGACCTTGTCGATCCCCGACATCGTGTACGCCGCCGAATGAATGTTGTAGGGATGCGACATCGAGCGCACGAGCGTCAGCCGATCGGTGATCTTCGCGACCTTGGGCAGATGCTCACAAATCTGCATCCCCGGCACTGCGGTGCTGATGGGGTTGAACTTACCGCGAATCTCGGCCGGCGCGTCCGGCTTGGGGTCCCATGTTTCATGCTGAGCCGCCGCGCCATACAAGTACAGCAACATCACCCGCTTCGCCCGACCAAAGCTGCTGCTCCCCAGCGGACGTTCGGCTGCTGCGGCCTGCTGCATCGCCACCAGCGGCGAAGCTGCCGCCGCGAGCGAACCGGCCATCACGCCGAACGAGCGGCGCGAGAGGTTCAAGTGGTTCGTCGATCGGCGAGTTTGCATGCATTGGTTCTCCAGCGGAATTCTGCTCCCAACATTCTGACCGAACGCAGCCTGCTCGGCGACGGTAAACTTCGCTGCCTGCGAAAATCCAGGTTCCGGCTTAATCACCTGCAGGCCCTCGGGAAGAGAGGAATCGGGCGGGCATCATCAACGCGAGTTCGGTTCATCGCTATAATCGCCTGCTGCCAACGAATAACCCGGGAATGGTTTTTCCCCGTGATGCCCATTGTTTGAGTGAAGGATCTGCCGCGATGAAGTGCCCCTCTTGCCAAGCCGAAATGCCAGCCGACGCGCTCTTCTGCGCGAAGTGCGGCCAGCGATTGAACGACTCGGTACCAGTGGGCGGTGTGGCACCTGCCACACCCATGGAGCGTATGAAAGGTCGCGCCACGACACCCGATGAGCCCGAGACCCCGCTCTGGCAAGGCGGTTACTCGCCCAAGGCGATGATCGGCCATTGGCTCCTCGCGGCTGTGGTCACAGTAGCCTGCGTCGTGGGCGGCGTGATCTTTTCGGTCCCCACGGCGGGTGCAGCTTGGTTGTTTGTGGCCATCATTGTGGTTGCCCTTTGGTCGGTGCTCGGCTTGTACTACCTGTACCTGCGCTATGGCATGAGCTACGAACTGACCAGCCAGCGACTCATGCACAAGGTTGGCATTTTCAGCCAATCGACCAATCGCATCGAAGTGATCGACGTCGACGATGTGTCCTACCATCAGACGTTCATCGAACGGATGCTGGGCGTCGGCACGATCAAGATTCTCTCGAGCGACACCTCGGACCCGATGCTCGTGATTCGCGGCATCGACGATGTGAAACGGATCGCCAACATGATCGACAACGTCCGTCGCGACGAACGCCGCCGCCGCGGCATGTACATCGAAACGGTCTAATCTCTCCTTCGCACTGTGACACCCTGCCTTGCTCGGCCCGCGTTTTACGAACAAAAACGGACGAGGTAGCGATGACCAAAAAGAGGCGATTGGCGCGTCTGAACTTGGATTGTGAGGCTGAAATCCTCGCTGAAGAGTGGATGGCAGGAAGGTGGGATCATATCCCTGAAGTGAAATCTGCTGCGATTGGCGAGCAAGTAACTCTAGCAAGTGAATTAATGCGAAGGTGTCCAGGGCACACATTGGAGGTGTACCTGGATGCAATTGCTCGAGCGTGGTGGAGTAAGATCCGGTAAGGCAGGTTTGCCTGCGAGAACCTGCTTTCCAACTGGACCCACTATCTGCACGCCCAGCAATTTGACTCCCCTTCCCACCGCCATCTATAGTGGAACAGGCGTCGTGGTGAACGGTGCGAATCTGCACTGGTTCAAATGGCATAAGCGTTGAGTCGAAATCTCGCGATGGGATCCCAAGTAGGCTGAGATGCGCTGGGAAGATCTGTTTGGCACCATCGACGTCTCCACTCAAGGCCTGAGCAGCAGCACCGCTGTTCCGCCCACTGCCGCGCCAGTCGTCAATGCAGTGCCTCCGGTTGCTAGCCCAGCACCGCAGGCAGTGCCCGTTCAAGTGCCTGCGGCGCAAACAGCACCCGCCAACCAGGCGACCGAGTCCTATCCGGGTGTGTGGGAGATGGCGCAGACGTTTACCTCGTCGGCGGTGCAGTTTGCCGCCAGCGGCGGGCAAACGGTGAGCCGCGATGTCCGCGAACAGCGCCTGGCCATGTGCCAGATGTGCCCCGAGTACGACGGCACCCGTTGTGTCCGTTGCGGCTGCTTTATCGCGGCCAAAACCTGGATGCCTCATGAAAAGTGTCCGATCGGAAAATGGCCCGTCTGATAACTTGTGACGAAAATCAGGATGGGGAAAGGAATCGCGATTTGCCGATAAACCCGGCAACTGCACGCAATCTTCATGAAAATGCAATTGATAGGCGTTTGACAAGTGTCGGCGAATTGCCGATACTGACAGACTCTTGAAGCAGGATTCTGGGAGCGACCGAGCGAATGACCCCGCGGCACTTTCGAGCAACGACGATCCTCTGTCTCGCCATCCTGGCGGCGGACTTGGTCGTTGCGCAATTGCCGCACACCCATTCGCATGCACACGGCGAGCACGCCAGTTGCCATCACAGTGCTTGCCAGACGCATCAACAGCACGAGCACACTTGCGCGCACGCTCACCACGGCTGTTCGCATTCGCAAGCACCACAGCCTGCAGAACAGCAGACTCCAGTCGACTCTGATGTTCCCTGCGATCACTGCACCCTGTGCCGCCATCAATCGCAGGCCGCGCTTCCTTGCACCGTCGTGCCAGCGCTGCAGATCGAAACCTTCTGTGCTCCTGTCTGCGTTCAACAATCGTCGCAGATCGCTCTGTTCACACCGCGCGTCTATCAAGGGCGTGGTCCTCCTAGCTGGTTGTAACTTTTCAGTCGTTGTCGCCCGACGAGGGGCGCGCAGTCTTGCGCACCTTCCATCTCGCCGGGCACTGATGAGTCAACCTGTTCATACCTGTCTTTGCCGCTGGCCTGCTGCGCCAGGGCGAGATTAGTTTCGCTGGGAGAAATGAAAGATGTCACGTCACCGCCCCCGCGGTTTCACGCTGGTTGAATTGCTGGTGGTCATTGCGATCATCGGCGTCTTGGTCGCCCTGTTGTTGCCCGCCGTGCAAGCCGCCCGCGAAGCGGCTCGCGGCGCTCAGTGTAAGAACAACATCCGCCAGATTGGTCTGGCGATGCACAACTATCACGATACCCACGGTCGTTTGCCGCCAGGCTGGATCGGCAATCAGCCCGAGGGCACCCCAGGCTGGGGTTGGACCGTCAGCATTCTGCCGCAGCTCGAACAGACGGCCCTGCAGACCAGCGTGAACCGGAACCAACCGATTTCGCACGCTGCCAACCAGCAAGCCCGCGAGACCGTGGTGAATCTTCTCTTCTGCCCGTCCGATCCCAGCCCCAAACGCTTCATGCTGGCCACCGGTGGCGAAGATCACGAACACGAGCACGAAGAGGAGGAAGAAGAGGGGCACGATGCCCACCATCACTCGATCGACGATGGCACGCCCATGTTTATGGTCAGCCGCTCGAATTACATCGGCGTCTTCGGCACCGTGGAAGTGGAGGATGCTCCAGGTGGCGGCGACGGCGCGTTCTATTTTCTCAGCACGACTCGCTTTGCCGACGTCACCGACGGCTTGAGCAACACGCTGCTCGTCGGCGAACGGGGTGCGCGTTTCGGTGGCAGCATGTGGCAGGGCGTGGTTCCCACCGCCAACGAAGCCATGTTGCGGGTTGTCGGCGTTGCCGACCACACGCCGAATCACCACGATCATCACTTTGACGACTTCACCAGCTATCACCCCTCGGGCGTCCACTTCGTCCTGGGCGATGGCTCGGTCCGTCGCATCGACGATCACATCGACCTGGGTGTGTACCGAGGCCTGAGCACGATCGGCGGCGGCGAGGTTTCGCAGTAGGGCCTTTTTGAGCATCTCCCCGGCGATCGCTTTGCGGTTGCCGACTTCCCCTTGCTCCCGTGTGGCTGCCGCACGCTTGAACAGCCCCTGAACACCCCAGGCTTGATAACTTTTTGGCGCGATTTTTCGCATCTGCAAAGCCCCTTTAAACCTCTTCGCGACCACCACTTCCGTCGAGTGATAACCGGTAATCGACCGTTTTCTTGATAACCGTTTGATAACCAGTTAAGCCTGCCATTTTGGCACTTGAACAGCCCGCACTCTGCGCTGTTTCGCTTCTCTCTAAGGCGGCAAACAATCCCTAATTAATTTCTATCTCGCGACTCATTAACCGCCACTTGCGTCAAATCTTCACAAACACTATTGCTGTTGTGGTAGTCAGTTTGCGGCGCACGGTGCCTGTCGTTCTGAGTAGTAGTCCGACCACCGATCTTTGTCAGGCTGCCCGCTTCGCTACCTCTCCTGACCAAGAACGACACCAGCGCAGCGACCACCCTGGCCGCTCTCGCCGCCGCTCCTCATTTACGTACACTGTCCGACATTGGCGCAAAATCGTGATCTTTTGTCAATCATTACGACAATACTTATTTGTTACATTTGAATTGAAATCGGCAGCGACGCCCTCCGCAACAATGGGGCGGAATCGACGCAATCGACCTGCTTGATGTTGCGGGCAACAAAACTCGCGACGTGGTCTTACTCGCCGCCATCTCCACTTAAGGGGGCGATCGGTCACCTAAGGCCGATTTCTATCGTTCAAATCGACCAGCACTCACCCTGTTAGGTGGGCTCGCCTTTTTTATATGCGCATTTTTATCCCCAACACCCCCTTTAACAGGTGATTGTCCGGTAGCGCACAGGCGCGTTAAATGTTCGTATCTCGTTCAGCCGATTGCATTAACGCCACCGAACGAGAAATGTCGATGGATTTTGCGAGTGATCACCTGCCCCGACAAATTGCTGAGCGACCAGCCAAGCAGTGAGGAGAGAGACCATTAACCGAGCTGAACTGCGAAGCGACGGCTGGTGGCTACACTTCAACCAAGGAGAAGAGGCCGGTCCGTTTGTCACCATGGAAGACGCTGAAGCATTCCTCGACCATGTCGATAGTGTTCAGCAGCAACTGAAGAAGGCGAACCAGGCCTCGCCGGGCGCCGACGCCAGCCTGCCCAACAGTGGCAAGGCCGATGGCCCTCCCTGCTTCGGCACCTACTCTTAGCGCACCGCGACGCGGCAAATCGAGTCGTCGGCGATGACAAAAAAGACGTCGCCCGGCTGATGGTCGATGGCCAGACTATCAACAAACGAACTGAAGGCCGGCAGCACCAGCGAATTGGCTCGCAGCAAGAAGCAGGGAGCCACCACGAGGTCGCCCGCTCGATATTGTTTGAACTTGGGGTGCAGGTGTCCCGCCAGAGCCGGCTGAGTAACGGCGAACGGCGGATAGTGACACCACTGGAACGACCCGCCGGCCGCAGGTTCGGCGACGCATTCAATCTCCCAGTCTGCGGGCGGAAGTCCGGCCCGCACATCGTGATTGCCAATCACCAGCTGCATGTGCAGCGACCGGTGCCGCTGTCGCCATTGGCGAATGCGTTCAAACAGGGTCGCACAGCGGCCCGCCCGAGCATGCAGCAAGTCGCCAAGCACGATCAGCGAGTTTGGACGAGTCTGCTCGATCAGTTGATCCAGACGCTGCAGGTCAGCGTCGCTCCCCTCAGGGAGCGGAATGTTGGCAGCGCGAAAGGTCGCCGCTTTGCCAAAGTGAGGATCGGCGATGAACAGCGACTGTCGTGCGGGCCACCACACGGCCCGCTGGGGCAACAGCACCAGTTGCTCGCCGCACCAGTCCAACACACCATCGTTGATGTTTGGCTGTTCCGTCATGCCTCGCTCCTAGCGGTTTTGTCTGCTGCATTCTCTAGCGATTGTTGCATGCGACGAACGCGGTCGATCAGCTTTTCGGTCGACAATCGCTCGCGGAGGCGATCGACCATCAGCGAAAACGACAGGGGAGTAAAACGCTCACAGTTACGAATGACGATCCGCGCCGAACGGAGCGTACGTAGAGTTTCGACCAGGCGCGTGTGATCTAGTTGTCGTTCGAGCACTTCCTCGCGGGCTTGCCTTAGCAATAGATTCGCCGGATCGTGCTCGGCAAACACGTCGAACAGCAAACCACTGGAGGCCTGCATTTGCCGAGCCGAGCGAGGCTGACCGGGAAAGCCCATCACAATGAGCCCCGCGACGCGAGCGATTTCGCGAAACTGCCGCCGCGCCATTTCTACCGCGTTCAAGCTGCGGCCAATGTCGGCCTGCAACTCCTCCTGCGAGAACAGGCCGGCGGCGAGTGCCGCTTCCAAGGGGGGCGGCGTGGGCGATACCAGCTCTAGCCCGTAATCGTTCATCGCCATGCTGAAGGTGATCGGACCAAACTGGGCGAGACGCCAGGCAAAGAGCGCCGCCAGGCCTTCGTGCACCAAACGTCCGGCAAACGGATAAAAGAAGAGGTGGAAGCCTTCCCGCGAGCGAACTTGCTCGATCAATAGCTCATCGTGTCGCGGGATCTGCGACCAGCTTTGCTGGGTCTTCAGCAGCGGCCGGAGCGCTTGCATTTCCGGGCCAATCAGCTCGTCGCGGGCCGCTTCATCGAGTTTTCTCCGGACCGCTGTCGCCAACTCGGTGGAGAGCGGCATGCGGCCGCCCATCCAACGCGGGATCTGCCCTGTATCGCTGCCCGTGGCTTTGCGCACCCAAACTTTCATATCGCGAACGTACGCGAGAGTGACCGTGCGACCACCAAACGTGAAACGCTCGCCGGGAGCCATTTTCGAGACGAACGATTCTTCAATGGTGCCCAGCTTGGGGCCATTCACATATTGAACAGAGAGCGCCGCATCGCTGGCGATGGTGCCGATCGATAGTCGATGCTGGCGGATGATCCGCGGGTTTTCGACCAGGTAGCGACCTTCGCGTTCGATCACTTTTTGATAGTCGGGATAAGCTCGCAGGGCTGGCCCGCCGCGGGTAATAAAGTCGAGAACCCAATCCCATTCTTCGTCCGTCAATTGAGCATACGAGGCCGTGCGGCGAACTTCGGCGAGTAGGTCCTCGCGCGTGAAGCCGCCACCAATGGCAATCGTGACGGCATGTTGCGCCAACACGTCGAGCGGTTTGCGCGGTGGCTCGCGTGCTTCCAAATGACCAGCGGCGATCGCTTCGCGGGCAGCCACCGTTTCGATCAATTCAATCGCGTTAGTGGGGACACAGGTTACGTGACTGATCCCTCCGGGCTCATGACCACTGCGGCCCGCGCGTTGCAGCAACCGCGCGACGCCTTTCGGGCTCCCCACTTGAATGACCCGCTCCACGGCACTGAAGTCGACGCCCAGATCGAGGCTGGAGGTACAGACCACGCACTTCAATTTGCCGGCTCGTAGTCGATCTTCAACCCAGTGCCGCGACGCTTGAGAGATTGAGCCGTGATGCAAGGCGAGTTGACCCGCCCATTCGGGCTTGGCTCGCAAGATCGCCTGGTACCACAGCTCGGACTGCGATCGCGTGTTGGTAAAGACGAGCGATGTAGCCGCTTGCTCGAGGGCGACCACGACTTCGCGAAGTAATCGCAGGCCGAGGTGACCGGCCCACGGAAACCGCTCGATGTTGGCCGGGATGATCGAGTCGATGACGATCTTCTTGCGCTGTCGGCCGGCGACCAAGAGCGGCGGAACAGGCAAGCTGCTGCGATCGCCCACGAGCACATCGAGCGCGCCGGGCAAGTTGCCCAGCGTCGCGGACAGTCCCCAGACCTTGAGCTGCGGTTGCCAACGACGAAGACGGGCCAGGGCGAGTTCGGTTTGCACGCCGCGCTTGCTGGCCAGTAGCTCGTGCCATTCGTCGACGACAACCAGGCGCAGGTCGCGCAGTTGTTCCTGCGTGTCGGGGCGGCTGAGCAGCATCGAGAGACTTTCCGGCGTTGTCAGCAGCGTCGTGGGCAATCGTTTGAGTTGCTTCGCCCGCTGGCTGGCCGTCGTGTCGCCCGTGCGTGTTTCCAGCGTCCAGGGTATCTGCAGGTCTTGCAAGGGGCGCTGCAGCGCGGCGGCCGTATCTTGCACCAAGGCTCGCAAGGGAGTGATCCACAACACTCGGAGCGGCGCATGGGCCTGCTTCGCTGAGGGGACGCTCGGCCTCTTTGCTGCGGCCTGCTCGGTCAGCCATTCCTGCAGGGCCGCGAGCCAAACGGCGTAGGTTTTTCCCGTGCCGGTGGTCGCGTGAACAAGTCCACTCGCGCCGCTGGCATAAGCGTTCCAGACCTCGCGCTGAAAAGGAAAGGGCTTCCAGCCCTGCTGCTCAAACCAGGCGTTGATCGTTTGCAGTGCCGATCGCTTTTTCTGCTGCTTGGCCTGTGGCAAGTCCGATTGCTCGGCCGCGTACTGGGTCACGTGGCCTCCGGGGTCAGGAGCCCGCGAATGGTCGCCAGCGAATCGGCATCGGCGGGCTGTTTGTCGCGCCGCCAGCGAGCGATTCTCGGAAAGCGAACCGCCAGCCCCGACTTATGACGGCTCGAAGATTGGATCCCTTCGAAGGCCAACTCAAACACAAGTTGCGGCGTGACGGAACGGACCGGACCAAATTTTTCCAGCGTGTTCTGTCTCACAAAGCGATCGACCTCACGAATCTCGGCATCGGAGAGCCCCGAGTAGGCCTTTGCAAAGGGAACCAACTCACCTTCTTGCCAGGCGGCGAACGTGTAGTCGGTGTACAAGCTGGCTCGGCGACCCGAGCCTCGCTGGGCATAGACGAGAACCGCATCGCACGAGTACGGCTCAATCTTCCACTTCCACCACGAGCCCGTGACGCGTCCCACTTCGTAGCTCGAATCGACCCGCTTAAGCATCAGCCCTTCGACCTGCTTCGCTCGACTCTCCTCACGTAGTTTCGCCAGTTCATCCCAAGAGCCCGCGTCCACGATCGGCGAAGGCACAATCAACCCCGTGGCATTGCTATCGGTAACCAACCGTTCCAGCTGTTGTCGTCGGAGGTGAAACGGTTGCTGGCGAATGTCGGTGCCATTTACCTCTAACGCATCGAACGCGACGAAGCGAACGGGAACATCGGCGAGCAACTTCTTGCCCACGCTCTTGCGGCCGATTCGCTTTTGCAACTCGCCGAACGGCAGCACGCCGTCGCGCCAGGCCAAAATCTCGCCGTCGAGCACGGTTCCATGGGGCAGCAGTTGGGCCGCAGGTGCCAACTCGGGAAAGCGATCGAGAATCAACTCTTCGCCGCGCGACCACAGAAACGACTCACCACCGCGGCGCACCAGCTGCGCACGAATGCCGTCCCACTTCCATTCGGCTGACCATTCTTCGCGCGGGCCCAGCGCGGCCGGCTCTATTTGCAAGGGATGCGCTAGACAAAACGGATAAGGCCTGCTGCGATCGGTCTCGCCGTTATCGGCAGCAACCAAGGCTTGAAAGAACTGCGCCGTCGGCAGCCAGTTTCCCATCAGGCGGTGGGCAATCACGGCAGCTGGCAAGCCGGATACTTCGGCTAAGGCACGTACCACCAGCCCTTGCGAAACACCAACGCGAAAACTTCCTGTGACCAGTTTGTTGAAGACAAACCGTTCGGTCGTGGCCAATTGCGACCAGGCTTGGCGCATGGCTTCCCGCTGCTCACTCTCGGTTAACCGGGCAAGTGGCTGCAAGACTGTCTGCATCCACTCGTGCAAAGGTATCTCCGACTTGGCGGTCGGCGGCGGCAGCAGCAATGCGATGGTTTCGGCGAGGTCACCAACGGCGTCGTAGCATTCGCCGAACAACCAATCCGGCAGCTCGGCAAGCTCGGCCGCCCAGCTGCGCAGGTTTCGCATCAGGATGAGCCGCTTCAGTTTCTGACCACTCAAAAAATAGACGGCCCACGCGGCATCGGCCGGCGCTGCGTGCGCAAAGTAGTTCCGCATCGCTTCGATCTTGCGATTCGTCTTCGTGGTCTCATCGAGTTGGCGATAACATTCGGCGAAGGCTTGCATCGAATACTGTGTGTTCCGTGATGTAAAAATCAGGTTGTGGATGAAGCGACTGCCGGTGGCGATTCGGGCGCTGCGTTTCTGTCGGCGGGCTCCACGGCGTTTTCATCTGCCGGTTCCGTGGCCTCATCGCGGCCATCAAGCTCTCCTTCAAACTGCGTGTGCAGGGAGTATGCTTCCAGCCTTTGTTCGGTCAGCCAGCGGACCATCGTGGCAATTTGTCCGTGCGTGACAAACACACGCTGCGCACCCGTCTCGCGAATTGTGTTGCACAGGCCGGGCCAATCGGCGTGATCGGAGAGAACAAAGCCGCGGTCGACGGAACGGCGGCGGCGAGCACCGCGCACCAACATCCAGCCCGACACGAAGGCCGTGGCCGCATCGCCGAACTTCCGCATCCAGGACGTTCCCGCGGCCGATGGCGGCGCAACAATCATGGCCCCGGCCCAGGAGGCAGCATTTTCACCCCGGCGGGCGTAGCTCGTGGCGGGCAATTCAATTCCCATGGCCCGGTAAGCCGCATTCAATTTTTCGACGGCACCGTGGCAGTAGATTGGACCAATCGTCGCATCGAGACCGGCGAGCAGGCGCTGCGCCTTGCCGAATGCATAACCAAACACAACGGAGGCCCGGCCATCGTCGCGATTGGCTCGCCACCAGTCGTTGATCGACTGTTGCAGCACCGCTTGAGCGGGCCAGCGGTAGATCGGCAGGCCGAAGGTCGACTCGGTGATGAAGGTGTGACAGCGGACAATCTCAATCGGCCGACAAGTACTATCCGGCGCGACCTTGTAGTCGCCCGAGGCAACCCAAACTTCACCTCGGTGCTCAATACGAATCTGCGCGGAGCCGAGCACATGTCCGGCGGGATGCAAGGACACGCGCACGCCATTCAGCGAGAGCGACTCGCCGTAGGCCAGTGTTTCGATATTGGCCTGCGGCCCCATTCGCGTACGCAGCACCAGCTGACCATCGGTCGTCGTGAGGTACTTCTGGTGCCCCCAGCGCGCATGGTCTCCGTGGGCATGCGTAATGACAGCGCGCGGAACCGGTTGCCACGGGTCGATGTAAAAATCGCCACTCTCGCAATAGAGTCCCGCTGCAGTTTCTCGCACTAATAGTGAAGGCATGTATTTTCATGGGCTGACAGCAGCCAAGCTTGAGACGATCTTGAGTCACTGAAATTCAAGGCACACAATTCTACGAACACAGGCAAGAGGCCGAGGCACTTCCAGAGCCCAAGTCGGCAGACACCAACTCGGCAAACACTGTGCCATTCCCGGGCAAGCGGGTATCGCCACGTCAGCGGGTGGACTTCTCTTCCGCATCGTCAAATTACCAGTAGTCACTGCGGATGGTTTGCGGTCGCGCTGACCCCTTCGCAAGCAACCGCTGCGAACGATGCCATCGACGCATTGGCAATCTCGCGCGGAATCGATTACCGTGATCGTCGCTTCACTGCTTTTTCCTGGCGGAGATCTCGCATGAATTCGTACTTCGACCGGCGCATGTTTTTGCAAAGCTCAGCGGCCGCACTGGCCGCGGGAGCGATCGGCGAAGGGGACTTTGTCGCCGCGCAAGATGCCGGCCAGCGACCGAAGGTCGACGACTCGGTAAGGGTGCTGAATCCCAACAACCGCGTGCCCGTCAGTTTCATCATCGACGACTCCACCTGCCTAGTGAACGTCGCCCACTTCTGCATTCCGCAGTTCGCGGAAGTCTTCCCCGACAGGTACCTGCAGGACTGGCGGAAGTTGCCGCGCGAGATTCCCGATTCGTTCGTGCGCGAGTTTGGCGAGTGGTGCCACGACAAGGGCGTGAAAGGCAAGTACAGCATCGTTCCCTATCCGTGCTGCGTGGGCTGGGTCGATCGCGAAATGCCGGGCTGGACAAAGAAGCAGTTGCAAGACAGCTTGCAACTCGTGCGCGACCTGATGCTTCCCGATTGGGACATTCATCCCGAGATGATCACACACACGTGGGCCATCAACACCGCGACTGGCCGCCCCTACGAAGAACGCAACGAACGGACAATGGAGAACTGGGGCTTCAGTGTTGGTAAAAGCGTCGATGAACTGACCAACTATCTCAGTTATGCCCTCAAGATTTTGAAGAACGCCGGCCTCCCTTGCGAAGGAGTCACCACTCCCGGTGGCTTTGGCAATAAGGTACTGCCGAATCTTTCGCAGGCCACATTGCAGGCCTGCCGCGATGTGTTTCAAGCCGAGATTCCGCACTACTTTCGCCATCTTTACGACAAGGGCGATCGCAGCGTGGCACCACGCGTCGAGTATGCGAGCGGCTTAAACGGCGACAATCCCAAGTGTGCCGTTTCAATCATCGGCTGCACCGGCGATTGGTTCGGCGGCTGGGATGGTCTCACGCCGGGCAATGTGAACCAGTTCATCTATCCCGACGGCAGCGGCGGCCGGATGGTCGAAGTGATCGACCGCGGCGAACCAGCGATCATGGTCTGTCACTGGGCGGGCATCTATTTCAACGGCGAGAAGATCGGCTTCAACATTTTCAAAGAGATCGTCAAGCGACTCGAAGCCAAGTACGGTCAACAAATCAAATGGATGAAGCTCAGCGAAATTGCTCGCTATTGGGCCGCGAAGGAACTGACGACGATTGAACGAGTCGAGAAGGGACTGAAGTTGCGTGCTCCCTTCGCGACACCAAACTTTACGGTTCGCCTGCGCAGGGTCGAAGACGACTCTCGCCTCTTTATCAAAGGTGGGGATCGGCGTATTGAGCTGAAGAGAGCAAAAGACGATGAGATTCTTGAGACTGGTGAATACCACTCCGATGTCGGTTCTCTCACCGCCTGCTTCGATCTGCCCAAAGGTGAAAGCCAGCTCGAAATCACTCCCCGCACTTGATTGCACTTGTCATGAAACCCACTGCCGATTTCAAAGACCGCCTGCTCACTTGCCTCGGCGGCCCGTGGCCCGAGGCGCCACCGCTGGAGGCGAAGATTCTCTCGACCGAACAACTCGAAGGTGTGAAACGCATCAAGGTGTCATACCAAGCTGAGCCTGGCGAAATCGTGAACTCCTGGCTGCTCGTTCCGGACTCGGCGAGCAAAGATAAACCGGCTGCCGGCATCTGCCTCTGGCATCAACACAACGGCGCTTGGCACCTGGGTGCTTCCGAACCGGCGGGTCTGGCCGGCATGCCCATGCATCACACGGGCTTGGCTCTCGCGCGAGAAGGTTATGTGGTTCTCTGTCCCGATGCTCTCGGCTTCGGTGAACGGGAGAAAGGCTACCAGCAGAAAGGTGGCGCGCTGGAGCGGTTTTTGTTTTTAAAATATGTCGTCGAAGGGAAGTGTCTTGCCTGGAAGCACATCATCGATATGCGCCGGGCCGTGGACTATCTCGTCTCGCTCCCCGAAGTTGATGCCAACCGCATCGGCTGCTACGGCCATTCGATGGGTTCGACGCACACCTGGCTGGTCGGTCCCTGGGAGCCTCGCTTGAAAGCGCTCGTGGGAAATTGCTGCTTGCCGACGTACTCGGCCATTCACGAGAAGCAGATGCTCCACTGCTTTCCAAATTTCATTCCCGGGCTTTATCAATATGGCGATACGCCCGATATCGCCGCCCTCATCGCACCTCGCGCGCTGCACCTTAATCTGGGCGATCAAGACGGCGGCAGCCCCATTGAACATGCTCGTGAAGGGATCTCTCGCATCGAGAAAGCCTACCAGGCAGCTCACGCCGAGAAGAACTTTTCGTACTTCATCGAAGCCAACACCGGCCATGTCCTCAGCCCCGCGATGTGGGAGCGAGCGAAGGCTTTCTTTGCGAAACACTTGAGTTAACATCGATCAAACCAATCCACGGGAGTCATTCATGTCGATTGCCTTTTCTCGCTTTTCTTTCCTGTTACTCGTCATCGGCTTTACTCTTTGTCTCGAACCCGCTCTTGCTCAAAAATCCAACGAAAGCGCGAGCAAGCTGACCGCGGCGATGCAGCCGTTTGTCGAGAGTGGCGAAGTGTCCGGGCTGGTTGCAGTAGTCGGCAATGCCGATGGCATTCAGTCGCAGACGGCTTTGGGACTGCAGAACATCGAGGCCAAGCAGCCAATGAAAATGGACTCGCTGTTTCGGATTGCCTCGATGACCAAGCCGATCACGGCGATCGGCATCATGATCTTGCAAGACGAAGGCAAACTGTCGGTCGACGATGATGTGGCCAAGCACCTGCCCGAGTTCAAAGGACTGCAACTGTCGGTGAAGGAGAATGGCAAAGAGGTGCTGCGGGATCCAGCGCGGCCGATCAAGATCCGCGACCTGCTTACCCACACCTCGGGCTTGCCCGGTGGTTATCCCGGCGAGCTCAAGAACTTGTACTTCGATCGGCAGCACACCTTGGCCGAGGCAACGACCGCAGCGGCCAAGCAGCCTTTGCAATTTGAACCGGGAACGAAGTGGGCCTATTGCAACTCGGGCATCGATGCTCTCGGGCGCACCATCGAAGTGAAGTCGGGCAAGTCGTACGAAGACTTTCTGAGCGAGCGAGTCTTCAAGCCGCTGAAGATGGTCGACACCACTCCTTATCCGACCGACGACCAACTCAAGCGTCTCGCTGGCTTGTACGACCGCAAAGAAGGCAAGCTGGTGTTCGCCAACTACGTCTTGCTCGGTCCCGTGAAGAATGCCAAGCACCCGATTCCCGCGGGCGGACTCTATTCGACCGCTGCCGATCTCGCCCGGCTCTATCAAATGATGTTGCACGGTGGCGAACTCGACGGCCAACGCATCCTCTCGAAGGAAGCCGCCAAGCAAATGACCAGCTTGCAAACCGGCGAGATCAAAACGGGCTTCACCGACGGCATGGGCTTTGGGTTTGGCTGGGCCGTCGTGCGAGAACCCACGGGTGTTCACGCGATGATGTCCACCGGCACCTACGGCCACGGCGGCGCTTTCGGCACGCAAGGCTGGATTGATCCCGATAAAAAACTCTTCGTCATCCTGCTCATTCAGCGCATCGGCATGGCTAACGCCGATGCCTCGCCACTGCGCAAAGCGTTGCAGGATGTAGCGGTGGAGACGAAGAGATGAATGGCTGAAGCCGAATCGCCGTGTGTACCACGTCTCCTGCCCCCTTCAACCCTTCCTCCCTACCCCGGTTTTTGCCACGGAATTTCTACCTCTCCCGCGAGCACATTCGCTGCGCGGGCAGCGACGAACAGGTAGTCGCCAAGGCGATTGAGATACTGAATCACCCACTCGGAAACATTCGCGCCACTGGTCTTTGCCAGAGTGACCACATGGCGCTCGGCGCGACGACACACGCCGCGGGCCAGGTGAATGGTGCACGCCGCGCGATTGCCAGCTGGCAAAATGAACTGCGTCAGGGGCGGCAAGCGATCGTCGAATGCGTCGATGTCCCCCTCAAGCTGCCCAATCTGCGCTTCGCCAATCCACGCGGTCCCCATCGCCTGTGGATCGGGCGAAGCAAGCTCTGCACCCACGGCGAACAGGTCGTTCTGCACGCGCGCCAGCGTCGCTTCGATCTCCAGCGGCAGGATCTCGCAGCGAGCGAGGCCCAGCACCGCGTTCAATTCGTCGACGGTGCCATACGCTTCAATCCGAGGATCGTCCTTGCGCACGCGTGGTCCGCCGAAGAGGCCAGTTTCACCCGCGTCGCCCGTCTTGGTATAAATCTTCATAGCTACTTTTGACAATTCAAACGAAATTCACGCCTGGGACAATCTTCATGCAACACGCAACCTGGCTCACATCTCTGGCGATTGCCATTACCACTGTCTCACTGCTGCACGCCCAACCCGCGGGTGTCGGCAAACCGGCCGATCCCGCCAACTCGATCGAGAAGAACTTTCTCACGGGCACGCGACAGCTCACCAGCGGCATGACCAAGGCTGGCGAAGGTTACTTCTCGCCCGATGGCCAGACGATTGTCTATCAGGCTCAGCCTTTGGATTACCCGTTCTACCAGATTTTTACGCAGCCACTCGCCGGTGGTCGGCCGACGCGAATCAGCACTGGCCGTGGCCGCACGACGTGTGCTTATTTTACGCCGGATGGCAAGAAGATTCTGTTCGCGTCGAGCCATCTCGACCCCAACATCGACAAGACCGAAGACGACGAACGGAAGCAGCAAGAGGCCGATAAAAAAGCCGGCGTTCGCCGCCGCTACAAGTGGGACTTTGATCCCTACACCGAAATGTTCGAAGCCGACCTGCAAGGAAACATCCTCAAGCAGTTGACGAAGGAAAAGGGCTACGATGCCGAAGGGGCCTACTCGAAAGACGGCAAGCTGATCGCCTTTTGCAGCGACCGCGATGGCGACGCCGATATCTACGTGATGAACTCCGATGGTACGAACGTCAGGCAACTGACCGATGCTCCCGGCTATGACGGCGGGCCATTCGTTTCGCCCGATGGCAAGTGGGTGATCTTTCGCAGCGATCGCAAAAAGGCTGAGCACCTGCAACTATATGTGATTGGTGTCGACGGCAAGAACGAAACGGCTCTGACGGATACCAATGGCGTGAACTGGGGCCCGTATTGGCACCCGACGGAACCCTACATCATCTGGTCGGGTGCCGATCACTCCGATCCGACCGCTCGCCCCAACTACGACCTCTGGCTGGCCAAGTACGAAATCAAAGACGGCAAGTTCACGCTCGGCGAACACACGCGCATCACCGACTTTGCCGGTGCCGACGTCCTGCCCGTCTTCTCACCCGACGGCAAGCAGCTGATGTGGACCAGCACTCGCAGCGAAGATCACAGCAGCCAGTTGTTCATTGCCGACTTCAACCTGCCGAAGTAGATCACGGCAGGAGTTGGCTACTGCAGCGAGTTGACGACGCGGCCGTAACTCCACAGGACGATCTGTGCAGTCAGCCAGATCAGCAGGGCTGTCCAGGCCAGGACGGCGAATGTCAGCGAGATTTTTGAGCGCAGCGAAAATGCTTTGCTGAACCATAGCAGCGGCAGGCCGAGCGCACCCGTGACGAAAAAGAGCAAGCTCAAGAGGAGCTTCGGATTGTCGCGAAGTTCGCTCCACGAAGCGCCGCTGGCAGGAACTTCGGTAGCACGCGCCGCGACAGCATATCCAGCGCCTGCATCGCCAGTCGTGCCCGCCGCGCGAACAGGAACTGCCTGTTCGTCGGACTGCTCTTCGACCGTCGCGTCGAGGGGTTGGTCACTCATAATTACTTGACCGCGTCACTTTGTCGGCCGAAACCCAAAGCCGGAAAATTGGTTGAATCAAGCAGCGACCAATATGTTCGACCCGCCCGCACGATGGAACGGGGGTAGCAAGTTCGCTTATATTGGGGCGCACGCAATGTCAGGAAAGACAAAAAACAGCCTAGCTAAACTCTTCTCCAAGACCTGCTGATTTTCGACGAATACCGGCTTGGTTGGCGATGGATCGCCACGCGTGAAACAACGGCGCGATTGTTACGGCACCGAAATTTTTGCCAAGATTGAAGACATGCACAGTACTCGCTCCGTCGCGCCGATGGTCTCCGTTATTCTGCTCGTTCTGCCGCTGTTTTATCTCGCCAGTTACTTCGCCCTGGTGAAGCCGGGGACGGAAGGAACCAGCGTGCGCGATGGAGTCTCGGAGCCCGTGCATCCGTACTGCTACAATAGCGGTCTCGCTGCCACCGTCTTTGCGCCGCTGGAAAAGCTCGACCGCAAACTTCGGCCTACCGCCTGGCAGACGAAGTTCCCGCCGCTGCTGAATTCGTAAGATGAATCCTTACGGATCTCGCCGCGGTGCTGGCGGCGGCGGAGGCGTGGGCAAGCGGATTCCTGGCGGAACTGTCCCAGGCTCGAAGGGCGGCGTCAGCGTGGGATTCGGAATGATTCGCGGGCCTGACTGTGGCGGCGGAGCAGCGCCGGAAAGGTTGTCCGGTGTTTCGACGAGCTTGCTGTCCTTCATTTCCAGGATGAAGAGCAGGCCTTTGTCTTGCGACTGCATCTCGGTCGAAGAGCAACGCCCCTGAACCGTTACCTTGCTGACGCCCGGTTGGATCAGGGCCAGATCTTTGCGTGCTTTGGCATCGAAGTAGAGTCCGACCATCACGTCGAGAGCCCGCTCTTCGTGCCCCGTTCGCTCGAAGATGACTCGGTATCCAGGTTCTTTCTTGTCTTCGCTGGGCATCCGTTCAATGAGTTTGACGGTGCCGAAAATCTGCAACGTTTGGTCTTTCAAATACTCATCGACAAACGCATCGTTCTTGGCCCCCGCAGCAATCTGCTCAAGCGTGAACGGCTCCAACGCTTCTTGTTTGGCAGGGTCGTTCTCGGCACCCAGCAACACCGCGATCAGTAACAAAGCAGCCTGCATCGCCCCACTCCTTCAGCCCACAGGCTGAACCAACCATCTACTTGTGATGAGATCTACCAAGCGCCAATTGTCGATAGAACCGCCTTGGCAAGCAAGATGAATGTGGACGGCGCGATCCGCTAGAATGATGCCCACCAAGATTCAACAAGTTGCGAGTAGCACTTTATTGCTTCAGCAGTGCGCTGCTTGCCCCTTGGCAATATCTGGCCGTGCTCAGCGAACAAGGGCCAAACGGAGTTAGCCATGTCAGTCGATGCGTCTGCAATTGCGAAGAGTCCCGCCAGCGAACCTGCAATGCCTCGAGTCCCCTGGCTGATGCCGGCGATTGTGCTCGTCATTTTGTATTGGCTCGCGCGGGGCGCTGCGACGTTCCTCTTTCCGGGCACCATGGCCCAGTTCATGACGCTCTTTTATGCGCCGCTGGTTCTCACTTTGGCACTCATCATCTGGTGGCTTGGGCTCAGTAGGCTCGCGTGGGCCGATCGCCTTTGGGGACCGCTGGCATTGATCGCCACCGGTCTTGCCATCGTGCCATTTGTCGATCGCTCGATGCCACTCTCGCTGATGTTGTTTGCCTTGCCGCTCGCAGCCTCGCTGGCAATTGGCTGGTTGCTCATTACTCGCGGCGCTGCCGGCTGGGGTTTGCGGTTTGGCTTGCTGGCCATCTGCGCTCTAGCCTGGGGCTATTACGCACTGTTGCGCTGCGATGGCGTCGATGGCAATCTCGTCGGTGACATTCAGTGGCGCTGGAGCCCTTCGGCCGAAGAACGCTTTCTGGCCGAGCGAACTTCCGCCGCCGATCAGAAGCCAGCACTGCCCGCTGCCGAAACGCCTGTGCAACTCGTTGCCACCTCGGCCGACTGGCCAGAATTTCGAGGCGTCAATCGCGACAGTCGCCGCGCGGGCGTCCGTATCGATCCCAACTGGAAAGATCATCCACCCCAGGAGCAATGGCGCAAGCGCATCGGCCCGGGCTGGGGCACGTTTTGCGTCGTGGGTGACTATCTCTTCACGCAAGATCAGCGCGGTGAAGAGGAAGCAGTCGTCTGCCTCGATCGCGATACCGGCGAGGAACGCTGGGTTCACACGTACAAATCGCGATTCTGGGAAGTGGTGGCCGGCGCGGGCCCGCGAGCCACACCCACCTTCCACGAAGGCAAGCTCTTCGCCTTCGGTGGCAGCGGCATCTTGAATTGCCTGGATGCTGCGACCGGCAATTTGCTGTGGTCGAAGAACGTCGCCGAAGATGCCAAGGCAACCTTGCCGATGTGGGGTTTCAGCAGTTCGCCACTCGTCGCCCATGGACTTGTCACGGTCTTCGCGGGCGGGCCCGATGGCTCTGAAGTCATCGCCTACGACATTGCCACCGGCGAGCGAAAATGGTCGGCCGGTAAGGGCAAGCTCAGCTACTGCTCGACGCAGCTGCAGCGTGTCGGCGAGCACGAGCAGTTGCTCATTGCCAGTGATGAGGGACTGGAGTCGTTTGATCCGGAAACAGGCAAACTACTCTGGGATCACGAGTGGGCCATTCAAGGGATGGCGCGCGTGGTACAGCCTCATTGGCTAGGAGACGGCAAGTTGCTCGTCGGTACTGGCTACGGGCACGGCACTCGCTTACTTACGATTACACCCCAGGGTGACGAGTGGAACATCGACGAAGGCTGGACCAGCAAGGAACTGAAGCCTTACTTCAACGACTTCGTCACGCACGAAGGTTTCGCCTATGGTTTCGATGGCAGTCTATTCACGTGCCTCGATCTGAGCACCGGCAAGCGAGCCTGGAAGAAAGGCCGCTATGGTCACGGCCAGGTACTGCTTCTCAGCGAGCAAGGCTTGCTCGTTGTCGTTTCCGAAGCGGGCGAGGTGATCTTGCTCGAAGCCAATCCCCAAAAGCACGTGGAGCTTGGCAAGCTCGCGGCGCTGAAAGGAAAGACCTGGAACCATCCGGTCGTCGCTGGCGATCAACTCCTCGTCCGCAATGGCGAGGAAATGGCCAGTTACAAGTTGGCTTTGGAACAACCAGTTCAGCAGCCGCAGTAAGCGACCTAGTTAACCACCTGCACCGAAGCTGCGTAGCGAGAATCTCGCGAGATGACGCGTACGGTGCGATTGAAGTCGCCCATCCATTCGATCAGGGCCTTCCACTCGCCTTCTTCCCAGTTGTCGTACACGCCTGACTTCTGCCAGTCGCATAGTTCGTCGAACACGATCACCGAACCGGGTACCAGCCGCTCGTTAAAAGCTCGGAGCGTGAGGATGGTCGACGAGTACAGGTCCGAGTCGTTGTGCAGCAGGGCGATCGGACCAGGATTCTGCTTCAGCCAGGGGACGAGCGTGGCGTCGAACCAGCCTTTGACCAGACAGACGTTTGGCAGGACTTTCGGCAGCGAGGGAACGTGAAAGCGATCTGCTTTGAGGATGCGACCATCCTTTCCCATAATCCAATCGTGCGGCAACCCCTCGAACGAATCGAAGCCGAAGACGCGCGCGTCGGTCCGCTTTGCCGCCCACTTGGCGAGCCAGTTCAGCGAGCGGCCTTTGTACACGCCACATTCGACGATGTGTCCTGCACTGGGGATCAACTGAAACGAGTGATGAAGCTGATCGATCGTGTTGGCAAACGCAGGTGCTTGCCAGAAGTGGTCAATCTTCAGCGTCTTGGCCGAGTGGACTGCATCGGGATTGGCGCGACGTTCGCCTGCGTGTCCGAGTTGCTTCCAATCGCCAAAGCGTGGTCCGAGAATCGCATTCGGCAGCCGACCACCGCTAATAGCGCGCAAGAACTTGGACAGTGTGCTCATGGCAATTTGCTCGCGACAGAACTTGAGAAATGATGGGGCCAAATCACCCGTAACGACTATTACGAATGTATCGGCGTGCCCCGTCCGTTTGGCCACGTCGATCAACATCATTTCTTGGCGAGACAATCGTGCTAGCGAACGCTATTTTTTGCAGCTTGCCTGGACTGACAAACTGCAGAGTCTCTTCCGCTTCGCATTTTGCTTCATCCCGACTTAGCTCACCACTTGAATTGTCGCGGCAAATTGGGCATGACGCGAGATGACGCGGACGGTGCGATTGAATTCGCCCATCCACTCGAGCAGGGCTTTCCATTCGCCTTCCGCCCAGTTGTCGTACACGCCCGACTTTTGCCAATCGCATAGTTCGTCAAAGACGATGACGGTGCCGGGAACGATCCGGTCGTTGAACGTCTTCAGCGTGAGAATGGTCGACGAGTACAGGTCCGAGTCGTTATGCAGCAACGCGAGCGGGCCAGGGTTCGCTTGCTTCCACGGCACGAAGGTGGCATCGAACCAGCCTCGCACCAGGTGGACGTTCTCGATCACTTCGGGCAGCGCGGGCAAGGCAAAGCAATCGGCTTCGCGTGAGCGGCCATCTTTGCCAACGACCCAATCGTGCGGCAGGCCTTCGAACGAGTCGAAGCCGAAGACGCGGGGATCTTGGCGCAGGGCAGCCCACTTGGCCAGCCAGTTGATCGACTTACCGCGAAACACGCCGCACTCGATGATGTGCCCGGCTGCGGGAATGAGTTGAAACGAGTGGTAGAGGTGATCGATGCGGTTGGCAAACTCGGGCGAGTTCCAAACGTGCTCGATCTTCAGTGTTTCAGCGGTTCGCACGGCATCGCCATCGGTGCGGCGGTCGCCCGAGTGTCCCAGCTTTTTCCATTCGCCGAACCGCGGCCGCGAGAGGAGCTTCGGCCAGCTTCCGCCAGTGATCGAACGAATGAGAGTCGAGAGTTTGCTCATGACCGTGCTCGGCTGCGAAGTTAAGTTTACGAACGTGCGTCCCTGCCGCGCGGGTTGGCTGCTAGCCGATCGTTTGCTGCTAGCAAGGCCCAGCGCCTGCTCGCGGGATGGTAGCGAACTTGGTGATTTCGCAGAAGAGCGAAAAAATGACTGGCCGGAGCGTGCCAGCAAAGCAATTGCTTCCCGCGCGGGCAGTGCGACAATGGCCAGCGACGTGGTTTCGAATGCCGCCTTTCCTTCGAGGGTTTGATCGATGTCTGGTTCTCCATCTCAGCACGCAAAGTCCGCGCTCAGCCGGCGCGAAGTGATCGGTTACTCCGCTGCGTTTGGCTCGGCGTTTCTAGCTGCCCAGGGTTTGCTAGCCGACGACAAGGCGCAGCCCGTGGCGGCCAAAAGCGCGAAGGAGCCGACCAAGCGGTACGACATGAAGAAGTCGATCAACCTGTGGGCCTTGCCCTATCCACAGAAGATGTCGCTCGTCGAGTGCTTTCAGTTGTGCAAGGACGCGGGCTTCGATGCCGTTGAGGTGAACTACGCCCTGGAGGGTGATCTATCGCCCGAGGCTTCGCCGGCGCAGATCAAAGCGATTGGTGAGCAAGCGCGTAAGATCGGCATCGAGATCAGCGGCGTCTGTTCGTTTCTGTTCTGGCCCTATGCCTTTACGCACGAAGATCCCGAGCGGCGAAAGAAGGGTGTCGACTTGGCCCTCAAGATGATCGAAGCGGCCAGGCTGCTAGGGACCGAGAACTTGCTGTGTGTGCCAGGCTCGGTCTATGCGTCGTGGATTCCCGACGAGCCACCAGTCGCGCACGATGTAGCGATGGAACGTGCGATCGCCGGTGTGAAGCAGATGCTGCCGCTGGCCGAGAAGAACCAGGTGTATATCAACATCGAGAACATCTTCATGAACGGGTTTTTGCACAGCCCGCAGGAGATGAATCAGTTTGTCGATAGCTTTAACAGTAAGTGGGTGAAGGTTCATTTTGATACCGGCAATATCATGCAGTATCACTTTCCCGAGCACTGGATTCCGCTACTCGGCAAGCGCATCCAAAACATTCACCTCAAGGAGGCCAGCAAGAAGGTGCACGAGTTCAATCTCAACACCTTCCGCCTGCTGCTCGATGGCACCACCAACTGGCCAGCCGTGCTCGCGGCCCTCGAAGACACCGGCTATCGCGGCTATCTCACTTTCGAATACTTCAATCCGTTCCCTCACTGGCCCGAAGCGATCGTCTATCACACATCCGATGCCATGGACCGCATGCTGGGCAGAAAGGCCTGATTTTCCAGCCTATCCCACAAGGGCCTACGCAGCGCGCTTCGCTGCCAGTCGCTTGGGTACGCAGAACAGATCGTAGTGCGGGCGAGACATCAGTTCGTCTCGTCCCAGTGGTTGTCCCCGATAGTTGTCGTCACTTTCGAAGAGCCGAACTTCATAGCCCAGCTCGCTGAGATAGTCGTACAGCTTGACTCGCTGTTCGTTCGACAAGTGCTTGAAGACTTCCGCCTTGATGTAAGGCTGTTGCTTCACCAGCAGATTCTTCAGCGACGAAAGAACGTAGTAGTCGTAACCCTCGGCATCGACCTTGATGAAGCGAATCCGCGAGACCAACTGCGGATGATGCTTCGCCAGGTAAGCTTCCAGATTCTCGCCTCGCACGGTCAGCTTAAAGGCGTGGGCATGTTTCCACTTGCTGATTCCTTCGTGCTTGCCGCCGTTGCAGTAGCCCTCGTCGGAATACTCAAACGTAACGTCGCCAGGCTCGGTCACCGCAGCAAACATTAGTGGCACAATGTTCGTCTTGCTCCGATTTAGCTGAGCGTTCTTTTCCAGCACCGGATAGACATACGGATTGGGCTCCAGCGCCAATACGCACCCCTTTGGCCCCGCGGCCAACGCGAGCGGAATCGTGGTGTCGCCCGAGTGAGCACCGATATCGATCGCCACATCGCCGGGCGAAATGTACTTGCGCAGTTCATGGACCGCGGCCTGCGTCATTTGCTTGTCGGATTCGCCGGGGTGCAACCACTGGGCATATTGCACCAGCCCATCCTGCTGCAATTGAAAGTCGACGACCTTATGCCCGTACTTTTTTGGTGCCGGGCGAATGCCAACTAAATACAACAGCTCTTTGAGCTTCATGGTCGCAATCCTTGCGTGGCCATAGCCAGCACGATCTCCCCAAAATTGAGAGCTCACGCTGGCCCATCGGCGGAGAAGCATAGCGACGACCCGAGTTTGTCCATACCCCAATTGAGCCAGATCGATGGCGATAAAATGCTAGCGACGCGATTGCACCTTGCCTCCCATTGCCCCTCCCTTCGTAGCCCGAAGCCGTGCTTCGGGCCTGCATTATTGCGTGGAGGATCGATCGCGCCGACTGCCCGAAGCACGGCTTCGGGCTACAGCAAAAACTACTTCACCGGTTCCACGACAAAGTCGTCGTTGCGGAAGTCGATCCGCACGCCGGTCTTCTCGGGAATGCTACCGCGGAGCAGTTCCGTGGCGAGCGGATTTTGCAACCGCTGCTGAATCACTCGCTTCAGCGGCCGTGCTCCGTACACCGGATCAAAGCCTTCGCGAGCCAGTTCTTCTTTGGCCGCATCGGAAATCTCGAACGCAATCTCTTGCTGGGCGAGCATGCCGCGCAGCCGACCGAGTTGAATCTCGACAATCCGACTCAGGTCCTCCCGCGTGAGCGGATGGAAGACAATCGTCTCGTCGATGCGGTTCAAAAACTCCGGTGCAAACTTCGCTTGCAATGCTTCCTTCACCGCCCCCTTCATCTCTTCGACCGTACCGCGCTCGCGGGCGATCTCCTGAATCAGTTGGCTGCCAATGTTGCTCGTCATCACAATGATCGTGTTCGTGAAGTCGACGGTCTGCCCCTGACCATCGGTCAAGCGGCCGTCGTCAAGCACTTGCAGCAGCACGTTGAACACGTCGCGATGCGCCTTCTCGATTTCATCGAGCAGCACCACGCAATACGGGCGGCGGCGAACCGATTCGGTCAGCTTGCCCCCCTCTTCGTAGCCGACGTATCCCGGCGGAGCGCCGATCAAACGACTGACGTTGTGCTTCTCGGTGAATTCGCTCATGTCGACGCGTACGAGCGCGTTTTCGTCGTCGAACATCACTTCGGCGAGTGCTTTGCAAAGTTCGGTTTTGCCGACACCCGTGGGCCCGAGGAAAATGAACGAGCCAATCGGTCGATTCGGATCCTGCAAACCGCTGCGGCTGCGGCGCACCGCGTTCGAAACGGCCACGACCGCTTCGTGCTGGCCAATCACCCGCTGATGCAGCCGCTCTTCCATCACCAGCAACTTGGCCCGTTCCGTTTCGAGCATGCGGCTGACGGGAATGCCCGTCCAGGCAGCGACGACTTCGGCGATTTCGTCTTCGGTCACTTCGCGGCGCAGCAGGCGACGGTCCGACTTCTTATTGCCGGATTTGTCGGCTTCGGCGGCTTGAGTTTCGACACGTTCGTCCTGGGCTTCAACCTGCTTGCGCAGCACTTCCCGCTGCTTATGCAACTGCATCAGCTTTTGGAAATCGCTTTCGCTGGGAACAATGCCCGCCGACTGTTTTTCTTTGATCGTCGTTTCCAGCTGCGAATACTCCAGCTGGACCTTCTCCAGCTCTTTGCGCACGCTCTGCACGTCCGACACGCTCAGCTTTTCGGCTTCCCATTGTTCGCGCAGACTGGCGAGCTTGCGTTTAACTTCCGTCAACTCGGCTTCGACTTCTTCGCGCTGCTCGATGGCCGCGTCTTCGCTCTCTTCGCCCAGTTGGCGCAGGGCCATTTCCAGCTGACGTTGGCGTCGCTGCACTTCGTCGATTTCGGTCGGCACGCTGTCGAGTTCAATGGCCAGTTTGCTGGCCGCTTCGTCGATCAGGTCGATGGCCTTGTCCGGCAAGAATCGCTCGGTGATGTAACGCTGCGAAAGCTTCGCCGCGGCAACGAGTGCACTGTCTTTGATCTTCACACCATGGTGCGCTTCGTAACGGGGCTTGAGCCCGCGGAGAATGCCAATCGTGTCTTCGACGCTCGGCTCGCCGATGTACACGGGCTGAAAACGCCGCTCCAGCGCCGCATCTTTTTCGACGTGCTTGCGATACTCATCCAGGGTCGTGGCGCCGATACAGCGCAGCTCGCCGCGCGAAAGCGCTGGCTTGAGCAGGTTCGCCGCGTCCGCAGCACCTTCGGCCGCACCCGCGCCGATGACCGTGTGCAATTCATCGATAAACAGAATCACCTGGCCAGCGCTCTCTTGTACTTCGCGCAGGACCGCTTTCAGCCGCTCTTCGAACTCGCCGCGAAACTTGGCCCCGGCAATGAGTTGCCCCAGATCGAGCGCGATCACGCGCCGATTCTTCAAGCTCTGCGGCACATCGCCCTGCACGATCCGCTGGGCGAGCCCTTCGGCAATGGCCGTCTTGCCGACGCCCGGTTCGCCGATCAGTACGGGGTTGTTCTTGCTGCGGCGCGAGAGGACCTGAATCACGCGGCGGATTTCGTTATCGCGGCCGATCACCGGATCGAGCTTGCCCGCCTGTGCCTTCTCGACGAGGTCGATGCCGTATTTCTTCAGCGCCTGGAATTTGTCCTCCGGGCTTTGGTCGGTCACGCGACCGCTGCCGCGCACGTCTTTTAGTGCGTTCAGCACGTCCTTATCGCGGACGCCATTCACTTGCAGCAAGTTACGGGCAGTCGAGTCATTCTTCGTCAGCGACAGCAGCAGATGCTCGACCGAGACGAACTCGTCCTGCATCTGCTGAGCCTCTTTGGCCGCTCCTTCCAAAATCTGCCCCAGCGCGCGGTTTGGGTTAGGCTGCGAACCTCCCGAGGACTTCGGCAGGCGATTGAGCTCGCCGTCGACCAGTTTCGTCAGCTGGGCGATGTTGACGCCGATTTTCTCCAGCAACGGGCGCACGAGCCCGTCGCGCTCGCTAAGGAGCGTGCTCAACAAGTGGAGCGAATCAATTTCTGGATTGCCCTTCTCGGCGGCCAGGTTCTGGGCTCCAGAAACCGCCTCTTGGGCTTTGATGGTCAGTTTGTCGAATCGGAATGGCATAGGGGTGGGATGAGATGAGAGAAGAGGTGGGCGTCGAGAATGACAGGGTCTCGACCGAACCACCCCTTAAAAGCAAACACCGTTCCAAAGCCAGACCGCAAATCGAATCATCGCTTGGGTGCCTGTCGTTCTGCACAGCGGCAGTTCCTAACTCGTCCCGCGCCGGTTGGCAGTCCAAAACAGACCCCGATCAGGAAATGCGCATTCACAAACCGACCGAATTGTTATGAGGAAACTCGCGCCCTTTAAGACAATTATCGCCTTCCTTATAAAAAACTAGGGGCAGTTTGTGAACACCACCCGGTTGAGCGGGATGCCGTCCAGCCATCCTCCCACACGCCACCGCCCCTGCGGCGGTGGTTCATTGGCTTTTGCGCTACCGGGCCGCAAACTTGGCGAAACAGCACCGGAGTACCGCTTGTTGCTGGCCTACCCAATTTCCATCAGCCACGTTGCCAATTGACCCAAACGACGAATACGACAATCGCTGCCAGCACGATGATTCCGCAGCCGATGGTGATTTGACGAGCCTCTCGCCGGTCATCGGCTTGAAATAGGTAGGCAAAGAACTCCGCAATCGGCGCTAGTAAATAGGATAAAAGTTCGAACATCGCCATATTCTACCCGCTCCTAAAACCGGATTCGCTCATCACAGGCCACCGCCCCTGTGGCGGTGGTTCATTGGCTTTTGCGCTAGCGAGCCGGTACCTTGCCGGAACAGCGCGGAGTACCGCTTGTTGCCGGCCTACTAGCTAACGCAAAAGCCGTCGGCGCAAGTCCGGGGGCGTAGGGTGCAGATTGCGACCCATCAGCGATTGCCACTATTTTCTGCGGTGGGCCGTAACATTCCGCCCTGGCTGGGCCATTCACCTTCGCCCAGCGGAACTGCCCGAAATGGCTACCCCCGATCTGGACGAGAAAAGTTTGACATAAGCCTTTATTTATGATTATGATCGCGTCAGCTGTGCCCCTTCCGCACACTTGTTCGCGCGCTACCTGCCTGTGGGGATGTTTTCCTTTCCGGATACCTCCCCGCACGATACCTCCCCTGTGCCACTGAACTAGCTCTGCTGCTCAACAGCATTGAACCGAAGGAGCAACACGTGAAGCGTTCGGGTTCTCACCACGTTTCGTTGCGATCGATCCTTTCATTGCTCGTATTCTCCTCGGCCATCCTCTCTTGGGGCCTGTCGCGCACCGCGACCGCTGCCGGTCGAGTCGACGAACTCATTGCTCAGACCAACAAGTCGGCCGGGCTGAAGTTGCCTCTGCAGCCTCTGGTCGATGACCCGACGTTTCTCCGCCGCGTCTATGTCGACCTGATCGGCCGCATTCCCACCGAAGCCGAAGTGCGCGAGTTCGCGAGCATGCCGGTGCAAGGCCGTCGCGAAGCTCTCGTCGACAAGCTGCTGAAAGATGGCCGGTTCACCGATCGCTGGACAATCTTCTATGCCGATATGCTCCGTCTGCGTTCGCAGGCCAGCGGCGGCAACGCCCTGATTGCCTACGTCCATCAAGCGGTCGAAACCGGCATGCCTTACGACGAAATGGCCCGCCGGCTGATCTCGATCAACGGCAAAGCGGGCAAGATTCCCGAAGCGGGCTTCGTCCTTTCCGACAATGCCGATCCGCTGGCAATGGCCGCGATCACTTCGCAAGTCTTTATGGGCATTCGCATTGGCTGTGCTCAATGCCACGATCATCCGTTTGACGTTTGGACTCGCAAAGACTTCTACGACATGGCTGCCTACTTCGGCAAAACTCGCCGCTACGAAAGCCAGCTGACGAATGTTGTCTACTCGACCGAAATGGAACAGACCGCCATTCTTTGGCCACCGGAAGGGGAAGTCGCTGCCAAGGAACGGAAGCCGCTCAATCCTCGCTTCCCATTCCAGGTCGTCTCGTTCGCTCAAAAACCCGACTACATTGCCCGGCTCGAAAAGGTGCGCAAGACCAAGGCGGATGCCATCGCCGCTGCCAAGAAGGGTCCCACGATCGATGACCTACTCGCCGAATCTTCGCTGAACGCCAACCAGGTCGCGGCCGGCAAGCTGGGCGAAACGGGGACCGCGAAAGAAACCAAAAAGGATCTGCGCGGCATTGATATTCAAGGCAGCTTGTACCGCAAGAGTGAATACCGCGAGCAACTGGCCGATTCCGTGACCGATCCTCGCAATCGTTACTTCAGCCGTTCGTTTGTGAACCGCGTCTGGAAGAATCTGATTGGCCGGGGCTTTGTCGAACCAGTCGATGACTTCCGCGAAGACAACCCGCCGGTTCATCCCGCCGCGATGGACTTTCTGGCCGATGAGTTCGTGGCCAGCGATTACGACCTGCGAACGCTCGTTCGCCTGGTAGTCACCAGCGATGCCTATCAACGGGCGCATGCCCCGCGTGATGCCGACGAACTGACCCGCGGCGAAATGGAAACCAACCTGCTCGCCACCCCCATGCGGCGCATGATTGCCGAAGCCCTGTTCGACAGCGTGATTACTGCCGGCCACTTGTTCGAGCCCAAGCACTCGGCCGGCAAGAACGAAAAGACCCTCATCGAAAAAGTGCGCGTGCCTAAGGGTGTTAAGCCCGGCGAGATCGCCAAGGCTGGTTCGCTGGCCGGTGCGGGTGGCGGCAACGCAATGGCCGGGATGGCGGGCATGGCCAGTCCGTCGGCGATGGCTGCCAATGGCTATTCGCTGGAAAGTGGCATCGAACTCGACTTTGGTGCCGTGCTGAAAGAGGCGGCCAAGGACGAAGTGGAAGTCGAGACGATGCAAGCCATGTCGCGCGAAGAGATCGAAGCGATGCGGATGCAGCAGGAACGGGGCGGTCGCATGCAGTACGAAGAAAAGATCGTCAAGCGCGTGATCGACGACAACCCGGTCTACAACACCTCGCTGCGGATGCAATCTCCCGCTCCCAACGGTCACTTTTTGCAGGTGTTCGGTCAGCCGAACCGTAGCGACTTGGGCGACCTGCGGGAAGATACCGCCTCGATGCGTCAGGCCCTGATGATGCTCAACGGCCGGCTCTCGCACGAAGCGGCCCGCGTCGGTGACCTGGAACCGATGTACAAGGTTCTCACCGGCAAGGCTCCCGATGTCGAAGCCGGTATCAAGCTGGCCTATCTCGAAATTTTGACTCGCCGCCCCACGGCCGATGAAATCACGGAAGCCAAGCAGATCGTCGCCGACGCAGCCAACCCGCTCGAAGGCATGGCTGACCTGCGTTGGGTGCTGATCAACTGCAACGAGTTCCGCTTTTTGCCTTAAAAGAATCACTGCGAACTTCAAACTACGAACTTCAAACTACGAACTTCAAACTTTCGCTCCCCAGAACCGAAGGAGTTTTTGTATGACTGGTTGCCTCGACTACCGTCTGTCACGCCGCAGCATGTTGGCTGCGAGCGGAGCTTCGATTCTCGGAATGAGCGTTCCCAACCTGCTGGCTGCTGCCGGCAAAGATCACGCGGCCAAGGCCGAGCACGTGATTCTGTTTTGGAACGGCGGCGGCATGTCGCACATCGATACCTGGGATCCCAAGCCAGGTCGCCCGACCGGCGGCGAGCTCGCGCCGATCAACACCAGCGCCAATGGCGTGCAGATCTCGGAGATTTTCCCCCAACTCGCGAAGCAGATGCACCACTGCTCGTTGATCCGCTCGATCGCTGGCACCCAAGGCGATCACGGCCGCGCTTCGCACCATGTGGCTACCAGCTATCTGCCGTTCCCGAACTTGATCTATCCCGGACTCGGCTCGGTGGTCTCGCACGAACTGCCCAACCTGGGCGACTTGCCCGCGTTTATCACTATCAGCGGGCAAGCTCATCGCGCGGGCTACCTGGGCCAAAAGTGCGAAGCCTACTTCGTGCCGCAACCGGGCGATAAGGATCCGTACCTGGCCTTCCCCGAAGGAATCGCCGAAGTTCGCGGCAACAAGCGGCTCGAAACCCTCGAACGCTTCAACAATCGCTTCACCGGTGCCAATAAGGACGAACGCTTGTCCTCGACCAAGACCAGCATCGACGAAGCCGTCAAGCTGATGCGCAGCCCGGCTCTCGAAGCGTTCGAGTTCAGCAAAGAGAAGCCAGAAACCGTCGAGAAGTACGGCGACAACGCTTTCGGTCGTGGTTGCTTGCTCGCCAAGCGGCTTGTCGACAAGGGTGTGCGGTTCGTGCAGATCAACCGCGGTGGCTACGACACCCACAGCAACAACTTCCCCGCGATGCGCAATCACGGCGAAGTGATGGATGCGGGCATGGCCTCGCTGGTGCAAGACCTGGCCGAGTCGGGCATGCTCTCGAAGACGCTGATTCTGATGGTCAGCGAATTCGGTCGTACGCCGGTCATCAACAAGGATGCCGGTCGCGATCACTGGGCCTCGGTGTTCAGCTGCTTCATCGCCGGTGGCGGCATCAAGGGTGGCACGGTCATCGGCTCGTCCGACATCGACGGTGCCCATCCGCAAGACAACCCGGTCAAGGTGCAAGACATCCACGCTTCGGTTTGCCATGCCCTGGGCATAGACCCGAACAAAGAAGTGATGACCCCGCTCCGTCGCCCAATGAAGCTGGTCGACAACGGCACCCCCATCAGCGGCCTCTTCGCCTAATTAGCAAAGTAGCCTTGGCGTCCCGCGACGTAAAACCATCAAGCCCGCGACACCCACTGGTTGTCGTGGGCTTTTTGCTGCGCTTTGCCCAACTAGCCTGATGAGTTAACGACACTCTCTTTGTAGAGTGCCTTGCTCGGCGGCGGTGATTCGCCCATGCTGTACGGCGATGGTTGCCGGTAATGGAAGTTGTTGTTACTGCCCTACAGCTAATTGAAGGATGAGACCATGGACATGGGAAAACGCTGCGCCGCCGAATTCATCGGCACGTTCTGGCTGGTTTTTGGTGGTTGCGGTAGTGCGGTGCTGGCGGCCGCCTTTCCTGATGTGGGCATCGGTCTGCTGGGAGTCTCGCTGGCATTCGGGCTCACGGTGCTGACCATGGCGTTTGCGATTGGGCATATCTCGGGCTGTCACTTGAACCCGGCGGTTTCGCTGGGCCTGGTAACAGGAGGTCGCTTCTCGGCGAGCGAGATCGGTCCGTACGTGATTTCCCAGGTCCTGGGCGGAGTTGCCGGTGCCGGAGTGCTGTACGTCATCGCCTCGGGCAAAGCCGGGTTCTCGCTGGCTGGTGGCTTTGCCTCGAATGGCTATGCCGAGCATTCACCCGGTGGTTATTCGCTACTCGCGTGCTTTGTCGCTGAGTTCGTGCTGACGTTCATGTTCTTGCTCATCATTCTGGGTTCGACCGACAAGCGAGCCCCTGCCGGCTTTGCTCCCATCGCGATTGGCCTGGGACTCACGCTCATTCACCTAATTGGAATTCCCGTGACGAACCTCTCGGTCAATCCCGCGCGGTCGACCGGCCCAGCCGTGCTCGTGGGAGGTTGGGCACTCGCCCAACTATGGCTGTTTTGGCTCGCGCCGCTGGCTGGTGCCGCCGTGGCAGGCATTGTCTATCGCGTGGTGTTCGAAACCCACGAAAGCGACAATCCAAAGAAGCGGTAACGGCTGAAAGGTCATTGTCGATGGATAACTTCGACGCCCTGGCTGCGGCCGATCAACAGTTCATCGATCTCGGACACGAACAGACCGTGTTCGAGCACTCCGGGCAGGGCCTCCAGCCAACGTGCCAGCTCTCCGGGATTGTGGATGGTGCCCACCTCAACATCGAACACGTAGTTCTGCTGGTCGGTGCGAAATTCCAAGCCGTTAGCCAGCCGACGTTTGGTCGGCGTGAAGCCGCGAGCGAGCAAGGTGCGCTCAACAAAGGCACTGGCAAATGGCAGGACCTCCAGCGGCAGCCGCACGCCCAGTCCCAGCACCGAAACCAGCTTGCTCGAATCGGCAATGATGATCGTGCGATCCGAGGCTGCTGCGACAATCTTTTCTCGCAGCAGCGCGCCACCGCCCCCTTTGATCGCCCGCAAGGTGCGATCGATTTCGTCAGCACCATCGATGGTCAGGTCGACGCGCGAGACCGTTTCGAACGGCAACAATTCGAGGCCTACCGACCGGGCCAACTGTTCGGTTGCCAGCGAAGTCGACGTTGCCCGAATTCTCAAACCGGCCGTGACCCGCACTCCCAGTTGTCGCACTGCATGGGCGGCAGTACTGCCGGTGCCAAGTCCCACCAGCATGCCTTCGCGCACTTCTCTCACCGCCGCGGCAGCTGCCAGGGCTTTTTCGGCTTCGAGATCCCCCATGCCGTGAATCCTGTGAATGTGAATTCGTCTTGCGATTGTCGTAGCCTCGCAGTTTACACTTTCTGTGGTGGGCGGAAATTATCGTGTGCCGTGTAAGATTTCGCGGGCTGCCCGGTAGGAAACTCGAAACAGTCCCGCTCGTCGTTCTTTATGGAGTCTGACTATGTCCGTCATCGATGCTTGGGTCGTCCCTGCCGTCAATCAGAAACTCGTTCGCCAACAGATCGACATCGGCTCGCTAGGGGCTGAAGAGGTAGAAGTGGCGGTCGAGCACTGCGGCTTGTGCCACTCCGACCTCTCGATGAAGAACAACGACTGGGGATTCTCGAGCTACCCGGCGGTGCTCGGACACGAAGTGATTGGGCGCGTGGTGGAAGTCGGGTCAGCTGCCAAAGGGCTGACCGTTGGCCAGCGTGTGGGCATTGGCTGGAACGCGGGCAGTTGCCTGCACTGTCGACCATGTAAATCGGGTGCTCAGCACCTCTGCTCCCAAGTTCAACCCACAATCATCGGACATCGCGGAGGATTTGCTAGTCGCGTTCGCTCGCACTGGACGTGGACGATTCCCTTGCCGGACAAATTAAGCTTCGCCGAAGCGGGACCGCTGCTGTGCGGCGGCATCACGGCTTTCAATCCGCTCGCCATGTACGCCACACCAACGAGTCGCGTGGGCATCGTCGGCATCGGCGGGCTAGGGCACATGGGAGTCAAATTCGCCGCTGCGTTTGGCTGCGAAGTGACCGCGTTCACTTCGAACGAGAGCAAGTTTGACGAAGCCCGTGGGTTCGGTGCCCATCATGTCGTTTCGAGTCGCGATGAAAGCTCGCTCAAGAAATTGGCTGGTACGCTCGACCTGCTGATTGTGACCGTCAACGTCCCGCTCGATTGGAATGCCCTCGTGGCGACGCTGGCCCCGAATGGTCGGATGCATGTCGTGGGTGCCGTGCTGGAACCCATGCCCATCGCGGCTCTGCCGCTGATCTTTGGCCAAAAGAGCGTCTCGGGCTCGCCCACGGGTTCGCCCGTGGAGATCGAACAGATGCTGGAGTTTGCCGCGCGGCATGATATCACGCCGCAGACCGAGCACTTTCCAATGAGCCGAATCAACGAGGCCTTCGAACGCTTGGAAGCGGGCAAGGCGCGCTACCGCATTGTACTCGACGCCGATTTTTAAGTGCTTTTAGAACGACCGCTTATTCCGCTGCCGCCGTCAACAGCTTTACGACATCTTCCGGAGCCTTGCGCTCGGCAGCGGGAAGGTCGATAGGCTGCTTGAGCGGAGTGTCGGTATTCTTCGTTTCGCCACCCGTTGCGAGGAAGAAGAGTTGCTCTTTCAAGCCAGCATTGATGTGCACCGCCGGGTTGCTGTCGGCGGTGAAGCGGGCGCGGTTGATTGGCTGCCACTCGTTTTTCACATCGCGGATCCAGCCATTACCGAAGCGGGCAACGCGAGGCTGTGTTGCCGAGACTTTGTTTCGGCGGAAGTCTTCGACGAACGAGTAGTAGCCACCAAGCTTGTCATCTTTGGTGATGGTGCTAAAGGTAACGAGCTTGAGCCACTTATTGTCGCTGGCGAGATGTATCCAGCCGGTGTAAGCGGTCCGGTCGTCCTTACGCTCGCTGGTCACCATCAGGCGATAGGTCTCGCCGTTTTTCCAATCGAGATCATAGAACGACTGCCCGCCCGTGCCCTCGCCGCCGAACCGCTTCACGCGCACAGCTGGGTCGTTGTAGAGCAGCTTGACTCGTTCTTTTTCTTCGACGCTTTTGGGGTCATCCTGCTTGCCGGGATCCCAAACGGAGAAGATGACGACCTTCCGCTTCTCGTCGAGTTGCTGGATGCCGAAGTAACCGTGATTGAAACCGCAGACGCAAAAGTAGGTGCCGGGTGCCGATTGATCGACAACCACTTCGTTGTAGAACGCGTTGCCGGCAGGAGCCGGATACTGCAGGTGTACGCTGCGACAAGCAACGCCAGCGAGCTTTTCATCGGCCCGCAGATCGCCAAGGAACACACTGGCGAACGTCAAGACAATCAGAGCAAGCAACGGGGATTTCATCGTTTGATTCGCAGGGCATCGATTTTGAGTAAGTAGCCGATCGTTCGCCACAATTGTACTTCCCGACCAGCATAGGTCGTGAGCAGATCTTGGACGGTCGTCTCGCGAATTAGCCGCAAATGCCCAAGCATGGTCTGCCAATCTTCGGCGGGCAAACGACTGTCGCCACCGAACGACATCATCCAGTCGGCGTTGATCTTCGCCAGCGCAGATTCGTCGGCTTCGGCTCCCAACTGCAGCACGGTCGCGGGAGACAGGATCTCGGTCGCATAGTGGGCGAACAAGCGAAACGGATCTTCGGCGAGTGGATTCGAAGGCGAGGCTTTGCGCCGAGGAGCAAGTTCGGCATCGGTCTGCCGCCGCTGAGCCAGTTCGTTCCAGAGGGCTTCGTAGCGAGCGATGATGTGCCGCCAATCGAACTCGGCTTGAGCGCGGGCCATGCCGGCGGCGCCCAGTTGCTTGCGCAGCGCTGGGTTTTCGATCAACTGCAACAGCGTGCGAGTACACAGGTCGATATCGACAGCGGTCGACATGGCCGCGCGGGCGATGTACGAGTTGTACTGCACCAGGTCGGCCCAGTGATCGCGCGCGAGCTCCTCGGCGACACCGCCCGGCGGCATGACCGTGGGGATGCGAAAGCCGTCGATCTCGTGCCGCACCGTCGCGCGGTAGCCATCCCAGTCCGAGCAGATGACCGGCAGTCCGCTGGCCATCGCTTCGAGCGGCGTGAGGCCAAAGGTTTCTTGAATGTTGTCGGAGAGCGACATAAACAGGTCCGCGGCGGCCCAGGCTTGCTCGCGCACTTCCGGACGGCGACCGTCGAGAAACACGCAATCGACGCCGGGGCAAAAGGCCTTTGTGGAAGCCCGAAACGATTGCTCTTCCCGCTCGTTTTCGAACCAGCCAACTTGAATCAGGTGCAACTTCTTCTTGGTGGCTTTCGCCGCGCGGGAGATTGCCTGGTACGAAGCCAGCGGATGAGCTTTGGCGTAGAAGTTCAACCGACCGACATAAAGAACGGCAACATCGTCGTCGCCGATCTGCAGCGACTTGCGCAGGCCAGCGCGCAGCTTCAGCCGTGCAGGGGTGGGTGCAAACGCGGCGCAATCGACACCCAGCGGAATGATCGGCAGTTGCACGGCCGACTTCGGCTGGCCGCCGTTGCGCTCGGCCAGATACTCGCACCAATGTTGTAGGACGTAATCGACGGTGTCCTTCACCGCCTGGCTGGTGCAGATGAGCGAGTCCCAACTTTGCAGTGGAGCGATCGCGAGATCGCTGAAGAACTGCATCACCGCTTTGCTACAGATGGTGTGGGTCACGCCGCACAGGCTATACGCCCGCTGATTGTAGCCACGGCGTTGCCAGGCATAGTCGGCGAGCGCCGGATCGGGACGATAGAGCGTGCCGACCTGGCTGAGGCCTTCCAGCCAACGCGCGGGAATCCACTGCGTCGTTTTGCCCGCGGGCAACCAAGGCTGAACTCGCTGCACGAAGTCTTCGTAGCTCTTCTTGCCGGGCGAAACACAGGAAAGCATCGACGCGCCGGAGTAGCGAACCCAACCTTTGAGAAATTGCTCGCCCGCGGCCTGACGTCCCACGAGTCGCGTGCCGCTCGTGTCGTAGCCATCGGGCAAGTACCAGACGGCAGCAGTTGTCGTCACTCTTCGAATCCTTCACGAGAGTTGAGGGCGAGCAGGATCACACCCGGCGATCGAAGGTTACACCGAGCGGCGCGAACTTCTTGGCGATCTCTTCCAGGCCGTTCTTCACCATCAACAGGTCGGCACCGTGGCACAGAAAACGCCCGCCCAGGGCAAGCACTTCTTTGGCGTGTTCGACGCTGAAGATAGGCATGCCCCAATGCTTGCCGGCCTTCTTGGCGGCAGCGGCCACCTGCTGCATGGCGTCCTTGATCTTCGGGTGATCCATCTGCCCGGGTATGCCCGAGAGAATGCTGAAGTCGCCCGGTCCGAGAAAGAGCACATCGACACCGTCGACGGCGGCCATTGCTTCGGCGTGTACGAGCGCCCGGGGATCTTCAATCTGGATGACGATAAAGGTTTGCTCGTTGGCGGCCTTGATGTATTCGGCCAGCGGCATCATGCAGTAGGGATTGTCGCAGTTGCCACTATCGATGCCCCGCTCGCCCATTGGCGCGAACTTCGACCAGCGGACAACTTGCTTCGCTTCTTCGGCATTGTCGCAGCGGGGATACATGATGCCCGTCGCGCCGATTTCGAGAATCCTCCCCATCCGCATGAACTCGCCTTTGGCTGGGCGAATCATGATGTCGCTGCTGCCGACGCGAGCCGCCCGCGCAAAGTGCGCGGCCGTCTCGACGCTGTGGCCGTGATGCTCGAGATCGAGCCAGATGCCGTCCCAGCCCATCAGGCTCGTCATTTCAAAAACGGTGGCATCGCCAAAGTGCAATGTGGTGAGCAGGACAGGCTCGTTCTTTGCGAGTTTGGCTTTGATCTTGCTGGTGCGCATGGGCAGGAGCTTTCCGGAAGGAAACTAAGGGGAAGATGTTTCGAGGATGACGGCCACGCTCGTCCCCGCCGCGACGCGCGGGAATGTGTGTAGCACGATGACCACACCAGTGTAGCGAGCTCGAATGATCGCGACATGCTGCCCCAGCAGATCGGTCACACTGCCGAGCACATCTCCCTCGGCGACTCGCTGACCAAGTGGCACGCTGGCCTCGAAAAAGCCTTCGCAGGGTGCCGGATGATTGATTTGCATGTGCCCCGAATTGGGACGACTGTCTTCGACAATCAGCGGCTCGTTGGCGGTAGCACTAGAAGAAAGAGCCGGCAGCATTTGGAACTCGCGCAGCACATTCAAGCAACCGGCGACATAGGCCGCTGTACCCGCCGGATCGAGCCTGCCACCACCCAGATACTCGGCGTAGATGGCCGGCACGTTGGCATCGCGGGCGACCGACAGCGAGCGGCCATCCAGCGTGGGATCGGTGCCCCAAATCACTGGCAGGCCAAACGCGCGGGCCATTCTCCGCTGAGCAGCCAGCACCTGCTCATCACGATGCAGCATGTAACCCGTGAGTGGCCAGACGGTAAGACGTGTGCCGCCGGTGTGCAGGTCGATATACAGGTCAGTGGTGCGAATCAGCGCGGACAGGGCACAGGCGATTTGCTCGGTCACACTGCCGTCCGCCCGACCCGGGCAAGTGCGCGCCAGGTCGAGACCATCTTCGGCCGTTCGCTGACCAAGGCAAAAGGCAGACTCGTTGACGACGGGGACCAGTGTCACTCGGCCGCTGAGTTCGCCCGGATGGATCGCTCCCAGCAGGAGCCGAATGGCCGCCATGGGCTCAAACTCATCGCCGTGCACGCCACCGGTAATGAGCAAGTGCGGACCAGGCTGGTTGCCGGCGATTTCATGGGTGTTGAGCTTCATCGGCGAGGCCTCCGCTACGTGTGCGATGCACAATCATAGCGGAAGGAAGACGCGCGCGAGGATTGCTCCGCGGTGACCTAAATCAACAAGGAGGTGACCCAAGTTAACAAAGAGGGAGTCCAGTTGCGACCAAGTTGTCCAACCAGCAGCTCCTTAATTGGACAGACATTCGCGCCAAACCCGAGAGTTGCGCGATCTCCTGTCCAATTAGAGGGGGCCTGATTGGACACCCCCCTTTTGCTGTCCCGAACGACTTACGACGATTGTCGTCCTAGTTCCGAATGCCCGTCACTGGAGGACGTGTTGGTGCGGGAGCTGGCGTGGTAGCGATCAACTGCAACTCTTTGGCGACACTGGCTTGCAGGTCTTGAGCCGCGCCGTGCATCACGCTGCGGATCTTCCCCGCGCGGTCGATGATAACCACGGCAGGCAGTTCGCCCAGGCGAAACGTATGGCTGACCGCGCCCGAAGGATCGCTGACCGCAGCAGATACAAAATCGTGCTTGGCCGCAAAACGCCGGACCGCGCTAATGTCTTCGCCCACGTTCACTGCATAGAACGCGATCCCTTGCGCGGCCGTGTCTTTCACAAAACCGGTCACCTTGGGCATCTCAGCCGTGCTTGGAGTACACCACGAAGCCCAGAAGATCAGCACGGTCGCGGCCTTGGCCTCTTCAGGCTTGAGCTTGAGGCGCGTGCCATCGAGTTGGATGAGTTCGATCGGTGGCATCTGCGTGCCGATGAGGTCGGCCGATTCGTCGCAGGCCAGCGATTCGTAGATGCAATGCACGCGGCGAGAGTCGCGCGGCAGGGTCACTTGGAACGCCTCAGCGGGAATCTGACCGCCGACTTTCCAGTTCAACTTCGACGTGGCTACCATCTGAAATTGATTTTCGGGCCCGATGTTCACTTCGGTGGTGCGCACGAACTGGCGTAGCATCGGTTCGCCTTGCGCGGCGATCCAGAGATCGACTTTCTGCTGGCCCCACTGCATGGCGAAGTGATGACAACGGACGTTCTCGACGGCTTCGATGCCGGAATACTTCACACCGGTCACTTGAGCGTGGACAAACTCCAGCAAGTTGGGTTGCATCAAAATGTCGATGCCCGAACCAGCCAGGCTTTGAGCCAGCATGGTGTTCCGTTGCAGTTCACCTTGGTCACCGACGGGGTGTTGCGAGTAGAGAAGTTGCGAATCGTAGAGCGTGGTCACTTGCTGGCCGTCGTTCACACAGACAATCTCCGGCACCTTGCTGAAGCCCGATTGCACTTCAATGCGGAACATGTTCGGCCGCTGATGAACCATCGTGTAGTGGTTCTTTCCTTCCGCGCCGCGTGAGGTCTTCCAGTTGTTGGTGACGTCCAACTTGTAGCTGGGAGCGGTGCGCAGAAAGCGAACCGCTTCGCTGAGCACTTCGTCGAACTTGTGCTGATCGGCCGAGGCTTGGGTGAAACTGGCGGGCCTCAGTTGGCTGTCTTGAATGACGCCCGGATTGACCGGACGGGGCGACGACTGTTCCTGGGCGACGGCAGTTTGAGTGACCGCAGTCAGGGCAACGAGCAGGCACGCACAAACGGATCGAAAAAATCGCATGTCAGATTCCTTCCCACAGCTGGCGAGTAGTCTGGGTTCTTACTCGGCAGCGGACTAAACCAGCAAACTTTGAATTATCAAGCAATGGCGGCAGGTTGATCGGTCGAGAACACGCAGACGAACTACTGATTCACTTCTCGTTCCAAATCGTTCAGATCGCCAGTGATTCGATCGAGTGCGCGGCGCAGCTCACCCGCCCGTTGTTGTCCATCGCGATCTCGCAGGGCGAGAGCGCGGTCTTCAAGTCGCACCATGTTGGCATCGATGGTTTGCACAATCCGCTGCATCTGCGCGACTGTGCGGCGTTGATCGTCGTAGGTTCGCAACCGATCGCGTTGCAGGTTAGTCAGCGTTTGCGAGTAACCATCGAGCTGACTGAACGAGGTTTGAATCGCTCGTTGCTCGGTGTAGCTGACCAGTCCTTGCAGGATTGTTTGTGCGGCAACCGTATCTTGGCCGAGCGCTCGCAACAGTTGATCAACGCGTGAGCCGTACACAGGTCGCGCCACATCGACATAGGTCTTGTCGGTTTGCAGCATCACATCAATCTGGTCGATACTGCGGCCAACAGGCGACAGTTTGGTGTAATTGATGAGCTTGTAGTTTTCGACAATGCTGCTCCAGCGAGTGTAAGCAGTGTCGAAGTCGATCTTGATCAGCCGCATCAGTTCGTTGGTGGACTGCTGGCTAATGCCATTCACCACCTGTTGCCGCACTTCGGCCAGGTGCCCCTTGAGCGTGCGGACATCGCGCTGCAAGCGCGGCACTTCGGGAATGCCGAACACGAATGGCGATAGGCCGGCGAGGAAGGCATCGCTTTGGGCCATGGCCTGATCGATGGCCAGCAGCAGATCTTGATTGGGTCGATAGACGGGGCCAGGATTCGTCGGCGGATAATTACCACCGGGAATGTTCCCGCCCGGAATGTTGCCACCGGGGATCGTACTCACGGGAATGCCCGTGCTGCGAGCCAGCGTATCGCTCAATTGGGCCAGGCCACTCTCAACGCTTTGCCAGTACAGGCGAGTGAACGCCGGCGGCTGGCCTTGCAGCAACTGCGGGCGAATGCGAGCGCTCTGATCGGTCAGCTGTTGAAATTCCCACATCAGGCGTTGACCCGACGACGACCGCTGCACCGACATGCGGAAGTTATCGAGTTGACCGGCGAAGGTATCGAGGTCACGCAGCGTGGTGTTGTACGTGTAGTCGACGCCGCCGCGAGTCTGATACTGCTGCATGATCGACTGCGTACCGCGAGCGATCGAATCGATCTGCGCGAGGATGCGTTGGTTTTCGATGGCACCCGTGCCACCCCCCGTGTTTCCCGGCAAGGGCTGCGGATAGCCGCCATACACCGGGTCGGTCGGCAGTCGCAGCGAAGAGCGGGCATCGCTCAGCAGCGTGCTCACACGGCGAGCGATCGAAGCAGTCGAAGGAGCGGTGCCCGGCGGATTGCTCAGCGAGGTTTGTACGGCATCGAACGAGCGTTCGACATTGCGCAGTTCCTGGTCGAGCGTTTCCGGGCGGAAGTTTCGCTGCGCAACCGCACGGCGGAACGATTCGGTCGCATCGTACAACGCTTGCGAGCGAAGCGACACTTGTTGGCCCTGCAAGGTGCCGGTCAGTTCAAAGGCAGCGGTATCGCCCAGCAAGCGAGCGGCGGCCACCAGGCGAGTCGACAGATCGACTAGCGTGCCCGCAGCAACGTTCGGCTGACTGGCCGTATTCGACATCAGAATTTCACGCACCAGCGCAAAGCGATCGCCCCGCAGCATTGTCAGGCGATCGTTCCACAGTCGCAGGTCGTTTACGGTAGGCTGTTGCCAGGTGACGGCTTGCAAGGTCTCGAGCACAAAGGTTTGTTGATCGCGGCCCTTGGCATTGAAGAACTCGTCGGAGCCAAGAATCGTGGCCTGCACATCGACGGGGGACATGCCACCGCGTAGCAGTTCGACCCAAGCGGTCAACTCGGGGCCTGGTTCGCGGCCCAGGTAATTGTGATACCAGCCGCGAATCTGTTCGGCTTCGGCACTGCGCTGAGGCTGTGCGAGCGGCTGAGCATAGATGGGCTGCGCCAGCGGTTGAGCATTGAACGCAGGCACCACTTGGGCAACTGCAACATGCGGCCCCACCAGGCCCCCTGTAGTGGCACCGGCAGCAAACAAAAACAATACAACCACCATGGCGATCCGTCTCATGGCACCGTCCCTCAATTCCTATGCGGGCAAAATCCAATAGCCCAAAGTCACCAATCCATCGTGCGGCAATCACTATAGCGCATCGCGGCGATCCATTACAATCGCAGCTTTGGCTTGCTAGCACGGGCAATGTTGTCGGGTGAACAACGCTTGCACTCAGGCGACCTGGTCGGCCACAGGGCATTACGCGAGCCCGCAACGAAAGGTTCGTGAACTTAGAAGCATTCACGCCAGGGCTACGAAAGCGCTGCCGGCCGAATAATCGCTGGCATTTGTGCCTCGCACGCAGTGCAAGCGTCATTTCCGGCACCCCTTCCCCCGGATGGTACACTAGAGAGACGACTGGGGCCGTCGCTCTCTGGATTACTTCGCCGTGCTGTCTAACCCCCAAATTCTGCCGTTCTGCGTCTTGGCGGCGCTCTGCTGCGCGCAGGTCGTGCGGGCCGAAAGCCCGGCCGAATCGTTGGAGTCGCTCGATCGCCATTTTGCACAGCAGCTGACGACGCTCGCCGAGAAGTGCGACTCGCTGAAGTTGCCCGAGCAGGCAGCCCTCACGCGCGAGTGGCAAGTGCCGCGCACGGCTGGCCGACAAACGCTCTTCATTCCCCCAATCGCTGATCCCCATCAGCCCGCGCGAGGTGCGCCGGAACTGGTGGCCAAGTGGTATGGCAAGTTCCGCGAAGTGCGCTCCGAGCAAGCGCAAAGTCTGTATGCCGTCGCTGGCGAGTTTCTCGCTGCTGGCGATGCCGCCCGCTGTTACCAACTGCTGCACGAAGTGCTCCGTGAGAACCCCGACCACGAGGCGTCCCGCCAGGCACTGGGCTACGTCCGTGGTAAAGGCAAAACCGATTGGCCACCCTATGCCACCGTTCCGCAAGCGAACGTCGGCCGAGCCGACCATCCCAAAACAGGCTGGCAAAGTGGCAAGTACTGGCGCGTCGAGTCGCCCCATTGGCGGATCGTCACCAACAAGTCGGCCAAAGATGGTCTCGATCTGGCGAGGAAGCTGGAAGACTTTCATCTCCTCTGGCGACAGATGTTTTTCGATTACTGGTGTACTGCGGCCGACCTGCAAGCCGCGCTGACCAGCGGCGTAAAGCTTCCTGAGCCAAAGACGCCGATGAACGTCATCCTCTTCAACAAGCGCGACGAGTACGTCAAATTCCTCGCTCCTAGCAGGCCCAACATCGCCGTCACGCAAGGCTTCTATGCCGACGACCAGCAGACGGCGGTCTTCTATGCCGGCGATGAGACAATTCACGCCACCTGGTATCACGAAGCAGCGCATCAACTTTTTCAGCAGTGGCACGATAGCCCCGCCGGTGTTGGCGAGAATCACAACTTCTGGATCGTCGAAGGCGCGGCCCTTTATGTGGAGTCGTTAACCAATCACGGTGACTATTGGACCGTCGGCGGCTGGCAGGCCGATCGGCTGCAGTTCGCCCGCTATCGCGCTTTGGCGAAGGATTTCAACAAGCCGCTGCAAGAGCTTGTCGCGCTCCATCGCGAGCAAGTGCAAGCCGATCCGAACATCCGCGCACTCTATGCCCAGTTCGCTGCTGAAGCGCACTTTCTGTTCGATCATGCGAACCCAGCGTATCGCCGGGCCGGCTGTGCGCTTCTCGGGCAAGTCTACCGGCAAGAGGCCAAACTCAACTCGCTCTCGACGCTCACGCAGGCCAGTTTCAGCGAACTCGATCAGGCCTATCTGCAATCGCTGCAAGTGACCGACGACGATCTGCTGAAAACTCCCGGCCTCGCGCAGGTTCGCAACCTGTCGCTGGGACGCACGCAGGTGACCGACCGTGGTCTCGCGGCCCTTGCTGCTTGCCGCGAACTCCGTTGGCTCGATCTGACGGCATTACCCATTACCGATGCAGGTCTGGCGGAACTGAAGCAGGCCAGCAAACTCGATCAGTTGTTTCTGGAGGGAACCAAAATCAGCGACGCCTCGCTCCCCCTCGTCGCTCAGTTCACCTCGCTCGCAGAGCTCGATCTATCGAACCTGCCGCTCACCGAAGCCGCTCTAGCGTCGCTGGGTAAGCTCCGCAAGCTCAAGATTTTGCACCTCACCGGAACCCCGCTGGGCGACACCGCCATCCCGCACTTACGAAACCTCAGTGGGCTCGAATCGCTGAATGTTTCCGGCACCAAACTGACCCCTGCCGGCTTACAGCGACTGAAGGCGACACTTCCCAAAACGACCGTCACCCAGTAAGAATAAGCCGGCAGCATCAGCGCCCGAAGAGTACTGGTCCGGCTCCTAGAAACGCCATCAACCTATCCCTGCCATGCGACCCTACATTCTCGCCGAAGCCAACTACGCGTACACCAAAGCGAACCCCTACGATGTGGCCGTGTTGCCGCTCGGCGCCACCGAACCGCACAACCTGCACCTGCCCTACGGCACCGATGTGTTCGAAGGGACGATCGTTGGCGAACACATCTGCGCGGCCGCTCATGCCCGGGGAGCGAAGGTCGTCCTGCTTCCAACGGTTCCGTTTGGCACCGAGACGAACATGCACAAGCTGCCGTTGGCCATCAATGTGAACCCTTCGACGCTGTTTCAGTTTGTGACCGATGTCGTCCACTCGTGCATTCGCAGCGGCGTGCGCAAGATCGTGCTCCTCAACAGCCACGGCGGCAACGAGATGAAGCCGCTGCTGCGTGAGCTGTGCGACAAGGTCGACGGCCACGTCTTTTTATGCAATTGGTACAACGCACTGGGTGAAGACTACAACCGCATCTTCGAACATCGCGAAGACCACGCCGGTGAAATGGAAACCTCCTTCGGCCTTGCGTACTTTCCGACACTGGTGGCGAAGAACACCGACGGCACACTCGCCGCCGACGATGGCAAAACGCAACGCTCGCGGTTTGACGCCGTCAATAAAGGCTGGGTGAGCATCACTCGCCCCTGGCACCTACTCACCAGCAACACCGGCTCGGGCTTTCCGCACGCGGCAACCGCCGACAAAGCTCAGCAGATGATGCGGCTCCTCGAAGAGCGCCTCGGCACCTTCCTCGTCGAACTGGCCGCTGCCAAGCTGGACGACAACTTTCCTTTTGCCACTGATCGCTAGTTTCGATCGCAGGTTTCGATGAACTCTGATTCGCGCGTCTCTCCGCTGCTCGCCCCTCGCTCGCTCTGGCCCGAACAGCCTGACCGTATTCCCACGATTGAAGTGAAGTCGGCCGGGCAACATCCGCTGCTGTTTCGTAAACGGATCGAGTACGTCGGCCGTGAAGTGAAGCCCGGCGACTACGTCCGCGTGATCGACAGCGAACGTCGCGTCGTGGGCTATGGGCTCTACAACCCCAAGGCCGAACTGGCCGTCCGCATGCTCACCTGGGGCGACAAGATTCCCGACAAGTCGTTCTGGCAAGAGAAACTCGCGCGGGCCGTGCAACTGCGCCGCGATGTGCTCAAGCTCGATGAAGTGACCGATAGTTACCGCGTCATTCATGCCGAAGGTGACGGCCTGCCCGGCCTCGTGGTCGATAAGCTCGGCGATGTCCTCTCGGCTGAGGTCTTCAGCCCGGGCATGTACCAGCGGGCGGAAGCGATTCTGCAACTGCTCGAGCCCTTCTGCGGCACCAAGCATCGCCTGGTCCGCTGTGGCCCGGCGACGATGGCCCAAGAAGGCTTCGAAGGGCCCGATCTCAAATCCGATGGCACGCCACCGCGCGTCACGATTCAAGAATATGGCACACGGTTCCGCGTCGACTTCGGCGAAGGTCATAAGACGGGCTTCTTTTGCGATCAACGCGACAATCGACGTCAGCTGGCGTCGTACTGCAAAGATCGCACGGTTCTCGATGTCTGCTGCTACACCGGCGGCTTTGCAATTCAGGCCAAAAAGCTCGGCGGCGCTGCGGACGTGATCGGTGTCGATCTCGACGAGCATCCGCTGGCCCTCGCCAAAGAGAATGCCAACCTCAACAACGTCCGCTGCAAGTTCGTGCAGGCCGACGCGTTCATCTACATGCGCGATCTGCTCGCCGCGGGACGCAAGTTTGACGTGGTGGTACTCGATCCACCGAAGCTCATTCGCACGCGGCTCGAGTACGAAGAAGGACGGCGCAAGCACCTCGATATGAACCGCCTGGCCATGCAACTCGTCGCTCCCGGCGGCCTGATGCTCACCTGCACCTGCGCCGGTCTGCTTCCCGCCGATGACTTCATGCAGATGGTCTGCCTCGCTTCGCGCCAGGCTGGTCCGCAGGTCGAAGCGGCTACCGAGGAACGCGGCGCTCGCAACAGTCCGCGTCCCATGCAAATTCTGAGCAAGTGCGGCGCTTCGCCCGATCATCCCGTCGCCAGCAACTGCCCCGAAGGGGAATACCTCAACGGCACCTGGCTGCGGATGCTGTAGCGCGAGTCGATTAGCGGGATGCGTTCAACGCCACGGCGGCGCGAACGAGTGCTTGGAATGCCTTTTCGTCCAGCTTGTCACCTTCGTGAAGATCGATGGCTCGCCGGGTGTTACCTTCCAGGCTGGCATTGAATAGCCCCGCTGGGTCGGCCAATGATGCGCCTTTGGCAAAGGTCAGCTCAACGGCACTCTTATACGTTTCACCGGTGCAGATGATGCCCGGGTGTGACCACACGGGAACGCCGCGCATCGCGTTCAACGGCTTTCGCCACTTCACTTCCTCGATCACCTCTGGATCCGCCTGCTGAATCAGTTGGCGAATCCGCGCGAGCATCTGTTCCCGCCAATCGCTGACTGCAGCGTTTCCCGCTGCTGCCTTCTTCGAACTGCTCGGCTTCTTCTTCATGGTGGTTGCTCACGTCTCTGCATATCTCTGGCCCGCTTACATTTTCTCGCCGGGCAGTTGGCTGGCTTGTTTCACCCAGGCGGTGAATTGAGCTTCGTCGAACTCTTCATTTTCGAAGATATGGAGGTAGCGCACATCTTTCACTTTCGATTCGACCGCCGGGACAGGACGGAGCGAGGTGCCGCGGAAGAACGTCACCTTGATGTACTTGGTGATGCAATGAAAGGCGACGAACCAACCGTCTCCTTCATTGCCATAAAAGGGCGTGTTCCACTTCACGGCTTTGTGTACGTTGGGCACAGCTTGCACGATGAGTTCGTCGAGGCGACGTCCAACGACCTGCTTCCACCCTGGCATCGCCGCAATAAAGGCCTGCACCGGTTCATCGCCGTAGCCCTTCGCGATCTGTGGATTGCCACCGGAAAGCAGCTTGGGCTTTGTGGCTTTGGCCGGCTTCTCCAGCACTGGCTCGGCGGCCTTGTTGCTCGGTTTGGCCGCGGCCTTCTTCACGACGGGCTTGGACGGTACGGACTTCTTCTTGGCCATGGTGTATGCACCTGAGTTGCGGAGTCTCGATCATTACTCGTTTGCGGCACCTGGCGATTTTCTCCAAATCAGTCGCTCCACAACATGCCCCTTCCACATCCACAGCCCTGAAACGAGCAGCACGGGCATGAAAAGATACTGAAACATGTAGCGGTACGGTTCTGTCTCCGCTGGCGGGCCGTAGACGAAGCCTATCAGCGGTAAGCCAAACAGAATGTGAAGCCAAACAGAATGTGAAGCCAACGAAGAATCGAACGTTTGGTTGATGGGTTCATGTGGGTGGTGTTGATCGATCGTGAGAAGGTCATAGAAAACTAAAGGCAGTTTTGGTGCAAGGACAGCGTTACTCGTCGGTAACGCCGCGAATTGCCGTACTGCCCCGCCCAGGCAAGCAAGATTTTTCTGCGTTTTGGTCGCTGCCGAAATAGATGTCGAAGTCCAACGCCAAGTTGAGCCGAGCAAGTTCACGCATCTGCCCGGGCAGCACCGACGGGCCACCGTGAGCTGAGCTTGAGACCCAGAAGCAGCTTATGTCCATGCGACACGACTTCGACTGAAGGTCGAGAATCGCATTGGCTCGCGACTCAACAATCGACAATAGCCAGTCCAAATGCCGCCGCATGTCCCGCGACTCGACCACACCCTGGCTCGACAGGAACCACCCATGCAGTTTTGCTGGAAGGGAGCCGGGCTGACGCGATTCGCCCCGGCGTTGCCAGCTTGACGGCTCGATACCTAGCCGAGCAGTCACGTCAGATGGGTCGAGCGATTCTGGGTAAATGCGAAGTGTGATATAGGTCCGCTCGCAAGTTGGGTAGTCGCTAACTTCCACGCTCGAACTCCTCTAGCTTTCATTCAAGCCTTCTTCACGACCTTCGCACTGCGCTCGGCAAACATCTGATGGATCATCTCGTTAGCGGGGCGAATCTCAAACGGGCCGATCTTCAGGCCGGGGTGTTTCGACATCAGTGCGATGGCGTGGCTCATGTCGCGGGCTTCCAGCAGCAAGATGCCGCCGAGCATCTCCTTGGTCTCTACGTAAGGACCATCGGTGACTTTGATCTCGTCGTTTTCTTCCCGCCGCAGGGTAACGGCGGTGCGAACAGACTCGAGCGCTTCTCCTCCCACATAATGCCCGCCACGGCGTAGTTCGTCGTCGTAGGCAAAGCACTCTTCCATCATCCGCAGCGCCTCTGCGGGTGGAATGTCAGCAAACTTCTTCTCGTCATACATTCCTAAGCACACAAACTTCATAGAGCACCTTGATCTCTCGTGATGGTTCGACACTTGCTTATTGGTCGAACGAAGCTGGCCCAAATCGACAGCCGCGCCGAACTTTTGCATAAAAAGTCGGCAACTACTCCGATTGATTGGCCGCATTGGCGACCACAACACTAAGCTGCTTCAGCATGCGTGCCCAGCCATATTCGGCACCGTGAAACGCCTGCTCGCCAAAGGGAAGGGCAAGGTCAAAGCCTGCATGCTCGAATACCAGGCGAGTGCCGGCGCCATCGGGTTCCAGCTGAAAGCTCACGCGCGTATCGACAATGCCCCCCGCTGTCCATGAGAAGACAAGCCTGCCGCCTGCATTCTCACGCGGCGGTTCGCATTCCAACACTTCACAGTGCACCGTCAGCCCCTCGAAATTCGCTTGGGGGTTCGGCGGCACGCGAAACGTAAAGTGGTGGCCGACGCGCGGCTCGAAGTCGTTGGGATACATCCACTCGGCCAGCGTCGTGCTGTCGGTAATGGCTTGCCAAACCTGCTCGCGCGACTGCGGAAGTTGAAGTTCTCGGCGGATCGTGTTGGTCATTCTCGGTTCTTTTTTGCTAACAGCTTTTGCAATCGCAACAGGCGTGCATCCCAGAATCGCTCGTACTGCGCGAGCCAATCGCGGACGGTGCTCAGTCGCTCGGGAACAAAATGGTAGCGTCGCTCGCGACCGTGCCGCTGCTCGGTGACCAGTCCCGCCTGCAGCAACACGCGCAAGTGCTGCGAAACCGCCGGGCGGCTCATTTGAAAATGCCCCGCCATCGCGTTTACCGAGTGGTCCGATTGCGCGAGCAAATCGAGCATCTGACGCCGCGCAGGGTGACTGATCGCGCCAAACACATCGGGCTCGCGAGTAGGAGTAGCAACCATGCCCGACACTATACGTAAGACAACGCTTACGTGTCAAGCGACTCTCTTAATTGCCCGCTTGTTGCCTCTCGCCAGCCTCGCCACTACAGTGCGAGTTCCTCTCCACCTCTCCCGTGAGTTACTCCAATGCGTACTACACGTTGGCTCTTGTTGCTTGGCCTGGCGCTGCTGGTGACTGGCTCGCTGGCCGCGCCAGCGAGTGCGAAGAACACCAAACCGAACGTGTTGATTGTCATGACCGACGATCAGGGACTCGGCGATTTCTCGTACCTGGGAAATCCCGTGCTGAAGACCCCACACCTCGATGCATTTGCCAAACAGTCGGTCCGACTGAGCGACTTTCATGTGGCACCCATGTGCAGCCCGACGCGCGGGCAATTGCTCACCGGTTTGACGGCCCTGCGGAATGGCGCGACTTCGGTCACGGCCGGGCGCACGTTTCTCCGCCCCGGGCTGCCGACGTTGCCGCAGCTATTTGCCAACAGCGGTTACCGAACGGGCATCTTTGGAAAATGGCATTTGGGCGATTCGTATCCGCATCGCCCCAAGGACAAGGGCTTTCAGGAAAGCGTCTATCACTTGGGCTGGGGACAGCTGAACTCGACCCCCGAGTTCGACCATCCGCTCATCGACGGTCGCTACTTTCAGAACGGCGAAGAGAAACGCTACCGCGGCCACTGCACCGACTTCTGGTTCGACTCGGCCATGTCGTGGATAAAGGAGTGTGCGGCGAAGGATGAGCCGTTTCTCTGCTACCTGCCGACCAATGCACCGCATGCGCCGCACATCGATCTGCCCAAGTACATCGAACCCTATCAGGGGAAAGGCCCCGCTGCGTTCTTTGGCATGATCGCTCACATCGACGAGCGGTTCGGCGATCTCGACAAGTTCCTGACAGAGCAGAAGCTGCGCGACAACACGATCGTCATCTTCATGACTGACAACGGCGGCACTTCCGGCGTGAGCACCTTTAATGCTGGCCTGCGCGCGGGCAAGACGACTTACTACGACGGCGGGCATCGCGTCCCCTGTTGGATTCGCTGGCTAAACGGCAACCTGGGCGAACCGCGCGACGTGACCACACCGACGCAGAACATCGACCTGCTCCCCACGCTGTGCGATTTTTGCGGCGTGAAACAGCCCGAGCGAGCAGCCGCCGATCAGCCTTACCAGGGACAAAGCCTCGCGCCCATGCTACGCGCTGAGCAAGAACTGCCGGCTCGCAAATTCGTCGTGCAGTACGGTCAAACGCCAAAAAAGTTCGAAGCGTGCATCGTCTCGGGCAAGTGGCGACTGGTGAAAGGTGAAGAACTGTACGACATCGTCGCCGATCGTGCTCAGGAGAAGAACGTCGCCGCTGAATATCCGGCTGTCGTAATGGAACTGCGCGACTACTACGAGGCTTGGTGGTCGGGCTTGGAACCGACGCTCCACGACTTTGTGCCCCAAAGCCTCGGTGCCAAAGAACAACCGGTAGTCGAACTGACCAGCGGCGATTGGGAAGGGATCTACGCCGACAACACCGGCTTTGTCCGCACTGCGGTGGGCGGACCGACCGGCGGCACGTGGCATGTGCAAATCGAGCAACCAGGAGACTACGAATTCACGTTACGTCGCTGGCCCGCACAGACCAAAGCGGCTCTGGGCGACAAGTACGAACCGTCGGCCAGATCGCCCGCGAACAAAGCTAATCTGAAGACGGTCGGCTTTCCCAAAATCGCTGGTGCCAAGGTGAGCATCGCGGGCCAAGAGCAGGCCGCCGCTGCCAAGGCCAGCGACAGTGCCGCGACGATCACCGTCCGCGATCTCAAGCCCGGCAAGACCACGCTCAAGGCCTGGTTCCGCGATGCCACCGGCAAAGACCTGTGCGGCGCGTTCTTTGTGACGGTGGTGAAGAAGTAAGGTAATCATTGGCCCTGGTTTCGAACATCTACCCAGGACGATGCTCCTTTAGGGGCTGAAGAGTCGCTACGGTCGGTCTCGCTCCCGCCGCCGCACTTCGCCAAGTCAGCTGCTAAACTAGGCTCGGCAAAAACCTAGTCGATCCTCGTCAGATATCTCCTGGGCTGAGCCGCGATTGCCTGCAACCTTTAAAGCCTAAGTCCCCTCGCTGACGCGTCGGGCTAACTTGTTCTACGTCGACCTCGCACCCATGACCTCGCTGCCGAAGATTGCCGTTACGATGGGAGACCCTGCCGGGGTTGGTCCCGAGTTGTGTTTGCGCTTGCTGGAAAATGCCGAGATCGCTCGCGAGTTGACGCCGATCATCTTTGGCGATGCGGGGGTGCTGCAGCGCGTGGCGGGGCACTTGGGCTGGCAGTTTCGCACGCCGGTAATCTCGGCCAGCGATTGGAAAACGAAGCAGCACACGATCGTGCAGCCGACCGTGCTGGACTTGCAATGCGTGCCGGCGGACGAAGTGATTCCGTGCCGGGTGAATGCCAACACGGGCGAAGCGGCCTATCGTTATCTCGAGAGTGCCATTGCGGCCGGCCTGGCGGGCGAGATTGCCGGCATTTGTACCGGCCCGCTCAACAAGGCGGCGCTGCATGCCGCGGGACACCACTATCCCGGACATACCGAAATTCTCGCCGAGCGAATGCAGGTCGACCGCTGGTGCATGATGCTCACGTCGCCGGAAATTACCTGCAGCTTTGTCACGGCGCATGTGGGCTACGGTGAAGTGCCGCAGCTGCTCACCAGCGAGCGGATTTTGGAAGTGATCGAACTGACGCATGCCGCCATGTTGCGAATGCGAGATCGCGAGCCGAAGCTGGTCTGTTGCGGACTGAATCCGCATGCCGGCGAAGATGGACTGTTCGGCAATCGTGAGGAAGAACGCATCATCGCGCCTGCCTTGGAGCAAGCGCGGGCACGCGGCATCGCCATTGAAGGGCCCTTGCCGCCCGATACTTGCTTTTTGACGTGGCGTCGCGCGGCGACCGACGCTTACATCTGCATGTATCACGACCAGGGGCACATCCCGCTCAAGGCCCTGGCCTTTGATACCGCGATCAACACCACGCTGGGCTTGCCGGTGATTCGCACCAGTGTCGATCATGGCACAGCCTTCGATATTGCCTGGCAAGGCATCGCGGGACCGAGTAGCCTGTTTGCCGCGGCCCGACTGGCCGCCAAGTTGTCCTCTCCCGCACCTTGAGGTTGCCACCCTGTCATGGCCATCGAGTTTACCTGCCGCTGCGGCGCGAGATTTCGCGTCCCCGAAGTGATGGCTGGCAAATCCGCGCTCTGCCAAGCCTGCAAGCAAGTGGTGGTGGTGCCGCAGGCCACGGTCATGCCGCAACCAATCCCCACGCGGCCGATTCCACCCGTGGGCAATCCTTATGTGCCACCGTCGGCCGCGTTTCAGCCAGGACAGTCTGCCAGTTATCGCGCACCAGCGCCGCCGTTTGCTCCCGACGCGGACTTGCTCAAGGAACTTGAGGCGCATCGCAAACTCAGCGACAGCTCGGCGTCGAATCCCGGCATGCTGCGAATCAGCAACATCAAGTACATTCTCAGCTTTCCCAAGTGGCCGCTGGTGTGGCTGTCGCTGTTGTTTCTCTCGTTCGTGTTGCTGTGCGGCGTTACCTGGTTCGGCATCTTGCCGCTGTTGTTCTTTGCGGTGGCGAACCTGGGCTATTGGTACATCGTGCGCACGAAGTTCGTCGCGGGCTGCGTGAATCCGGCGGTTGTCGTCTCGCTCGATCCGCCCCTGGTCGCCGTGATGACGGATCTTTCGAAGGGCATGATGGAGCGCGACTGGACCTACGTGCGCGTGTTGCCGCAACCGTTGTCCGGCATGACGGGAGGACCGCCGGTGCTGGGCCAGCGATTGGCAACGGTCGCCTACTACAGCCATTCGGAAGAAACCGATCCTCACTGGGAATCGTTCGCACCGACGGTCGTTAATTGTGTGTCGTTCAGCCAGCCCGATATTGTGCGTGTGTTCGGCACGCTCGGTGCAGAAGATTGGCAACAACTGGCGGAAGGGTTAAAGCAAATTCCGCAGCCCGTGAGCGAAGGGCTGTACAAGGTCGAATTGAAGCCGCCGCTGCAGCAACCGCTCACGCTCACCGACCTGACGGCCGCAGTGGGCAATTCACTACAGCACCAGCCTGACAAACTGTGTTACGTGGCTACTAGTGGAATTCCCTCGCACCTGTTGCAAGCCGCAGTGGCCGCGATCGCCCCCGGAGTAAACAGCGCGAGCGTGCTGGCCGTAGTCTTGGCGAACAAAGACGCCAGTGGCAAGCAGGGCATGCTGATGGCCGCCGATGGTGTCTACTATCGTCTCTCCGATGCCGTGCATGGCAAGTTTCGTTGGCAAGACATCTGGGGCGCGGGAACCTCGCAACGGCAGTTCGAAATTTTGCTGACCAATCGCCAGCGCCTGCGCTTCGACGACGCCTTCCGCGAGAATGGCACCGCGCTCGAACAACTGCTCGATGGCCTGGCGAAACGCGATTTTTAAGACCTGCTCATTCACCGAGAAACCCAACCTATGCCTCGCCCCATTCGCGGCGTCCTGCCGATTGCTCACACGCCGTTCACGACCGCGGACGAAATCGACTACGCCAGTTTGAAAAAGCAGATCGATTGGGCAATGGCGATTGGCGCCGATGGTGTCTGCACCGGCATGGTCAGCGAACTGCTGCGCCTCACGCACGACGAGCGATTGCAACTCACCGACGAACTAGCCAGCATCACTGCCGGACGAGGTTGCGTAGTGATGAGCGTCGGTGCCGAGAGTGTGAAGCAAGCGACCATCTTTACCCGCCGCGCCGCCGCCGCAGGCTGCGATGCGGTGATGGCGGTCCCGCCCATTTCGTGCGGCGTGCCCGACAGCGAACTGCTGCACTACTATTCCAGTCTGGCCGATGCTTCGCCGCTGCCAGTGATTGTGCAAGACGCCTCAGGCTATGTCGGCAAGAGCATTCCCATCAGCGTGCAGGCCGAGTTGCTCGCGCGGTTTGGCAACGAAAAGATTCTCTTCAAGCCCGAAGCTTCGCCGATTGGTCCGTTGCTTTCTGAACTACGCGACCAGACCGCCGGGCAAGCGAAGGTTTACGAAGGGTCCGGCGGCATCTTGCTGATCGATAGCTACCGCCGCGGTATCACCGGCACCATGCCGGGCATGGAATACCTCGACGCGATTGTCCCCCTGTGGAAAGCACTTGAGTCGGGCGACGATGCCACTGCCTATCGCCTGTATTTTCCTGTCTGCGCTCTCGTCGCGCTGCAGCTTCAGGCTGGCCTCGATGGTTTTCTGGCGATCGAAAAATACATCCTTCATCAGCGGGGCCTGTTTGCAACTGATATTCGTAGGCGTCCCAATGCCTGGAACCTCGACGCCGAAACGCAGGCCGAAGTCGATCGCTTGCTGGCGATGTTGAAAGTGGAAGTGGAGCGGGGTTAGAGCCACACTTACTTCAAGGTTTGCAGATAAGCCACCAGATCCGCCAATTGTTGCCGGCTGAGGACTTTGTCGAGACCGGCGGGCATGATCGATACACTGCTCGGCTTTTGCTCTTCGATGCTACCGCGAGCGATGCGCAGTTCACTCTGATCGGCGGCTCGGACGATGAGGGCATCGGCCGTTTCGCGCACGACGAGTCCGGTGAGCGAGCGGCCATCGACGAGCAGGAACGAGTGCGATTCGTAACCGCGAGCCAGCGACGAACTTGGAAAGGCAATCGCTTCGAGCAGATCGCGGGCGTTGCGACGCTGGCCGATCGTCGATAAATCAGGTCCCACGCGACCACCATCGGGGCCGATGCGATGGCAAAGCGCGCAACCGGCCTGCCGATGTAGAAAAACTTGCTTGCCCGTTTTGGCATTCCCCGGTGGCAAGTTTTTCACCAGCTCTTCCAACTGAGCTCGCTGCTTTTCGCCGGCTTTGGCAAGTTCCTCGAGCAGCGGCTGAATCGCCTCGCGCGTGCTGGCCGGGTAATGCTTCAGCAGCGCATCGAGCTGGGGCAAGGCCAGGGAAGTGCGAACCGGCGAAGACAAGATCGCCTGCGCGAGCGCGTCGCCCAATGCTTCATCGCCGGGTCGTTCGAAGGCAGCCAATAGAGCGATCAGTTCCAAGGGACCGCAACTACTTAGGCGGCTGGTGAGTTGCTGCTGCTGCTCGGGGGTGAGTTTGGCCGCACCGAGGACGCGAGCCGCCATCAATCGCTGGGCAGGCAATGTCTTCTCATCCAGATGCGAATCGAGCCAAGTGAACTCCGCCATAGCGAGCGGCGCACCGGCAGAGACGATTGCCAAAGCTGCGAGACGAAGTTCGTCGGGCGTGTTCGCAGCAGAGGCCAACTGGCGCAGTTCCGGGGCGAAGGCCGCCGGGGCAGAACCAACCGCCCTGATTGCCGCCAGGGCGATCGCCGGATCATTTTTTATCAGTGAACGACGCAGGGCCTGTTCCAGCGGCGCAGAGAGTTTTTCGTAGCGAGCTTCGGCAATCGCTTCGAGCAACAACAGCCGAGTCGCCTTGGTCGTTGGTTCGGCGGTCAACTGCTCGGCGAGCAATGCTTGCACGGCCGGCTGCTGGCGAAAGGCAACGAGCGAATGGATGACGAGCGCCCGCTGTTGCTCGTTCAGTTCAGGCTGGGCAAACAACTTGCCCAGCGAAGCCACCAGTTCGTCGGTCCAGCCTGGATGACGACTGAGCACGTCGAGCGAAGCAGTTTGCAGGGCCAGATCGCCCGTCGTCAGCAGCGCCGCGACTTCTTCTCGTTGCAAGTTCCCGCTGGGCATTTGATCGAGCGCGATGAGCCCCGCGCGGCGAACGAGCGGGCTAGCGTGCGCAAGTGCCTCGCGAGTTTCGTCAGCATCGTCGATTTCAATCAAGGCGTAGATGAGTGCATGCTCCAGTGGACGATCGATGTTGCGACTGAGTGCTTCCAAGATCTCCGGCACTGCAGCCGACTCACCGATCTTGCCGAGGGCGGTGGCCGCGGCAAGTTGCAACTCGGGCGATTGATTCTCACTCAATACAGCCGCGAGCACATCGACAGCCTGTTCATCCGCATGTGCCCCCAGCCCGAGCATCGCCAGCTGTTGCACGACACTGTCATCACTCTCAACCGCTGCCCGCAGCACGCTGAGTGCCGCCGGTGAACCGATCTTTGTCAGAGCCTCCGCTGCTTGCTGGTGGGTGAATTCCGTTTTGCTCTCGATGGCTTTCGCTAGGTATGGAACCGAAGCATCTTTGTTGCGCACCAGCTGCACGACGGCGCGCGAGCGAAATGCGGGGCGATTGTCACCGAGGTAAGCAATCAGTTCGTCCGCCGTCGTGCGCTCCCATTGAATCTTCTTACCCCACGGATCGGCGATCTTCGTTGCGCCGGTCTTGCGGACCCGATAGATGCTGCCGAGCACATCGGGCTTGGCGATTTGCGATGTCGGGCAGCCAATGCGGAACCAGCCGCCGGTATCGATGACCAGCAAGCTGCCGTCGGCATCTTGCAGCACGTCGGTTGGATGCGAATCGCCCGACGTCGACGTGAAGAAATCTCTCGCTTCAGCGCGGAACGAACTTCCTTCGCGCGTCAGTTGGACGCTCTTCACCTTGTGCGTGTTGAACTCGGTGACGAACCAAGCGTCGTTCCACGCGCGGCCAAAGCCTGCCCCTCCTTCACCGCACGAACGAAAGCGGCAGAGACCCGAGACGGCGACATGCCCAAAATCGTACACCGCGTCGAGCGGTTCGCCCGTGCGGCGAAACTCAGCGAGCATCGCAGGCTGATCGTGTCGCGGATAGACACCGCCGTGCAGCCAATGGACAAGGCAATCGCCCCGCTGGTGATACAAAATGTTCACGGTCCCCAACATCTCGCCCGCGGCGGTCCAATCGACCTCGGTCGGATTGTCCATGCCTCCGCCGCAATGCGTCCGCACATCGCCCCCATCGGGCTCGCACGAAAAGATGCGCGCTGCCTTCCCTTTACTGACGAGTTCGCCGGCCGCGTTGGTGATTTCGTGACCGTGCCGACCTTCGCACCAGTAGATGCGACCTTCGGGGCCTAGAAAGCAGCCATGCACGTCCGCCGCATTGCCGGTGTAACCAAACTTGCCGACGATCAGTTCCCGCTTGTCAGCCACATCGTCGCCGTCGGTATCGCGAAACCGCCAGATGCCGCCCGACGAAGCCACATACAACCAACCCTCGTGCCAAAGTGCCCCTTGCGGAAAGGTGAGCTTATCGGCAAAGACGGTCCGCTTATCGAACTGGCCATCGTCGTCGGTGTCGCTCAGCAGGACGATGCTATTGGGGAGTTCTTTCTCTAGCTCTTCGCGCTTGAGGTTCAGCCCGGCGTTCTCGGCGACGAAGAGCCGGCCGCGATCATCGAAGCCCGCCATGATCGGATGTTGCACCAGCGGAGCAGCCGCGGCGATCTCGACGCTGAAACCTTCGGGGACGGTGATCTGTGCCGCTGGGATAAGCAATGACACCTGCCGCACAGCATCGGCCCAGGAGGTTTTTGGTTGTCGCTCGCCGCAGTGAACTTGCTCCCATTTCGCCAGAGACGAGTTTCGCCAGCTAACCGCTGCGCTGCCGATGGCAATGCACAGAGTGAGAAAGCACAGCGTCCCCAGACTGATCTGGAATCGTGTCCGTTTCGAACAGTCACTTGGTTTCATAACGATTTCTTATGCTGCCGGGCAAAGGTGGGTTGAAACGAACTGCGCGGGAAGCCCGCTGGCTGATCTTTGTCCGCCTTGGTTGCCGGTCGTCCATTCGTCTGCGGTGATCTTTCGGGTAACTGCGGGCCGGGATGGTTCCTTTTTGGCGAAGAATCCTGCTCCAGCGTAGGCTTTTCACGCGAATTCGGTCAATGCAATTCTTTTGGCAAGCGTTCTGGCGGTCCGTGGCACGCAACCTGCTTTTGCTTCAATCATCACCGACGCAAACGAGTGCTGTCGAACAAGCAAACACGAACGATTAGGAGCCTCTCATCATGGCCATGTCTACTCATAACCTCTCGCAGAAGTCCATCGATTGGCTGCAAAGCCTCACCCAAGTCAACATCGACAGCCGTGACGGCTTTAAAGAAGCCTCGGAAAACCTGAAGGACAAAGATCCTTCGCTCGCAAACCGCTTCTGCACGCTCTCGCAGCAGCGCGATGCTCAAGCGAACGAACTCCAAGCGATGATCGCCAGCAACGCCGAAACACCCACCAACTCGGGCAGTTTCTCCGCCGCTGCACATCGCACCTGGATGGACCTTCGCACTGCCCTCGGCGGTGGCGAACAAGCCGTCCTCGACGAAGCCGAGCGGGGCGAAGACACGATCAAGGCCAAGTACGAAGAAGCCCTGAAGGATATGGGCGGAGCCGAACCCTGCTGCGAAACGCTCCGTCGTCATCTGGCTGCCGTGCAGGTGTCGCACGACGAAGTAAAGGCCCTGCGTGACACGCACCATCGCCCAGCCAAAGCTCGGTAGTTCGGGTCGCTAACGCGATCAATTGTCAGACAACTGCTAGTGGATCAGTTGCCCTAGCATTTAAATCAGCTTAACGCTGAAATCAGACGGCGGTGTCTTCGATATGGCAGGTATCGGGGGCGCTGCCGTTCTGGTTTTCTTGGCAGCGCTTTGCCGGAAAATCTCACGGGAAAATCAAGGAGCGTGGCCGCGATTCCAGCCGCGACATCGATCCACCCGACCAATGCTTTCGTCCTACTCTTAATTTGCTTGCAGACAAAAAGCCAATTGGCATAATGGTTTGGCCGTCTACCTCTTTGGCCTCCATTCGAGCCAGACTCATGCCCAACCCTCATGACGACTCGTCCCTCCACGATTTCTTAAGCAAACAAGCCAAGCCCGCAGCTTCGTCCGATGACCTAGCTAGGCTCGCGGAACATACGAGCCGAAATCCGCCCAAGCGAGGCAACGAACTGATGATGTATGGCGGCGGTGGCGGCCTGTTGGTACTGATCATCGTGCTCAAGCTGGTGGCCGGTGGTGCTCGCGCCTACAACCGTAGCGAGTATCGCCACGAGTACGAGGAGCCGACGCAGCAAAGCCGGCAGCTTTCGCCCGCAGAGATGAAAGCAGTCAATCAGTTGATGATGCAAGCTCAGAAGGGGAATGCGGACCAAGCTGATTCAACAAGCATCGAGCCTGCCGAGTAGACCCTCGCAATCTATTGGCTCCCGCAGTATCCCCCGCATAGAATGAGGGGGCCTGCTGATTGTCCGCTGCTGTTTACTTAGGGCCGCTGCAGTCATCCACTGCCGGTTTCTCGCCGAAGGAGGTTCCCTCGCATGCGTCACTCCGCACTGTTCGCTCTCGTCGCTGCCGGTTTGGTTCTGGCCGCTCGTCCGCTCCTCGCCGACGAAGTTTCCGGCACCTATCTGGAAACGCGCACTTGCCAGGTTTACACCGGCCCCTGTTTCGCCAATGCCGAAACGGCTCTGGCCGGCAAAGACGCCGTCATGGCCTGGAACATCGAAGAAGGGAAGCACGCGGGCGTGAATCTGGCCGGGCTGAGTGTGGTTGTGTGCATGACCGGCAGCGATACGCTTGGCTTTGGCGGCGTGAACGATCCGAAGTCGCTGAAGTCGACGGTCATCGTCGACGACAAGGCCACGCCCGAGCAACGCGAAGCCCTGATCTCGTTCGCCAAGGAACATGCCGGCCGCGCGGGGAAAGAAGTCGTCCGCATCGACGATGCCAAGATTGCCATGTCGCTCGATCTGGGCACGCTGGTGGGCAATCTCGAAGCCGGCAAAATGGTCAAGCTGTCGACCCGCAAAGCCCGGGCAACCGATTGCATCTGCACCAACGAAGTGGCCTACTACCCACCGCTGGCCAAGCTGCAAAGCTTTGCCGCCGGCGTCTCGGTCGAAGCCGAATACAAGGGCCGCGGCCTGGGGACCACCTGGTCGACCCCCAACAGCCGCAGCGCGTACATGGCAACCTTCGTCTACGAATAAGGGTTCCTTGCAGTATTGGCTGAGCAATCCCTGCCTCGGCTCACTCCCACTAATCATCCCTTCTCTCCTTCTCGCTCCCACGCCATCCCTTCTCCCTTCCACGCCATCCCTTCTCTCTCCCACGCCACCGCCCCTGCGGCGGTGGTTCATTGGCTTTTGCACTACCCGCGCCCATTGATGCGCTCGTCGCGTTCCGCTCGTCGAGCAGTCCCTTCTCTCTCACGCCACCGCCCCTGCGGCGGTGGTTCATTGGCTTGTGCACTACTGCGCTCGTCGATGCGCTCGCCGCGTTTCGCTCGTCGAGCAGTCCCTCCTCTCCCACGCCACCGCCCCTGCGACGGTGGTTCATTGGCTTGTGCACTACCGCGCTCGTCGCGTTCCACGTGCTGCATCGAGCGCAACTCCCTAATCGCTTCCCTCGGTTTGAAAACCCGTGCACCCAAACCTCCCGGCTTCTGAACGCCCACACGCGCCGTTCCCGAGAGTTATGGCACTTGCCGTTCGCAAACTGCCCCGGTTTGTGAACACCCCTCGAAAGGACTGCCAGCAACTTACGTCGAGCAACCCCCTACCTTGCCGCTGCAGGTTCGCGCCCCGCCTCCTGAAGTTGCGCACCCACCTGAACAGTCCCATTCCCTGCTCCTGATAACCGGTTTTTGATAACTTTTTGCACGAAAAATCACGCCCGGACAGTCTCCGCAAACTATTCCCTGCAAATTACTTACGCTCATAATCTCTCACAAATACCCGTTTTCTTGATAACCGTTTGATAACCATTCGCCGCCCTGTTCACCCCGCAGCCTGAACAGGCCCTGAACAGGGGGGCGTCAGTCGCCGGTCCCACGTCAGGTCGCCGCGCCTGGCGAGCGAAACTTCGCCCTGCTTCCAAGCTCCACGGCAGCCAACCGCACGGACACTCTCCGCGCCGCGGCCTCACCCGCGCGAGACAGCCTCGCTCCCCGGCACCGTCGCCGCGCAGATTATTTGAAAACATCATTGACACTAAGTCAAGACGTTTTTACAATATCACGAGCGAACACTTAGCAGTGCCAGTCGCCTCGTGGACGAACTGGAAGAACGATCCTGGTCACCAGTCTGCGGAGGCCTGCAACCATCCACAAACGCCTTCATTCCAACGGCACGCTGTTTGTCGCCACGGGTTTAGCGCCGCTCGCTCTAGCGAGCGCAGCCGTACCCCGTGGAAGCCGTACAGATCAGAACTTCCTCGTCCTGAAAGGACGACGGAAAACTGACAGCGGAACAGCAGTGAACTGCGAGATTCGGCCTCGTCACGCTGGCGGGGCATTTTCGTGCGCGAGTAGAATGGGGTAATGAAATTCACGCTGCGCGACCTGTTTTGGTTGATTTTAATTGTTGCCATGGGCCTGGGTTGGTCGCTCACGGCAATAACAATCCGAACAATCAAGTTAGACCGCGACTCTGTCTTCATGGCAGGGCATATGCAAGGTCAAAAGGAAAGTCGAAGGTGGTGGAACAGCAAGGCAGAAGTTGTAGATGATCCCGCTGTCCGCGAATCACTCCTCAAATACGTTCAGGAGCAACCAATGGGTGGGCTGGTGGAAATTCCTGAGGGCTATTACTAGCCAGCGGTGACTAGACAAGTCACTCAAATTAGCCCACTACCAAACTGGCCGGACCAATGTGCAGACCTGCGCAGCATGTGGCACGATGATCGAACACAAGGAAGTTCACGACTTCTATGGTGCTAGCGGGCCGCACGTAAGTTGGCACCCACGCGAATTCCGATGCAGCATCATTTGTTTGCATTCCAATGGGTACTACCGATACTTTGCTCAGCAGGTGCGGTTTGGTTGAAAGTCGCAGACTCCCGATGCAAATTGGCAGCTGTTGCAATGTTCATTGCCTGGATGTGTTTCATGGGTTGGGCTTATCATTCTTTCATCCACGCTCTCTGGGCTTCAATTTGAAGTGATAACGTAGATGTACACCGACCGCGCACCCCTCATCATCGCCGTCGCGATGTTGACCTTGTTAATGGTGGCCCTGTACGCGGGGAGCCAGCTAACTCGCATCATGAATGCGGCACCTCATATCGGCCACTAGGCAAACTGGATGGCGAAATGAAGAAACACACCGCTCCAACGCTCGCTGCGATCTTGCTGCTGCTGCCGGTACTGTATGTGGGGAGCTATCTGGTACTGGTTGATCCTAAACCGGATATGCCCGATAGCCCGCTGTCGGCAGTTCCGACTCCAAATCCGAAATCCATGCCACTCACCAACTATCGGTGGGGTCGAGCCGCGATATTCTTCTGGCCCCTGGAACAGCTCGACCGGAAACTGAGGCCCGAAGTGTGGGGGCCTCAGTGGTCAGATTTTGTGCCGGTCAACAATTCCTCGCCATAGCTGTCCACTTCACCCGCCACGAATTCCGCACGTCAACCTAAGTCAAAAAGCCGGCGCGGCTTCGCCTTTCATATACTCCGAGGCCGTACGGTACTCATCACTCTGGCGGGGCTTTTGCGCGCACGGCTAGAATGGGGTGCATGAAAGTTACCTTGCGAGACCTGTTCTGGCTGACGCTGGTCGTTGCCATCCTGTGCGGGGCATGGGTCAGGGACCGGTCCCAACAAAGCAAGTTTCAAAGCGAGGTGCAAAAGCAACGCGAGGGGTTTCAGCGGACCGTTGCGACGTTGACATCTCACATCAACCGGCTCGCAACGGCAAACTACCAGCTCGAGCAAGCCGCGCAGAAAAAAGAGCGAGACTCCGAATGAAACGCGATTCTCGCGCACCACTCATCGTCGCCGTCGTCTTGCTGACCCTGCCGGCGCTGTACGTCGGGAGCTATTTCGCACTGCTTAGCGAAAGTCCAGAACTGCGAATGACGTCGAGCGGCAGCTGTGCCCATGTCGGCAAATATCGCGTGGCTGAACCCTGGTGCCAGTGTGTCTTCTGGCCCTTGGAAGAGCTCGACCGGAAGCTGAGACCGACAGCATAGGAGCCTCAGTGGTCGGATTTGGTACCGGTCAACGATTCCTCGCTATAGCTGTCCACTTCATCCGCCACGAATTCCGCACGTCACCCTGAGTCAAAAGGCCGACGCTGCTTCGCCTTTCATATCCACCGACGTCGGACAGCAGCGCAAAAGTCTGAATCTCAAACTGAACCACTACCTAACACTGGCGGGGCGTTTTCGTCGGCGGGTAGAATGTGCATGATCCAAGCACCACGTTGAATATCGCTTTTAGCAGGCATTTTGAAGTCTGCTTCTTCCCATCCAACGAGGCCATGATGTTTCGCCTGCACGTTTTCGCATTCATCGCGGCGCTAGTTCACCACTTCGCGACGGAGCCCGCCGCGGCACAATTCATTGCCGAGTTGCCGGGCAAGGCTACAGTCGAACTTGTTGCCGTCGTCGATTTAAAAGCCGATCCAGTCGTTGCTTGGCAGCCTGACGGCAAGCCATTGGAGGTGGCGAAAGAGTGGCCCGACATTACCCGCGTGAATGATAGGGAAGCCCCGTTCACTCTGGCGGGGCTTTTTCGTGCGAGGATAGAATGGCGCGCATGAAACTTAACCTGCGCGACTTTTTATGGTTGACTGCTGTCGTGGGCCTCGCGCTTGGCTGGTGGATCGACAGCCGGCACAAGTCAGCAGTGGCGGCCGAGCGTGAAAAGGAAATCTCCGTTTACAAAAGTGCGTTCAATCAAATCCGATTGATTGCCCGAGCCAGAGATGTAGATGAGTCGCTTCAAAGAATGCGGCTGCAAGCTTGTATCGAATACGTAGAGAAGGCAACGCAGTAGTCATGACCAACCGCGCACCCCTCATCGTCGCCGTCGTCTTGCTGCTGCTGCCGGTGCTGTACGTGGGGAGCTATCTGGCGCTGGTGGTGCCGGGCGGCAAGCAGTTTGTAACTTACTACCGATCAAATGATCCCCAATTCCCTCTGACGGGAGATGTGAAATTAGGTCGCTATCGAGTTGCCTTTCAAGCTTGCAGCCGCATCTTCTGGCCCCTGGAGCAGATCGACCGGAAAGTGAGGCCAGGGGCGTGGAACGTTCTTGGGTCGGGTGGGGCTACTTAGGTCGGACAGAGTACCCAAAATTCCGAATTTCAAACTGACGCACTACCCGCCGCCGTAGTAATTTGACCCTTGCCGTAGCGGCAGTTCTAATGAAAGGGTTCGCAGTCCCGCCGGTTGTGCCCACCTCCCCTGACCCGTTCGGTCGTTCAAAGGTACTTCGCCGATGCCTAGATTCGTCAGGCTGATTTGCAGCGCGGCATGCTGGGGGGCGATCGGTCTGTCGCTGAGCCCGCTGGTCGCGAAAGAGACCGAGGCAAAGTTGCCCGCGGCGATCACTCGGTCCGTCGACTTTGTCGATGACGTGCTGCCGGTGCTGCAAAAGCATTGCTTCAGTTGCCACGGCGAAGATGAGCAAGAAAGCGGCCTCCGGCTGGACCTGAAAAAATCGGCCTTCGCCGGCGGAGATAGCGGCGCGGTGATTGAGCCCGGCAAGAGTGCCGAGAGTCGCTTGATTCATCTCGTCGCGGGACTCGATGGCGAGTTGATGCCGCCCGCGGATAAGGGAGAACGACTTACAGCCGACCAGGTCGCATTGCTGCGCGGCTGGATCGATCAAGGAGCCAAGTGGCCCGACGAATCGCTGGCGCAGTTGCAAGCCGCGCGGCATTGGTCGCTGCAGCCCATCAAGTCGCCCGTGCCTCCCACGGTGGATAAGACGAATCGACTGCAGCAGCCCATCGACGCCTTTGTGCTCGCTCGCCTGGCGAAAGAGAAAGTCGAACCTTCGCCGCTGGCCGAACGCGCGACGCTCATTCGTCGACTCTCGCTCGACTTGCAAGGCTTGCCGCCGACTCCGGATGAGGTGGATGCCTACCTGAACGATCCTCGCCCCGATGCCACCGAGCATCTGGTCGACCGGCTGCTCGCTTCGCCGCATTACGGCGAACGCTGGGGGCGACATTGGCTCGACCAGGCTCGTTACGCGGACAGCGATGGTTATGAGAAAGATAAGCCTCGGCCGTTCGCCTATCGCTATCGCGATTGGGTAATCGCGGCTTTGAATGCCGATTTGCCTTTCGATCAATTCACCGTCGAGCAGTTGGCGGGCGACTTGCTGCCCAACGCCACGACCGAACAAAAGATCGCGACCGGTTTGCATCGCAACACGCTGCACAACACCGAGGGTGGCATCGATCCGGAGGAAGATCGCACGAAGAAGACCGTCGATCGCACCAACACGCTCGGGGCTGTTTGGCTGGGCCTGACGCTCGGCTGTGCCCAGTGCCATTCGCACAAGTACGATCCCATTTCGCACCGTGAGTATTTTTCTCTGTACGCCGTTTTCAACAGCATTCAGGAACACGACCTCGAAGCACCCACGGCCGAAGAAGCGGCGAAACTCGACAAGCAACGCGAGGCACACACCAAGCAAACCGAGAAGCTGAAAGCCGCTTTGACTGCCTATGAAACCGATGTCCATCCGGCGGTGATGAACCTGTGGGAAGAATCGATTCGCCAAGAAGAAAAAGCACCTGCGGGCGTGCCGCCGAAGTTCTTCGCCATCATTCGCAAGGCCAAGGAAGATCGCAAGCCGAACGAACAAAAGGAACTGACTCAGCATCATCGCTTGCAGGACGAAGAGTGGACCAAACGGAACAAGGCTCTGACCGATCATCAAGCCAAGGTGCCGAAGTTGCCGCCGGAACGAATGGCGCAAACCGTCGCCGAGCTGCCGAAGCCGCGCGAGACGCGCTTGCATCAGCGGGGCGATTTTTTGAGTCCCGGTGATGTGGTCACCGCCAGCACGCCGGCGATCTTGCCGCAGCCTGCAGTGTTTGACAATCGCGCGCTCAATCGACTGGATTTAGCGACCTGGGTCGTCTCGGATCAGAATCCGCTCACGGCTCGCGTGACGGTGAATCGCGTTTGGCAGCAGCTGTTTGGTCGCGGCATCGTGGCCAGCAGCGATGACTTTGGCCGCCAAGGTGACAAGCCGACGCATCCCGAACTGCTCGATTGGCTGGCGAGCGATTTTCGCCAGCGAGGCTGGAGCTTGAAGCAATTGCAGCGGCGTATCGTGACGTCTTCGACCTATCAACAGTCGTCCGCGGTTCGCAGCGAACTGCGAACCATTGATCCCGATAACGAACTGCTCGCGCGGCAGATTCGCAAACGAGTCGAAGCCGAGATTCTGCGCGATGTGGCGCTGTCTGCTGCAGGCACGCTGTGCGAGAAGATTGGCGGGCCCAGTGTGCGGCCGCCACAGCCTGCCGACTATGCGAGCATCACTTATGCCGGCAGTGCGAAGTGGGTCGAGAGCAAAGGTGGCGATCGGTATCGCCGCGGGCTCTACACGTTTTATCAGCGCACTTCGCCCTACCCGATGCTCAGCACGTTCGATGCCCCGGATGCGACGGAATGCACGGTTCGCCGGCAAACGAGCAACACGCCCATTCAGTCGCTGACATTGTGGAACGATGTTGTTTTCTTCGAAGCGGCCCAACAACTGGCTCGCCGTGTGGTGCGCGAAGTTCCCGCCGGCATGAACACCGAGCAGGTCAATCGCGCGCGTGCCACGCAGGCGATTCGACATTGCCTGGGACGCACCCCCAGCCAGGATGAAGTAACCGAGGTCGTCTCGCTCTTTCAAGATCAGTGGCGACTGGCCGGCGACAACGCCGCTGCCGTGCAGGCGGCCATTGGTGCTGCCGCAGTGCCTGAAGGGGTCACGGCGACGGAACTCTCGGCCTGGGTGAATGTTGGTCGCACGCTGATGAACCTCGACGAATTTGTGACGCGGGAGTAAGTCGTCATCCGCTCCGCGAACCGGAGGCAAAATCGAAAATGGTGCAATTGAAATGGACTTGGAGAATGGTGCGTCTAACTTGATTGACAACTCGTTGGTTCCTGAACACCTTGCCGCGCTGATCCCACTTGTCCGAAAGTGGGGCATTGAAGGACAAGAGGAACAGGACGAATTTGTAACGCAGATGCAACGGCATCGCCCGGCCGAGACTGTCCGGTTCAATCGGATGATTGACTTGCATCGCAAAGATATCATTGATTGGGGCCGCGGCCTTGCACATTTGAAGAAGGCTCAGTTGAGCGATGCCGAAGAACAACATCCCTATTGGAAATTTCTCGCCGCAATCAATGTGCGTGATCTTACGGACAACGACCTGCCCGGCGAAGAATAGCTTTTGAACTGTTGAGAAGTATTGAACCATGCATCCACACGAAGCAGCCTTTCAATCGGCCCGCCGCAAGTTCATGACCAGCACTGCCTCGGGGCTTGGTCTTGCGGCACTCACGTCTCTGCTACAGCGCGATGGCCTGCTGGCGAGTGACAAGGACGAAGCCAATCCGTTGGCGCCCAAGCAGCCTCATCATGCTCCCAAGGCGAAGTCGTGCATTTTCATCTTGCCCGAAGGGGCGCCGAGCCACATCGACCTGTTCGATCAAAAACCAAAGTTACAAGAATTGCATGGCCAGCAACTGCCCGCTTCGCTGACGGAAAAAGTCCGGTTTGCCTTCATCAAGAAGGAAACGGCCGTGCTGTGGGGGAGTCGGCGGAAGTTTACGAAACACGGCAACTGCGGCATGGAGCTATCCGATTTTTTGCCTCATTTGGGCAAGTGTGCCGACGACATTCAACTGATTCGCTCGATGCACACCGATGCCTTCAATCATCACCCGGCGCAGTTGATGCTGATGAGTGGTGTACCGCGGTTCGGCCGCCCCAGCATGGGTTCGTGGCTGACGTATGGTCTGGGAAGTGAGAGTGAAAACCTGCCCGGCTATGTGGTGCTGACCGCTGGTCGCGGCGGCAGCGGCGGCGTGTCGAATTGGTCGAGCGGCTTTCTGCCATCGACCTATCAGGGCGTGCTGTTTCGCGGCCAAGGGGACCCGGTCCTCAACCTGGGGAACCCGCCGGGCATCACGCGCGAGATGCAAGATCGCGGGCTGGAGTCACTGGGCAATCTCAATCGGCGACATCTGCAGGAAGTACACGATCCCGAAATCGAGAGCCGTATTGCCAGCTATGAACTGGCTTTCCGGATGCAATCGGCAGCCCCGGAACTGGTCGACTTGAGCCAAGAGACTCAGGCCACGCTCGATCGTTATGGCTGCGACCGGCCCGAGCCATCAAAAACCAACTTCCGCGGCGGCGGACCCAATGTCTACAAGACGTTTGCCCGCAATTGTCTGCTCGCGCGGCGGCTCGTCGAGCGGGGAGTGCGCTTCGTCACCCTGGTGCATGCCTCGTGGGATCATCACAGCAATCTCGATGAGGAACTGGGCTACAACACGGGCATGGCCGATCAACCGCTCGCGGCGCTGGTGCAAGATCTCAAAGAGCGAGGCCTGCTCGATAGCACGCTGTTGGTGTTTGCCGGTGAGTTCGGTCGTACGCCGCTGGCCGAAAATCGCGGCGGTAAGCTGCCCGAGAAAGTGGGCCGCGATCATCACCCGAGTGCCTTCAGCGTGTGGCTGACCGGCGGCGGCTTCAAACCGGGTCTCACGTACGGCGCGACCGACGACATTGGCTGGTCGGTCGTCGAGAACCCGGTGCACATCAACGATTTTCACGCGACGATTCTGCATCAGTTTGGCTTCGACCATCGCCGCCTGGCCCTCCCCTACAAAGGGTTGAACGTCCGCCTCACCGATCAAGGGGGCAAGGTCGTACGGGAACTCTTGAGTTAGAATGTTGGAGTAGGGATGAAGGGTGGAAGCGATGAAGGGATGAAGAGCATCGTCTTCACTCCTTATCCTGAACTTCATCCCTTCGAACCTTTCTCCTTCGACCCTCTCCCCCTCAAGGCACGCGCGATGGATTTGCCGGTTCTCGGATATTGCACGAACGTTCACGCGGGAGCGAGCCTGCAGCAAACTCGCGACAACTTGCAGCGGCATGCGGTGCAGGTGAAGAGGCTGTTCTCGCCCGATCAGCCCATGGGCATCGGCCTGTGGCTCTCGGCGGCCAGTGCGCGCGAGTTGGTGCAAGCCCGACAGGTCGAAGCGTTCGCGGGCTGGCTGAAGGAGCAAGGACTGCTGCCGTACACGTTCAACGGCTTTCCCTACGGCGACTTTCATCAGCAGGTGGTCAAGCATCGCGTCTATGAGCCGACCTGGTGGGAGCCCGCGCGGCTGGAATACACGTTGCAGCTGGTCGACATTCTCGATGCACTGTTGCCCGCCGGCGAAGAGGGAAGCATCTCGACGCTGCCGATTGCCTGGAGCCAACCCTGCCCCGATCGCGAGCAGAACGAACAAGCAGCGCTGCAGTTGCGGCAGTTGGCTCAGTCGCTGCACGCGTTGGAAGAGCGCACCGGCCGGCTCATTTATTTGTGCATCGAGCCGGAACCAGGCTGCGTGTTTTCGCTGGCCGATGATGCGATTCACTTCTTTGAATGGCAGTTGTTTCGTGGTGAAGATGCGGAGGTTGTTCGTCGGCACATTCGCTTGTGCCACGATGTCTGCCACGCGGCCGTCATGTTCGAAGATCAGGCCGACGTGCTGAAGCGATATCACGACGCCGGCATCCTGGTGGGCAAGGTTCAAGTCTCGGCCGCACTGAGGATGAATCTCGATTTGCTGGAACGTCCTTCGGCGCAGACCATTCACGAGCACCTGATGCAGGTCTCGAGCTTTAATGAGCCTCGCTACTTGCATCAAACGTCCGTTCGCCGGCCCGATGCCGAAGGCTATGTCGAAGAGATCTTCTACGAGGATCTACATCTCGCCCTGGCAGCCGAACGCGAACTCATTGCTACGAACCTGGCTGCTGGTCGTGGCGCGGGCGAGTGGCGAGTGCACTTTCACGTCCCCATCTATCAGCAGGAACTCGGACTGCTCTCCTCGACGCAGGAGCAAATTGCGCAGTGCCTGGCTGCCGCACGAAAATACTCCGACTGCCGGCACTACGAAGTGGAAACGTACGCCTGGACCGTGCTGCCTGCGGAACTTCGCCCGACGGAGCTTGCCACCGGCATTGCAGAAGAGTTGCGGTGGTTCAAGCAGTTGTGGAAGGAGCAGGAGTAGATTGCTATTTGGGTTGCTCAGGCCGCGGAGGCAGGTTGTACTTCGCTCGCAGTTTTTTGTCGAACTCCTCAAACGGAATTCCCGTATCACCCGCGGCCATATCATCCAGCGCCTGACGAACAGCGAGTACATCCGCCTCGAATTCCTCTGGAGTTGGCCCGTACTCTTCGTCGTGATCAATTGGCATCATTGAACTCCCTCTACTTGGACCTACCAACGTGCCCAATCCACAGGCTGGTTCTTATCAAGGCGCGGCAGTTCCGTCGCGATGGCTTCGACGTACTTTTGGGCGGCACCCGTGTTGAAGATTACCGCCTGCTCGTCTTCACGAATCCAGCCTGAGGCGCGCAGTTGTTCGGCGGCACCCACACAGGCGGCTGCTTCGGGACAGACCGCAATACCTTCCGCAGCAACGGCCTGCCGCATCCAGCCGTTGATGCGAGTTTCTTCAACGGCGATCGCAGTGCCGCCGCTTTGCCGCACGGCGTCGAGGATCAGAAAGTCACCCACGGCGACGGGGACCCGAATGCCGCTCGCTGCGGTTTGAGCATTGGCAAAGGGCTCGGCAAAGCGCTCTCCCTTTTCGAAGGCGCGGGCGATCGGTGCGCAGCCCGTCGATTGCACGCTGACCATCCGCGGCAGCTTGCTACTGGCGAGCCAGCCGAGCGTTTGCAGTTCTTGAAAGGCCTTCCACATGCCGATAAGGCCCGTGCCGCCACCAGTGGGATACAAGATCACATCGGGCAGTTGCCAATCGAGTTGCTCGGCCAGTTCGAGCCCCATCGTCTTCTTTCCTTCGATGCGGTAAGGCTCCTTGAGCGTCGAGAGATCAAACCAGTTCATCGCTGGCTTGCCTTCGCGCACGAGACGGCCACAGTCGTTAATCAGCCCGTTGACGAGAAATGTCTTCGCGGCGGCAAGGGCACATTCGTATTGATTGATGGCCGGCGTGTCGTCGGGCATGAAGACATAGCACTCCATCCCCGCGCGAGCGGCATAGGCGGCAGCAGCACCGCCGGCGTTGCCCGCTGTAGGCAGGGCGACGCGCGTTACGCCGAACTGCTTGGCCATGGTGATGGCCATCGCTAGGCCGCGGCTCTTGAAGCTGCCGGTCGGTAGTTGCGATTCGTCTTTGATGGCCAACTTCGGCAGCCCCAGTTGCTGGCCGAGACGTGGGCACGCCAGTAGGGGCGACATACGCTCGCCCAGCGAGACGATGTTGCGCTCATCGGCATAGGGGAGCAACTCGCGATAGCGCCACATGGTCTCCGGACGTTCGCTCAGTTTGGCTTTCGTCAGCGAGCGGCCGACTGCCTCCAAATCGTAACGAACGAGGATCGGTCGATCTTTGTGCAGTGTTTGCAGTTCATCGATCGGCAGCTTCTCGCCGTCGATGGCCCCTTCCAAGTGCGAGACGTAACGTGTCATTTCTGCTTCGTGTCACTTTCTGGCGATTCGGTCTTTTCCACAGCGGGCTTGGCAGACTGCTCTTTGCGGAAGTCGCTCGTCGACTTGTAGATCAGGCAACCCGCGGCGATGAACATACCCAGCGTTGAGATCCAAAGAAACGCGTCCCAAACTTTACCGGGACGCAGGCGATCGTCGCCGCGAGCATAGCGGAAGTAGAGTGCCGCGGAAGCGAGCATCGGCAGCATAAAGGCCTGCACCATTCCGCTCAGCAGCACGAGCTGCTGCGGTTCTTTCGGCACGGCCAGATAGATACTGAGGCAGATGAAGGGCAAGATGCCGCTGAGGATGCGGATTGAGCGTTTGACGTCGGCATCGCTCTTGACGCCAAAGTTCATCACGCGGGCCACATCGGTCAGCACGCGGGCATGACCGGCGTTCGCCACGAAGAACGTCGAGAACAGAACCGCAAAGGCTCCGACCAGAAACAAGCTTTGCGCAAATTTGCCAAACACCGGTTCGTACATGGCGGTGAGCGTGCGGACGAGCTCGAAGCCGCCGGGATTCAAACCCACGCGACCCAGGATCGCCGCTCCCAGCAGATAGAACGCGAGTGTTGCCAATGTGTAGATAACCATCGAGCACCAGCAGTCCCAGCGCAACACGGTGAGCCAACCTCGCGCGCGGGCGGCCCACTCGGGACTGTTATCGCGCGGTCCGGTGTAGCGGGCATATCCCTTTTCCAAGCACCAATACGGATAGCTGACGAGTTCCGAAGCACCGACACCGATGATGCCAAACGTCGCGAGCGCCGTGGCGAGTGCTTGTTGACTGCCGCTTTGACTTGATGGCGGCAAGCGGAAGGAAAGACCATCCACAATGTCGCTGAACCGAATCGCCCAGAACTCGGTGAACTGCAAGGCGATGACGGTGCCAACCGTCGTCAAAGTAAAGGCCGCGACCATCGTCGTGGTCGACCATTCGATCAATTTGTATTTGCCGACCACCAGGAGAATGGAAGTCACTACGGCAATCACGCTGGCCCAGATCTGCGGGTCGTAATTCGTGGCGGGCCGGGGTCCGAGTTTCACCAAGGCATCCCTCAACTCTTGATTGCGAATCATCAGTTCACCCACGCGGCCCGTCGCGACCGGGGGAGTCTGCAGATCGGCAGTGAGCGCTTTAAACTCGGCTTCGCCGGTCTTAAGTTCCGTTTCTGCATTGGCGATCTGGTTGAACCGTTGGCCATCAGCCGTCAGCGGCATGCTGATCGCCATCGCCTGGCCGACCGCACCGGCGATGCCACCCAACTGCGCCGCAGAAGCGAGGAACATGATCAGGTAGTACCAGATGAGCCAATTGCCCCGGCCGGCGATTCGCGGACCGGGAACCTCGCCCAGGGCATCCATGGTGCTCTTGCCGCGAATGATCGTATCGCGACCAAGCTCGACCTGCACAAAGACTTTGATCACGCAGCCGATGAGTATGAGCCACAGGAGCCAAAAGCCGGCTTCGGCGCCAGTCTTGGTCGTGGCGATCAATTCACCGGAGCCAACGATCGACCCGGCAATGATCAAGCCAGGGCCCAGCCTGCTGAGAATGCCCATGATGGTGGTGGGCGGGTTCTCGAACATCGTCGAACGGTGGTCAGCGGCAGACAGAGGAGCGGACATAGGGAGGGAGAGTCCTGACGGCAGGAGAGAATTGCCAGCCCCGTTCGCTAGCCTGTTGCTAGCGGCCGGGCAGAGACACCGTAACTGATGACACGCTCAGGGTAAAGCGTTTGAGGGCAAAGGCCGCGAGAATAGACTGCCGACCAACCCTCATTGGGAGGAGTCGGGAGTCATGCCAGCACCATCTAATGCCAAACTCAAACTACGAACTTCAAACTACGAACTTCGAACTCGCCCCCGCGCGAACTGAACTTGTGAATAACCGGGCTCGCGCGTAGACTTCCGCCCAGCGTGCAAACAGGCTGCGCCCATCCTGGGGTAGCAGCCTTTTTTGGCTCGTTTCGATCAAGGAGGATCGATTGAAGGCTCCCTCGACATTTACCGGTCATTTGACATTCATCGTCGTGATGTCCGCAGTTCTGCTGCTCACCAACCTGGGCGGCGCGCGATTGTGGGACGACGACGAAGCTCGTAATGCCGGCTGCGCGGCCGAAATGCTGGCTCGCAACGACTGGATCGTGCCTACCTTCAATGCCGAGTTGCGCGCCCACAAGCCGGTACTCACCTACTGGTGCATGCTGGTCGCCTACAAGATCGGCGGTGTGAACGAATTCACCGGTCGGCTTCCTTCGGCGCTCGCGGCGATGGGCTCGCTGGTATTGACCTACTTTATGGGGCGCCGTTTGTTCAATCCCCGAGCGGGCTTTTGGGCCGCGATTGCCCTGGGTTGCAGCATCACGTTTTGCATGACCGGCCGGGCCGCGACGCCCGATGGCATTCTCGTCTTCACCGTCACGCTAGCCATGGCGCTATTTGTGTTTGGCACGTTCGCGCGCCGCACCGTCACCAGTGAGCAGACGGGTGAAGTGGTCGATGAACTCGGCCCGTTGCAACGCGCCAAGGGACATTGGTTCCCGCAGCGGCCGATACTCGTCGTCATGCTGTACGCCGCGATGGGCCTCGCCGTGCTGGCGAAAGGTCCCGTCGGTCTGGTGTTGCCCACCGCTGTCATTGGCCTGTTCCTGCTGATTCAACGCTTGCCCAGCATGAAGGAAGATGTCGATCAAGACGACGAAGCAGGCGAGCTGCGCCAGATGGTGGTTCCGCTTTGGCTGCAAAACGCAGTGCGACCGTTTGGTCCGCTCCACTTCCTGCGCACTTGCTGGTACATGTGGCCCCTCACGGCCATTGTCATGACGCTGATCGTCGCCGGTCCCTGGTACATGGCCGTCGGCATTCAAACCGATGGCGAATTCCTCAGTGGCTTCTTCATCAAGCACAACATCGAACGAGCCGCGACCTCGCTGGAAGGCCATCGAGGCTTCCCCGGCTTTTATCCGGTGATGCTCATCGCCGGGTTCTTTCCATTCTCGATCTTCGCCTTGCCGGTCGTGCTGGATACCGTCCGCCGCTTCACACGCAAAGATCCCTGGCTGCCCGGCTACTTGCTGGCGATTTGCTGGCTCGCAGTTTACATCGGCATCTTCAGCATCGCCCGCACGAAACTGATCAACTACATCGCTCCGTGCTTCCCGGCAGCGGCACTGCTCGTCGGCGTATTCATCGATCGCTGGCTGGCCGACAAACTGCTCATTGCCCGTTGGTGGCCCGCCGTTTCGTTCCTCTCACTAGCGGTCGTAGGTGGCGGTTTCGTTCTCGGCGGCTATGCCGTGGCCGACAAGTTTCTGCCCGGCGAAGCCCAACTGGGGCTCATCGGCGTGTTGCCCATTGCCGCGGGCGTGATTGGTCTGATCCTCACGCTGCTCAATTTCGATCGCCGCTATCCTGCGGGAATCATGACCGCAGGTTGCGTGGCGATGACGACACTCGTCTTTGCGGTTGGCGCGCCGCGAGTCGACAAGCATCGCGACGATCAAAAACTGGTCACCGCCATCTTTGCGCAAGAATCGAAGCCCAAACTCGCCAGCTATAAAGTGCTCGAACCAAGCTGGGTCTATTACGCCAAGCAGCCCATCGCGGAACTACCCAAGCTCGATCCGGCTGCTCGCAAAGCGGCGAAGCAGAATCAGGTCATCGCCAAGATGAACGGCAACAAGCAAGTGCTGCAATTCCTGCGCAAAGACCCCGCTGCCTATCTCATCACGACCAAGGAACAGGCCGAAGCGCTGAAGCCTGAACTGCCCGCGGATGTGACCGTCATCGCCGAGCAGCCTCAATTCATGAAGGACCAACAGCTGGTCGTCCTTGGTCGCCAAAAGGCAAACGTCGTGGCCCAAACACCCGCCGTGGAGAAGCCGAAGCGGTAGTGCCCAAGAGGCAACATGGGCGCTAGCGCAAAAGCCCTTAAACCCCCGCCGCAGGGGCGGGGGCGAAAGAGAATACGGGGAGTACGTTACTCGCTTCTTCTCCCCCCGCCCCAGTTCCCAGTTCCCAGCCCCTGCCTCACACCTTCTCGGGCATCACATACGGTGCCCGGTAAGGGCGCGTGAGCAGGGCATTCGCGGCTTCGTCGCCGGTGAACTGCTCCTTGGCGGGATCGAACGTCAGAGCGCGGCCGAGCGTGTATTCGGCGCTATCGAGGTTCATGCCGACGCCGAGGCAATTCTCGCGAATCTTGGCAAACGACTCCTGGACGATCTTGTTGTCGCCCGCTTCTTTGGGGGCCGTCTTGCTGTAGGGTACTTGCTTCCCGAGGCGATACGAAATGTTCGCCAGATGGCACAGAGCGGCCGAGTAGTGCGCCGTTTCGGCATCAGCGTTGTTGTCTTTCGGATTGCGCGACCGCATCGCCGCAGTGAAGCTGCCGAAAGCGCCGCCAGGTGCAACGCTCGCGTTTTCGCCCCCCTTCAGGTCTTCTCCCTTGTCACTTCCCTTCGCGTAGAACTTGCCACCCTTGATGACACCCTCGGTGGTATAGAACTCGTTGGTGACCTGGTTCGGCCAATCGGGATACTTCTTGTTGCCGGTGAGACCGCGGGTCTCGAACACCAGCAGCGTATCGCCGAACTCCATCACCGACAGAAGCTGGTTCGGCGTTTCTGCCTGGTCTTTGCCATCCGGCAGAAAGCGACCGCCCATGCTCCAGACTTTGGTCGGCAGCGTGCCACCCTTGATCGCCCAGCGGGCGACGTCCATCTCGTGAACGCCTTGGTTGCCGATATCGCCGTTGCCCGTTTCCCAGAACCAGTGCCAGTTGTAATGCACCAGGTTGCGATGAAACTCGAGCTTCGGGGCGGGACCATTCCAAATATCAAAGTCCAAGCTTGCGGGCGGGGTCTCGATTGCCTTGGTGCCGACGCTCCAGCGGTTCTTGCAGCAATAACCTTTGCTCACGAGCAGTTTGCCGTACTTCTCGCTGTGAATGGCCGCCATGGTCTTGGCTTCGCCACTGCTGCTGCGCCGCTGCGTGCCGTGCTGCACCACACGATCGTACTTCTTGGCCGCTTCGACGCACTTGCGACCTTCCCACACGTTGTGGCTGATCGGCTTTTCGACATAGACGTCCTTACCTGCCTGGCAGGCCCAAACCGTAATCAGCGAGTGCCAGTGATTGGTCGTGGCGACCGAAATGGCATCGAGCGTTTTGTCTTCAAGCGCCTTGCGAATGTCCTGCACGCACTTGGGCGTGTTGCCACCTTTGCCGTTGACGTGCTTGATTCGCGATTCGAACTTCGATGAATCGGGGTCGATCAGGCAGGAGACTTCGACATTCTTTTGCGAGGCGAAGCCATCGATGTGCGAGCCGCCGCGGCCGTTGATACCGGCCACGCCGATGCGAATCGTATCGTTCGCGCCAATCACTTTACCGCTGGCCTTGGTGCCGGCGATCGTAAACAGCGGAAAAACACTGCTGGCGGCAGCAGCCTTTAGCACCGTACGGCGGGATAGCAATGATCTGCTCATGGACGCATCCTTCGGCGGGAAAGAAGTGAGAGGAGTGACCGCCGCAATTACAACACGGCGAAGAGCGATAGTCCAGGAAAAGATTCGAGTTTGAAGTTCGTAGTTCGCAGTTTGAAGTTAATTCAATGACTGCAAACTTCGAACTACAAACTTCGAACTATGGCTTCCACGCTGTCCATGTCCAATGCCGATCGCTGGTTTGCTGGACGCTGTCGGCAGGAAAGCCGAGCGAAGTGATCAGGCTGCGGACTTCGTCCAGTGAGAGTGCCGCGTGGAGCGATTCAGCGAACATATTGCGCGAGAACTCTTCCTCGTTGCCGGCGTAGGTTTGGACTAAGTGATTGAGTTCTTCCTGGGAGGCTGGTCGCAGCAAATCGCGAAAGAATATGAGCCCGCCGGGAAGGGTGACGCGAACGGCTTCACTGAGGGCAATGAGCGGTTCGGGAATGTGGTGGATGAGACTGTTCGACATCACGATGCCAAACTGCCCATCGCTGTAATGCAGCTTCTTGGCATCAATCTGGTCGAGTTGCACGCGCTGCATCAGCCCGGCGACTTCCAGGTTGTAGTGCGCCAGGTTGAGCATCGCGGCGGCGGCATCGGCGGCCATCACGCGGCACTCGAGCAAGCGGCTGCAGAACTCAACGACGACTAGCGCGGTACCCGTTCCTAGGTCGAGTACATCCAGCGTCGACGTGTCTTCATCGTCCGGAGTAAACCTGCTGCGCGTGCGCGGGGCTGAGCGCGTGGCGAGTACCGTCAGCAAGTCATCGACGAAGAGCCGATTCACGGCCGAGTGGTCCATGTTGTTATACGACATGGCCTCGGCATCGGTGTCCATCACTTCCGGCTCGAGCACACGGGACAAGGACATGAGAATCTTTCAGCGGAAGAACTAGAGGGAGTGTCGATGAGAAAGGATACGGTGAGTGCGCATCAGCCCCTCACCCCGACCCTCTCCCCGGAGTACGGAGGCGAGGGAGTGAAGACAGAGGGGACGAGTGAGGAACTAGCGGCCGCGTTTGGTCAGCGTGACGTCGAAGGTGTGTTCTTTGCCGTCGCGTTTGACGATGACCTTCACGGATTCGCCGATCTTGTGTTTGACAAGCGAAGACTGCATGTCTTCGAGATTGCTGATTTTGTTCTCACCGATTTTGATGATCAAATCGCCACCCTTCAGGCCGCCCTTTTCGGCTGGACCACCCGGCGCGACACCGGAGAGCAACACACCTTCTTCGTTGTTGGCAAAGTCGGGAATGCTGCCGAAGTAAGGCCGGTCGGAATCGCCAGCGCCGCCAATATTGGCCATACCTTTGATTTCGATGTATTCGGGCCGAGCGGGGAGCGCATCGGTCTGGTTGACGATATCGACGAGCATGGCCGCGATCCGCTGCATGCCGTCGATGTTGAGCTTGGGCGAATCATCGCTAGGGCGGTGATAGTCGCTGTGCGTGCCCGTGAAGAGATGCAGCACGGGGATCTTCTTGGCATAGAACGACGAGTGATCGCTGGGGCCGTAGCCTTCAGGTTTCTTGGTCAGATTGAAGTCGTACTTCTTGCCCAACTCTTCGACCAGCGGATCAAATTCCTTGGCGGTGCCGGTGCCATAGACGATCAGCTTGTTGTCCAGGAGCCTGCCCACCATGTCGAGGTTGTACATGGCAACCGTATTGCCCAGCGAGAAGCGAGGCTGGCGAGTGTAATGCGCACTGCCGAGCAGGCCCCGTTCTTCACCCGTGAAAGCCATGAACACAATTCGCCGCTGAGGCTTTTTGCCCGAAGTGGCCAATTGATGAGCCACTTCCAACAGCGTGGCTGTGCCGGACGCGTTGTCATCGGCCCCGTTGTGAATTTCCTTTGTCCAGGGAGCCAGTGAACCCGCTCCGCCGAGACCCAAGTGATCGTAGTGAGCGCCAATAACGATCGTCTCGTCGGCGAGCGGGCCTTCCCCTTCGAGCACGGCGATGACATTCTTCACCTCCGCCTTCTTTTGCACGACGTTGGTTTCGCCGACGGCCTTCCAACCGGTCAGCACGGCACTTTGAGGCTTCAGGTCCGCATCGATGCTGGCTTCGATCTGTTCCAGTGTTTTGCCCGTGACCGATTTAATGATCGGGGCAATCAGCGACCGCTTGGCAAACATCACGGGCAGTTTGCGCTGTTGGCTTTCGTCGCCAGCGCCGGTGAAGGCCAGCACCTGATCGGGATCGGCCAAGTCGTTGCTCAGTTCGACGATTCGCTCGCTCAGTTTCTTGATGGCAACCGTATGAGCTTCTTGCTGATCGTCCGTGGGGTCTTTGATGGCAGTGAACTTGGTACGTTCCTCGGCGAACTTGGCTACCGCTTCGTTCCAGGTCTTTTGAGCGAGATCGCGCGCGGTTTGCAGTTCCAGGCCATCGTTAACAAAGATGACGCCGGCCGCGCCGTGATCATTGGCGTTCGACATCTTTTTCATGAAGACGGCGTGCGGCGAAGGCTTATCGCCGTTGAACTTGCTCTTCGCATCTTGCTGCTGCGGTTCCTTGCGCAGGATGATGACGATCTTCCCTTCGACGTTCAGATCTTTGTAATCGTCGTAGTCGAGTTCTTTTGCGGTGATGCCATAGCCGGCGAAGACGACGTCGGTAGAGAACGCTCCGCTGCCACCAGCAGCCAGCGGATTGAAGTCGTCGCCCAGTTTGAACTCGACCTTCTCGGGTTCTTGCGAACCGGCGGCAGCAGGCCCGACGAGCGACAGAAAGTTTTGCTTCGCGGGCCCCATCTCGGTGGTGATGGTGATTTCAAACTTCTGGAACGGCGTGCCGTCGAACAGATCGGTCTTCAGTCCCAGTTTGCGAAATTCGCCGGCCAGATATTCAGCCGCTTTGTCGAGACCTTCCGTCCCCACGCCACGCCCGCCGAGTTCATCGGACGACAGATAGCCAACCGTCGACTTGAGCCGCGCTTGCGACTCAGCGGCGACGTTGGCTTTCTCAGCGGCCGCTACCGTTCCTAGCAGGGCCACAACAGCGAGCAAGCTGGCCGCGCGAACGAGATTTTGAAGATAGGACGTATGGATCATTTTTCGAGCAACCTGCGCAACGTAAGAGAGCCGCCAACCAATCACACGCAAGTCATTCTAAATGACGACCGGGCGCGCTGCCATGCGCTGGGTAAATCCGGCGGGTTACCGTTCCACGGCGTAGAAAGTGGCTATTTGTTGGCTGGGTTTGCGGTGGGAGCGTTCACCTCATTGCTCGAGACCAACGCTGCCGTCACTGCCGATGGCGAGGTGCGATTCATAAGCTCAACACGGTGATGATAAAGAACTGCCAACAGCTGCTCGTCATCAATATCCCAGAGATTGCGAGACGACTGATCCTCGCCAAGAAAGCCGAGGTGAGCCATTAGCTGGCCCAGTCGAACATCGGGCGACAGTTCGAGCAACTCGGCAAGCACACCTAAGGCCTCACGTTGCGTGGCAGAAATCATGGGGTTTGATCTCCAATTTTCGGGTCAAAGGCAAGTCTACGCTGCAGGCGTCCAATGACCTCTACCGGCACCCATGTTCCGGGCGCCAACTTTGCGATCCTCGTTGCACGTGTTACTCCATTATAGATCAACAGGTAGCCGTCGGCACCTTCGTAGACAATGATTGGTGGCATTCCGACAGTTGAGTTTCCAAACCGAGCGACTTGTCGCGCAAGCTTGATCGGGTCGGCACGATGTCGCGATCCAGGCGTTCGCAATTCGGCAGGGTCAACATTTCGAAAGTCACTGGCCATTCAGTTACGCCTTAGTGTTAGCACTTAAACGTAGAAGTGAATCAGTCGGATAACTTATCAAACGATGGAGCCAGGCATCATGCCTCTGTCCAACTTCTCGCAGCATGTTACGTCGCTGGCCGAACTCGTCGAAATGGTCGGCACACCCAGCGAGTTGGCGCTGCGTAAGGAACTGAAGCATCTGGATGAACCCATGCGGCGGTTCATTCAACACTCGCCGTTTCTCGTGGTCAGCACGCATGGGGCCGATGGCAAGTGCGATGCTTCGCCGCGGGGCGATGCCCCCGGCTTTGTACACGTGGTGGACGAGAAGACTTTGCTGATTCCCGATCGGCGGGGCAACCGGCGCGTCGATAGCCTGCGGAACGTGCTCGAGACGGGCCGCGTCGGGCTGTTGTTTCTGGTGCCCGGAATGGGCGAAACGCTGCGGATCAATGGTCGGGCGGCGATCATTCGCGACCAAGACCAACTCGCGCCCCTCACCGCCGGTGGCCAGCGCCCACTGCTGGGCATCGCCGTCGAAGTGGAAGAGTGCTACCTGCAATGTGCCAAGGCTTTGCTGCGATCCAAACTCTGGGATGACTCCGCGCGGCCCGACCTGGCCAATGTCCCGTGTGCCGCGGAGATGTTTGCCGCCGCGGCCCAGATGCCGGAGTTCGATACCGCCAAGGTGCAAGCGTCCCTCGACGGCGCCTATCAACGGCTGTACTAGTGCCCGTTAAGAGTCCCTTGCCGCAGCGGTACTATGCAGTGAGATAGCTTTCAGGCTGTCATGTCCACTCATTGCTGCCCCACTAATCTTCCATGCCGTCGATCTACGTACTCCAGCGCGAGCAGCTGATTCCCCGTTCGCGCGACGAAGTTTTTGCCTTCTTCGCCGATGCGGGCAATCTCGAAATGATCACGCCGCCGTGGCTCCATTTTCGAATTCTCACGCCACTGCCATTGGAGATGCGCACAGGTGCTCTGATCGAGTATCGCTTGCGGTTGTATGCCCTGCCCCTGTGGTGGCGAACCCGCATTGAAGAATTCGAGCCGCCGTTTCGCTTCGTCGATCTGCAGCTGCGCGGACCGTACAAGCTGTGGCATCACACGCACGAGTTCTCGGAGGTGCCCGCAGGTACGCTGATGAAAGACACCGTCCGCTATCAATTGCCGTTTGGGCCGCTGGGGACGGTCACACACGCCTTGACAGTCAAACGGCTGCTGCAGCGGATCTTTGATTTTCGCTACGAGACAATCGAACGGCATTTTCAAACAGACCCTACTGCCGTTTCAGCACTGCCTTCTGCCCATTGATGAAGCGAATCATCTCTTCCGGCAGTGGCACTTCAAACTTGAGCATCTCGCCCGTGACGGGATGTTCGAAGCCCAGCTTGCGAGCATGCAGCGCGATGCGTGTTTTGGCCCAATGTCGATGGTTGGCGGCTTCCGGTTCGTAACGCGGATCGCCCAGCACCGGGTGACCTTGCTCGGCAAAGTGGACGCGAATCTGATTGCGGCGGCCGGTCTCCAACCAGATCGACATCACGGTGCAATCGAGCAGATGCTCGGCCACCTTAAAGTGCGTGATCGCGAGTTGCCCAGCCTCTTCGTCGTCGGTCGAAAAGCGGTTGAGGTCACGGTCGGTCGCCAGCAGCGTCTTGATCGTGCCCGCTTGCGGCTTCATGTGCCCCGCGACAATCGCAATGTACTCACGCTCGGGTTTGTGTAGCGCGAATTGATCGCGAATGGTCTGGGAGATTTCCAAGCTCTTGCCAAAGGCCAGCAACCCGGAAACGCCACGGTCCAAGCGATGCGCATTGAAGGCAGCTTTCACGTGACCGACGTGGCGTGCATAGTTGCTGACCTTGTCGAGCAGCGTGTTCGTTTCGCCCTTCTTCGTCGGCACGGTCAGCAATTGGGCCGGCTTGTTGACGATGATCAGGTGCTTGTCTTCGAAGACGATCTCAAAGCCCAAGTTTCGCCGCGGCTTGTTGACCGGGTGATATCGCTGGCCAGCGTGATAGGTCAGTTCGATCTGGTCCCCGGCCATCAGGCGGCGAGACGCGTCGTCACACATCAGTCCGTTCACCTTCACGCACTGATGGTCGAACAGGCCGTTCACCTGCGAACGCGACAGCCCACACAAGGTCTGCACCGCGCGATCGGCCCGATCACCCACGTAGGGCGAGGCTTCGTCAACTTCCAGGTGTTTTACAGTGGCGGGCATGGGGGAGGGGACTGGGGGCTAGGAACTGGGATCTGGGGGAGGAAAAGCAATGAGCTTCAAGGTACCGCGTGGGGCGATCCGCTGCTACCGACCTCCCGACTCCGACTCCCGCCGCTGGCTGCCGCTAGAATGAACGCATGTCTTCCTCACAGCCACAGCCGCCCAGACCGCTGCTGCAGTTCTCGCTGCAGAGCCTGATGGTGGTCACGATCTTGCTCAGCCTGGGCTTGGGCGTGTATCGCCATGCGGGTATCCGGGCCTTGGCTACCTATGGGCTGCTGCTGTTTGCGGTGGGGCCGTGGTTCGCGCACCTCACCAGCGAATGTTTGCCGGTCCGCTCGTTGCCGCTGCGGCGCACGATTGCCCACGCACTGATGCTCGGCCTGTTTGCCCTGGGCCTGTGGAGTGCCAACCAGTGGCGAGAGTCGTTCGAGGGCCCCGTCGCGGCTTGGATTTTGCCGGTCGCCTTGATCTTGTGGGTGCCGCAGTATCTCGCCTTCTTTGTCGTGCGGGCGAGCGACTCGTAGGATCGAATCCGTTGATCCTACGAGGTTGAGAAGTTGCTGAGGGGGACGACCGCAGCAAACACTGCTGCGGTGATCAAAGTTAAAAGAGTCCGCAGCAGGATGTTGCCTTCGAACAGCTAAGGGTGAGCGCTCCATCTGACGGGCCGGCGGGATACAAAGCCGCAAGCCAAAGCAATAGCCGTCGTCTAGCACCGTCCTGCTGCGGACGGTCAACACCACCGGCAATTGCACCTGCCCAAGCGTCGTGGCCTGTGCAATTACCATCTGGCGGCCCCGACAACTCCCCAGTGCAGGACCGCCAGAACTGTCTTCGTAAAAAGGCAAGTCGCTGTGTGCGCAAAACTCAACGGAACCGCAAAAGATTCTCCGCCTTGCGCGGGCGACAACGACTTTGCGGGTTGTACGGGCTGGGGACCTGGAACCAAGTCAGCTCGGCGGGAGTCGAAACTGAATACGTCGCTCGCTCTGCCCTGCCCGACTGCGGCGTAAAGCTTGTCAAAATGACTTGCATTCGAAGTCAAATCGACAACACTCACCTGCCATGCCCGTTCAGCGATCCCTGCCGGGGAATGCTCTCAAGCTGCTGCTGGCATTGAACTTGTGTTCTTCGCAGAAATTCTCTGAGGCCTTTGGTACTCAGGCTGCGTATTAGTCTCTGCAGTTCTCAGTCTGCATGGTTCGTAAAGGGTTGGGCTCACGGATGCACGTTTACACGATCGCTTTGGCTTGCTGGTACATGCTCATCGTGCTGTCAGTTTTTTGGCTGGGCCGTCGAGTCGTCATAACCCACCCCTTTTGAAACTTTTCTCGGCCACTCACGCTTAGAAAGCGTAGAAGCCGAAGAGTTTACCAACGGTTGAGTTCGCGGGCTTCTGCAGCTAGCACGCTAGTTGCCGATCTCAATCAGGTTCGAGGGTTCTTCCGATGCCGGACGGCAAACGAAAACGACGACACAGTGTGAACGTGGCCCGACGCCGCTGGTACGCCCAGCACCGCAGCCGACGCTTCTCACGCCGCTTCGGCTGGGGCGAATCTTCCTCGCCCGTCTGCTCCACCGACACCACCGCTCGCTCTTTCGCCTCGGCGTTGTAAGGCCAGAGGTCGGGAGTCGGGAGTCGGGAGTCGGGAATCCGAAACCGCCGGCAGTTAAGCGAGTTCTGCGAAATTCTTGAGCAGCTTGAGGCCTTCGGCCTGGCTCTTTTCCGGATGGAACTGGGTGGCAAAGAGATTCCCTTGCCAGACGGCGGCGCAAAAGGGATGGCCGTAGTCGGTTTCGATGGCAACGACGCTCGGGTCGTCCGGCAGCACATAGTAGCTGTGCACAAAGTAGAAGTACGTGTCCTGGGCCGTTTCGCGCAGGATCGGAGCCTGGCGAACGATGCGTCCCTTGTTCCAGCCCATGTGCGGAACTTTGAACTCGTGGGGCAGGTCGAACTTCAGCACCTTGCCGCGCAGGATGCCCAGCCCTTCGTGCTCGCCATGTTCGTAGCCGACGTCAAACAGCATCTGTAGCCCGAGGCAGATGCCCAGGAACGGACGGTTCGCGGCCACTACATCTTTGATCGCCGGGATGAAGTCTCGCCGGCGTAGTTCGGCGATCGCATCGCCAAAGGCACCGACACCCGGCAGGACCACTTTGTCGGTCGGACCGATTTGACGCGGGTCGGAGACGATCTCGGCCGCATAACCGACGCGCTCGAAGCCCTTTTGCACACTGCGCAGGTTCCCCATCTGATAATCGATGATGGCGATCCGGTTCATGGCTGAGCGTGCTTTCGAAGTGCGAGCAAAAAGTGCAGGAATCCAGAATAGCCCGCCCGCAGCGATGGTCAACGGCGGACAGCGGAGAGACAAGAGCGGAAGATTGGCGGTTCAGGGGAAGAGACAGAAGGGAGTGAACTTTGATTCGTCCCGGCAGGAACCAATTGCCGCTCCCCCCTCGGAGACCTCGCCAAAACAAATGTTTTCTATGTCTGAATTATTTTCTGCAGAATGACCAGACTAGTCACGTCGGCTTCTACAGTGAGCTGGTATCGTCGGCTCTTGCATGAAGGGAGATTTGGATGCCGTTGAGGAGGCGTCGGGCAAGATCGCGGAACCTCCACTTTCAGGGGCCTTTTCAGAGTGAAAAAGTGGTTATCAAACGGTTATCAAGAAACACTCATGATTACTGGAAAATTCAGATGCAAGTCATTGATAATAAAAGACTAACGGCGTTTTTGAAGATCAAAATTTTCGCTCAAAAAGTTATCAAACCAGCAGGTCGAGTGATAACCAAAAATGGCAAACTCGAGGGCGGGTTAGAGGAAGATTAATTACCGCAAATACGAACCGAACTGGCATGATTGGGGCGTGTTTCCGCTGCCTAACCGGCCGCTGGCTGCTGCTCCCCGATTTGCCTAGATTTGTCAGATTAACGCTTGTAGATCGCGAATTCATTCGATAGCATACCCCACTGTTTATGTGGGTTTTTCACCAATGATCTGAGAGCAACAGCATGTTTTCCTTCCTCTCGAAGAAGCGTAAGTCCGTGGCCAAGTCGAGCCGGTTCCAGCCTCGCGTGGAATCGCTCGAGGATCGGCTGAACCTGGCCGGTGCCGTCACCGCATTGTTGGCTGGCCCGAGCCTGTTTTTGAACGGCAACAATCTGGACAACGAAATTCGGATCGAAGGAACCGCTGCCGGCGCGTTCACAGTTTCGGGCGTCAATGGCACGACCTTGAACGGCGTGAACAACGGCTCGCTCAACTTCACGAAGATTCAGAACATCTTCGTCGACCTGCGCAACGGCAACGATGTGGCAACTGTGGTTTCGGCTCAGTTGGCCGGCATGTTGCGATTTGTCGGCGGCAACGGTAACGACGAGTTGCTGTTTGGTGAGTTCAATAACGAAAACCAAACGATTGCCAACCTGCAAGCAATCATGGGCGAGGGGAATGACTTTGTCGAAGTGGAAGGAGAAAACAATTTCTCGGTTCCCGGTTCCGTCCTGGCCACATTGGGCAACGGCAACAACACGTTCGATATCGATCCTAATGTCAACCTGACCCTCGGTGTGACCTCGATCACTGCTGGGACTGGGTTCGACTTCCTGGACTTTGGCGATGGCACCGTGAATGCCAAGAGCATGGCGCTGAGCCTGGGTAGCGGCGGCAGCAATGTCTTTCTCGATGGCGAAGTGACGATCACCGGCGCCCTGACCGTGATCGCTGGCGCTGGCGACGACAACGTCAATCCAGGTGACGGCGGCGGCACCAACTTTGTCCTCAATGGCTCGGCGGCGTTCAATTTGGGCGACGGCAACAACAGCGTCGACTTCGAGCATACCAACACCACCATCACTGGCGCGTTGAGCGTGGTGACGGGCAGCGGCAACGACTCCATCACTTCGTTCGGAAACAACTTGACGGTGCTGGCTGCGTCGCTCATCACGGGCAACGGCAACGACACGATTCAGTTGAGTGCCAATGCCACGCTGGTGCGTAGCAGCCTGGCGATTGATACCGGCGCTGGCCTCGACACGCTGGTGGCCTTTGCCGTGACGGTGAACGGTGCGACCTCGGTGAATATGGGCGAAGGAATCGACCTGGTGTTCGTCGACAACTCGCGCTTCCGCGGCGTCGTGACCATGCTGACCGGCGGCGGCAACGACGATGTGAGCATTGAAGACGGTGGCGAAAACGACGGCATCGGCACGCGCTTTGACTCGGTCGTCTCGATCGACTTGGGCGCTGGCAACGACGATCTGTTTGTTGGCTTCGACGCCAATGACTTTGTCACCACCAGCAGCACGGTGATCGTCAACGGCGGCCTGGGCAACGACTTCCTGTTCGCCAGCGGCTTCGATGTCTTTGCCTTTGCTCCGATCTTGATCTCGATTACTTAGTCGTGGCCTGGGTTGGAGACTGGTCTCGGTTGGAGAGTATTTGAAACCGGATGCGGAATTTCCGCATCCAGGCATCGCACGCGCGAGTGTCTCGTGGCGTCGCCGTGGTTCCGCGCTGCGCATTCCATTATCCGCACTTCCCTCCGCACCGGTCGCTCGCAACAATACAGCCATGAGTTTCGACGACCGTTTGCGACAAGCGATTGAGCGGGGGCAACGCCGCGGGGAAGACAGTGCGCGCGAGGCGAAAGCCAAGCAGATGACGGAGGAGGAGTTCCGCCGGCTGCACTCGCAGTATCGGCTGGCCCTGTCCGATTACATCGAGGACTGCGTCCGTCGCTTGCCCGGGTTCTTTCCTGGATTTAACTACGAGACGATGTTCGGCGACCGAGGTTGGGGCGGGGCCTGCTTTCGCGACGACTTTCAAACGGGCGTCAGCCGATCGAGCACGTACAGTCGGCTGGAAGTGACCGTGCGACCGTACTCGAGCCTGCATGTGCTGGACCTGGCGGCGAAGGGGACGATTCGCAATCGCGAGGTCTTCAATCGGAACTTCTTCGAGCGACTGGAAGAAGTCGACGTCGACAAGTTCCGGCAACTGATCGATGCGTGGGTGCTCGAATATGTCGAGCAGTTTGCATCGCGCACGTAAGGTCGCCACAATGGGGCCGCTGCTCGTTCATCCAATCCTAGCGACCCTGCCATGCTCGCGAAGCTGCAAACTTTCTCGCTCCTCGGAATCGATGCCGTTCCCGTTGAAGTGGAAGTCGATGTTTCGCCCGGCGCGCTGCCGAAAACGATCCTCGTCGGCTTGCCCGAAGCGGCGGTGAAAGAAAGCCAGCATCGCATCGACCGCGCGCTGGCCAACAGCGGCTTCCTGCGACCAAACGATAAAATCGTGATCAACTTGGCACCGGCCGAGCTGGCGAAATCGGCGGCCTCGTTCGACTTGCCCATCACGCTGGGCATTCTCGCCGGCAGCGGACAGTTGGAATCGGAACTGCTCGAGCAATATGCCGTGGTGGGTGAGTTGTCGCTGGAAGGAACAACGCGACCAGTGAAGGGCGCGCTGTCGATGGCCATGGCCACTGCCAAACAACGCGGCCTGCGCGGGTTGATTCTGCCCGCTGAGAACGCGGCCGAAGCAGCGGTGGTGGAACAGATCGAAGTGATCCCGGTCAGCAGTCTGACGCAGGCGGTTGGCTACTTGACGGGCGTTGTTGATATCCAGCCTGTCCCTTCGCGGATGGGAGAACTGTTCGACGAACTAGGCCGCTACGACGATGACTTCGCCGATGTGCGCGGCCAAGAGATGGCCAAGCGAGCCGTCGTGGTCGCTGCAGCTGGTTCACATAACCTGCTGATGCTCGGGCCGCCTGGTTCCGGCAAGACCATGCTGGCCAAGCGCGTGCCGACGATTCTCCCTTCGCTGACAGCGAGCGAATCGATCGAGACCACGCGCATCTATAGTTCACTGGGCAAGCTCATGGCGGGGCAACCGCTGATGGCGCGCCGGCCTTTTCGTTCGCCGCATCATACGATCAGCGAAGCGGGACTCGTTGGTGGTGGCAATCCGCCGGCACCGGGTGAAATCAGTCAGGCGCATAACGGGGTGCTGTTCCTCGATGAACTGCCAGAGTTCAACCGCCGCACGCTGGAGGTGATGCGTCAGCCTTTGGAAGATGGCACCGTCACCATTTCGCGGGCGCTCAATAGCACGACCTTCCCCGCGGAGTTCATGCTCGTTGCGGCGCTCAACCCGTGCCCCTGCGGCTACAAGAATGACCCGCGCCGCGACTGTCATTGCTCGGTGCCTCAGATCGAAAGATACATGGCCAAGATCTCGGGCCCGCTCATCGATCGAATTGACCTGCACATGGAAGTTCCCGCCGTGCCTTACAAGGAACTATCGGCCGATCGTGCCGGCACCAGCAGTGCGCAGATGCGCGAGCAAGTGGTTGCCGCGCGGGCCATTCAAGCGGCCCGCTTTCAAGGCGTGGCGACTCGCTACAACGCCCACATGAGCAGCAGGCTCATCCGCCAGTTCTGCAAGCTCACGCCTCCTTGCCAGGAACTGATCAAGGCCAGCGTGAACGACCTTGGCCTCTCCGCCCGCGCACACGACAAAGTCCTGCGCGTCGCCCGCACCATCGCCGACCTCGAAGCCAGCGACGCCATCGACGAAAACCACCTGAGCGAAGCCATTAACTACCGGATGCTCGATCGGCAGATGTGGACGTAGGTAGGCGCTCAAACCTTACCCCGGGTGCGCTGCGCGACCCGGGGCTAATGGCTAAGATCCCTGCTGGATCGTTAGTGCTGCGTGATCGCGGACTGTGAGACGACTACTCTTCCTGGCACCGCAACGTATTGAAAATTCGGTCGCCGGCGTCGCCGAGGCCGGGGACGATGTACTTGCGGTCGTTGAGTTCGGGGTCAATGACGCAGACGAAGATCTGCGCGTCGGGGAATTCGCGCTGGACGGTTTCGATGCCGACGCGCGAGGCGATGACGGAGAGGACTTTCACTTGCCTTACGCCCCAGCGCTGCAGCGTCGCCAAAGCAGCCAAAGCGGAGCCGCCGGTGGCAAGCATGGGGTCGAGAAGTAGGGCGACATCGACGGGCCGCGTTTGCGGCAGCTTGCTGTAGTACTCCACAGGCTGAGCGGTCGCTTCGTCGCGGTACAGACCCAGGTGCCAAACTTCGGCCGAGGGAATGAGGTTCAAAATCGGATCCACCAGCCCGAGTCCCGCGCGCAAGATCGGCACCAGCCCGATGCGCTGGGCCAGCGTCTGGCAGGTGGTCTTGGTGATCGGTGTCTGAACTTCGATTGGCTCCAGCAGCAGGTCTTGCGTCGCTTCATAGGCCAGCAAGCCCGCCAGTTTTTGAATGAGCTGGCGAAACTCGGCCGGCGGTGTTTTCACATCGCGCAAGCAGGCCAGGTGATGACTAATCAGGGGATGGCGGACTTCAACGACGGGCTGCATGGCTGGGGAAGGGGCTAAAGAAGGAACTCGGTGCTGGGAACGAGGAACTGGGGAAGAAGCAGGGAGAGTTGTTCCACCCGCTGTTATCGCATGCTGGCCGTGGCTGAGCTAGCACCGTAGTTGCCCGCCGTTATCGGTCCGTCTCTTCGCGAGCCATGGTCCGGCTAAGGCTGCTGGCAGGGCATGTTCGGTGGATCGAACATCTCGCGGATTTCGAGCACGCCGTTGTAAGCAGGGCCGAGGATGTCGACATGGATTTGAAGGAACGTCTTGCCGAGTTCAATCGCCTCGTCGCGAGTGTCCGCCTTCAGAATGCCATAGCCGCCGAGAAGTTCCTTCGACTCGATAAACGGGCCGTCGGTGACCACGAGCTTGCCGCTGTTGGCTCGCACGCGAACTCCCTTGGATTCTGGCAGCAGGCCGCCCACTTCCAGCAAGATGCCCGCCTTGAACATGGCCTCGGAGTGCTTCCCAATGGCCTCTTGCAGGCGAGAATCCATGGGCAACCCAGCTTCGTAATCCTTGACCAGCTGCGAGTCTTTGTCGTTGATGACCATCATCAGGTAACGCATGGGCAGGTTCCTCGAGTTCGAATTGGCTGGCCACCAAGGCCGCTTTGCCCAGTAGTCGAACGAGAACTTTGCCAATCGACAGGCCCGAGTAGGCCGGCAACAAGCGAGCGCTTTGATTGTTACGACAGGGAGGCCGATGCTTGCAGAGCACTTGAGCCACTGATTTCGACGACGGGGAACGAGCCGAGGTTTGCGCGTTGGACGTTGTGGCAAATGCCCTCGCGGGCCGATTTGTCGAGCACGCCCATTTGCCGCTTGCCGCAGTTGTGACAGAGCCAGAGGTGCAGTGGTTCCGCGTCGGCTACTTTCGTCTTGAGAGGCAGTTGAAGACCACAGCGTTCACATTCATAGTTTGATTTGACCATCGTTAACACTCCTTCGTTCGAGTTCAGCGAAACCAGAACAAAGCAATGGCCGTGCCGTTCGTCGCGCACCACCTGTTGTACGGATCATTCCTGTGCTGGAAGCCAGATGATCGGTGCAGGCGTTAGAACCTTCCCTCCTAAACGGAGGAGCGAACCTCCCTGATCGCTCAGCGGTCAGCCGCAGCCGGGAATGAAGGGCTGGGGGTACCGATCCCCGAACCGATGGTGACGATGACGAGTTGCGCTCGTTGCCAAGTGTGAAAGTAGGCCGGCAACGAGCGGTTATTTCCCCACAGCTCAGCGATCCAGCCGCCACCGAGAAATTTTCGCTCGATGTGTCGAGATATAACCGAAAGTCGTGGACGTTGAGTGATTGAAAGAGGCGGTGTGCTTGGCGAGAAAGTGTTTTGCAAAAGAACCTTTTTCACCAAGGAGCACACCACCATGCAGGAAGTTAACGGATCGACGATTGCGTTGCCAGGGTCTCGGGAATCGCTGCACGAGATTCTTCGGCAAGGAGCACAGCAGATGCTCGCGCAGGCCATTGAAGCCGAGGTTGCGGAATGGATCGACCAGCACGCACACGTGACTGATGAGCGGGGCCGTCGTCAGGTCGTTCGGAATGGGCACTTGCCGGAGCGGAAGATCGTCACGGGGGTGGGCGAAGTGGCCATCGAGCAGCCACGCGTGCATGATCGGCGCGAGGCTGGCGACGGCGAACGATTTCACTCGAAGCTGCTGCCGCCGTATCTGCGGAAGACCAAGAGCATTGAGGAGTTGATTCCGTATCTGTACCTCAAGGGGATCAGCACGGGCGACTTCCACGACGCGCTCGCGGCGATCGTCGGGCCGGAGTGTCCGGGGCTCTCGGCAACGACCGTCACGCGGCTGAAGAGCGTTTGGGAACAGGAGTATCGCGAGTGGTCCGCGCGTTCCCTCACGGGGAAGGAATACGTCTACGTCTGGGCCGATGGCATTCACACGAACATTCGTCTGGAAGAGGATCGGCAGTGCATTCTGGTGCTGATGGGAGCCACCAAAGACGGCAAAAAAGAGCTGATCGCCATGACGGACGGCCATCGCGAGAGCGCTCAATCGTGGCGAGAACTGCTGCTCGATGTGCAGCGCCGCGGCCTGGCCGTGGCGCCCAAGTTAGCGATTGGCGATGGTGCCCTCGGCTTCTGGAAAGCGCTCGCCGAGATCTTTCCCGCCACGAAAGTGCAACGCTGCTGGGTACACAAGACTGCCAATGTTCTCGATAAGCTACCGAAGAACAAGCAACCGAAAGCGAAAGACATGCTGCATCAAATCTGGATGGCCGACACGCGCGAAGCGGCCGGCAAAGCGTTCGACGCCTTCGTGGCCGACTATCAAGCCAAATATCCACAGGCCACGGAATGCCTGGCCAAGGACCGCGACGTGCTGCTCACGTTCTACGACTTTCCTGCGGAGCATTGGCGGCACCTGCGAACTACGAACCCAATCGAGTCGACGTTCGCCACCATTCGCCTGCGGCATCGTCGCACCAAAGGCAACGGCAGTCGCATCGCCTCGCTGACCATGATGTTCAAGCTCGCTGAAAGCGCCGCGCGCGGCTGGCGACTACTCAACGGCGCTCAACTCCTCCCCGATGTCATCCGCGGAGTCGTCTTCCAAGACGGCCTACCCCTCGACCAAGCCGCCGCCTAATTCAATTCCACCATCCACAACTATTGACAATATCTCCGATGTGTCGGCGCGTCGTCGAAGAGGACGAGTGTCGTCAAGGAAGCCACAAGTCAGCTTCCCGAATCACACCAACCAATAAATCGATTCGCGGACTCATAGGGTCGTCTTTACCGTGGATGTCTTCCCGCGATTCATCCAACTTTTTCGCTGCAGCAACGGCTCATGCCCCAGCCAAAAGTAACTGATTGTGCAGAACTCGATCTCTTGGGGAAACGCAGGAGGATCTTTGTGGTAGAGCACATTCCACTGCCGCCGAACGACACCGACCAGCCCATCGGCGAGACGAGACACATCAACCGCTTGAATCTCTTCGAGCACATCGGGCTTCACCCAGCGTCGAAGTTGAAGGCCCAGCGAGACCTTGCGTACACGAGGCACGATCCACTCGTACAAGAGCATGAACGGAATCGCCACTGCATAGAACGGGAAGCAGATGACGAGAACAATCGCTTCCAAGATTCTCAGTGATGTTCTCATCGGAACGAGCTCACTTCAGCAAGTAAACGACACGGTGAGAATCTGGTGGCGTCGACATAGCTTTGTCCAAGCAGTGATCCGTTAAATCGTGTTGACTGAACTCTTCCAGAGCACTTGCCCCTGGCACGCAATGAGCGACCGTTTGTATTCGATCGTGTTCATCGCGGGACAAGCCAGCACTGCTTCATAGAATATGCTGGGTGGCGAATAGTAGTGGGCGTTGATGTAGTGAATGATCAATTCTGGGCAGACATAGATTTTGCCTTGATGGGGAAGGTAGAGATTCGCCGTTCCCTTTTCGCCGTGAAACTGACAGAGTTCGCACTCGTGCGAGCCGGCGAAGGCAATGGGCTGCCAGGGATCGCGAGCCAGCCATTGCAAGCGTTCGAACACCTCCGGTGAGGTTGCTCCACGCGGAAACTCCATCAACCTGTCGAGCCAACCGACCGCCAGAATGTGCTCGGGAAGATTCGGCAGATAGGCCCACGGTGAAAGGTCTGGGAATCCAGCCAAAGGTTTGCATCCCCAGGATTTGCTGTTCTGCGGAGAAGTATTACGTGCGGGGGCAGCGCGCCGTATTCTACCAGCATCAAAAAGCCTCGCTAGATTTCGCGAGGCTGATTGGCTTCTATCCACATAGGAAGTGCCACAGCTTGCTTAGCTGTGGCCAGGCTGCTCAAGCCACGCTTCTTAATTGAATTGAAAGCCCGAGTTCTCGGTGCCTCCTTCGCGGACCTTTTTTTCGGGCGTTTGCGTGCCGTCGGACATCAACTCGATTTTCAAGTCGCTCGTGGGGCCGGTAATCGTCGCCGTCAGCTCCGATGTTTTAATATCGGAGTACCTTTTTGGAGCGTGCCACTTGGTCAGGTCGGTGGTGATCGACTCGCCGGCAAGAATGGCAACCTTGTGTGTCCCGACGGCAACACCATCACCCTGAACGTTCGTCGTCAGAGTAAAACGACCGTCGGCGCCGATGCTGCCGGAAGCGGGCCGCCAGCCGGTGGGAATCACCTGAATGTGGCCATAGCTCAGCGGGGCACCGTCGATCAAAACGACGCCGGACACCGGGACGACCTGTGGGCCGCTATTTCCGCAGCCAGCCAAGCCGAGCAAGGCAACCACCAGGACCGCTCCGGCAGTCAAGCGGAAAGGGAGAGTAAGCGTAGAAAACATAACAAACACCTCCTCTCCATGATTAGTTGGCGACTTCACCACCAGCGATGGTGGAGAGGGCGCGGTACATCGTGATGTCCATGTTCTCCGTCAGCAAACGTACGCTGCCATCTGCCAGGGCGAAGTTGGCTCCGCCAGGATGTCGGCTTAGGAATGCAGCATTGAGAGTAGAGTAGACGATTCCGGCGCCGGGTGCCGTGTTGATCGGGTTCTCGGTGGTTCGCAAGCAATGCGCATGGCGGGAAGCAACGCTCCAAACATTCGAGTTGTTTCCCAAGTGGCCGTCGCGCACTTCACCGGCGGCCAGCGTGTTGCTGGTGCCGTCGGTAACGTCCGCCATCCGCTTCGTGTTGAAGTAGACAAACAGGCCGTTATTGTCGAACTTCACCGTGGCGGCAATTCCTTGGCTGGGCCCGTTGGAACCGGCAACCAGAGCATAGCTACCCACCGCTGCGTTGATGGTGCCGCCACTGCCTGTGTTGGCAATAAAAGGCTTGGCCGTGTCCGACGGGCAAACAAACATCTTTGGCCGCGTCTCCAGGGCGATCTTGTTGTGAGGCCGCCAGGTCGCGTTGTCGGTCGTCGGCCAGGGGACATCAGCCTCGGTGATGCCGATCGACTTGTGGATGTTTGCTTGCTCGAGGAAGGGTAAGAAGGCGACGAATCCGCTCGCCCCGCCACGATTGACGTCGGTCGCCGACATCCCGTTGCAAGGGGTGCCGGACCCGTCGCAACCACGACGACCGGCTGGAAAGGCGCCGTAGGTGTCGTGATGGTTGTGTGCGGCCAACACGATCTGCTTGAGATTGTTGCCGCATTGCATGCGGCGGGCAGCTTCGCGAGCCGCCTGCACCGCAGGGAGCAGCAGCGCCACGAGCACGCCAATAATGGCGATGACAACCAACAATTCGACGAGCGTAAACGCCGCCCGCCTGCGACCGGGAGAGGTCTGGAGCATGGGAGAGGTTCCAGGATAGGGAAAAACATTAAAAAGAAGAGAAAAAATGCCTAAGGGGGAGTTTAGACGGATCCGGCCCCCCCCGTCAAACCAAAGTTTGCAAATCGGTGGCAGTAGGACAGGGCTTCCATCGTGCGAGCGGCCTGCGACGTCAGCTGCCAGCACAGTGCAGCTGATTATTTTTAGATATAACGAAACAGATACTTGACAATAGATCACGACAATGAGCTAATGTCGTGACGTTCTCTGTAGTTTGGTGGATAAGGCGCGGTGTCGCGTAGGCGGTTGGGGCACTTCGTGTTCGCGAGGCGCTAACCGCAGTCGCGAGCGGGGTGCCTGGCCAAGAACTGGTCCAGTTCGTGGACGAAAGGAGTGAGTGGCGAATGCTGGCAAAGAATCGCAAACGCCACAGCCAAAGTCACTTACGACTAAAAACGAAAACAGCCGCCTGTCCAAAAACCCCTCGGGTTATTGGACGTTTCGGTGCTCGTTGGTGAGATCAGCATTCCCGCTTGGCAGTGGTTCTCCACTTCCAGCCCCGTCCCCAGCCGGGAACTTGAAAAAATCTTTCCCACTCTTCCCAATAACCAGCAAAGCGGGCCGAACAGCTTCTTACGATCCGACGATCGCGGTTGTTCCGCGGCGCGGGGCGCTTAACTGGTTGATGGTTCAGCTGATGTGTTGCCAGTGGGGCAATGGCGGCTGCGTCGCTTTGTGGAGGGCCATGAAATGGTCAAGAAGGGTTTGTTTGCCGGTGGTGCCGCTTTGTTGCTGTTGGGCCTGTTGTTTGGCCGCGATGCAGTCAGCTATACCACCACATCGCTCGGCTGGGTTCGCCAGTCAGTGCGTGAGAGTGTGCCGGTTTCGTTCGAACTCGAACGGGCCCGCAAGATGATTCGCGATCTGGATCCGGAAATTCAACGGAACATGCACCTGATCGCCAAGGAAGAAGTAGACGTTCAAGGATTGAAGGAAACGCTGGCCGCTGGCGAAAAGTCGCTGGCCAAGAGCCGTTCGCAGATCGAACAGCTGACGAATGACCTGAAAAAGGGTGACTCGAACTTTGTCTATGCGGGCAAGTCGTACACCAGCCGTCAGGTCGAAGCTGATTTGACCCAGCGGTTCGAATCGTACAAGGTGAAGCAAGCCACGACCGAGAAGCTGGCCCAAGTGCTGGCCGCTCGTGAACGTGGGCTGGTCGCCGGCCGTGAAAAGCTGAAGGCCATGCAAGCCGCCAAGACTCGCTTGGAAGTGGACGTCGCCAACCTCGACGCCCGCATGGAGATGGTTCGCGTCGCTCAGTCGACTAGCGAATTCAACTTCGATGACAGCCGTCTGTCGCGCACCAAGGACCTGGTGAAGGACATCGGCGCTCGGATCGACGTGGCTGAGAAGCTCGTCAACGCCGACACGACCTACACCGGTCAGATCGACCTCGAAGAACCGACCTCTTCGGACATCACCGAGCAGATCACCAAGTACTTCAGTGGCGACGAAAGCACGGTTGTGAAGCTGGACTAAGCTGCGGCGTCAAGCTGTCAAGCTTGTGCGGATAACAACGGGGGCGGTGACTGCGGCCCCCAATCACTTCGGTTTGAGACTCCCTGATGGGCCTACCTCCAGCTCATGAGGGAGTCTTCGTTTCTTGGCAGGTAGTTTCTTGGCAGGTAAGTGCCTCGCAAAATTGATAACTGCCGGACAACCAGACTCTTCGCGCCTCGCCTGCGCGGTGTCACTAGCGGATCGATCCGCAAACTCGCTGATTTCGGGCGAGTCGTGGTGGCAACTTGTGCCACCTGCCGATGAACTGCGGAAGACTCCGACGAAACGGGCTTTCGTGGGATCGTGGCTTCCGTTCACTTTGGAGCCGCACGCGGCCGGCGGAAATCCAGCGATGAGCGCACTCCTCTCCCTTGACCAGCAATCACAGCGGATGCCGCTGCGCTGGCCCGATGTGGGAGCTTGGCTGCTGGTCGCCGGTTGGGTGGTTGTGGTCACCGCGGGCTCTGCGGGACTGCAAACTTACAAAGCTCGCGCGGGTGCATCGCCCGACAAAATCGCTCGCGTACCCGGTGAGTTGCTAACTGAGCAAAACGCGCGTGGCTGCACCTTGGTGATGTTTGCTCATCCACAGTGCGCCTGTACGCGGGCCAGCTTGAACGAACTGGCCGTGCTGCTGGCTCGCAACCCGAATCTAGCTCCAGCGAAGGTTGTGTTCTCCGCCCCAACGGGCAGTGACGCCAGCTGGCGAGAGAGCGACCTTGTTATGCAGGCCGAAGGACTGAGCGGTGTGCAGGTGCAGTGGGACACGAACCAGCGACTGGCCGATGAATTGGGCATTCGCACCTCGGGACAAGTGGTGCTGTTCGATCGCAAGGGTGAGGTCTTGTTCACGGGAGGTGTGACCACGCTGCGCGGCCACGAAGGCTGGAGCAACGGGCACAATGCGATCCTGGCTGCCTCGCGCGGCGAAGTGGCCAGCGCTTCTTCCACTCCCGTGTTTGGCTGCAGCTTGCACGCGGTGAGCACGGCCGCGCAGGAGGCCGCGAGATGACCAACTCGGGTTCTCCGACTGTTCCCTTTCAACCTAACGAGTCGCTCGCGCGGGTTCTGTTGAAAGGACATCAGCAGCATATCTACCGCGCTACTGATCGCCTGTTTGCCTGGCTCCTGATCGCTCAATGGGTATTTGGCTTTGTACTTGCGGTCTGGGTTTCGCCGCGCACCTGGTCCGGGCTGTCACACTACGTCCATCCGCATATCGGGATCTCGATTCTGTTGGGTGGCGCGATCATTAGCGTGCCGGTGTTCTTGGCGTTTGTCTTGCCCGGCAAATTACTGACTCGACACTCCATCGCCATCGGCCAAATGCTGATGTCGGGCTTGCTGATTCATCTCTCGGGCGGTCGAATTGAAACCCACTTTCACATCTTCGGGTCACTCGCCCTCTTGGCCTTCTATCGCGACTGGCGCGTGCTGATTACAGCTTCGCTGGTGACCGCCGTCGATCATGGCTGGCGTGGTTTGTTCTGGCCCCAGTCTGTCTATGGAGTGATGGACGCCGGTTGGCTCCGCACGCTCGAGCACACGGGCTGGGTCGCCTTTGAAGATGTGTTTCTCATTCTCAACTGCATCCGCTCGCAGCACGAAATGTGGGAAGTTGCCCAGCGGCAAGCTCAGCTCATTACCGTGCATGCCGAGATTGAAAGCCAGGTCGAGGCACGCACCTCCGAATTGGCCGAGAAGACAGCTTCGCTCGAAAGCAGCGAAGAGCGGTTGCGGCTGATGATTGAAGGTACCGACGTCATCGTTTGGGAATACGATTCTCGCACCGACTGCTTCGTCTATGTTTCGCCTTGCGCGGTGAAGTTGGGATATCCGCTGGAAGCCTGGTACGAGCCGGCTTTCTGGAGGAATACGCTCCATCCCGAAGATCGCGACGCTGCCGTTCAGTACTGCCTGGCCGAAACCTTGGGCGGTCGCGATCATCGGATTCAATACCGCATGTTCTCGCAAGCAGGCGAGATCATTTGGATTGACGATCTGGTTTCCGTATCACGCTCGCCTGCGGAGCAACACCTGCTGCGCGGTGTGATGATCGACGTCACCGAGCGCAAGCAAACCGAAGACCGACTTCAGCACTCGCACGAAGAGCTGGTCGAGCGATCGGAAGATCTGCTGGCCGCCCACGAGGTGCTGAACAATCAGGCGCGCGAGTTGACACGAGCCGCCTACGAAATGGCTCAGCTGAAAGAAGAGGCCGAGCGCGCGAACCAGGCCAAGAGCGAGTTTCTGGCCAACATGAGCCATGAAATCCGCACGCCGATGACGGCCATTCTGGGATACACGGACTTGCTGCTGGAAGAAGGAGACATTACGAGAGCGCCGCCGGATCGCATTGCAGCGCTGCGGACCATTCAACGTAACGGCGAACATCTGCTCAGCTTGATCAACGATATTCTCGATCTGTCGAAGATTGAAGTGGGAAAGATCGGGCTCGAAGCCATTGCCTGCTCGCCCCAGCAACTGCTGGCAGACGTGGAATCTTTGATGCGACTGCGGGCGCAAGAACGCAACTTGACGCTGACGATCGAGACCATCGGCCAATTGCCGCACAGCATCGAATCGGACCCGACGCGCTTGAGGCAAATTCTCGTGAACCTCGTCGGCAACGCGATCAAGTTCACAACGACGGGTGGCGTGCGAATCGTGGCTCACCACGAGCGAGAACACGCGCGGCTCACCTTCGACGTCATCGATACCGGCATGGGAATGACGACCGAGCAAACTCACAAGCTCTTCCGTCCTTTTACACAGGCGGATACTTCGACCACGCGGCAATTCGGCGGTACCGGCCTGGGCTTAACCATCAGCAAGCGTCTGGCTGAAATGCTCGGCGGCGATGTGACGATTGTGGAATCTTCACCTGGCGTGGGAACCACGTTCCGTTTGACCATCGACCGAGTTTGCGAGTTAGCCACCGAACCGCTGCCTCAGCCGCTGATCGAGTCACCGGTGCCGCAGCACGAGGGGACTAGCGAACTCTCTCAAACCACCTTCCCCGCCGGTTGCCGCATTTTGCTCGCCGAAGATGGCCCCGACAATCAACGGCTCATCTCGTACATTCTGAAGAAGGCGGGAGCAGAAGTCACCATCGTCGACAATGGGCGAAGTGCCACGATCGAGGCCCTTGCCGCGGCGGCCGACAATCGTCCCTACGATGTCGTTTTGATGGACATGCAAATGCCCATCATGGATGGCTATGCTGCTTGCAGATTGCTGCGCGAGCAAGGCTACTCGCACCCCGTTGTTGCCCTCACCGCTCATGCCATGTCGGGTGATCGCGATCGCTGTCTGGCTGCTGGCTGCGACGACTATGCAACCAAGCCACTCAACCGAAGTCAACTCATCGCCAAGCTCGACGCGCTCGTCCGCCGCCACCCTCACGCAGTAGGATAGGCGAAGGGCTATCGGCGCGGGACTTTATCCCCGCCGATGCGACATAATCAATCCCCTGCTCGCTCTTCCCAACTGCTAGCCTTCACCCTTGTTACAACATAAGGATGATCGAATGAAAGGCGAGTAGGAAACATGGCAGCCGTTCCGCAAAGTCGTCGAGCTTGGCTTCTGGAGCATCACGACGCCATCGTGGCTGCGGTGGCGATTGCCGGTTTAGTCGCTTACCTCGTGCTGCACTACCTTGTCGGTGCAAGTGAGTTCGTGGCCAATGTGCCGCTGTGGGCGGCGCTCGTTATCGGCGGCATTCCCGTGCTGATCGAACTTGGCTACAACGCCAGCCAAGGGAAGTTCGGAGCCGATTGGCTCGCTGGCATTTCGATTGTCACGGCCGTCTTGCTGGGGCAGTATCTGGCCGGCGTACTCGTGGTGCTAATGCTCTCGGGCGGTGAAGCCATTGAGGCATATGCGATTGCCTCGGCATCGTCGGTACTCTCGGCCCTGGCCAAGCGTGTGCCGCTCGTCGCTCATCGCCGAGAGGCTGGTGAGCTGCAAGACATCCCGCTCGACCAGGTGAACGTGGGCGATGTGCTCACGCTCTTTCCGCACGATATTTGCCCCGTCGATGGTGAGGTTCTCGAAGGACACGGCTCGATGGACGAGTCGTTTCTGACCGGCGAACCTTACAACATGTCGAAGGCTCCCGGCTCGCTCGTGATTTCCGGAGCGCTGAACGGCAACGTCGTGCTCATCATTCGCGCCACCAAACGGGCCATCGATTCGCGTTATGCGCAGATCATGAAGGTGATGGAACAGGGCGAGCAATATCGCCCGCGAATGCGCAGGCTGGGAGATCAACTCGGAGCGTGGTACACGCCGCTGGCGCTCGTCATTGCCGGCCTTGCTTGGGCCGCCAGCGGTGAGGCTACGCGGTTCCTGGCGGTGCTCGTAGTGGCCACGCCCTGCCCGCTACTCATTGCGATTCCCGTGGCGATTATTGGGGCCATTTCGCTTGCTGCTCGGCACGGCATCATCGTGAAGAAGCCGACGGTGCTGGAACAAATTGGTGGTTGCCGGACGATCATTTTCGATAAGACAGGCACGCTCACCTATGGCCGCCCAAGTTTAACGGAGCAGCTCACACCGCCAGCGATCTCGCCGCGCGAGATTCTGCAGTTGGCGGCCAGCTTGGAGCGATACTCGAAACATCCGCTCTCGCAGGCGATTGTCGACCAGGCCGAGCGTGAGGGGATTCCGCTACTCGATGCGAGCGAGATTCAGGAGCCGCCCGGTCAAGGTGTGCGCGGCAAAGTGGCCGGGCACGAAGTGCAAATCACCGGACGCAATAAGTGGCTCAAGAGCAATCCCGAGGGAGCCAGTGACCTGCCGCCGCTGGGAGCCGGCCTGGAGTGCATTCTGCTCAAGGATGGGAAATACGCAGCGACTTATCGCTTTCGTGATGAGCCTCGCCAGGATGGTCGCTCCTTCATTCACCACCTGGGACCGCAACACCATATCGACCGGGTGATGATCGTCTCGGGGGATCGTGAATCGGAAGTGAACTACCTAGCGGCAAAGGTCGGCATCACCGATGTACGCGCGCAACAGAGTCCCGAACAAAAGGTGGAGATCGTTCGGGCTGAGACCGAGCGGGCACCGACAATTTTTGTGGGGGACGGCATCAACGATGCTCCCGCGTTACAGATTGCCACGGTGGGTATCGCCTTCGGACAGGCCAGCGATATCACCAGCGAAGCTGCCGGCGCGGTGATCATGGATAGCTCGCTCAAGCGTGTCGATATGCTGCTGCACATCGGCCACCGCATGCGCAGCATTGCCTTGCAGAGCGCGGTTGGGGGAATTGTGTTGAGTCTCGTCGGGATGATTCTCGCTGCCTGCGGACTGCTGTCGCCGGTCGCGGGCGCGGTATTGCAAGAGGTGATCGATGTGGTGGCGGTTCTGAATGCGGCCCGCGTCGCGTGGTCGACACAATCGTTGAATGACTATTAGTTCAGCGTGGATGTGCCGTTACGTCTTCCCAAAAAGGCGGCGACAAGTTCCATTAATAACGATCGACTCAGACTCCTTTGCGAACGGATTCCCATGCATCTTCTGATTGGCACTGACGAAGCGGGTTACGGACCGAACCTCGGCCCGCTAGTGGTCGCTGCCAGCGCGTGGCAAGTGCCGCAGAAGGTCGGGCCAGCGGAGTTGTACGACCATCTGCAGGAATTCGTAACACTCGAATCTGGCAAACACGAAACTCGATTGGCAATCGCCGATTCGAAGGCACTCTATTCTCCGGGCGGTGGACTCGCAGCCATCGAGTGCGGCGTGCTCTCTTGCCTGACATTGTTGGGCGAGCGACCAACGTCGACGGTTGCCCTGTGGAACGCTTTAGCCGCGCATTGTCATTCCGACCGCGCTTCCCTGGCCTGGCACAATGCCGAAGAAGAGGCGCTCCCCATTGATGCCTGCTCGACGAGAGTTGGCGATTTCAGCGGTGCGCTCGCAAGTGGCCTGAAGAGGCTTAAGGTCGAGTTGAAGTCGCTGCGGGCGGCGGCGGTGTTTCCCGGTAGGTTTAATGCGGAAGTTGAACAGCACGAGAACAAAGCGACGGTTCTGTCACTGGTGACACTCGAATTGATTAAAGACCTGCTTGACGACTTGCGAGACTTGCCCGTCATCGTCACTTGCGACAAGCACGGCGGTCGCGATCGCTATGCGCACTTGATTCAGCACGTCTTCGGCGACGATCCGGTGCGCGTCGTGCGCGAATCGAAGAACGAAAGCGTCTATCGGCTGGACATCGCCAGACGACCGATCGAGTTGCAGTTCATCTCCAAAGGAGAGCGGATGCTTCCTGCTGCACTCGCCTCGATGACGGCCAAGTACCTGCGCGAGATTTCGCTCCGTCCGTTCAATCGCTTCTGGCAGCAGCACGTGCCCGGTCTCAAGCCGACCGCAGGCTATCCCAACGACGCCCGCCGCTTTAAAGCCGAGATCCTCACCGTACAGCAACAACTGGGGATTGAGGATCGTGTTCTGTGGCGTTGCCGGTGAACAGGACCACGTATCTTTTATGCAGCCGAGTCTAGCTCAGCAACCAGAACAGCTTGAACAATCTCGGGATGGATGACGCGGGGGTACAAGAAAATGCACCCCATCGTAAAGTAGAGGCAGAAGCCGACTGGCCCTGCACCGACAGGCAATGCATGCTCCCGGACAAGGCAGGTGCCCGCGAGGCAATCGCGTAAGCCTTGGCAGTCTTTGTCGATTCCACACCAGAGAATATCAAAGCCCAGCACCCAGGGACCGAACATCCCGAGAAATAGTCGGAGCGTCAGGGCAAACAGCGATGGTGGTTCACCCTGCAGGTTAACGATTTTGCATCGCAGCAAGTTATAAGCCACCGTACGGAGTTTTGACCGCTTGAGTGGGACCTCGTAAAACCAAACCAGAAGCATCCAGGCAAGCGTGAAAAGCCCTTGCAGTTGCGGCGCGATCAACTGGCTGGGTACAGTCATTAGCGCGAATAGAAACAGCAGAACCAGCGAGTCGATCACCAGAATACCAAGCCGTGTCCCCATGCCTAGGTAATCATCCTGCGCGTAGTAGACACTTTCTTTGCTTGATCGTTGTTCTGGCATGCCGAAAGTTCAAAGCGAGTGGCGATGATCGTTGAATGATGGGGAGATGATTGTAGCCTACGTGTGATGCTTGCATCGAACCCTTAATAAGTGATTTGCTCAATACTTCGTTTGACGAGCAATCACCTCGCCGCTAGATTTGGTGGGCCCTCACTGAACTGCAATCGTCGCCGATTGTTCCACCACACCTGCCCGCCGAACTTCAATGGCCAAAAAGCCAACCTCTGCTCAGCTCAAAGCCATCAAGGCCCAAGAAACTCTGGACCGCGCGATTGCTGTCCTGCGGGCACAGCGCAGCGAAAGTGCAGAGCCACTGACGGTTCAGCAGTTGGCTAACAAGCTCTGCGACGATCAACCGGCAGCGTTTTTGAAGTTGCTGACCGGAGCCACAGGCAAAGGCCAAGTAACAGTTTTCGCGGCCAAAGATCTCGATTCCCCGATTGTCTTGCCTGAGGACTATGCGAGCCTTGGTGAGACAAGCACACTACAACGGCGCGCGGCCCAAGCCGTCCGCACGAAGCGAGAAAGGAAGGGGCCGCTCGGTAAGGACGTCAAGTCGTTTATCAAGGATGCAGGCGCGCCGTTCAAGGCCTTTGCTGCCACTTGGGAAACGCTCTTTACCCGGCAGCTGGCTGACCGAACATTGGTCGCTGACTTGGCCGATCTGATCGTGGCGAAAGCAGTGCCGCCCACCCCAGCTGAGATTGCGACCAAGTGGTCTCAAGAGATGCTGCGACGCGGCCAGAACGCCAACGAGTCGCAGGTCGTTACTCTCGCCCAGTTGCAGGCTGCCGCGAAAGCCGACGCCAAGTCGCTGGCAAAAGTTCTCAAGGAGCCGGCATTTGCCGAGCGTGTTGTCGAAGTTGCCTCGGGCGACGCTACGAATGAACGCAGCTTTGTCTTGCGAGAGCATCTCCGCGGTCGAACGGCAGAGTTCATCAAGCTGGGGCTGGCTTTGCTCGTCGATGGTGCACCGGCGAAGGGAAAGTCGAAAGCACCACTGCGGTCTACGATTTTCACGGCAGCCGAGATCGCTACCGCTTTGATCAAGGTCAAGCAGCTCAAGGTATCCTTGGAAGAATTCATCGGCCAAGCTGCCGATCAAAACCGCCTCGGTTCTGGCCTCAACTGGCTTGTGTTGAAGAACGAACGCGCCTACTTCCGGCTGGCAGATGCGGGTCGAGAGGTGACTCCGTCGCACACCCCGACCAATAGCCCAACTCCTGCATCCGCGCGGCCATCTGCAACGACAACGCCACCTCCGGTGGCTTCGGCGACAGTAACCGCTCCGTCAAAACCAGCCGAGGGCTTTGCCTCGTTGTTTGATGCTGCCTTTCGTCGCGTGGATTCTCGCTCGGGAGGTCGCAACTTTGCGAAGGTGCTGGAACTGCGGCGAGAGTTGCCTCAGTTCAGCCGCTCCGAGTTTGACTCCGAGTTGCGACTGCTGCGAGCGGCACGGCAATTTGCCATGGAGAGCGCACAAGGCGGCGGCACGCAATTGAGCGACGAAGAACGGCAGGCCGGTATTCAGGAGGGGAGCTCGCTCCTCGTTTACGTTTCCAGGATTTAGGTGATGGTCATTTCCATGTCGGATCAAGTTCCCGTCCCCACAACAGCCGATTCCGACGATCAGTTCTTCGCCGCTATTGCCTCTAGCAATCCGTTCGAGCGAAATCGGATCAGCGATCCCACCGACATGGACTCGGACGTCGAAAGCATTCACGCGGCCGCCTTCGATCGCTTGACGTCACTCGCCGACGAAACCTTGCGCGCCGAGGCTGGCAACGGCGCGATGTTGCTGGGCAACGCAGGAGTCGGCAAGAGTCACTTGCTGGCTCGCTTTTGGCGCTGGGCCAAAGATCGACAAGCTTGCTTTGTCTTTCTGCACAACATTCAAGTGCGACCGAGCGATATGAGTCGCTACTTGCTGAAATGCTGTATCTCGCGATTGGCAGAAGACCGGCTCGATCGACTGCGAACAACGCCGCTGTTTGAATTGCTGAAGGAGTCAGTTCGCAAGACTTCGACAGACCTCTTTGTGAAGCATAAGGACGACCTGCGCAAGGCGTCGGCGGCTATCGCGGAGAGACTGCAACTCGATCCGCAGATTTTCTTCATGCTGTTTCGCTTCTTTTTCAGCGTACAGATCGCTGTCAATTCGAGCGATCCTGCCAAGCGCGACACTCACAATCAATTGGCCGCGCTCGCGGTCCGTTGGCTCAAAGGCGAGTTACTCGACGCGGAAGAAGCAAAAAGTCTAGGCATTCGTCTGCGACCTTCGGAAGAAGTCACCGAGCTGGGCGAAGATCAGATCGTCACGGTGCTGGCCACCATTGCTCGCTTGTCGGCGGTCATTGACCGGCCGTTTGTGCTGTGCATCGACCAGGCCGACAACATGCAAGAAGATCAACTAACGGCTCTTAGCCGCGCGTTGCAAAACTTCATCGATCGCCGGGTCAATCTGCTGGTGGTGGTTTCGGGTGTACACGATGAAATGCTACGTCTAATCGATCAAGGAGTCATACCCGCTGCGGCCGCCGACCGCTTTCAGCACCGGCAGCCTATCGTCGTGCGACGGATTGGACGCAGCGAAGCCAAGCAGCTGGTAAGTGAGCGTCTGCAGAGCTTTTTCGCTCGCTTTGACGGATTGCCAGCACAGTGCAAACCATTTTTCAACGATGACGACCTGTTCCCGCTCGGCCGCGAATGGTTCGAAAACATGGAAGCGGGCGCGATCGAGTTACGCCCGCGCGATGTGCTGACGTGGGCCAGCGATCGCTGGCGGACGATCCAAGGACAAATTCGGACCGAATCGGCCGCGGCTTGGCTGCGTCGTTGGAACCAAGCAGCGCCGGAGACCTCACCACAAGAGTTGACAGCGGAAGAACTGCAACGGGCCATTGATGCCAAAGTGGCCGCGAAGTTTGAAGAGGCAATCACAAGTCGCCGCTTGCAGCCTGGCTCTTTGCCGGCCGACAGCGACAACTTGCTGCGACTGGTGGCGCAGTCACTCAAGCATTGCGAGGGAGATGCGTTCGGCTACACGCTGGAGAAAGTGGACGTCACGAACCATCCGGTGCATCTTTTGGTACAGGAAGGCGTAGGCGAGCGGAAGATTCGCAATCATGTGCAGTTTGTTGTGACCGGCAGCAAGACCAGCGCTGCAGCATCGTTGCGACGATTGCTCGATCATGGCCAGCCTGATTTGCGAGTGTTAGTGACCGACGAAGAACGAGCGCCGCTATGTTTGGGCGCGGCAGGTAAGCAGCATCTTCAGCAGTTGGTGCAGCGTGGGGAACGAGGCTTCCGGCATGTCAAACTGCGGTTTGAAGATTACGCTGCGCTCGATGCCATGTTGAATGTCGTCGGCGAAGCGAAGTCTGGCGATCTGGAAATCGAACCACTCCCGCGGCGGATTATGCCGCTTACCGAAGTTCAAGTGCTCGAAAGCTTTCACCGTCAGGATGCCTTTCGCAAGCATGTACTGTTGCGTCAATTCTTAACCGAAGAAGGGCCGGCAGCGCCACCGGCGACGGTCTATCCACCGAAGGAAGGCTTTCGCGAGTTCGTCCAATCGCGGCTGGCGTTTTTGATGGGGGCGAACATGATCGAGCTCATCAAGCAATTCATCGCGGCCAATCCCGCAGGAGCTGTCACGCCCGAAGCTTGCCTGCCCACAGCAAAAGAAATCGTCCTCGAAATGCATCAAGAGGAACTCGTGAGTGCTCAGCCTTGGGATAACGATCTTTATCTTACGATCGGGATTCGCGCGTGAAGTATCAGTTCTCGGTCAGTGAAGCGCGGACCGCGATCGCCTGTCCACGCATCTTCTACTTCGACGAAGTCCGGTATCGAACTACCAAGCCGAAGACGAAGCGCTTGACGCGCATTTGGACGGGCTCGCGCGGGGCAGCGACGGGCTGTGGTACCTTGTTTCACCACACGATTGAAAAGTTCAACGCGTCCGCAGTCAGTGCGCAAGATGTGCGAGAAATCCTGACGGCTTCGGCAGCGATCCCGGTCGCGACCGAACGCTCGCGGTACCTGTTCGAAAATCTGAAGCGGTTCATCGTGCAGAATTGCTTGAACCGAAAAACCTTGGCAAGCAAGAAGGTTCCGCAGCAACTGGCCTTTCAAAATGCCTTTGATCAATACGTGGGAGAGCTGAGTGACGTCCTCAGCTATGCGACCGGACGAGGCAAGTCGATTGAGGAACTGCTGCGAGAGTTCTTTGGCGATAGCCGCAAGCGAGTCGATGTCACTTTTTATGTAGGTCCCAAGCAATCGCCCGTGCGTGTGCGCGGAGCCCTCGACTACATCCACTTTGACTACCGCAGCGCGACGAGTCGCATCATCGACTTCAAACTGACCTCGTCGGAAACGTCGAGCAAGGACCTGCTCCAAGCTTCGCTCTACAGCTTGATGCATCATCAGCAACATGGCACGCAGTCGGATGCCGCGGTGTTCTACCTGCATCCCGAGCGAAAGGTCTTCGAGAAGCCTTGGCCGAAGATTCAGCAGGATCGTTCCAAAGTATTCGACTTGCTCCACTCGATGGCCCGCTGGAGCGACTACGACGAAACAACCGGCCAAGGTCTGAAGCCGCCGGGTGAACCGGCGCTCTGTCATGCTTGCCCTTGGAACAAGAACGGAGAGTGCGAGAAACGACTGGGGCCCAAACAGTCGGGAGAACGCGCCGAGCCTTGGGCAGAAGAGATGTCTCAGGCAAAACCAACGGAACCAAAGATTCAACATCACACGCCGCCCGCTGCCGCCGCTCCGCCTGTCTCGTTTGATGAGTTCGAGTCGGATGAAGCGGAAGACGACGTAGCGGTTTCCGCAGCAGACCTTCCACAGCCGCCCAAGCAACCGATTAAGCCAGCGAAACCAGCCAAACCAAACAAGAAAGAGAAAGCGTCCGCTGCTGCCCCCGCAAATGAACTGCGAGTGGGCACGACCTCGGCCAGCGGGCATTCCGTCGTGGTGCCCAGCGCCGCGCTCACGACCCATGCGAGTGTCGTGGGGGCTGCTGGCAGCGGCAAAAGCTGGCTGGCGAAGGTGCTCGTCGAAGAAGCCGTGCTGTGCGGCATTCCCATCTTGGCCATCGATCCTCAAGGCGACCTGGTTCAGTTTCTGCGACCTTCGGCGCTGGGCGATTCCGCTACCGAGGAAGATCGACGCGGCCAGGATCTGTTTCGCGACCGGGCAGAAGTTCGCGTTTGGACGCCTGGCACTTCGCATGGCCAACGACTCTGCCTCTCGCCCATCAAGCTCCCCAAGCCGGCCGATCTGCAAGGGATCGAAAGCCCGCAACGTCGCCAGGAAGAATGGGAGTCCCTCGTTGGAATCGCCGCAGGCAGCCTCGTGCAGCTGGCTCAAGCCGGTGGCGATCAGGAAACGCAGAACACCTTTCTCAACGAGATTCTCAAACACCTCAGCCGCAAAACCACCGCCTCGAACGAACTGCAGTTGGCCGAGATCATCGCCGGCATCGCTGCTCCCGATAGCTTGGGAATTGACGACGCCGACAAGATGATCTCGAAGCGAGATCGTTCCAAGCTGGAGCAAAAACTGTTCACCCGCATGCGCGGACCAACCTCCAATTTGTTTACAGGTGGCATTCCGCTCGATCTCGAACGATTCATTCGTCCGGTTACTCCTGGCCGCACGCCACTGAATGTCGTCTATCTCAATGCGATGCCCGACGACGATCAAAAGCAGTACTTTGTCGCGGCCCTCGCAGGCGAGATCTATCGCTGGATGATCACTTCGTTCTCGAGCGGAAATGTTCGCCTGCTGGTCTTCCTCGACGAAGCTCGCGACTTTCTGCCAGCTGGGGCCAGAAAGCCTCCGGCGAAAGAACCGCTGCTGCGGCTCTTTGCCCAGGGGCGCAAGTTCGGCGTGAGCTGCTTGATTTGCACGCAAAGTCCGCGCTCGGTCGACTATCAGATTTTCTCCAACGCCAGCACCAAGTTCATTGGCCGTTTGGAAGCCGCTCAGGATGTCAGCCGCGTGGCCGAGTGGTTCAAAGACTCCAGCGGAGCGCCCACCTGGCTCGATGGCCGGAAGGGGGCAAAGCCCGGCAGCATGATTGGCCGCTGGCCAGGCATTACGCCTCAGCTTGAAGGCCAAGAGTTCCGTAGCCGACCGCTCTACTCGCTGCACGAAGGTGCCTGGTCGCCCGACCGACTCGAGCAAGAATGGCTTCAATCTCCGCTGGCAGGCCGCCTCGACACTGCAGACGAGTGACGCCTTATTCTCTCGTTCTCCTAACTGGCTCAAGGCAGCGTGCTCCCAGATTGCAGCAAGTAATAGGGGCCGCGATCGCCGGTTCCTTCGCCGGCGATCGTCCAGCCTTGCGCGCGATAGAAGGCCATTGCTGGCTCGTTCGCTTGCACGCACTTGAGTATGGCTGGGCGACCAATTTGCTGCAGGCACGCGTGGAGCAGCAAGCGGCCGATACCGCGCCGCAGATAGGCCGGATCGACAAACAGATTGTGAATGAAATTGTCTGGCGGCCACCAGGAAACAAAGCCAGCGATCTCCTTGCCGCTCATTGCCACCAGAATCGGTTCGTCCTGCGTGGCTGCGTCGAAATCTGCAAGCTGCAGCTTCGCCGCGTCGGTCCAAAAGAACGTTGCTGCCCGCGAGCGAAGATAGATCTCTCGCAGTGCATCGAGGTCCGCTGGTTCTGCTGCACGAATGGTGATGGCCGTGGTTGGAGTTGAATCAGGCAACGGGTGAACCTTTCGCGATGCTTGCTGGTGCCGAGATGTCAGAGACAGTTCTTCCCGCGCGAGGTTCGCTGGAGAAATCCCCAGCGAATTGCCTGCTAGCAAGCTGCGTCGCGGGCGACTGACATTGACCCAAAATCGCTGGCGGGATAACACATGAGGGTCGAGGTTTCGCGCGCTTGGATGCGAGGGCGGAATTCGGCGAACAGGCTCCCGCTCGCAAGTACGCACAAGGAAGTGTCGATGTCCTCGCCCGCCGTCTCGATTGTGATCACCACCTATCAATTGCCCGAGCATTTGCGGCGTGTGTTGGCAGCGGTCGAAATGCAAACGGTCGCGAGCCAGTTGGAAGTCATCGTGGCAGATGATGGCTCGACCGACGAGACGCCTCAAGTCGTCCAGCGGTTTGCTGACCGCGCGCCCTTTGCCGTGAAGTATGTATCGCATACCCACGACGGCTTTCAACTCTCGCGCACGCGCAACGAGGGCGTGCTGCAAGCCACGGCCCCACACATTGTCTTTCTCGATGGCGATTGCCTCATCGAACCCGACCACATCGAGCAGCACCTGAAATGTTGGCGTCCTGACCACGTCACCAATACCTACTGTGTCCGTTTCGATGAACCAACATCGCAGCAGATTACCGTCGATCAGATCCGCAGTGGTGAGTTTTTGCGTTGGGTGCCCAAGAGCGACCTGCGCAAATTGACGATCATGCAATGGAAGGCCTGGTTCAACCGCGCGATCGGTCATTCGCGTTTGCCCGCCTTGCGCGGCGGCAACATGGGAATCAAACGCGCTGACTACCTGCGCGTCAACGGTTACGACGAACGCTTCAAGGCTTGGGGCAAAGAAGACGACGATCTGGGCATGCGATTGCGGGCGCTCGGTATGAAGGTCGACTACATTCTGCATCGCACTCGCACCTATCACTTGTGGCATCCACCAGCCGATGGCCGTGGGCAAAAGTTCAAGACCGGCGACAACTACAAATACTTCAATCGCCCGATCAAGCTCAGCAAGTGCCTCGATGGCCTCGTCGAACGAGCTCCTTGTCAGCTTACGGTTCGTTTGAACGGCGCAGCCGCCGATTCCAGCGAAGCGCACCGCTGGGTTCAAGCCGCGGGACTGACGACCGTGCGCGATTTGAAGCAGCCTGTTGATGTGGAAGTCTCCTTGGCTAGTGAAGGCAATTTCTCACGGCACTGTGACTGCCGCGTCGTGATTGCCGGCGGTGCGGCGGGGCAAACATCGTTCGCCACGCGCCATGCCGATGTTGTTTTGTCGATCGATGGTTCACTCGGGCGTGAACATCAAGTACGCTTACCGCTGAACGAAATCGCCAGTTTTTACGCCGCTCTCGGCTATGCCGATCCGCTGGCGCAGCTCGCCGGCCGCGATCCTGCGCAGAGACTCGGAAAATGGGCTGCGTAACGACGCATCCCTTTTCGAGATCGCCTGCCATGAAAGACGAAGCCCTGCGTCTCGCGCGCGAACAAGATACCTTGGCCGCGATTGTGTATCTCACACGGCAAACAGACATGCTTGCCGCGGCCAAAGCATTCAGCGAAGCGATGCTCCATCTGTACTGGCAAGAGAAGAACCTTTCTCTAGCGCTCGCCTTCGGCCGCGCGGGCGCGCAGTTCGCCCTGACCGCCGCGGAAGCGAATCCACAGCTCGCCAGTGACCTGCGCAGCAGTGCCAAGGCGATGACGTACAATCTGGCATCATTCACTTGGCCAGGCTGGGACGAGCCCGGTATTGAGATCTCCCCCGCCGATGTGCAGCTGGGCCTCGATGCGGCCAAGACCAACCTGCGATTGGCCATTGAGCTCCAAAAAGGCGATCTCCCCCTCAGTCGTGCCCACTGGATGCTCGCCGCGCAGCAACTGGCGGTGCAATCCTTCTTCGACGCCACCGAATCGTTCGCCCAGGCAGCAGCCTTTGCGACTGCTGCAAACGCACCCGAAGAAGCGCTGCTCGCGCGCGGTTTTATCAGCGTGGTAAAGATCGTCGCGGCCTCGGCTGAGTCGCACGAGCGGGCCGCTGCGACCGCAGAACTCGACGAGCTCAAAAGCCAACTGCGGCAACTGCCCGACGGCGATGCCTTCTGCTCGCAGTTCGATGGGGCCATCAAGGTTTTCGCGAAGTAGACGCGGCGATCGCATTTTGCCCGCAACATTTGCTCTTCGCTCCGCCGGTGGTTACAACCAAAGCGTTGTTTCTTGCCTAGCTGCGACCTGCCAACATGACCAGCGAAGTTGCAGCCTTCTCGACGACTGAAACGCGCGAGCCGCGCTATCAGCCCTGCATCTTGCTGCTCGCTGCGGTCGCCGTCGGAATGACCATTGATCGCTACTGGCCCCTCTCGCCCACCGTGTGGTATCTCGCCGCCTCTGCTGCGGCGATTGGTTGGCTGCTGCTCTGGCTGCGAAATACTCCAGCGCCCGCAACATGCCTGTTGCTGTTCGCGGCGGCTGCTACGGGCGGTGCCTGGCATCACAACTACTGGTACCTCGTTCCGCAGGACGAAATCGGCCTGAGCGTGACCGAAGAAATTCGTCCGCTGGCCTGCGAAGGGATCGCGGTCACTTCGCCGAGGTGGTCTCCCGCGCCGCCGTTGCATGCCATGCGCTCGGTGCCCAAAGGTGACGAGACAGAACTGCTCGTGCGCGTGACCAGCGTGCGCCATGGAGCCAAGTGGCAACCGGCCAGTGGCTACGCGATGCTCGACGTCGATGGTCACTTGCTCGGCGTGCGCGCCGGCGATCGCATCCGCATGCTGGTCCTGTCGAGCCAGCCCATGGAACCGCTCAATCCGGGCGAGTTCAACTATGCCGACTACGAACGGAGCCGGCGTGTCTTCTGTCGCTTGCGCGGGCTGTTTCCCGAAAGCGTGACCGTCGTCGAACGAGGCTCCGCCTGGTCGTGGCGATTGTGGCTCTCGTGGCTGCGCGAACGAGGCAACGGTATCCTGCGCGAGCACATCAGCTACAACCGCTCGACGTTGGCGGCAGCACTCTTGCTCGGTGCTCGCGAACAACTCGATCCCGAGCGGAACGAAGGCTTCCTCGTTACCGGCACGATCCATGTTCTGTCGATCTCGGGCCTGCATGTCGGCATTCTTGCTTACGGCTTTTGGTTGCTCTTTCGCACGGGACTCTTTCCGCGCCAGCCGATGCTCTGGTCGGCGATCATCTTTATTTGCATCTACTGCGTGCTCACCGATTCGCAGCCGCCGATTGTCCGCTCGACGATTCTCGTTGTGACCGTTTGCCTGGCGACCCTCTTCGGCCGACAAGCACTCGGCTTCAATACGCTGGCCTTTGCCGGGCTCGTGGTCTTGGCGATGAATCCGGCGTCGCTGTTTCAAGCTGGTCCGCAACTCTCCTTTCTCTCGGTCGCCGCAATGATCCTCTTCGCGCGTTGGCTGACGAAGCCCGTGGTGCACGATCCGCTCGATCAACTCATCGCTGCCTCGCGCTCGTGGCCCGATCGCGCGACCCGCGCCATCGGCGGCGAAGTCTGGCGCGTCTGGCTCACCGGTGCGGTGGTTTGGACGGTGACGATGCCCCTGGTCTGGCTGCAATATGGCCTGATTTCGCCCATCGCGCTCCTTCTCAGCATCGTCGTTTGGATCCCCATCACACTGGCGATGTACACAGGCTTTGCGGTATTGCTGTTCGGTCCGCTCGTACCAACACTCGGCAGTTGGCTCGGCAAAATCTGCGACGGGAACCTCTGGCTGATCGAATTCTGCATCGCGCAAGGCCAGCGTCCCTGGGGCAATCACGTCTGGTACCCGCCGCCGCCCTGGTGGTGGGTCGCGCTGTTCTACATTGCCTTCTTCGCCTGGGCCTTCCTGCCGCAGTGGAAGACAAAACGCTTCTGGGCCTGCTCGCTGACCGCCGGTTGGCTGGCGGTTGCTTTGTACCTCGCCACGTTTCCGCTGCCGAATTTCTTTGCGACAGAGAAGCCCGGACTCAGTTGCACGTTCGTCGCCGTTGGTCACGGCACTAGTGTGCTGCTGGAAACCGCCGATGGTCACCGCCTGCTCTATGACGCCGGCAAACTGGGTTCGCCCGTCGGTGCCGCCCGGCCCATCGCGGCGCTGCTTGGCTCGCGCGGCATCACGCACCTCGATGCAATCGTCATCTCCCACGCCGACTCCGACCACTTCAACGCGGTGCCAGAGTTGCTGCAGCGGTACAGCGTAGGCGTGATCTACGTTTCCCCTTTCATGTTCGAAAAGCTCGATCAGCCCGCGGTGCGCGAACTGAAGCGCGTGATTGACAAGGCGAACATCCCACTGCGGGAGATTACGTCGGTCGACAAGTTGCAACTGGGCGACGCCACCGCCATCGAGATTCTGCATCCCACGCCGCGCGGTGTCATCGGCAGCGACAATGCTCACAGTCTGGTTTTGCTCCTCAAGCATGCTGGCCACAAAGTGCTCCTGCCCGGCGATCTCGAATCTCCCGGTCTCGAAGACGTGCTCGCCGAGCTTCCCATCGATTGCGATATCGTCATGACTCCCCACCATGGCAGCAAACGAAGTGACCCCCGCGGCTTCGCCAATTGGAGCCGCCCCGAATACGCCGTCATCAGCGGTGGATACGACGTCGAAGACATCGCCGATATCAACAGCGTCAAACTCTCCTACAGCCAACTAGGCTCCGCCGTCTTCCACACCGCCGAAACAGGCTCCGTCCGCTTCAACCTCGGAGAGAACAGAATCACCGTCGAAACATTCCGGCAGCAACCCACGGAATGAGCCCATGCCAACCTCCCCCCGCTCACCGCCAACCACTCTCTCTGATAACCACTTTTGATAACCTTTTCGACAACAATCTCGCGATAACCATTCGCCCTAACCACCAACCATTCTTCACATTACGATCACAAATCAGCACAATCCGATGAATTTCCGATAACCATTTGATAACCAATTGTTATCTTTACCCATCTTCGCTTTCTTGCCTGCTCCCAAGTAGCCCGACGAGTCAGCGCGGGGGCGCTCCTCGGCGCACGGAAGATTGGTCGCCGCAAAACCATTCGTTCGGCAGTTCACAATCACTGCCAGTCCGCTGGAACGAGCAACCACAGACATCACGTCTTCACTTCTCGATCGCTCACGCGTCGGGCTACCTCTGATAACCATTTTTGATAACCTTTTCGGTCGTTTTTTCGCGATAACCACTCGCCTGAAGTCACGTTCTTCCAATGACTTGCAGCAACAATTCTGCAAATTCTGGCGATTCGCTGATAACCAATTGTTATCTTTGCCCATCTTCACTCCCTTTCCTCGGTGCTCGAGCGAGAGGGGCCGAACTGCGAGTCCACCGACCACTCTCCGCGAACCACTTTCAGTCTCCCGAGTAACCCGACGCCGTCAGCGAGCGGACCTTGCAACTCCGGTTCTCTCGCCTACGCACTTCGACCTCACTCGAACTTCCTCTCGCCTCGACCCCGCCAACAAATGCGCCCCACCAAGCACGCCGCGGCCTCACTGCGCAGCGAGGTCCGCGACTCGAATCACCCAGCGGTGAGAGAACGTCCCGACATTAGCGCCGCGCAGTGATTCATTGTCAAGTAATTCCTGAATAAATTACACCGACAACCACACGACATTCGATGCCGTGTGACTCGCCCCAGTAGGGACGGCCGAAGCGCTGCCTCGCATTCCACCCCTCCTCCCTCGTCTCCCGTCTCCCGTCTCCCGTCTCCCGTCTCCCGTCCCTCGTCCCTCGTCTCCCGTCCCTCGTCTCCCGTCCCTCGTCTCCCGTCCCTCGTCTCCCGTCCCTCGTCTCCCGTCCCTCGTCTCCCGTCCCTCGTCTCCCGTCCCTCGTCTCCCGTCCCTCGTCTCCCGTCCCTCGTCTCCCGTCCCTCGTCTCCCGTCCCTCGTCTCCCGTCCCTCGTCTCCCGTCCCTCGTCTCCCGTCCCTCGTCTCCCGTCCCTCGTCTCCCGCCCCTCGTCTCCCGCCCCTCGTCTCAAATACCTATACTCAAGGCTTACCCGCAAATTGGTGCAGGCCAGGAGTTGTTCGTGCAGATTATCGCGTATCCTCATCCCACGCTCCGGCATGTCTCGAAGCCCATTCGCCGAGTCGATGCCGAACTCAAGCAGATCATTCGCGACATGTTCGCGCTCATGTACGAAGCCAAGGGGATCGGTCTGGCTGCGAATCAGGTCAACCTGCCGCTGCGTCTGTTCGTGATGAACCTGGAATCGGACCCGGACAAGGGTCGCGAACTGGTCTTTATCAATCCGGTCATCAGCGTGCCCAAGGGCTCCGCGGAAGCCGAAGAGGGTTGCCTTAGTCTGCCCGGGCTATATGGACCCGTGGTGCGGCCGAAGACGGTGCGGATTACCGCTTATGGACTCGATGGCAAAGAACTCGATATCAACGCGACAGATCTGCTCGCCCGCTGTGTGCAGCACGAAGTGGACCATCTCGACGGCGTGCTGTTTACCGATCGGATGAGTGCCGGCGCAAAAGCCGATGCCCTGGAAGAAATTCTCGACTTCGAAATGATCTTCAACAGTCAGCGCTCGACCGGCAACATTCCCAGCGACGATGTGCTGGCCGCGGAACGGGCCGAGTGGGAAAAGAAGTACTGCTAAGCAGGAAGGTTGTGCGTGCTTCGATGCGTCTTTTGATGATGGGCACTGGCCCCTTCGCCGTCCCAACCTTTCGCGCGCTCCTCGATTCGCCGCACGAAGTCCTGGCGCTCGTCACGCGACCCACTCCACTCGCCAAGGGACGCGAGAAGGCCAGCTTGAACCCGATGCGCGATCTGGCCGAAGAACGTGGCCTGGCGGTCTATGCGCCGGAGAGCATCAACACAGAAGAAGCCAAAGCGAAACTGCGCGAGTGGAACGCCGACCTGTTTGTGGTTTGCGACTACGGCCAGATTCTCTCGCGCTCGGCTCTGGGGATTGCTCCACTCGGCGGCATCAACCTGCACGCCTCGCTACTGCCGAAATATCGCGGCGCGGCACCGATCAACTGGGCGATTCTTGAGGGAGAGCAGGAAACTGGCATCACGGTAATTCATATGACTCCGCGCCTCGACGGTGGGCCTTGCCTTGTGGTGACAAAAACGCCAATCGGCCCCGAAGAGACGCAGGTGGAACTGGAACAACGCTTGAGCGAAATGGGCGTCACGGCCGTGCTCGATGCCGTCGAGCAATTGGCCAAGTGGGATCGTGTTTCGCCCATCGGGTCGCGGCAAGCGGCCGATCAAGTCACCAAGGCACCGCGGCTGGCGAAGACCGACGGGCAAATCGACTGGACGAAGTCGGCAGCGTTCATCCAGCGGCAAGTTCGCGCGCTCAAACCTTGGCCCACGACTTACACACATTGGCTGCGTCCCGTTGGTGAACCGCTGCGCGTGATCGTCGACCGTGTGACAGTCGTCAACGAACCCGCCGAAGCCGAGCCGGGCAAGGTCATCACCAGCGATGGCCAGAAACTGGTGATTGCGACCGGCGAAGGTTGCCTCGCCATTAACGCGCTGCAACCTGCCGGCAAACGGGTGCTGCAGATCAGTGAATTCCTGCGAGGCTACCCCGTGAAACCCGGCGATCACTTCGGCCGGGTGGGATAGGCTTTTGAGCTAGACTGCCAGCCTGCAAAAATCTACAGCAGGCTTTCGAGCAGCAAGCGAATCTTGCGCAGTTCGCCGGCGTGGTCGACGCCTTCGACGTCGCTGATGTTCACGCTCAGGCCGTGGTTGTACTTCACCTTTTGCAGCTGAGAAATCAGCTTGCCGTACTCGACATCGCCCTGGCCGACGCGAACTTGAAAGGCCTTCTTGTTCGTATCGCGCAGTTGCGTGTGGAAGGTGTACTTCATCAGCTTGTCGATGGCTTTGCCCTGGGCATTGCCATAGATGTACACGCTCGGATCGAGCGTGAGGCCGAGCCCCTTCACGTTGTCGCACAGGACCGTGACGGTATCCATGTCTTCGCTGAGGCGGCCGATCTGGCTCTTGATGCCGACGCGCACACCTTGCATGGTGGCGATATCGACGAGCTTGCGGAGGTGATCGACCTCTTCGTTGAAGGGTGTGCCCACTTCGGCCGACGGCACGGTGAGCGTGACGACCTTCACGGTCTTGGCCATGCGACAGATGGCCAGGAATTGTTCGTAGTGTGCTTCGCCCGTGGCCGTAATTCGCAAGTCAAAGGCGACGATATCCAGCCGCTGGGTGTTGCGGCACTGATCGATGGCCTTTTCCAAATTCGCGGCAATGTACGAAGGCTTGAACTGCTCGCGATCTTCGAACATTGCCAATTCAACGGCCGTATATTCCAGGCCGGTCAGGCGATCCAAAGCGGCGGGCAGCGATAAATCGGGAAAGCAATCTGTAGTAGCCGAAACAAACACCGTGCAAAGCTCCTAATTCGAACCATCCATGACGGGGAAGTCTTCCCCAGTCGCGTAGCTTAACGGCAAGTGCCCGCTGCGGGCAACACCACCCTGGCTTCAACGTGCTTTATCTCAGCGTGCTTGATCGTAGTCATCATGCTCCGCAAGATCGTCTTTATCGTAGTCATCTTGCTCCGCAAGATGATCGCTCTCGACGGCTGGGCACGTTTCGCACTGCAATCATCTCGGCGGAGCGAGATGATTGCAGTGCTAGTGACCATAATGCTAGCAAGCGGGGATGCTAGCGAGTGGCGAGGTTGCGTCAGGCTTCTTCCTCAGTTTGCGGTTCGCGTTGGATGAACCGCGCAATCTGCATGAGGATGATTCCCGTGCAGCCCAATGCGAGCGTGCTCCAGGGAAGCCCGGTGACGTCGATACGAAAGAAGCGAACCAAGACAACATCGGCAATGCTCAGCAGCATCAGCACGACGCCGAGCCAATACAGCGCGCGAGCCCCGGGTGACATGACGGTATCCGCCTGAAAATCGAAGAAGTAAATCAGCCTGTTGAGTGACTTATCTTAGCGGATGGCAGCGACCAGATGACGAACAAATTCTTGGGCGACAGGTGCCCCGCTGCCAGTGATGATGTTGCCCGACGTTTCCACATTGCCGCCGCGAACAGCCGGACTCCGCTTGAACTCCGGTAGCGATTCGGCAGTCTGTCCACCGGCAACACGCGTGGTGTCGGTTAGCACACCAAAGGCCGCGAGAATATTTTGCCCACCGCAGATGGCGGCGATCGGTTTATTGTCTCGCTTAAACTCATTCAACAGCCGCTGTGTTTCCTGGCGGCCGGTTGGATTGTCAATCAGTTCTCGCAATGAGTAGCCGGCAAAGACAATCGCCGCGTAGTCGCGGGCGTTGATGTTGCGATCTAGCTTTTTATCCGGAGTAAGTATCGTCTGCGGACCCTCATTCACCAGATCGCAAGCCGTTCCTGCGAGCGACACGGTTTCCAACTGCAGGTGGCTGGGCAACGCGGCGCGCACATCCGCGTAATCGGGATAGTACAGCTGATATTGCGGCACGATCATCAGGATCTTCTTCGGTGCGGCGGTTACCGGCGGAGTGTTCTGCTGGCCGAAGCCATTCTTGGCGAAGCTCTTTCCCTGCTGGCCTGCGTCGTTCGTTTTCTTCGGAATCACCTTCGGCTGAACAGGAACAACAGGCGGCTCGGTTTGCTCGACCTTGGGCGGGGTGGTTACTTTGGCAAGCTTAGCCTGCTTCTTGCCGCTGTCTCCATTGCCGCCGAACATCATCCAGGCCACGACAAAAATGAGTGCGGCGGCGGTAGCAATCGCGCCGCCCCAATAGAGCGGCGGAATCTGCTCGCTGGGCTTCTTTACTTTGATTCCCGAGGCCGAATTGCTGACCGCGGGGAGTGCATTGAGATCGATGGCGTTTAGATCGGGAAGTAGTTCGGGAACCTGCTCGCCCGCGAGCGACCTGGGCGGTTCAGGTTCGGCGAGCACCGTTGCCACAGGCAGGGTGCGAACCTTCGTCTCACTGTTGCCGGTCGCTAACGCCCGCGAGCGGGCAATTGGCTGCAGTGCCTGAGCCAAATCAGCTGGGCGGGCATAGCGCGCGGCAGGATCTTTCGCGAGCATGCGATCGAGAATGGCCGCCAACTCGTTGGGAATTTCTGGCCGGCGTAGCTGAATCGGCGTGGGCTGGGCGTGCTTGTGCGCGTGCAGCTTATCGACGAGCGAACCGCCCACAAACGGCGGCTCACCGGAAAGCAGATAGTAAAGCGTGCAGCCCAGGCTGTAGATATCGGCGCGAATATCCGCCGCGTGCGCATCGCTGGCTTGTTCCGGTGCGATGTAGTCGGGCGTGCCAAGGACGGAGCCCACGCGCGTGGCATTCGCTGGCCGCTCGGGTTCTTCGCCCGCCTCGTGAGCACTTTGCCAGGCCTGGCTGGCGAGACGCGCCAGACCGAAGTCCAGAATCTTCAGCACGCCACCGCGCGTCACCATTAGGTTCTGCGGCTTGATGTCGCGATGAATCATGCCCTTCTCATGCGCATGTTGCAGCCCGAGCGCTGCCTGACGAACAAGGTGCGCGGCCTGTTGCGCCGGCAAGGGACCGGTCGTGGCCAGCAGCCGATCGAGGCTCGCGCCGTCGACAAACTCCATGACCAGAAAGTGCAGGTTGCCGGCTTGTTCGGCATCGTGTGCCGTGACGATGTTCGCATGCGAGAGCTTGGCCGCCGCCTTCACCTCCCGCTCGAACCGCTCCAGCGCTGCCGGGCTGGAAACCAGGTTCGGATTGATAACCTTCAGCGCGACCATCCGCTCCATTAGGCGATGCTCGGCCTTGTAGACGGCACCCATGCCACCGGCACCGAGCAAGCCGAGCACGCGATAGCGTGGATGATCTCGCAAAGGCTGCGGAATCTCGTGGACCTTCGCTGGCTTGGTCCCCACGGTCTTCTCGCTGGCGCGAAAGCCGCTCGTGGCCGCTTCCCGAGCACGAATTAGCAGCGTGTCATCCGGCGTGCTGGCGAGCGCTTCGCAGCAGGTGGTGCAACCGCTTAGGTGGTCTTCGATGACCGTCATTTGCGCCGCCGCCAACTTCCCCTGTCCATACGCGCGGAGCGAATCCAGCGTGGGATGCTCGGGGGCAGCGGACTGGTGTGGTGCGGGTTTCATGCGACGACGACTACGGACAAAGACACGGACAAAGAAGAGTTCGGCGAATGCCTTACCTTCTAAATGTACCCCGAGGGGCCGATCTTTCAGAGAATTTTTGGAAAAACCGATTTGTCTCCCAGGTAGCACGACGCGTCGGTTTTGAAGTTGCGCCGCTTGACGAGCTAGATACCGGCGGAACAGCTGCGGGCTGCGCATCAATCGTTCAGCTTCCCTGCCGAGACGAATCACAGCGAACGGCCTGGAACGACAAAACCCTTTCGCGGCGGGGCTCGTCTTATTCCACAGCCTGACTGGCGGTGGCGAACTAGAATGGCCGGTGCGGTCGGCCGGTTCTTGCTGGCGGGCAACCCTCTTCCCAACTCTCGCATTTTCAAGCAGTTACGGAGCCTCTCCGATGTCTCAAGTCAATCCTTTGATGAATCCACTGCAACGCTGGTTGCGATTCGCGGCCCTGGCAGTAGCGGCCGGCGTGGGGCCTCTGTTTCTGGCTTCGGCCGGGCTCGCACAAGAAAAAGAGAAGGGAATCGACATTCCCGTCAAGCGCGTGGTGATGTTCAGTTCGGGCGTCGCGTTCTTTGAGCACGCGGGCAAAGTCGAAGGGAATGCCACCGTCGATATGAAGTTCAACGTCAAGGACATTAACGACCTGCTGAAGAGCATGGTGTTGCAAGATCAGGGTGGCGGACGCATTTCGACGATCAGTTACGGCAGCAAGGTTCCCATCGATCGCGCGCTGAAGACCTTCGTCATCGACCTGACCAGCAACCCGACGCTGGGCGACTTGCTGCAACAGATCCGGGGCGAGCAGATCGAAATCGATGCCCCGACGAAGATCGCTGGCACTATTCTGGGCGTCGAAACTCGCAAGGTCACCGTCGGCCGAGATGACGAAGTCATCGAGACCCGGTTTTTGAACCTGCTGACCGAAGAAGGTCTGCGTAGTGTCTCGCTCGAAAATGTCGGCCGCATCAAACTGACGAATGCCAAGTTGGACGCCGATCTGCGACAGGCTCTGATTGTGCTCGCAACCAGCAAGAACTCGGACAAGAAGACAGTCTCGCTGACGTTTCTCGGCGAAGGGAAGCGGGATGTGAATGTCGGCTACGTGCAAGAAGCACCCATCTGGAAAACCAGCTATCGGCTGGTCATGAGCGACGACGACAAGCCGCTGCTGCAAGGCTGGGCCATTGTCGAAAACACCACCGAATCGGATTGGGACAACGTCAACCTGACACTGGTCAGTGGCCGGCCGATATCGTTCACGATGGACTTGTATCAGCCGTTGTATGTCGAGCGGCCGGAAGTGAAGCCCGAGCTATACGCTTCGCTGCGGCCGCGCACCTATGACCAGGACCTGGCTGCCGCCGATGGTGATTTCCGCCGGGCGAACGATGCCAAAGCAGAGAAATCGGGCGAGATGCTGCTGCGCGAGCAGTTGGCCAATCGCCGCGGCGCGATGCCCGGAGCGCCGCCGGCCAACGCTGCCTATGCGAAGGGTTTGGCCCTGGGCGGTGGTGCTGGCCAAGGTGAAGCGCAGAACTTTGGTCGTACCGACCTGCAACGGAGCATGCAGTCGGTGGCGCAAGCTTCCGATGTCGGCGAAATGTTCCGCTATCAGATTGCCACTCCGGTCAAACTGCAACGGAGCCAAAGCGCCATGTTGCCGATCGTCAACGAATCGGTGGCCGGTGAGAAGGTTTCGATCTACAGCGAAGCGCAACACGCCAAGCATCCGCTGAATGGCCTCAAGCTGAAGAACACGACCGAACTGCACTTGATGCAGGGCCCGATCACCGTGTTCGACGACGGCGCTTATGCGGGCGACGCGCAGATTCAAGATCTGCAGCCCGGCACTGAACGACTCATCAGCTACGCGATGGATCTCGATACCGAAGTGGCTCCCACCAACAAGCAGGACCCGCAACGGCTGGTGAGCGTGCGGATCAGTAAGGGAACCTTGCACACCAGCCATAAGCACGAGCGGACGAAGTCGTTCGTCGTGAAGAACAGCGGCAAGAAGGCCAAGAAGGTACTGATCGAACATCCACTGCAGCAGCCTTGGGTGCTCGTCACGCCGAAGAATCCTGAAGAGAAGACGCGCGACCGGTATCGTTTTGCCGTGACCGCAGAACCGGGTAAGCCGGTGACGCTCGATGTGAAAGAAGAGCACACCTCGAGCGAGCAGATTGCGATCACCAATCTCGATAGCAATGCGATCGTCTACTACGTCAACTCCACTGTCATCAGTGACGAAGTGAAGAAGGCACTACAAGAAGTGGTGACGCGCAAGACAGCCATTCAGGCTGCGGGGGCCAAGCGGCAAGAGCTCGAACGTCAGGTCGCGGTGATCGATCAGGAACAGAAGCGAATTCGCGAGAACATGGCCCAGTTGCCCAAGGACTCTGATCTGTTCCGGCGTTACGTAACCAAGTTTACGCAGCAGGAAGACAGCGTCGACGCCCTGCGAACCCAGATCACGCAGGCTAACGAGAACGAGCAAAAGCTGAAGCGGGAACTCGATGCGTATTTGATTGGGCTGGAGCTGAAATAGTGCGACTTGTGGAATTCGGAATGCGGAGTACGAGAACTCCGCATTCCGCAATCGCCACTCCCCACTTCCTAAGCTTAGCCCTTCTGCTGCAGATCAGGGTTGAGCTTGAACATCAGGTCGCCCGCGTTGTACCAGAGTGAGTCGGGGCTGTTGTCGTTCAGCACGGTCGTCGAATCCAGATAGGTGGTGCCGTTGTTCTTGGGGGCAACGCCAGTGCCGTTCTTCAGGTTGTTGATGCGGTCGGCGTTTGAGTTGGCCGACGTCCATTCGGCCATGATGCTCAGCAGAGCCGCTTCGTTGGCATCGAAGGTGGTGGTGCCGCCGATGAGGATGTCTTCGTTCCCCGTTCCGCCGCCGCCGTTCACCAGGTCGACTCCCAGGCCGCCGATGAGCAGGTCGCGACCGAGGCCGCCGTAGACCTTGTCGCCACCAAGACCACCTAGCAGGATGTCGTCGCCATCACCGCCATCGACGGTGTCGTTGCCACCTTCGCCACGCAGAATGTCGTTGCCGGCAAGACCACGAATGCGATTCGCAAGCGTATTGCCAAACAGTTTGTCGTCGAACTCGGAGCCATCGAGGTTGTCGATGAGGCCCGTCAGTTGCAGCGTGTTATCGCCAACATTGGCTTGCAGCTGGGCCGCGCTCAGGGCGAGATCGACTTCGACGGCGGCCGTCGCGGCAGCAAAATCGAGCGTATCGATGCCAGCTGAATCGGTAACGACGATGTTCGCGCCGTGCGAGCCGATCTTGTAGACATCGTTGCCGGCATCGCCTTGCAGCGTGATGCTACGGTCTGTCTGATTGCCGAGCAGGGTGAAGGTGTCGTTGCCAGACTTGCCCGCGAGCGTTACGGCCTCGACACCGGGCACATAAATGGTCGGCGAGCTGGCACCTAGCGTTAGCTCGTCTCCGTTGAGCTTGAGCAGTTCCGCGCGGGCACTACCGCTGATGACGACCGCGTCGCCGTCGCCGGTTCCGCCGAGCACATCGATGGTGAGCAGCGTGGGGATGGGGCCTGGATTGAGATCGACGGTCAGGGTGTTCTGGGCACCGTTGCGGCCGTCGAGCACGATGTGTTCCATCTTGGCCAGCGGCGAGGTGAAGACCACGGTGTTGGTGCTTTGGTCGATGACCTGCAGGTTGGCACCGACCCGCTTAACGAGCACGTCGGCAGTATCGGCCAGGGCGATCGTTTGTAGACCGCCACCGTTGCGACGGACCGAGAGGAGCGTATCGGTGCCGGTGATGGGCTGGAATAGTTTGTCGTACACGAAGTCGCCGATGCCGCGCCCTTGCTGCTGTGCGTATTGATTGTCGAATTCCCAGTGTACGCCGAGGTAAATGCGGCTCTTGCCGTTCTCCCAGGCAGCCTGGCTGAAAGAAGTGTAGTTGCGCGTAAGCCCGCCCCCTTCATCCGAGTGCAGAGTGAACGGTGTGGGAGTATCGGTGCCGTAGAAGTTCTCGAGCACCTTGAACAGGGCCGCACCAAAGCCGGCGTGCCCTGACCCGTAGGCCGGGAACGGCGGAGTGAAGTCAGGAATGGTCGTGCCGTTTCCCGGTGCGCCGAGCGGAACCCAGGTGGTGTCTGGTACCGTCAAGGCATTGCCGTCTTTCGCCCCTTCGCGGATCGCCGAGACGGGTCGCCAGAAATCGTAGCGGTACTTGTAGTCCCAGATCACCACGCCGGCATCGGCCATGGCCACGTTGCCCAGGGCGAACAGGCGAGCATTCTCGACGACCGTGTTCCCTTCGTTCATGGCGATGTCGGCCATGTTCTGGTTATACAGAACGAGTGGCGGACCAAAGTTCTTGCGGTCATAGGCCCAGAAGATGCCAATCTCGGTTTGGTCCGCTGTGCGAACGGTACTGTTGAGTGCGCCGTATTCTTTCACTTCGTTGTAAGCGGCAGCATACGCGGCCGAGGTGAGCTTGGGCGGAGCGGGAATGTGATAATCGCTGGTGCTGTTGATGACGAAGGGCGTCACCTTGCCCCAGGCAGGATCGAGCGCCATTTGCGGCGTGCTGAGAATAGTAGGATCGGGCCGCCAGTGACCAACGGCCTTGTTAACGGTGTACTTCTTCACGCCGTTGGAGCCGTCGGCATCGCGCATGCCCATGATGGCTTCGGCCGCTGCTTCGCCGATGGCCACGCCGTCGTCTTCGTCCTGGCCGTCGGGAATGGCCGTCAGTTCATCCTGATACCAGGCATCGACGATGGCAGCTTTTTCGGGATAGAGTTCTTTGATCACGGCGCTGGCGGCAGCTGCGACGGCAGCGTCGATATCGGCAGTTGCCGGAGCCGTTTGCGTGAGCATGTAGGGCGTGTGCGTTTGATCGATGGCGTTCACCGCATCGTAGATGGCGAGGTGAACCATGGCGTACGCGCGCGAGGAACGGGTCGGTCCCATCTGCGCTTCGTCGGTCCGTACCACTTCGTGCAGGTGTTCGTTCCAAGTGAGGACCGCATCGGCAGCGAACATTTCGCGGCGCTCGAGGGTCTCGAGAAACATTCGCCGCTGTTGCTGCTTCGCCAAGTTGCGCGTGGAAGTTGCCGCCGTCTGGTTGCTAAATGCGCGCAGGTGCATCGCCATCTGTTCTGCTCCACCGAGGTGTGCGTATTCCGTGAGAAGAGATTGCCAGCGTGTCCTTGCTGGCAAATGAATGCTGGACGATGAGGCGTCCGGACGAATGCCTTCCCACAACGCTAACTAGGGGTATCTGCCAAAGTCAACGATTCGTCTGAGGAATTCCCGCAGCGCGGTTGCCAGAAGTGCAACGGCCGGTCTGCACAAACGGATTGCGAGAAGCGTTCGCGTTGGGGAATATGCGCAAAGAGGCAGAGCAGAGTGCTTACGGCAAACCTTGAGTCTGCTGTCACGTGTGTGACAGCAGGGATGATGATGGCACAGACTATTTGGCGACTTTGGTCGCCAGAATCTCGCCCGGAGCAGCAGCAGGACGAACTGCCACGGCGGTCGCAGTGGGCTTCTTCAACGAGCCGATCAGTTGTTCTTCCGATTCACCTGCCAGCCGCAGGATGGGCCCAGGAGCAATACCGCTCAAAACAACCAGAGCACCACAGAACACCGCTGCAGCGAGCGAGCCGTAGCAGCCTGAGTGTTGCGGCGCTTCGCTAGTCGCTGGTTGAAAGAACATGACGCTGACGATTCGCAGGTAGTACGCCGCGGCAACGGCGGCGTTGAGAGCACCGACGATTAGCAACAAGACAAAGCCCAGCGAGATATTGCCGCTTTCACTCAGGGCCAGTTGCAGGGCGCTAGTGAAGAGCGAGAACTTGCCCCAGAAGCCGGCCAGCGGGGGCAAGCCGGCGAGCGAAAACATGCAGACGGCCAGAACCGCGGCAGCCAAAGGCTGAGTGCGACCAAGGCCGGCGAGCTCGTCAACGGTTTGCAGTTCGCGGCGTGGCGTGCTGAGGTAAGCGAGCGCCGTGAAGGTGCCCATCGAGGCCAGCGAATAGACGACCACGTAGAAGATGATCGCCGTGACGCCGCCATCAGCGTTCAGTTGCGGCAAGGCACTGCTGCCCGCGGCGGCGGCCAAACCGAGCAGCAAGTAGCCGCCGTGAGCGATGGACGAGTAAGCCATCAATCGGCGAACATTGCGCTGCCACAAGGCACACACGTTGCCCAGCGTCATGGTAATGACCGCCAGTACCAGGGCCAACTGCCAGGCAAAGTCGGCGGAAATGGGCAGGGCGATGATGACGAGCCGCACGAGCCCGACCACACCAGCAATTTTGGGAGCAACGGCCAGCAGACCGGCGTTCAGGTTGGTCGTTCCTTGATAAACGTCGGGCGCGTAAAAGTGAAACGGAGCAACCGTCAACTTGAAGCCCAGGCCGGCGAGAATCAGCACGAGTGCGACTGGAGCGAGCGGTAGTAGTGCCTTTTGTGGATTGCCTGGATCCCCCGCGGACACCAGTTGCAACACTTCGCGAATGCCGGGAATTGCATGCGTGCCGGTGATGGTCGTCGTACCAGCCATGCCGAACAAAAACGCCAAGCCAAACAGCAGCAGGGCCGACGAGAGAATGCTGAGGAAGAAGTACTTCATCGTAGCTTCGCCCGTGGCTCGGTCGCGCCGCCCCAGGTAGAGCAAAACGTACGTGGGAACGGAGATCAATTCGAACCCCAGAAACATCAGCACGAGTTCGTTAGCGCCGGCGACTAACATCAGGCCAACGACAATCAACATCAGCGTGCCCAGATACTCGGTCGCCAACAGGCGATCGGCCTGTTGTGAAGCGGCAAGGGTGAACGTGATACCCAACACCAGGGCCAGCAATCGCAGGCACAGGCTCATGCCGTTCGAGCTGATCGGTCCCGAGTTAACAACCTCGCTGCCGCTCGTGGTACTCAACAGCCAGATGCCCGCGGCGACGTACGTAATCAAGGCGACCAGCGACCAGGTTTCGCGCTGACGAACGAAGGTGCCGCCGACATAGATCAGGGTCGCGATGGCGATGAGTAGAATTTCGGGACCAAGCAGGCCCAGCGTACGAGCTTCAACGAACACGGGCGATCGCCTCCGCAGAGTTTTGAGTGGAAGGGAGAGCCGCGCGTGGTTCGGAGTCTTGATAGGGCTGACCAATGCGAGCAGCGGCCTGCTCGTAAGCCTGGTCGATGGCGGGGGCCATTGGCGCCAGGAAATGCTGCGGCGCCAGACCAATCCAGAGCGCGAGTACCGCGAGTGGAGCCAGGGCGGCGATTTCTCGCCACTTCATATCGTCGATGTGATGATGGCTGGCTTCGGCGGGTTCCTTGAGCGGACCGAAGAAGACATTCTTCACCAGATACAGCATGTACCAGCCACCGAGCACCACGCTGCTGACCGACAGGACCGAGATGACCATCCATTGAGCCTTCATCGCCGCAGGGGCTTGAGCGAAGGCTCGCTGGAACATGCCGATGAGCACCATGAACTCACCCGGGAAGCCATTCAGGCCCGGCACACCAATGCTGGAGAACGTGAAAAAGACCATGAAGAAGCCGATCCACGGTGTGCGGAGCGCCAGGCCACCCAGGTCGGCAATTTGCCGCGTGTGATATCGCTCGTAGACCATGCCCACCAAAGCGAAGAGGGCACCGGTGCTCACGCCGTGATTCACCATCTGCAGCACGCTACCCTGCACGCCTTGCGGCGTGAGAGCAAACAGGCCGAGCATGCAAATGCCCAAGTGGCTGACCGATGAGTAGGCGATGAGTTTTTTGATGTCCTTTTGGGCGAGTGCCACCAGTGCCCCGTAGATGATGCCGGCCAGCGAGAGCCACAGTAAATACGGCACGCAGAACACGGTTGCGTCGGGCAACATCGGAATGCTGAACCGCAGGAAGCCGTAGACGCCGATCTTCAGCAGAATGCCAGCCAAAATCACGCTGCCCGCCGTGGGCGCTTGCACGTGAGCCAGCGGCAACCAGGTATGCAACGGGAAGAGCGGAACTTTGATGGCAAAGCCAGCAAACAGGGCCACGAAGATCACCAATTGCCAGGTCGGCGGCAGCGGGTAATTCTTCAATCCTTGGACGAGGTCGGCGATGCCGAAGTGCAGAACGCCATCTCCTCGATGTTGAAAGTCCCAAACGACAATCGCCAGCAAGCCGAGGAAAGTCAGCATGCTGCCAGCCAACGTGAACAAGAAGAACTTGATGGCCGCATAGCGACGATCTTCACTCCCCCAGATGCCGATCAAAAAGAAGAGCGGGATCAGGGTGAATTCAAAGAAGATGTAGAACAGCAATAGATCGCGGGCCGAGAACACACCGAGACAGCCGAACAACAGGAGCAGCAGCATGCCGTAGAAGAGCGCTTCGCGCTCTTTGATCGCTTCCCAGCTAACGAGAATCGCCGTGATCATCAGCACGGCGGAGAGGCCGAACATCCACACGCCGAGACCATCGAGGGCCACGCTGAATTTGACATCGACGCTGCCGATCGCGGAGCCGAGCCAGTCATAGTCGGTAGCGGCATAGCCACCCTCGGGCATCACGCCATCGCGGGGAAAGTTGTAGCAAACAGTCAGGGCAGCCACGAGCGTCGCCAAGGCCACACCCAGGGCGGTATAGCGCACGGCATCGCGTCCCAGCGGTTGCACTACCCACAGGAGTGCAGCGCCGAGGAGCGGCAAAAAGATCGCAATGAGCAGGACCGTATTCATGTCACCTTATCCTGCCCACAGCATGCGAGCAGCGAGCAAAATCACCACGCCCAGCACCATGGCTGCGGCATAAAACTGCACGAGGCCCATCTGCAGCGAACGCATCAAGGACCCAGCTTCCTTGGGCAACCAACCACAAGCGTTCACCAGGCCATCAATGATGTTGCGATCGATCCAATAGAAAACTTGGGCGAGCACCTTCAGCGGCCACACGAACAGGCCGTAGTAAAGCTCGTCCAAATAGAACTTGTTTTGCGACAGCTTGTAGGGCGACATGAACTGCCCCAACAACAGCGGAATCGCCAGGATCATCGACACGACACCCAGCAACAGGCCAATCGCTGAAACCACAAACCCCAGGCCCACACTGCGGAGCCAGCGAACTGGCCCACCAATCCACCAGACTTTTTCGAGTTGCAAAACCCACTGCGGATCGGTGAAGCGTTCGACACCTTTCAGTTCGAACACATCGCGGACGAAGTTAGCTTCAGTCCGTTCGCCCAAATACAGATAGAGGGCGAGCAAGATGCCGGCAATCGCCACCACCGAGCTAAGTGCGGCCACGGTCAGGTGAAATTCGCCATGAACGGGGCGAGTGGCTGCCACGAGTCCGGTTGCCAGCGATGGCGTGTGGCCGATGTACTCGACGAGCAAGTTCGTCGTGGCCCCATCGCGCATCCACACCAAGCCGACAAGCACCGCGCAGACGGCGAGGATCATCAGCGGAATGGTCATTAGTGGTGGAGACTCGTGCGCATGATGCCCAGCCTGCGGCGGAATCTTTTCCTCGCCGTAGAACGTCATAAAGAACGCCCGGAACGTGTAGAACGCTGTCAAAAATGCGGTGAACAGACCCGAATAGTACAACACGTTGTACACCCAGGCGAAGCGAATAAGCTCCGCATCGCTGAGTGAATCAACCGGGCTGACGATGTGCTTGTCGCTGGCGCTAGGATCGGGTGACTGCACCGGTGGATGATCGCTGCCATGCGCCCGGTGATGATGCTCGTGTTCGAGTTCATGCACCTTGTCGTGCACCGCGCCGAGGATCGAGTCTTTGCTCCAAAAACCAGCGAGCGGAAAGACACCGGCGAGAGCCAGGCAGCCGCAAAGGAACGTCCAGTGCGTTTGCGGCATCAACTTTCGCAAGCCGCTGAATTGTCGCATATCGACAATGTTGCCCATCGCGTGCATCACGCTACCGGCACCCAGGAACAGCAGAGCCTTGAAGAAGGCGTGCGTAAACAAGTGGAACATGCCGCCGGTGATGCCCGCGAACGTGCCCACACCCAGTGCCAGGAACATGTAGCCCAGTTGGCTCACGGTTGAGTAAGCCATGACGCGTTTCAGGTCGTATTGCGTGAGGGCAATCAGGCCGGCGAGTAGCGCCGTGAAACCGCCGATGCAGGCAACGACCAGTTGAGCCGTCGGCGACATCATGAACAGCGGCGTGCAGCGAGTCACCATGTAGACGCCGGCAGTCACCATCGTTGCCGCGTGAATGAGCGCGCTAACGGGAGTAGGACCTTCCATCGCGTCGGGCAACCAGATGTGCAGCGGGAACTGGGCACTCTTGCCGCAGGCTCCGACGAGCAACAGCAGGCAGATCGCTGTGGCTACCGCGCCCCCGACAAAGAGCCCGTCCTGCAGCCGAATCTGGCCGAGCACGCCGCGCACCAATGCCTTGCCAGCAACGGGACCATTGGCCGTATCGGCGAGTACGCGGTCGTTCTTGGCGAGCGTGTCGGCAATCGTCTGCGGATCAGTCGTGCCGTCGCGCAGGGTGTCGTGATAGTTGAGCGTGCCGTAGGTGATCCAGATCAGGAACAAGGCTAGGGCGAAACCAAAGTCACCGACGCGGTTGACCAGAAATGCCTTCATCCCGGCCGCAGCTGCCTCGGGCTTGGTGTACCAAAAGCCGATGAGCAGGTAACTGCAGACGCCCACCGCTTCCCAAAATACAAACAGCAGCACAAAGTTGCTGACTGAAACCAGCATGGTCATCGAGAAGACGAACAGGCCCACATACGCGAAGAAGCGCCAGTAGCCACGATCTCCGTGCATGTAGCCAGCACCGAAGATGGTCACCAGCGTCGCGACAAACGTGACCATCGAGAGCATCATCGAAGTCAGAGCGTCGGCTCGCAGGGTGACATCGATGCGGAAGTCTTTCCAGCCCGCATCGGACGGAACAACGGCGGCATTCGCATCGCCGGTCGTGCCTTCGGCCGGCACAGCTGGCTTCAAGTCATAGGCGTTTTCGATGTTCGCCCAAGTCCAGAGGGTGACGACTTTTTCGAAGCCGGCGGCCCCTTCGGGTTGTTTCGATTGGGCATCGAGAATCTCACGCACCAGCAGCATGCTGCAGAGAAACGAGCCTGCGATGGCGATGACAACCGGCCAATGACTGGCCTCGCGCAGCACGCGGGCACCAAGCAACGCGACAATAATCGCGGCGGCCAGCGGCAACGCGGGAATGAGGATCAGGCAGAGCGAAATCGTATCCATGCGTTACACCCGGCTGCGATGCTGTTGTTCGTCGATGTTGGGCAGGGGCTCGCGGCCGGCGGGCGTGAGCGTGGGCCAAACCTGGTCTTCGGCCAATTCTTCGGGCACTTGTTGATCGATGTAGGCGGGCTGGCCCTCTTCGCGCAAGTCTTGCCAATCGACCGCGTCGAGTTTGCCCGTGCGTTGGGCCAGCATCAGAATCAGGGCCATCGCAATTCCCGCTTCGCAAGCAGCGACCGTGATCATAAAGATCACCAGCACCTGGCCATCCCAGGCAAACAGATTGCCCAAGCTGCCGTGGTAACGACTAAAGGCCACGAGGCAAACCGCGACACCTTGCAGCATCATTTCGACGCAGAGGAACATGACGATCATGTTCCGCCGCACCAGAAAGCCGACGAGTCCGATGACAAACAGCAGGCTGCCAACCGTCAAATAGTTGTGGAGGAGGCTCAGTTCGTTCATGAGTTGCCCCCAGGCGTGAGTGCCTCTTCAACCCGATCGCGCTGCTTGCCTTGAATGGCAATTGCCACCGCGCCCACGAGTGCCGCCAACAAGAGCGTGCCGGCCACTTCGACGCTGACCAGATGCCGCGTGAACAGGTAGCCACCCAGGCGGGCCATGTGATTTGAATCCAAAGTCAGATTGGCTTTGGCTGGATTGGCAGCGGCGATCTCTTCGGATGTGGAGTCGGCGGCGACCCGTTGCTTGTCCAACTTGGCAGCGGCCACTTCGCGATTGTGAATGGCGACGCTCTCGGCGACCGCTTGCTGCCGCAGACCGCCGAGTGAAAAGGTCAGCATCGCCACCAACGAAGCGGCGGCGAATACCGACAGGACTCCGGGAAACCAGCCCCAGCTAATGCGGTCGTAAGCGGAATGACCTTCGGGCTGGGCGAGCATCAGCACAAACAGGAACGTCACCACGATGGCACCGGCGTACACGACAATGGTCGCGACCGCCAGAAACTGTGCGCCACCGAGAAAAAACAGACCCGCAGCCCCCAGCAGTGAGAGCGCGAACCAGAGAGCCGAGTAGACGGGGCTTTGAGCCGTGACGCAGCCAATGGCGGCAACCAGTGTGACCGTAGCCATTAGCCAAAAGATGCCCTGGGCCATGGGATTGGCCAGCCAAGGTTGATCGGCGCCGAACAGACCGAGCGCGATGACCAGCAACACGCCACCAATGGTCTTACCGCGACGAAGTCCCTGCGGGAGCATCATCCACAGACCGATGACGGACAGCAGCAAGGCCCACGTGGTGGGACATTGCAAAATATCGGCGACGGTGAGTTTGGCTAACTCGGTCGCGGCGAGCAGTGGGCTCATGTGGCCGTTCCTCCCATGCCGGGCGACTTCATCGGTTCTTTGTCTTTCGTCGCGTCGTACACGCTGAGGAGTTTTTCTTTGTCGAACATCATTTCTTCGCGGCTGCGGCCCGTCAGGTTATACAGGCTCGTCAGTTCGACCGCATCGACGGGGCAAGCTTCTTCGCACATGCCGCAGTAAATGCAGCGCAGCTCGTCGATGACGAAGCTTTCGGGATACTTTTCGCGATCGGGCCAGGGGCTTTCGGCGGCGATGATATCGATACAGTGAGCCGGGCAAGCCGTTGCACACAGGAAGCAAGCGACGCACTTCACGCGGCCCTGCTCGTCTTTGTTCAAGCGATGCACGCCGCGATAGATGAGGGGATTGCCGATCTTGGGCTCTTCGTCTGGATAGCTGACCGTGACGACGCCACCAGCCAGCGACTTCTGCAAGTGCTTGAACGTGGTCGTCAAGCCTTGCACGAACAGCGGCAGGTAGAGCATGCCCGACAGGCCGAGCTTCGGCTCTTCAATCCAGGTGATGTTGGGGTCGTCGGGTTTCATGATGACAGCTGAATTCTGTAATTCAAAACTTAGATCTGCGAATCGACTTCGGCCGTCGAAATGTCGCGGCGGGGACGATTGTCGGTAACGAGCGGATTACTGCAGGCCACGGCCAGCCAGCCGCCAATCAACGTCACCCAGCCCACGACCATGCCCAGGAGGGTCCAATTGAGCGAGCCATTCGGTGCATACCAGTGCTGCAACTCTTGCACGACAGCCACGGCGACGAGGTTCAAGATGCCGAGCGGCAACATGATCTTCCAAGCCAAGGCCATCAATTGATCGAAGCGGAACCGCGGCCAGCTCCAACGCACCAACATGAAGAACACAATCACGCCGAAGATCTTGGTCTGTAACACCGCGATGCGCAGGATCGCCGTGACCCAACTGATGGTTTCAACGCCATTCGGATCGGGACTGTAGGGAGTGATGAAAGGCAGGTGCCAGCCACCGAGGAACAGCTGCACAATCAGGAATGAGGCGGCGATCATGTGCAGAAACTCGGCAACCAGAAACAGCAGCAGCTTCATACCGGCATACTCGGTGTGATAACCACCAATGAGTTCCTGTTCGGCTTCGGGCAAGTCGAACGGCAAGCGAGAAGCTTCCGCAAAGGCCGCAATCAAGAACACGACAAAACCGAGCGGCTGAAGGAAGGCATACCAGCCTTGCGACGACTGGGCCTTGGTGATGGCATCCAAATCGAGCGAGCCTGCGGCCAAGACCACGCCGAGAATGCCAAGACTGAGGGGCAGTTCGTAGGCGATGAGCTGGGCACTACTGCGCAGGCCACCGAGAAAGCTGTATTTGTTGTTGCTCGCCCAGCCACCCAAAATCACGCCGTACACGGCGATACTGGAGAGGGCAAAGATCAGAATCATCCCCACATCGATGCCCGGCGCGGCAATCATCTCGATTTGCTGTTTGCTCTCGATCGGCCCGACTTTGAACGTGGGAATCAAACTGCCCATCGGAATCACCACGAAGGTGGTGAGCGCGGCAGTAAGGATCACGACCGGAGCAATGGCATAGAGCGCGCGATTGACGTGCGCGGGAGTGTAGTTTTCTTTGAGGATGAACTTGATGCCGTCAGCCAGAGGCTGGCCGAGACCGAACAGGCGAACCTTAGTGCCGGGGATACCGACGCGGTTCGGACCGATGCGATCTTGCACCCAGGCCGCCATGCGCCGCTCCAGCAGCACGAAGTAGGCAGCAGCGGTCATCAAGCCGCCAAGGATGATGGCGATCTTGATCAGAGCTTCGATAATGAGTTGAGTAGGCATCGGTGAACTAGGTAGTGGCAGCTGCCGGTTGGGCAGCCGCGGCCGCAAGTTGATTCACTTTCAAATCGACGCCCAGTTCAGGCACGCCGCCGGCAGCGGGTGCGAAGAACATAATTTCGCAAGCCACATCGGCCATAACCTGCTTCGCTTGATACAAGCCGACGCGACCAGTCAGTTGCCACAGCAATTGACCTTCGACCTGTACACCTTCCGGAGCACGCACGGCCCAGCGGAACGATTGCAGGCGATCGTTGAAGTTGACGTACGAGCCTTCGCGTTCGGCGAACGTACCACCGGGCAGTTGAAACGTGGCGGCATCCCAGAGCGGCGAAGTGAAGCAGTCTTGGACGACGAGCGTCTTCACGCCGGCAAACTTGGCGGCCGTCGCAGCATCGTTCCAGTTGTGCTTGTAACCACCACTGAGCCAAACACCGCCCAGCGATGAAGCCTGGCTGGTGAAGTCTTCCCAGCTGATGACCTTGCCAGCGAAGTGCGCGGCAACCGCTTCAACGCCGCGGCGGTTCGGGCACTTTTCGGCGTGAATGGTGAAGCCATTCTTGAACTTCTCGTCAGTGCCTTCGACGGGAATCGGCCCCATGGCAACGACGGCCTGCGGATCGAGCCGGCGAATATACGTGGCCAGCAGATAGGCTTCTTCAACCGTTAAGTGCGGCGACAGAGCGACGCCCAGCTTACCCGCTGCAGATAGCGACTTTTCGAGTTCAGCGGGGAGTGCATGCCAATCGAGATTAACAAAGTCGCCGTTGCTGCTCGTGGCGACATGCCTGCGCAGTTCGAGCAAGCGGCCCGCATCGTGAACATGCTTCCAGCCATAGCGGCCTTCGTCGCACATCCACCATTGGTTGATGTGTTCGTTCTCGCGTGGCTTGAGCCGATAGATGTGATCTTGGTTCTCTTCCACCTTGATCGAACAACCGGTGCTGCAGCCGGCACAGACATTGTCGTGGCTCTTCATGAACCAGACGCGTTGCTTGTAGAGAAAATCCTTGTCCCCCAAGGCACCAACGGGGCACAGGTCGCATACGTTGCCCGACATTTTGTTATCGAGCGGGAACTGCAACTCGCCGGCATCGTTGCGGAAAACATCGATTTCTTCGTGCGCGCCCCGGTTGATCACCATCAGCTCACTGGTGCCGCTGATCTCGCGGGTGAAGCGCACGCAGCGGGTACACATCACGCAGCGATCGACAAAAAGCGTAACCGTGTCGCCCAATTCGCGGCGACGGCTGGTGAAGGGTTGAATATCGGCGCGGCGCTGATCGCGACCATGTTCGAAGTGATAGTCCTGCAGCGAGCACTCGCCGGCCTTATCGCAGATGGGGCAATCGACCGGGTGACGAAGCAGCAGATCTTCTTCGACCATCGCCCGGGCGTCGATGACCTTTTGGCTGTTGGTCACGAAGACCGTGCCTTCTTTCGCCGGTGTCTGGCAAGCCGGCACAAGGCGAGGCTGCATGGCGATCTTGCCGGTGGCAGCATCTTTTTGACCACATTCGACGAGGCACATGCGGCAACTGGCCACGACGGAGAGACCGGGGTGCCAGCAATAGTGTGGCACTTCCGCGCCGGCGCGACGGGCGACCTGGATGCCGTTCAGGCGTTCCTGGGCACCGATCTCGATTTCTTTTCCATCAACAATGACGACTGGCATAGGGTCTCTGGAGCGTTAGTGAATGCTCAGCAATTTCAAGGCGGGCACGGGCTTCGTTTCGGCCCAGCCATCCGGATTGGTCTTCTTGATGTACTCTTCCAATTCGCCGCGATACTTTTTGAGTGTGTTCTTCAGCGGCCAGGCAGCGCCATCGGCCAGACCGCAGATCGTCGTGCCCGGCATGATGCCAATCGTATCGCCGATTTCGGCCAGCAGATCGAGATCCTTCAAGCGGCCCTTGCCAGCCTTGATGCGAGTGAGCAGCTTCGTGGCCCAACTGGTTCCTTCGCGGCAGGGCGTGCACTGACCGCAGCTCTCGTGCGAGAAAAAGCGGGCGCTGTTCATCAGGTAGTCGACCATCTGCACGGTTTCGTCCATGACGACCACCGCCGCAGTGCCAAGACCGAGGCAGCCGAACTTGCCGGGGCCGTTAAAATCGAGCGGGCAGTGGAACTCATCCGCCTTGAGAATTCCCATGCTGATGCCGCCGGGAATGCAAGCCTTGGCTTTGCGATTCTTCCAGACGCCGTCGCCGTATTGCTCAATCAGGTCGGTGACGGTGATGCCGAGCGGCGCTTCGTAGCAGCCTGGCTTGTTGATATGCCCACTGAGGCAATAAAGCTTCGGGCCGTAGCTGCCAGCGTCACGTGGGTTGTTGGGATCGGGCGGCACACCGATGGATTTGAACCACTCGACACCGCGATCGAAAATGTGCTTCACGCAGGCAGCAGTCTCGACGTTATTCACGACGGTTGGCTTGCGAAAGGCACCTTCGACGGCCGGAAAGGGCGGCTTGATCCGCGGCCAGGCCCGTTTCCCTTCGAGGCTTTCGATCAGGCCGGTTTCCTCGCCGCAGATGTAAGCGCCCGCACCACGATGCAGGAAGATATCGAGCGAGTAATCGCTGCCAAAGATGTTCTTGCCGAGATAGCCGGCGTCGTAGCATTCCTGAATGGCCGCCAGGGTTCGCCTGTACGCCAGCGGATATTCGCACCGCATGAAGTAGTAGGCTGTTTTGCAATTCGTTGCATAACAGCTGATCATCATTCCTTCGAGCACCTGGTGCGGATCAAGCTCCATCAGCACGCGGTTGTTGAAGGTGCCAGGTTCGCTTTCGTCAGCGTTCAAGCAAAAGTAAATCGGGCCGGGATGATTCTGCGGCAGGAACGTCCACTTCAGACCGGTCGGAAAGCCAGCGCCACCGCGACCACGCAGCCCGCTGCTCTTCACCGTTTCGGCAACATCCTTGGGGGCGATTTTGCCGATGACTTTGCGCACGGCTTCGTAACCGCCGGTGGATTCGTATCCACGACGGGTCCAGCTATCAGGCTTGTCGATATTGGCCAGCAGAACTGGTTCGAATTGTGCCATTGGTTTCTAAATCCCCTCGCTGACGCGTCGGGCTACTGGGTTCGCGAACGCGGGGTTACTTCAGGGACGCCACGAGTTGTTCGGCCTGGTCTTGCGACACACTCTTGTGCAAATCGTCGTTAGCGAGAATGCAAGGAGCATGTTCGCACGCGCCGAGACATTCGGCATACTCGAGCGAGATGCGACCATCGGGGGTCGTTTCGCCAGCCTTCACGTGTAGCTTGTGTTCGAGATGTTCGAGCAGTTCGTCGGCGCCGCGCAGGCCACATGCGATCGAGCGGCAAACCCACACGCGGCAACGACCGCCGGGAGCATCTTGCTTGAAGTAGCCGTAGAACGTGAGCGTATCTTGGACCTGTGCCGGATGCAGTTCGAGCAGTTGCGCAATCTCGACGACGGCTTGTCGCGGCACGTAGCGCAGCTTGTCGTTGACGATGTGCAGCGCGGGGACCGTCACGGCTTGCTTCGAAGGATAACGCGGGATGAACGCGCGAATTTCTTCGATCATTTCGTCGGTAAGGATGCGTTCAGCCATGAGATTTGAGCGGTGAGGGTTAGCGGTCCAATTCCGCGGCGATAATGTTCAAACTGCCGAGCACAGCCACCACGTCGGAAAGCGTATGGCCGCGAATGAGCTTGGGAAACAAAGCGAAGTGAATGTAGGACGGCGGGCGACAGCGGGCGCGATAAGGAACGTCGCTCCCATCGCCGGCAACATAAAAGCCGAGTTCGCCGTTCGGTGATTCAATGGCCGAGTAGATTTCTTCGTTCGGTACCGTGAAGCCGCGATTGGTCATCGTCATTTCGAAGTGCGTAATCGTGCCTTCGATGGTCGAATAGACCTGCTGCTTGCTCGGCAAGGTCTTCCGCTCGTCGATGCCCACGTTGATCGGCCCGGCAGGCAGGTTTTCCAACGCTTGGTGAATGATCTTCAGGCTCTCGCGCATTTCGGCGAGTCGCACGTAGTAGCGGGCGTAGCAATCGCCGGATTTCATGCAGCAGACGTTGAAGTCGAAATCGGCATAAGCCAGGTAAGGCTCATCCTTGCGCAGATCGCGGGTAACACCACTGGCGCGAGCAACCGGGCCGGTAGCGCTCCAGTTCGTGGCTTCTTCCTTCGTCAGCACGCCGACACCCTTGGTGCGGTCAACGTAGATGCGGTTGCGATTGAGCAGCCGATCCATATCGTTGAGCGTATCGGGGAAGGTCTTGAGGAAGGTACGAATCTTTTCGATCACCAGCGGCGTGAAGTCCTGCGACAATCCACCCACGCGTGTATAGCTGGGGTGAAAACGCTGGCCGGAGAGCGTTTCGAAAATGTCGTAGATGACTTCTCGCTGGTAGAAGGCATACAAAAAGAAGGTAAACGCGCCGGTATCGAGCCCCATAGCTCCGGTACTGAGCAAGTGATCGCTGATACGGGCCAGTTCAGCCACGATCACGCGAATGTACTTGCAGCGATTGGTGATCTCGATGCCAAGCAGTTTTTCGACCGCACCGTGCCAAGCCACGCCGTTGGCAACCGGCGAAATGTAGTTCATCCGGTCGGTGATGGTGACATACTGGTTGTAATCGAGATGTTCGCCCAGCTTTTCGAATCCGCTATGCAGGTAGCCGATATCGGGCATGGCATCGATGACCCGTTCGCCATCGAGCTTGAGCACGATGCGCAGCGTGGTGTGCGTGGCCGGATGCTGTGGACCGAAGTTCAGCGTCCACAGATAATCCTGCTTTTCGGCGGTCGGGTTTTCGAACGAAGCAATCGACATGAACGTGCTCTACTATGCCTGATTGCGGGTAAGGACCGGGAAATTGTGCCGCTCGCCGCGGCCCTGCATCGGATAATCCTTCCGCAGCGGAAACGAGGTGAACTCGTCCGGCATCAAGATGCGACGCAAATCGGGATGGCCGACAAACTCGATGCCAAACATGTCGTACACTTCGCGCTCGAGCCAGTTCGCGCCATTCCACAGCACGCACAGGCTGTCGACCTTCAAGTCAGGCTCATTCAGCATGACGCGCACAATCAGCCGCTCGTTGGTGATGGTATTGGCCAGCACATAGACGAGGCCAAAGCGATCGGTCGCATCGCGGAACTTGAGATAGTCGACGCAGGTCACTTCCACGAGCAGATCGAACGAACGAGCCTCTTTCAGCAGGCGCATCGTCGCCAGCAGTTCAGCCTTGGGAACGACCACGCGCGTTTCATCGCGAAACGTCGTCACGCGCTCCTGGCCGAAGCGGCTTTCCATCGCGCTGATTGTTTCGGGTGTCGTAGGCATCTTTTTCAGTAGCCCTCCGCGTCAGCGAAGGGACTTCGTATCCAAGGACAGGTGCTAGTGAGAACCGATCGAACTGCCACGCTGGGTGACGGCCGATTCTGGATGAAAGTAGTGCGACTGCCCGTACATGGGCAACTCTTGCAATGCTCGCTTTCGCTCCTGACGAGCGGCCGTCTCGAACTCGGCTCCGCTGATCGTCCCTTCGGTCTGAATCTTGTCTTGCAGGTCGATAATGGCCTGAATCAACTGTTCGGGCCGGGGCGGGCAGCCAGGAATGTACATATCGACGGGAATGAAGCGGTCGATGCCCTGCACCACGGCATAGGTATCGAATACGCCGCCCGTCGAGGCACAAGCACCCATCGAGATACACCACTTGGGCTCGTGCATCTGCTGCCAGATGCGCTGCAGCACAGGCAACATCTTCATGGCGACGCGGCCGGCAACGATCATCAAGTCGCATTGGCGCGGGCTGAAGCGGAACACTTCGGCGCCAAAGCGAGCCAGGTCGTGCTTGCTGGCACCGGTCGCCATCAGTTCGATACCGCAACAGGCGGTGGCAAAAGGCATCGGCCACAGGCTGTTCTTGCGGCACCAACTGGCCAGTTCGTCCAGTTTGGTGACGACGACATTTTCAGGCAGGTCTCGGGTCGCTTGTTCTAGCGCCATTGAAAGACCCCTTTCCGCCAGGCATAAGCGAGGCCGACAGCCAGCAGAGCAATAAAGACCATCACTTCGGCAAAAATAATCGGCCGCGACAACACCGCGCCAAAGTTGGCCGCGGTGGCAATGGCGGCATCAATTCCGTGCTCGCTGCGGCTGGCGACCGCCCAGGGATAGAGGAAGAGGAGTTCCACATCGAAGATCAAAAAGGCGATTGCCACCAAGTGAAACCGCACGTCGAACTTGCGGTGGGCGTCGTGAATCGGATCCATACCGCTCTCGTACGGCATCCGCTTCACGGCCGAGTTTCGCTTCGGTCCGAAGAGAGAACCGGCGAAGAGCATCACCAGCGCTAGGCCGGCGGCACAGATGGCGAACAACAAAATGGGGAGTAACTTGAGTTCCATAACCCCAGAATTTCCAAGCGGTTGCGTAATCGGCAGCAGACTTTGTGAATCTTATCACAAGCCCTGGGCCAAAGAAAACCCGACTTTCGCCCGGGTTTTCGTTTTTGATCGTATCGCCCGCTATCTGCAGGGTCAATCGGGGGCGACACTGCCGGAGACCTCGCCATTTCAGCTATCAGGCCGCTCCTTCCCAGCCAAAGTGAAATAGCAACCGGGCCGTGGGGGTAGTACGATTGTGGGCGAGAAACTGCCACGTACTAACTGGAGCGTGAAATGTTGGCGGCTGTGGCCCACGAATTAGAAGCGGCGGTTCGCGACAGTGCGACTCGCTTGCGGCAAGTCGATGAAGCAACCGCGTCGCAGCGGCCCGCGCCGCAGCGGTGGACGATCAAGGAAGTGATGGGGCACCTGATCGACTCGGCGACCAACAATCATCAGCGGTTCATTCGCGCCCAGTTTGTGCCCGAGTTGGTTTTTCCCAAGTACGAGCAAAACGAGTGGATAACCGCGCAAGCGTACAACGAAGTTTCGTGGCAAAAACTACTTGACCTGTGGCAGGCCTACAACGAGCATTTGGCTCATGTCATTCGTCAGGTGCGCCCCGCTGCCCTGCCGGTGAGCTGTGTGATTGGCACGTATGAGCCGATGACACTCGAGGCTCTGATTGAGGACTATGTCGTACACTTGAGACACCATTTGCAAAAGATCGACGAGCGGCTGGCAGCCCAGCCCTAGTTTTGTCGCCAGGCAATTTGGAGCCCTGGCCAACGAACACCTTTGAATCAACCACTTGCGCAGGAAATATCCGCATGCCGATCGAATTTCGTTGTCCCAATTGCGACCAGCAGTTGCGCGTTCCCGATGCTGCGGCCGGCAAGAATGCCAAGTGCCCCAAGTGTGCGTCGATCGTCGCAGTGCCTGGCACGGCCGCAGCTGCGCCACCGCCGGCGTTTCCTCCGGAGTCCAAGCCCACTCCGAGTATTTCGCCCGACAGACCGTTTGGCGCACCGCCGAGTCGCGATGCGTTTTCAACGCCGCAATCCACGGGCTCGTTCGGTCAGGCCCCTTCCAATAATCCCTTTGGTAGTACACCGCCACCGACGAATCCGTTTGGAGGTGGAGGCGCGCCGCCCAACAACCCATTCGGTGGTGGTGGCGGCAGCAATCCGTTCGCGGGTGATCCCAAAGGCCCGAACATTTCGGCCAATCCCTATGCCTCGCCCGCTTCCTTTACCGAAGCGCCCAAGCCGCTGAACTCGCAAGGAGTGGGACATCAGGTGGTGGAGATTGGCGCTATCATGAATCACGCCATGACGGTCTGGCAAAACAACCTAGGGATCCTGGTGGGTACATTCTTTGTCGCCGGATTGCTCTCTAATATCGTCAACTGGATTAGCCAAGGCGTCCAGTTTGCGCTACAAGTTAACAAGGCTCCCGACGAACTCATCATCACGAGCATCGTCATCTTCACGATCATCGGCTATTGCGTGCAGATATTTCTCGGCATTGGCCAAACGACGGTCTGTCTCAAGTTGGCTCGGTATCAGCCTGCTGAGTTCAGCGATCTGTTTAGTGGTGGCGATCGCTTCTTTCCAGTGCTCGGCGGTGTGATTCTGGCAACGCTGGCGTGCATCGTCGGATTCGCGTTACTCGTCGTAACGTTGATCTTCTTGCTGCTGGCATTTTGGCCGTTCTACTACCTATTGGTTGATCGAAAGACCACGGTGCTGGATTCGTTTAGTCTTGCATACAGCATTGCCGAGGGAAATCGATTGACCACCTTCGTGCTTTGGCTATTGGGAATCGGCATCGCACTACTGGGCTGTCTGGCTTGCGGTATTGGCCTTTTGTTCGCCGTTCCGCTGATCTCGATGCTCTGGGCCACGGCCTACCTGATGATGTCGGGCCAGATTCCGATCAATCCGGCCTACATGCAGCAGCAGCAACCGCAACCATCGTATAGCTAGTCCGGCTACGGTGGGCCACATCGGCCCGATGTGACCCTGGGCGAGGTAGTGCCAGGGAAAAACTGTTCGCAAACTACTAAACACACGCTTGACAATGAATCGCGACACTGAAACAATGTTGGGCAGCTCTTTTTCAATCTGATGATACGTTGCGGGCCGCGATGCGCGGTCAGGCTGCGCCCTGCTTGCTAGGGCGAGCTTGACGCCACGCAAGGCATTCAAAACGAACGGCCCGTCCAAGAAACCAGCCGGTTGTTGGACAAAAGGAGTGTAGGTGAAAGTTGGCTGTTGCGGCGCAAGTGCCTGAGCCAACAACAGTTCCAGTGAAAATCGAAGGCCGCAGCGTGTCCAATAACCCCTGGGGTTTTTGGACAAACGCACGCCAACGAAAAATCGCCAGTTACCAAGTGAATGGCAACTGGCGATTTGAGGTGTCTGAGATCAGTTCAGCTGAAGTGCCGACCGCGATGCGGCAAGCTTAGCGGTACATGGTGCCGCCGGTGTTGTAGCCGGTGCTCGGTTGCTGATAGCCGGCGTTTTGCACGTTGCTGTCAGTCACGCGTCCGGTGCTGCCTGGGCGATAACCGCCAGCAGTCGATAGCGAGGCAGGGAGTGCGCCACCAGCAGGGCTGCCGGTGGTAGTGCCGGAAACTTCCATGCTGTTGGGCGCTGGAGCGGCAGCCGTTTCATAGGCGACCGGGGCAGCGGGTGCGGCGGCATAAGGGCTGGCCGGAGCAGCTACGTAGCCGTTGTTGGCAGGTGCAGCTGACGAGTCGGGCATTTGCCAGGCAGGCTGTTGGGGAGCCTGGTTGCTGCTCTGCGTGTTGTAGCCACCCTGCATATAGCCTTGGGTGTTGTAGCCGGTCGAAGGTTGAGCAGGTGCTTGATAGCCACCCCAGTTATTGGCGGGCTGACTGGCATCGCCGGCAGGTGGAGCCGTGTTCGCCGGAGCAGGAGTGTTGAAAGCTGCACCGGTGCCGTACGTCGGGGCTTGTTGGTAGCCGGCCGAGGTTGGGTTTTGGTAAGGGCTCGCTTGATAGTTCTGAGCCTGATAGCTCGGAGCAGCAGGAGCGGCGGCGGTATAGGCCTGGCCATAGGCGGCCGGTTGAGCCGCAGTGCTGCCAGCAGGCGCACCGTAAGGAGCGGCGGCATAACCGCCGGTCGGAGCAACCTGGCCTGGTTGGCCTTGGTTGCCATAAGCGGCAGCCGGTTGAGTTGGGTAGCCGTTGGCATTCGGCGTGGCCGGATAGGCGTTGGCAAAGCTGCTGCCTGGAGCCGTCGTGCCACCGTAGCCGCCGGTGCTGACCGGAGGAACAGCAGCCGTCTGATAAGCCGAGGCACCACTATTGGGCCAATTGTTATTGGCCGGAGCAGCCCCGGGAGTCTTGGCCGCGACGCTGCTGGTTGGGCCAGGCGTCGGGATTTGGGTGCTGGGTTTGCTGGTCGAGCTCGAGGCGAGCGACGAAGCAGCAGGTGCTTCGCTCTTGCCCCAGCCCCACGACTTCATGGGGTTCCAAACATAGCTGCTGGCATTGCCCCAGCCGGCCGTCTTGCAGCCCGTGGTCATGAGTGCCGAGCCAACGACGAGGCAAGTAACTAACTTCAGACCGTAACGCGTCCTACGCATGGGAGGAGAATCCTTTCTCAGCCCGTCAGCGGCCCGGTCCGCAACGTGAACCCGGGTTGTATTTAATGGTTGGCTTCAGCGGCCTGTTCATCATCCATGAGAGGCAGGCAGCCGCTATCGTCCGAATAAATTCTTCGGTCCGGCTGACCGTTAAAGTCCAGCCAAACCAGCACGCATGGCGCGTAATGCTCCGATTTTGCGGCGCATTCCGCCCCATCTGGCGGAGCACTAACACCCCGCCTGCTTAGCGGCTGGGGATACTAGAAGGATCATCCAAGGGCGTCAATGTCAGCGGGGGAGATTTTCGTGGTGCTGCCCCACGCAATCATATTGCTGCACCGTAGTCATCTTGCTCCGCAAGATGATGCTGTTCGATTTGCCGACGTTGTGTGCTGTCATCTCGACGGAGCGAGATGAGTACTCGGCCTACGGCGTAAAGTCTTCGTCGCCGGTCAGGCCGACAACGAACGCGGCGAGCAGATCGGCGGTGCGGTCAAGATCTTCGAACGAGACCATTTCGACGGCCGAGTGCATGTACCGATTGGGAATGCTGACGAGGCCCGTCGCGCACCCCGCGCGGTTCAACTGCAGCGCGTTGGCGTCGTTGGGAACGGCCCGGCCGCTAGCAGAAAGTTGGTAGGTAATCAGCTTGTCTTTGGCCGTTTGGATGAGGCGCTCGGTGACATGCGGATTCATGTTCGGGCCGCGGAAAATGACGGGGCCATTGCCGAGGGAGATATCGCCTTGCTGCCGCTTGTCGATCGTGGGGCAATCGGTGGCGTGCGTCACGTCGACGGCGATGCCGATGTGTGGATCAACGCCGAAGGCACTCGTTTGCGCTCCACGCAGGCCGATCTCTTCTGCTACGGTCGAGACCGCATACACGCCCACCTTCAGCGATTGGCTTGAGGCGCGGCGGAGTGCTTCAATCACGGTCCACAAACCGGTCTTGTTGTCCATGGCTGGCGAGTTAGCCAGGTTGTTGCGCATCTCCTGCATGCCCAGTTGCAGCGTGATCGGGTCGCCGATGCGGACGAGTTCTTGCGACTCGGCTTTGCTCTTGGTGCCAATATCGATCCACAGGTCTTCCAGCTTGGTGATCTGTTTGCGTTCTTCGTCGGTGAGCAAGTGAATGGGCTTGCGCGAGATGACACCAGGGATTGGTCCGTTGTCGGTCCAAACGACCATTCGCGAGCCGATCAGTTGCTGTGCATCCCAGCCGCCGATCGTTTGAGCATAGAGGAAACCGTTGTCGTGAAAGTGCGTGACCAGCATGCCGATTTGATCGCAGTGACCGGCAAACATCACGCGCACACTGGCGCCCGGATTCTTGCAAGCGATAACATTGCCGTGCAGGTCAGTTTTTACGTCGTCGGCAAACGAAGCCACGTACTTGCGCACCACGTCTTGAATGGGCCGTTCGTAACCACTGGGGCTGGGCGTGTTGAGCAGCTGCTTGAGGAATTCGTGCGATGAGGCTTCCATGGAGGCTCCGGGGTGGACGACGTCTTTAGTGAGTTCCTATTGTCGCGGCACTGGCCGCAGGATGGCAAGAAGGCAAGTTTCGAGTTCTGGGTTCTGAGTTTTGAGACAAGAGGGGACAAGGCCTCACTGTTCTTGTCCCAGAACTCAAAACTCGAAACTCAGAACTTTCTGCCGGGATTTCGATACAGCACCTCGGCGAGCAGTTCCGGTGAGCCTGGTTCGCCGGGGCGATCGCGGTGCCAATCGGGGTGTGTGGGGACGAACTCGCTGTGATAGGGCCAGCCATCGAAAGGCTGATAGCCGAGCAGGCTCACGAGTTTGCTGCTATTCATGCTCACATCGCCGGCTCGCGGTGGGAGTGGACCCGCTTCGATCCGCAGACAGCCCATCAGGTCGTCGGGGCGATATCCGCCGACGCGATTCACCACCTGGGCGATTTCGTACAAGCTGAGCGATCGAGGTCCACCGGCGTGATAGAGCCCGGTTAGTTCCGGCCGGCGAAGCACGTCGAGCAACAGCGGGCTGAGGCAATCGGTGTAGGTCGGTGTGCGCCGTTCATCGAAATAGAGCGTGGCCGGCTTCTGCTTCTTAAACCGCGATTGAATCCAGTCGATGGCTCCCGCGTGACCATTAAAACTGACTCCCATCGGCAGCGAAATGCGGAGCAATGTCGCGCTGGGTCTTTCGCGGGCGATGAGTTGTTCGGCTTCGACCATGGTCTTGCCATAAATGGTCACGGGATCGACTTCGTCGTCCTCGCGATGATTGCCGCCGCGCGTCCCCGAGAAGACCAGGTCGATCGAAAGATGCAAGAGCCGCACAGACGAGCCTGCGATCGTCTCGAGCAGCACTTCCATGCTTTGCACATTGATCCGGCGGGCCATGACCGGGTCGAGTTCGCAAGACTTGAGCTTGCAGGTTCCTTCGCAGTGCAGCACCGCGGCGAACTGATACTTGTCGAACAACCGGCGCATCGCATCGCGGTCGTCCATGTCGCAGGGAATGATGCCGGGCCCGCTCAGCGGCCAATAATCGGTGCGGCGAATGGCCAGCACCTGCTCGCCGTACTTGGCCCGCAGGAACTGAAAGGCGTTATAGCCAGCCACTCCCGCGAGACCAGTAATAAGCAGCGGCAAGGGCGGATCGGCGGGAAGCATGGGCGAGCAAAGCAGCAAAAGGAAGCGGAACCTCGTCATCGTGTACGAACGAGTCGAGCCCTTTACTATAGTGCACCCGCCCAGTCCTGGAATGCCGCTGTTGTTCCTAACTACCGAGACAAACTGCCCCTTAAGATTCGCGGATTGCCGTTTGACAAAGAATCACGCGTCGAGCAGATTTGACTTTTGACTAGCCCGGCCGATTCAGCGTCAGGGAGTACAGAATCACGACCGCGCCGGTCGAGAGCAAGCTCCAGGGAGCCCACTCGGCCGGCTTCCAATCGCGGCTGGCCATCGGCGTGCTGCTTTGAAACATCGACGTTTGTCCGGGAGGACCAGCGGTTCGCTCACCTGCGAGAACATACGAATCGACGACGAGGCATTCCGCGCCGAAGATGCAGGCATAGATACCCAGTGCCAGAAAGAACGCGCGCCACATGAGCATGACTTTCCAAGGGGCCAAGCGAAGCCATCCTGGCTGGATCATCCGCGTCCGTACTTGGCTTGTATCGGCGGCGGGTATCGCGGCTATTCCGCTTTTTGCAACCGCTCGAAACAATCGCTAAATGCGGTCGAGTCGCAGCATGCTTGTGACTTCACCGCCTCCGAGATTGAAATCGCGGGTCGGCCTTTAGCGCAAAAGCCGTTAAACCCCCGCCGCAGGGGCGGGGGCGAGAAGTGGTCGTCACTCGCTTCACTGCCGCGCGCCGCCATTCACGGCAGCAGAGACTTGCCGAATCTCGCGACCTTGCAGGTCGATCTCGACAATCTGCTCGGCAGTAGTGATGAGCGTGCGACCACCGGGCAGGCGAAACGCATCGCTGGGGCGGGCGATCTTGTGTTCCCAGGTCACCCGGCTCTGCTCGTCGATTTCGATCACGCGCCCTTGGCCATAGTTGGCCAAGAGCAGCTTGCCGGAAGGCAGCACCTGCAAGCTGTTGATGCGACCTTCGACCGACCACTGCCGCACACTGGTGCCGTTCGGGGCTACTTCACGAATCAGGTTTGGGCAGGCGAAGATGGTGTTGCCGTTGTGCAGTCGCTCGGCATCAAAGCATTGATCGGGCGTTTCGTGCTCCCAGACAATGTTGCCGCTGAAGTCGGCTTCGACAACTCGATTGCCGCCAAAATCGGCCACCAACACGCGTCCGCCCGGCAAGGGCTTCGCCCGAATCGCATTCACGCCCGTCAGTTGCCAGACCACATTGCCGTGGCTATCGAACTCGCACACGCGGCTCTCCCAGTGAGACGCCACGAGCACGTTTCCACCGGGCAACTTCTCGGCGCTCCAGGCTTGCATGTTCAGCTGCCACAGAACATTCCCGGCGGCATCCAGCTCGCAGATCTTTCCCATGCCACCCGTCGCAATGAGCGTATGGCCATTCAGATTGCCCCGCGCTTGCACCGCCAGTCGTTGTGGCGGCTGCAGCACCACCTGCGATCCAGTTACCGCGAGCCAATCGCGCCAGCGAGTCATCGTTGCTTGTCGTTCTGCGGCGATGGCATAAGGAGAGTAGTCGAACTCCTGTCCTGTCAGGCCACACAACCAGGAAGCTGCTTCACGGCGGACATCAATCTGTGGCGAATCGAGCAAACGGACCAGCGTGGCAAGCGCACGATGATCGCCATGCGAGGCGACACCTTGAGCAGTGAGGAGCGAAACCTGGTCATCGGGATCAGTAAGCAGTTGCGCGGTGAGTGCGCGATCAGCGGCTTCGACACTGCGGCTCAGAACGACGGCTGCCGCGAGTCGCGACGAGAGCCGGTCGCTCTTGACCGCATCGCGAAACTTGGGCAGTTGAATAGTCGTGACATGACGCTGTAGCAGATTCGAATATTCGTCGCGCAGATCGGCCCGTTCCATGACAACTGCCGCGGTGAGCCAATCTTCGTCTTGCAAGGCAGTTGGCTCGCGGGCGATCAGTTGCAGCGCTGCTCGATAGACTTGTGTCGATTCGGACTCATGGCGATCGAGCACTTGTCGCAGCCGCCAGCGCCGCTCGGGATTGGCGGTGGCACTCAGCTTGGTCCAGGCTTCGCGCGGAAGGGCGGGCAGTTGAATCAGTCGTTGCGTGGCGGTTTCGCGAGTGGCGTAATCATCGGCATCGAGTTCGCCCAGCCAGCGATCGCGGTCCGCAGGACTGCTACTCGAAAAGCGTCGCAGCAACTCGACAGCGCCGGCCGCATTGGCCGGGACATTTCGCTCGGCAATCACGGCAGCCGGGTTCCACTGCGGCAGCTTGGGTGTTTCGTTGGCGCCGGCAATGACACCGATTGGTTCCACGAGTCTCGCGCGTAGCTGTGCCAACGCTGGCGACGAAGTCAGCAGCAAGCAAGCAGCCGCAGCAACAACACTGCGGGCGAAAGAGTAGGCAGACTGTTTCACGATTCGTTCCTCTCCGCTGTCTCCGTCTCAGTTGCGGGCGAGGGAGTAGGTGGAGCAACTTCCGGCGTTGGAGAGGCGGACGCTGGAATTTCGTCAGGTTCAAAGAAGCCGTTTTGATTCTTATCGAGCGCGGCGAACTTCTGGGCCGAGCCCAAAAACTCTTTGCTGCTGATAACGCCGTCGCGGCTGGTATCCATCGCTGCAAACCACGGCGGCAAGTTGCCCACCGGCGCACGCACTTCGGCCGGACCAACCGCGAACAATTGCTCGGCGTTCTCAATACTGCCGCGGGCAAAGGCCAGTGCGATCTCGGTGGGAAGTTCATCGACCGTGATGAAGCGGTCAGCATTCGCGTCGAGTGATTTCAGCCTCTTCGCGGCTCCTTCGAGTTCGCGAGGATCGAGCCGCTCATCGGCATTGGCATCGAGGGCCAGAAACAGCGAGTCTTCCTGATCCTGCGCTCGCGCGTGTACCTGTACGCGCTGAGCACCTTGCCGCTGGCGGAAAAACGCAGCAATCTCGGCCAGCTGCGCTTTGCCATCGGCATCGGCATCGATGGCTTCGAAACGGCCGAACTGGGCTTGTACCTGCTCGTTGATTTCGCTGGCTTCGAGATAGCCGTTGGCATCGGCGTCGTACATGGTCAGCCCTTGCTGGGCCTGGGTGTCGAAATCGATGGCGGCAATCGTGTCATTACGAACAAACTTGAGCGACACACCCGGCCAGCGCAGAATCAGCCGGCCGGGCATGGTGATCACTTCGGGCGAGATCGCAGCAACATCGATAGGCTGCTTCGTAAGGCTAGATTCCACCAATTGAATCGTCACCGGAGGTATGGTTGGAGCCTCACCCTCTTCCGTCTTCTTCGCCGCACCGAAATCGATGCGCATCCGCAGATGAGCGGGAAAGGTGTTGAGCGCGGGGAACTCCTTTTTGCTGAGTTTGCCGTCTTTGTCGGCATCCAGATGGGCAAACACTTCTTGCCGCTGAAGAAAGTCTTCCGCATCCAAGGTTCGGCCGTACTGCTCTTCGAGCGCTGCCCGGACGGAGTCCCAATTCGCATGTTCGCCAAGCATGCGAGCAAAGTCTCCTCGCGCGCCAAGATTGCGATTCGCTCGCATCTCTTCCACGTCAACGCTCTTGCGCAGTTCGCCTACTACCAGCGACTCATCATCATCGCCGTCGTTCAATCTTAGTCGCGTCGCAGCAGCTTCCATTTCGGTGCTAGAGAGTTGACCGTCATCGTCGGCATCGAGAATCTCCCACGTAGGACTGCCACGGCGATTTCGCAAATGAAACTTCTCAATGCTGCGTACGGAAAACGCTCGCGCGCCACCGGCATTGCGAGTAAGAAACCGCGGAAGCTCGCTCAAGTCGACTTTGCCGTCGCCATTCAGGTCGTACTGCTTGATGATCTGCTTCGGTGCGTTCTCGCGATCGATGGGCAAATTGCCAAACTGCCCAAACTTGAACTTGGGACTGGTCGTCACTTCTTTCCAAGTCGCAGTGCCGTCACCATCGGTATCGGCCAACTTTTGCACTTCATGCAGCAGCTTCTCGAACTCCTCCGCCTGAGGCTGGCCATCAACCCACAACTCGAAGTCGATTACCAGCGGACCATTCGGCGCCAGCAACAACAGACGTTCTGTGGGGACGGGCTTAACGACGGGAGCTTCGACTACCGCGGGCACTTCCGCTGGCGTCTTCGTTTCCGGTTCTTCGACCGGCAGTTTCGCGGGCTCTATCGCGGGAGCGGGTTGTGGTGCCACGACGACTGGCGGCGCGATCTTCGGCGGAGGAGCCGGCGGAGTACTACGAAAACATCCGCAGAACAAAGAAACGCTCAAACAGGCAATGAGCAACAGCGATCGCAGGTCTCGAGAGAGCATGTTCGCAGTTCCACTCCGCTGGATGAGGGCGAGGATCGTTGCACCGTCGTGCACGTACCGGCCTGACTATTCTACGCCTCGCGGAAGGACCAATCACCTGTTTTTGCAAAGAGAGCTTGGGATGCTGCAAGCGGCACAATCGTTACGATTGCGCGCGGATGCTACAGACTTCCCGCGGTGGCATCATTGCGTCATTCCCCAGTGATCTATAGTTGCCGGGCGAGGTGTTCGCCCGTTTGCCCCCTATTTTGCTCGCGAGTGGCTTGTCATGGGTTTACCTGCAAGGCGAATCCGCCAACAGATTCCGATCATGGGGTCGCTGTTTCGATTGGTCGACGCGGCCGCCATCATCGCTGGCTTGATCTTTGCCTCGCGCCTGTTTGGTCGCCTGCCCGAGCACGACGTCGTGGCGGGCAGCATCGCCATCGTCGGCCATTTGCTCATCGCTGAGTTCACTGGCCTCTATCGCAGCTGGCGAGGTGTTTCGAGCGAGCGCGAAGTCTTCTGCACACTCTTCACCTGGGCCCTGTCGCTGGCGCTGCTGGCCACGATCAGCTTAACAACGCTCGGTGTTTCGTCGGCCGATTGGCATGGCCAGGCCCGTTTGCTGTTGTTGGTTTGGGCCGGCTCAACCGCCGCGCTGATGATCGTCGCCCACTCGCTGCTGCGAACCATGAAGCGCGCCTTCTGGCTGCGCGGCATGAATCATCGGCCCGTGGCCATCGTCGGCGTAACCGAACTCGGCTTTCAACTGGCTCGCAACCTCGAAGCACAACCTGAACTCGGCTTGAAGCTCGTTGGTTACTACGACGACCGGCCGGCCGATCGCAATCCAGAACTTCCCGCCGGCCTCAAGCGGCAGATCGGTCGCATCGAAGACCTAATCGGCGACGCCAAGGCTGGCTTCATTGAAACGATTTACATCACCTTCCCGATGCGGGCCGAAGATCGCATCCGTGGCGTGTTGAGCAAACTGAGCGACACGACGGCCTCGGTGTACATCGTTCCCGACTTCTTCGTCTTCCAGATGCTGCACTCGCGCTGGACCGATATCGGCGGTTTGCCTGCGGTGAGCGTGTTTGAGAATCCGTTCTACGGTGTCGATGGCATCGTCAAACGCATCTTCGACTTCGTCGCTGGCTCGCTCATCCTGCTGGCCGCAGCGATCCCGATGCTGGTCACGGCGATTGCCATCAAACTCACCTCGCGCGGGCCGATCTTCTTCCGCCAACGCCGCTACGGCCTCGATGGCAACGAGATTCAGGTATGGAAGTTCCGCTCTATGCGAGTCTGCGAGAACGGTGCGAAAGTAACGCAAGCTACCAAGGACGATCCGCGACTCACGCCCATCGGCGGCTTTCTGCGCAAGAGCTCGCTCGACGAACTGCCACAACTCTTCAACGTCGTAGGTGGCAGCATGAGTCTCGTTGGTCCGCGGCCTCATGCCACGGCTCACAACGAGCAATATCGCCAGATGATCGAAGGCTACATGCTGCGGCACAAGATCAAGCCCGGCATCACCGGCCTCGCCCAAGTGCGTGGCTGGCGCGGCGAAACCGACACGCTCGAAAAGATGCAAAAGCGTGTCGAGTGCGACCACGAGTA